>NZ_CDRNXF010000005.1:2500-557500 GCF_977018685.1 Velazquezella soli
ATGGTTCCCTTGTCGCATTGTCTTCTGAAGAAAATAAAGTTTGCATCACTTTTAGGAGTGCTGCCTGTTCTGCAAAATTGTGAAGAGAAGATTGATCTGGATGCTTCCAGGTATTTTTGGGTTTTGACCCAAAGATGTCCGAGCCCGGTTCTGATGATACCAAGGATGACCTAGCCGGTCGGATCTGGAGGAAGAACTGGAGTAGGTAGGAAGCATGTCACTCTGGTCGGTCGTTGTTGGTGTTTTGGGGCTTGGCCCTAAACCATCTCTGACGACTTATTGATGTCCGTTTGCTAACCGCGCGGACCCGGATTTAATCTCGAGAAGCTGGTCTTAAAGACAAGTTTGCAAGCGGGTCGCTCGGCGTGACCCCAAAAAAGCAGGCTTGTCGAACACGTTGATGGCATCATGAGAAGGTTGGGTTGTAAAAGGTAGCCCTTCCGCTTGCTCTTTTGGAGGAAGCTATATTGATGAGCATTGGCAATGAGAACGATGAAGTGTTTTAAGGGCATTTGGTGGATGCCTTGGCATGCACAGGCGAAGAAGGACGTGATACGCTGCGAAAAGCCGTGGGGAGCTGCGAATAAGCTTTGATCCATGGATCTCCGAATGGGGCAACCCACCTTAAATACCTAGAAAGTTTAAGTCGTCTTTCGGGACGGTTTAGATTTCTAGGTATTATCAATAAGGTATCTACACCTGAATACATAGGGTGTAAGAAGCGAACTCAGGGAACTGAAACATCTAAGTACCTGAAGGAAAGGACATCAACCGAGACTCCGTAAGTAGTGGCGAGCGAACGCGGACCAGGCCAGTGGCAATGTTGAATAAAGCTGAACAGGTTGGAAAGCCTGGCTAGAGTGGGTGATAGCCCCGTAAGCGTAGAACAGACATTGTCCTTGAGTAGGGCGGGACACGTGAAATCCTGTCTGAACATGGGGAGACCACTCTCCAAGCCTAAGTACTCGTGCATGACCGATAGCGAACAAGTACCGTGAGGGAAAGGTGAAAAGCACCCCGACAAGGGGAGTGAAATAGAACCTGAAACCGGATGCCTACAAGCAGTCGGAGGGCGCTCTTTTTAGTAAGGGGCCTGACGGCGTACCTTTTGTATAATGGGTCAACGACTTAGTGTATCTAGCAAGCTTAAGCCGGTAGGTGTAGGCGCAGCGAAAGCGAGTCTGAATAGGGCGATTTAGTTAGATGCATTAGACCCGAAACCGAGTGATCTAGCCATGAGCAGGCTGAAGGTTGGGTAACACCAACTGGAGGGCCGAACCCGCATCTGTTGCAATAGATTGGGATGACTTGTGGCTAGGGGTGAAAGGCCAATCAAACTCGGAGATAGCTGGTTCTCCGCGAAATCTATTTAGGTAGAGCGTCGACCGAATACCCTCGGGGGTAGAGCACTGGATGGGCTATGGGGACTCACCGTCTTACTGATCCTAACCAAACTCCGAATACCGAGGAGTACTAGTCGGCAGACACACGGCGGGTGCTAACGTCCGTCGTGAAGAGGGCAACAACCCTGACCTCCAGCTAAGGTCCCCAAGTCATGGCTAAGTGGGAAAGGATGTGAGGATCCCAAAACAACCAGGATGTTGGCTTAGAAGCAGCCATCATTTAAAGAAAGCGTAACAGCTCACTGGTCTAAATAAGGGTCTTTGCGCCGAAAATGTAACGGGGCTAAAGCCATGCACCGAAGCTGAGGATATGCACGCAAGTGTATGTGGTAGCGGAGCGTTCCGTAAGTCTGTGAAGGAGGACCCGTGAGGGCCTCTGGAGATATCGGAAGTGCGAATGTTGACATGAGTAACGATAAAGGGGGTGAGAGACCCCCTCGCCGAAAGACCAAGGGTTCCTGCTTAAAGTTAATCTGAGCAGGGTTAGCCGGCCCCTAAGGCGAGGCAGAAATGCGTAGTCGATGGGAACCACGTTAATATTCGTGGGCCTGGTGGTAGTGACGGATCGCGTAAGTTGTACCTCCTTATTGGATTGGATGTGCAGCGGGGCGGTTCCAGGAAATAGCTCCACCGTATAGACCGTACCCGAAACCGACACAGGTGGTCAGGTAGAGCATACCAAGGCGCTTGAGAGAACTATGTTGAAGGAACTCGGCAAATTGCACGCGTAACTTCGGAAGAAGCGTGACCCCTTTTTACGCAAGTGGAAAGGGGTGGCACAGACCAGGGGGTAGCGACTGTTTATCAAAAACACAGGGCTCTGCGAAGTCGAAAGACGACGTATAGGGCCTGACGCCTGCCCGGTGCTGGAAGGTTAAAGGGAGAGGTGCAAGCTTTGAACTGAAGCCCCAGTAAACGGCGGCCGTAACTATAACGGTCCTAAGGTAGCGAAATTCCTTGTCGGGTAAGTTCCGACCTGCACGAATGGCGTAACGACTTCCCCGCTGTCTCCAACATAGACTCAGTGAAATTGAATTCCCCGTGAAGATGCGGGGTTCCTGCGGTTAGACGGAAAGACCCCGTGCACCTTTACTATAGCTTTACACTGGCATTCGTGTCGGCATGTGTAGGATAGGTGGTAGGCTTTGAAGCGGGGACGCCAGTTCTCGTGGAGCCATCCTTGAAATACCACCCTTATCGTCATGGATGTCTAACCGCGGTCCGTTATCCGGATCCGGGACAGTGTATGGTGGGTAGTTTGACTGGGGCGGTCGCCTCCGAAAGAGTAACGGAGGCGCGCGATGGTGGGCTCAGACCGGTCGGAAATCGGTCGTCGAGTGCAATGGCATAAGCCCGCCTGACTGCGAGACTGACAAGTCGAGCAGAGACGAAAGTCGGTCATAGTGATCCGGTGGTCCCGCGTGGAAGGGCCATCGCTCAACGGATAAAAGGTACGCCGGGGATAACAGGCTGATGACCCCCAAGAGTCCATATCGACGGGGTTGTTTGGCACCTCGATGTCGGCTCATCGCATCCTGGGGCTGGAGCAGGTCCCAAGGGTTTGGCTGTTCGCCAATTAAAGCGGTACGTGAGCTGGGTTCAGAACGTCGTGAGACAGTTCGGTCCCTATCTGCCGTGGGTGTAGGAATATTGACAGGATCTGTCCCTAGTACGAGAGGACCGGGATGGACATATCTCTGGTGGACCTGTTGTCGTGCCAACGGCATAGCAGGGTAGCTATATATGGAAGGGATAACCGCTGAAGGCATCTAAGCGGGAAACCCACCTGAAAACGAGTATTCCCTATCAGGGCCGTGGAAGACGACCACGTTGATAGGAGGCGTGTGGACGTGCAGTAATGCATGAAGCTTAGCCTTACTAATAGCCCGATTGGCTTCATCGTTCTCATTGACTATGCTCATCTCAAGGCCAACGCGTGAGCGTTGGTCCTGACAGAGCGAAGGCGAAAGCCTTTGCGACGGGCCCGGCGAACACGTCAGTGTTCGTCCGGTTTGTTGCACCAAAGACGTGTTCAACTAAGACAAAAGGGGGTTCGCCTCCGCCAGCTTCTCGATAAAGCGTTGCAATGGTCGCCCATTGCCACGCATACATTGCCCTTAATCGACCTGGTGGTCATTGCGGGGTGGCTGCACCCGTTCCCTTTCCGAACACGGCCGTGAAACACCCCTGCGCCAATGGTACTCCGTCTTAAGACGCGGGAGAGTAGGTCGCTGCCAGGTCTATTAAAGGCAATGCCATCCATGAGGATGGACCAAACAATCTTCTCATACACGAAAACAACCGGCCCCTGGCCAAACCAAGGGCCGCTCCCAAAGCGGCCTTTTGTCGTTGGTGGGGTTTAGAATTGCCGAAGGGACGTCTGGCTCGTAGTCGGTGCGTCCCTCACAGGAGACAAATCCTTCGGATTTGCTCCGGCACTACACGTAAACCGCAACGCGGTTTACGCAGACGCGAAATTTGGCAAAGCCAAATTCGCTTGGCGCGGGGTGGAGCAGCCCGGTAGCTCGTCAGGCTCATAACCTGAAGGCCGCAGGTTCAAATCCTGCCCCCGCAACCAACGACACTTGCAGATCCTCCCACTCGGGAAACTCCACCAAAAGCTGCTCGCCATAACCGTTGAGGAGCTTGTGTTTTTTGGTCTGATTGCCAATATTACCTGAACGCGGGCGCGCCAGGACATGCTGACCCACCATTATAGTCCGTGCCGCTGATCGCCTTGTGTGAGTAGGTTTCGAGCAGACGCCAGCCGCGGGTCTTGCTAAAGTCCTGACGAAGTTCGATCTGCAGCTCGATGCACACATCTGTCTCGTCCGAGGGATTGCGAGCGTAGACAAGATTGGTTTTGGCCTCTTATGGGATCATGACGTCCCTTTCGACAAGAACGGGGAGGTGAATGGACACTACATCATTGAGGTGACAGCTTCGACGCGGCTGGCGTTAACGTCGTTGTACGAAGTGATGGCCTGTTTTCCTGCCCTCCTACCGGTACAGCTACTTCGCTCAGTGTGTTCCGGTTCTTCACCGCCTTCATTACGTACCTGCGGAAGGTCCGCCGCTTTGGCGACGCACGTATATCCGGTCTCGAGTGACCTCGTTTCACTGAAAGCCCCAACCGGCTCGGCGTGTTGCGACAAACCTCATCGCTTCTCTGGCGCGGTCGCCGGTAGCCCCTTTCAGGAGACGGGCGTTCTCGCGGGCCTGCCCGACCCGATTTGCGCGAGAGGCGTGGTCTCCGCGCCAGCCTTCTCCTTGACCTTCACTCGGATGTCACAGAGTTTGCGCTACGCAACCGTATGATAGTGAGCCATACGCGAGAGAAATTGCGCACTGCGTGCGAGCAACTGCTGTCGGCTGCTCGGCACCCCGATGACGTGACGGTGCGGACGATCACCTGTCGGGCGGGCACCAATGTGGCGGCGGTCAACTATCATTTCGGAACCCTTCAGCACCTGATTTTTTCGGCTGCCGAGCGCGTCTATCTCCGCCTCAATGCGGAGCGCCTGGCATTGCTTCAGGCTGCGGTCCAACGGGCCGATCCGGCGCCTGCCTGCGCCGGCGATCTCATCGCAGCGCTTGTCGGGCCATCCATTCGCTGGAGCCTCGATCCCCATTCCAGTTACGGGGTGCTCCGCCATCTGACGACGCTTGCACAATCCAGCGACGACCCGGAAATATTCCGGCCGATGGTCGAGGATATCGAGCATCATCGCCAGTTCGTCCCGCATTTCAGAAAAATCGCGCCATGGCTGAGCGAAGTTGATGTCGGATTCCGTATCTCGTGCCTTCTCGGGGTGCGCACGCAAATGACGCGAAGCCGCGGCCGCACCGACGAACTGACGGACCACCAGCTCGATCTTGGCAATGCCAGCAGCATCATTGCCCTCGTTGTTGCGGCAACGGAGCCGATATTTACCACGCCGATTTCAAACAGCGTTTCAAAGCCGTCATCCCGCTGAGACGGGAAGCGCCTAGACAGGCTCCAACGCAGGAGCTCCCCATGGTCGAAACGACATTCATCCACATCTCCGATCTACATGTCGGCAATCCTTCCGTCGCCGATAGCCATCTGTTCAGCGATACCTCGGCGACGCTTTCGCGCGTGCTCGCGCTGATCGGGTCGATGGATCAGAAGCCGCAGTTCATTATTGCCAGCGGCGATCTCACCAATCGAGGCGATGTCGAGAGCTACCGCCAGCTGCGGTCGCTGATGGCGGCCACCGACGTGCCGGTCGTCTACGCGATCGGCAATCACGACACGCGCGCCGGTTTCTACCAAGCCATGCTTGACCGAACCAGTGATCTCGATGCTCCCTATGACCACGACCAGGTGATCGGCGGCATCCATATCGTCACGCTCGATACCACGACCCCTGGCGAGATCGGCGGCAGCCTGACGCCCGCGCAATTCGCCTGGCTCGCTCAGGCGCTCGACCGGCACGGCGATCTGCCCAAGCTGATCGTTGCCCACCATGCCCCGGTGCTGGGCGACGCTGTTCCGTGGGACCACTGGCGCACGATCGAGTTCAGCCAAAGCCAGCAGCTGGCCGGCGTGCTCAAGGGCCGCAACATCCTCGCGATCCTCTCCGGTCATATCCATCACGACCGGTTCTCCTCATGGCATGGCATCCCCGTCATTGTCGGCATGGGCCAGCATGCCGCAACCGATATCCTGACGACAGACATCCTGCGCATGGTCGAAGGCGCCTCCTTCGGGATCGGCACCATTCGCACCTCGGGCCTGACCATGGCGCTCGTTCCCCTGCCGCAGACCCGCAACGAACTCAACCGTTACGACCTGTCCCTGCTGCGCCATAAGCAGGATGCGGCCATGGCGGGTGCCACCGAATGACCAACTTCTCCCAACAGGAGCTTCCCGCAATGAGAAAACGCACCTTCCTCGGCCTTGCGGTCGCCGCAGTCCTTGGTGCCGCCGGAATAACCGGCGCCGCGCATGCCGAAATGGCTGCCGAGATCACCAAGCCGGTGACCATCACCTTCTACAACTACAACCTCGCCACGGCGAGCGCCGGTGCGGACGCCACCCGCGAGATGATCGCCAAGTTCGAGCAGGAAAACCCGCTGATCAAGGTGAAGACTGTCGGAGTTCCCTCCAACGACATCATCACGCGCCTGCAGGCCGATATGGCCGCCGGCATGCAGCCCGACGTTGCCCAGCTGGTGTTTCGCGACCTCATCTATCTTGCCTCCGATCTGGGTGCACAGCCGCTCGAGGACCTGGCCGGGGCCAAGGGCTACGCTGCCCTTACCGACGGACTGATCCCGCGTGGCGTCGACCTCGGCAAGATCAACGGCAAGACCTATGGGCTTGCCTATACGTTCTCGACGCCGATCCTCTACTACAACGCTGATCTTTTCCGCAAAGCCGGCCTCGATCCCGAGACGCCACCCAAGACCTGGGCCGAGGTGAAGACGGCAGCCGAAGCCATCGTCGCCAAGACCGGCGTGGACGGCTTCTTTCCCGGCGCCTATGGCCCGACAGACGGCACCTTCGTCTATCAGGCGATCCTGATGTCGAACGGCGGCAAGGTCCGCGATGACAACACGCTGACCTTCGCCGACAAGAACGGCATTGAAGCGGTGCAGATGCTGCGCGACATGGTCGACAGCGGCGCCCATGCCCGCCTCGACCCGGCCAATCCGCAGGAGGCTTTTGCCGCCGGCCGGCTGGGCATGTATCTCTACACCAGCGCCCTGCAGAACTCCCTGTCCAAATCCGCCGACGGCAAGTGGGAACTGCGCGTGACCGGCATGCCGGCCTTCGGGACCAAGCCGACCGCGCCCACCAATTCGGGCTCGGCGCTCTATGCCTTCTCGCAGGATCCGGTCAAGCAGCGCGCCGCATACGAGTTGATGAAGTTCCTCACCTCCGACTACGGCTACACAATCATCACCTCGAAGATCGGCTATCTGCCGCTTCGCCTCAACATCGTCGACGATCCGAAGCTGCTCGGTCCCTGGACCGCGACGCACCCGCTGATCCGTCCGAACCTCGAACAGCTGTCGCGTCTTACCCCCAATGTCGCCTTCCCCGGCCCGAATTATCGCCAGGCCGAAGCGATGATGAAGGAAGCCGTCTCGGAGGCCGTGCTCGGTCCCAATGACGTGGTGAAGACGCTGACCGAGGCGCAGGCCAATGCCCAGGCGCTGATGCCCTGACCACGCGCGAGTGGGGGCGTTGCATCCGCGACGACGCGCGCCCCATTTGTACCAAGACGAACAGACCGAAGCACAGCAGGAGGCCACCATGCGTCACTGGACGCTGCCCGACACCCACAACATCCGCGACCTCGGCGGTTACGATCGGCAGGCCGGCGGCACCACGCAATGGCGCCGGATCCTGCGCGGGGAAGCACTGCACCCGCTCAACGGCGAGAGCCTGGCGACGCTTGTCGCCGATGATCTCTCGCTCGTTATCGACCTGCGCGGGCCGCACGAGACTGCGGTCACCAGCCACCCCTTCATCGGCCACGAGACGGTGTCCTACCGCAATATCGTGCTCTTCGACGCGCTGGCGCCGATCGCAATGGTGCGGCAGCCCTTCGACATGGCAGAGCGCTATTGCAGCGCGCTGGATCACTGTGGCGCGCAGTTCGCCACGGTCTTTCGCGCCATCGGGCAGGCCCGGCCGGGGATGGTGCTGTTCCACTGCACCGCCGGCAAGGACCGTACCGGCGTCGTCGCTGCCATGCTTCTGGCCACTGCCGGCGTCTCGCATGCCGACATCGTGGCCGACTATGCGCTCACCGCCTCCGCCGAGGGCCTGATCGCGCAGCTTCGCGCCCGTTCGCTTGCGGCCGGCATCGATGCCGACCATGTCGAGCGGATGCTCGCCAGCGACGCCGTAACGATGGAGGCCTTCCTCGCCTGTCTCGATGCGGCGCATGGCGGGATCGCGGCCTATCTCCAACGGATCGGCCTCACGCCCGCGGAGATCGAAGCGCTGACGGACCGTCTGTGCGCGTGACACACCCGTCGCCCGAATTGCCACGACCGGACCGACGGAAAAGGCCAACGCCTTTCAAACCCACTGGAGCGTAGAATGGCCTTGGCCACACAAGCACCGACCCGCCGCAGACGGATGACCCAGTCGCGCTGGGCACCCTGGCTCTACCTGTCTCCGGCCATCATCCTGCTTGTGGTTTGGATCTACTGGCCGCTGGTCGATGCGCTGCGTCTGAGCTTCTACCAGTGGAACATGCTGCCCAATTCGCCGCAGATCTATGTCGGCTGGAACAACTACACGCGCATCTTTGCCCTGCCCAAATTCTGGCAGTCGCTGCGCAATACCGGGATCTACATTTTCGGCCTTTTGCCGCTCGCCGTGCTGATCCCGCTGGCGATCGCCATCTATACGCATGACCTTCCCGAGCGCTCGCGCAACATCTACCGCGCCATCATCTTCGTGCCGATGATCATCGCGCCGGTGGTGGCCGCCGCCGTCTGGCGCTGGCTGCTCGATCCCGGCTACGGCCTGGTCAATCAGATGCTCCAGGGCATCGGCTTCAAGCCTGTGAAGTTTCTTTCCGATCCCAACACTGCCATCTGGACCGTCATCCTGATCACCGGCTGGAAGCTGATCGGGTTTTCGACGCTGATTTTGTCTGCCGCCAATGCCAACATCAACCCCTCCCTGGTGGAGGCCGCGCGCATGGACGGCGCCAGCAAATGGGAGATCATCCGCGACATCCGCCTGCCGCTGCTCAGTTCCACGGCCCTGTTTCTGGTCGTCATGACGATCCTGCTCGGCGCGCAGTGGAGTTTCACCTACATCAACGTGCTGACAGGCGGCGGCCCGCTCGGCTCCACCTCCAACATCTACTATCTCCTTTGGGATTTCGGCTTCTCCACCATGTCGGTGGGCTGGGGCTCGGCTGCGGCCGTCATCCTTTTTCTCGGCTTCGGCGCAGTGGCCTTTGTGCTCTTCCGCCTGATCGACAGGTATACTTTCCATGACAACTGACGTCCTGCACGCGCCCCGCCCGATGGCGCGCCCGCTTCGTCGCATCTCGGACAAATCCGGCCTCGACACCGCGGCCGGGCACGTCCTCATGGTCCTTCTGTCGATCCTGTGCCTTTTCCCGGTCTACTGGATGCTGGCCAGTTCGCTGCGTCCCGCCAATGCCATGTTCGAGACGAGCCTATGGCCGACGAGCATGTCGCTCGACAATTACCGGCAGGCGCTGGAGGCCATCCCGATCGGCCGCATGCTGGTCAACACGCTGGTCTTTTCCGTCGTCTCCACGGCCTTTCAGCTTCTGACCGGGCTTCTTGCCGCCTTCGCCTTCGCCCGCTGGACATTCGCGCTCGACAAGCTGGTGTATAGCGCCGTGGCGCTGACCTGGCTGGTACCCTTTCAGGTGGTGATGATCCCGAACTATCTGCTGATTGCCCAGATGGGTCTGCTCGATAGCATCGTGGCGCTGATCCTGCCGAACCTTGTCTCGGCGCTTGCGATCCTGCTTCTTGCCCAGGCCATGCGCAGCTTCCCCCGGGAAGTCATCGAGGCGGCGCGGATGGACGGCGCACGCAACTGGCGGATTCTCTGGGAGGTGATGGTGCCCAATCTGCGCGGCACGATCGCCTCGCTTGCCATCCTCATCTTCATCTCGACCTGGAACGAGTATTTCTGGCCACTGCTGCTCAGCCGCACGGCCGAGAACTCCGTCATCCAGATCGGCATCCAGATGTTCATGACGGCCGAGGGCAACCAGTGGGGACCACTGATGGCAGCCTCGACGCTCGCAAGCCTGCCGGTCCTCGTCATCTACGTCCTCCTGCAGCGCCAGGTCGTCCAGTCCTTTATGAAATCCGGTATCCGCTGATGCGCGGCAGACCCATTCTCGCAGGCATCGGCCGCGACACGTCCACGATTGCACACCTGCACAACCGTCGTCCGGGAGACATCTGATGGCTGATCTGACACTCTCAAACCTCAAAAAATCCTATGACGGCAAGCCGGTCCTGCATGGCGTCGATATCACCATCCCCGATGGCCATTTCGTCGTCATCGTCGGTCCGTCGGGCTGCGGCAAGTCGACCCTCCTGCGCATGATCGCGGGACTGGAGGAGGTGACGTCAGGCACGATCTCCATCGGTGAAATGGTGATGAACGACATCGAGCCGGCCGATCGTGGCTGTGCCATGGTGTTCCAGAACTACGCGCTCTATCCGCACATGACCGTGCGCCAGAACATTGCCTATCCGCTTCGGATCGCCAAGCTGCCGCGGCCCGAGCGCGACCGCAAGGTCGAGGCTGTGGCGAGGATCCTGAACCTGACGGAGTATCTCGACCGGCGCCCGGCGCAGCTCTCCGGCGGGCAGCGGCAACGCGTGGCCATGGGCCGCGCGATGGTGCGCGAACCCGACGTCTTCCTGTTCGACGAACCGCTGTCCAATCTCGATGCACTGCTGCGCGTCCAGATGCGCATCGAGATCAAGAAGCTGCACCGGCGCCTCAAGGCGACGTCGGTGTTCGTGACGCATGATCAGGTCGAAGCGATGACGCTTGCCGACACGCTGATCGTGATGAATGCCGGTCGCGTCGAGCAGATCGGCTCGCCCGCCGAGGTCTACCGAAAGCCGGCCTCGGTCTTCGTCGCCGGGTTCATGGGGGCGCCGGCCATGAACCTTTTCCCGGCCGCCATCGGGGCCGGCGGCGCTCTCGTCATCGATGCGCCAACTGGCGGGGTCGGCATCGGCCGGACAAGCCTTGCGGAAGGAACTCCGGTCACCGTCGGGGTCAGGCCGGAAAACCTCCTGCTGAGCGAAACTGCCGGAACCGGCCTTCCGGCGACGGTCGACTTTGTCGAGGAACTGGGTGGCTCGCGCGTCGCCTATTGCACCCTTGGCGACTGGGAGATCGCAGCGACCCTCCCACCCGGCGACCAGCAACTGGAAGGCCGGCCCGTCTGGCTGACCCTGCCGCCAGAGGCACTGCACCTCTACGACCGGATCACAGGACAGCGCATCGACGTGCCGGTCCATGCCGCCAGGAGCAGCATCCCGAGCGCTTTCGCGCCGTCCATGTGATGTGACGCATGGAGGCAGCGTAATGTCGCCCGCGTGGTCCTGCGATTGGTTGTTACTCGACAGCAGGTGTAGGCGTCAGAGATCCCGTATCGTTGGATCACCGCCGGCCAAGCCGTGCAAAATCCCGTCAAAAATCACGTTCGCAAGCGGGTTGTAGACCCACCAGCGAACGCAAAAACGCGGCTATTTGCAGAGATAAGCGCGTGACATTCAGAGTGTCGGGAGCGTTCCAACAACTCTGAGGGATAGACCCTCGTAGGGCTCCAGATTGATAGTCAAGGCGCCATCTTCTGTGAGGTCGCCTTCGATTGACTCCGCAATCATGTCGACGACAGGTCCTGGCCTGACGTTCTGCAAGATCACGACTTCGGAGATCGCCGAGGAGCTGAAATTCAGGGCGGTCACCTGCGTGCCTCGTAGATCCGGAAGTTCGTGGACCATGATGAGCAAACCTGGGGCAGTGGTATCAGGTATCGAGACTTGTCGACTGGCCGCGATCCCATAAGCTTCCCGAACGGCCAGCAGGCGTTTGAGCTGCGAGGCAAACGAGTCCGGCTGCGCCAGCTGCTCGCTGATCGGGCCGTATAGGGCGCGGGCACGCGGCATGCCGTCGGCGGAAAACTCCTCGCCAGAGTTCTGACCCGTCAGATCATAGGCGCCGCGTTCGATCCAGCGGGTGTCGCCGTCGGCCATCAGGTGATGCACCTGAGCCGGCGTTAATGGCAAAGCGCCGACCAGATCCCATCCGGAAAGCGCGAATACGCCCGGCTGAAAAGCGTTGTACATCACCAGCAGAAGGTGAATTTTCTGAATCAGCTTCGTCGTCTCGTCATCGATGCTTTCCAGGTCGGCAATGTCGAGGGCTGCGGTAATGACGCTCGCTGTCGTGCAGGCGATTCCGTTGGTGACAAAGGGAAGGTTATAGGGGGCGTTGGGTCCCGAAAGGCGCTCGCGTATTACGTCGCGAATATGCATACGCAGCGTACGCCCCTGCCAGGTCTGGCCGGCAAAGGTGTAAATATCGTCTGCATGCAAGGTCCAGAAATGCACGAGTTCCGTCGTCAGTTCATCATGATTCTGGAGCGCATGAATAAGCGACGCAGGGTCGATGCCAAATTCATGGACCATCCGCAGCATCATGCGCAAGAACTCGGTATTGCCTGTCAACAGCGCGTGATGATAGGCCGGGCGCGTGATGAAATCGTAGGACAGATCCGCTCCACCCTTTGACATCGCGGCAATATCATCGATCGTCAGGTTAAGCTCCTGAAACGAAAACCCGCCGGCCTTGCGGATCATGCCAGCGAGCAGTGCGTTGCCCGTCACGGAAAGCGGATGGCTTTCCGACCATGCCGGCCCCTCCACTCGGCGCTCGACGCCGAGAAATCCATTCGCGTCCAACCGCAGGCCACGGGCGCCCATCTGGTCGATCGAATGCAACGCATCGCCGATGATCATCTGTTGCGCGGCAAATGATGGATCCAGCCAGTTCAGGCTCGGCTGCCCCTCCTTGAAGTAGTGCAGGTAAACCCAGCGGCGCTCCTTGCCGTCGACGCCGGTAATCGGGCCGGTCGCACTCCAGTCCGTCTCTTTGACGCCGGGCTCGAAGAAAATGACCCGCTGGAGCTGGCCGACAATCAAGCCACGATCCCTCAGGTAGTCAACGGTATCGGCAGGCAGGTTGACCGCCTCCCGGCCCTCAGGCACGTCCGGAAGACGCTGCCATTCTTCCTCTGGAATTTCGACCATGTGATAGAGACCAGGGTAGGTCGAATGATTCATTTCGGCGAGCCGAAAATCCGGACCCTTGCCCGTGTGTGAAGGAATGACATCGTCAATGACAATGGCGTTGTGTGCCGCCGCCATGCGGCTGATGGCAACGAATTCCTCGTTCGTGCCGAAAGTCGGATCGATGTCGAAGCTTATTCTGTCGAAATTGCCGTCGATCGTCGGGCTGTAGACGCCGTCTTTCATACTGCCGGCACGTTTCATCGGTCCCGTGTGAATACCGCGTACGCCGATCGCCGAGAGGGCTGACCACAGATGTGCGTCGCCAAGGGTCTTCAGAACGGATTCGCCGGGCAACGGGATTACCGAAGGGGGATAGGCCGTCATCCAGACCGATGCGATCGATGAAGCGACACGAGGCCGCGCCTCTGCATAGGGCCGCTGCCATAGGCGCGACTGCCCGCCGTAGGCCTCGGCAAATGTACGTGCTTGTTGCAACATCGACAAAGCGACGAGCTCTTCGATTGATTCATTGCTTGGTAGCGTCATTAATGCCTCGAAGCCGGAGCGGGAGTACAGGGATTATTGCAGGCCGATTCAGGTAGCAAGCCTCCCGAAAAGAGCCTGCCTATTAGAAACTGCATCCTCACTTACCCCGGAGTTGTCGGTTCTACCAACAGACTTCTTGCTTTCCTCACACCCAAAGCGTCCGAACACCGATAGCGCGACATCCTCAAATCCAGGTTTCGCGGTGCCCAGTAAAGAGCGGAGCTGCCGGCACACCCACTCGGCAAACCGCGTAAGTACCGAGTCGACGGTTCCTATCGGTTCAAGGAAACCGAACATCCTCGATCAATTTGGCCAATTCGATTATTTGCTCCTCGCCAACACAGTCGAAGTCGAAGACCCGTCGCACTTGACAACGCAGTGCTGCCTGTATTTTACTCAAGCTCGCGGAATAGGCATGCGCCGCCGCATCACATGACTTCGATTGTCTCCAGGCAGTTTCGCCTCACATCGCCCCGCCCCGTGCGGGATCTGCGTTGTGGGGTTTTTTGGTTTTGGTGCACCCGCATGAGCGACCCGATCAGGATTGGCATTCTCTTTTCGACAACCGGGCCCTATGGGTCGATGGGGCGGGACGCGCGCGACGGTGCCGATCTCGCGATTGCCGAATTCGGCGACGTGTCTGATGGCGGCGTCGATGCTCTGTTCTTCGATCCCCACGCGGATCTTGCCGCCTATCTGGATGGTGCCCGCGATCTGCTAAGACAGGGATGCCGGCACATTGTCGGCACCATCACTTCGGCTGCCCGCAAGGAAGTCCTGCCGCTGATTGAAAAGCATGACGGTCTGCTCTGGTACATGTGCCCTTACGAGGGGTTCGAGGCCAATGAAAGCGTCATCTATCTCGGCGGCTGTCCGAACCAGCATCTCCTGCCGCTGTTCGAGTATCTGATCCCGCGCTATGGCAAGCGGCCCTATCTGGTCGGCGCCAACTATGTCTGGGGCTGGGAAATGAACCGGCTGGCGCGCGAACTGGTGGGCAGTGCCGGCGGCGAGGTTCTCGGTGAGCGTTACCTGCCGCTTGATGAAACCGCCGTCGAACGGATCATCGCGGAGATCGAGCAGCGGCGTCCAAGTTTCATTCTGAACAACCTTATCGGGCCTTCGAGCTATGCGTTTCTGGCCGCGATGCGGGCGCTGGCTGACAGGGATCCTGCGTTTCGGCCTGAGGTCTGCCCGGTCGTCAGCTGCGATCTGATGGAATGCGAGCTTGTCGATATCGCGCCGGGTGCTGCCACGGGGCAGCTTTGCGCCGCCTCCTATTTCGATACGCTGGCGACGTCCGAAAACGCGCGCTTCAAGCAGAATGTTCATGCCAGATTCGGCGAGCGCCGGGTGTCGAGTGTCTTTGCGAGCGCCTACACGGCGGTCAAACTCGCACTTGCGGCGATTTCGGCGGCGAGTACCGACGATCCGCGGGCCGTGCGGCAGCAGCTCAGCCGCCAGCCCTGGCCGAGCCTGTTTGGGCCGCTTGCCATCGATGCGGAAACCAACCATGCGGCGCTGCCCTTCCATCTCGGCCGCATCAACAGTTCCAACAGTTTCGACGTGATCGCTTCGCGGCCGCCGCTTGCGGCAGATCCTTATCTCACCGGCGGCAATCGTCTGCAGCCGAGACTGCGGGTGGTGTCATGAGGCAGACCCCGACTTTCGCCGGCTCAAAGGTCACGATCCTCCACCGCGAAGACGGCAATACCGAAAAGCTCGTGCGCCAGCTTCGGCTGCTCGGTGTCGAGGCAAATGTCCAGTGGGCGCCGCTATCGCCCGGCGATCTGCCCGACATCATCATGGTCGATGCGGACCAGGGCTGGGACGATCTCCTGCCGTTCGACAGGCAGGCACCGCTTCGCCCCGTCGTCGCACTGCTCGGATCGGAAGCGCCCGGTCGCATTGCCTGGGCGCTGTCGCAAGGGGCGGGCGCCATCATCGCCAAGCCCGTCGCCAGTTCCGCCGTCTATCCCGCGCTCGTCATGGCGCTGTCCATCCAACAGGAGCGCGAGGAAGCACAGGATCGCATCCGGCATCTGGAGGAGCGCTCGCGCCTGAGGCCGCTCGTCTATGCGGCGGTCGAGCGTTTGATGGCCTCGCATGCCATCGGCGAGGATCAGGCCTACCGGACGCTGCGCGAATGCGCCATGCGCCGCCGCTTGCCGATGGAGCAGATCGCCGCATTTATCGTTGCCGGTGCCGAACCGCTTCCGGAGGCAATCTGATGCGGGTGTTCAAGGAGCTATTGAGGCAGCCGGTCGCGTTGTTCGGCATTCTCATCGTCCTCACGGTCGTCATTGCAGCGCTCGCCGCGCCAATGATCGCGCCGTTCGATCCTGACAACCAGATGTTCGATGGGCTTTCGCTCGAAGGTGCGCCGTTGCCGCCCGGCGGACCGTTCCTGCTCGGCACCGACACGCTGGGCCGGGACCTGTTTTCGCGTCTTCTCTACGGCGCCCGCACATCGCTGATCATCGGGCTCGTTGCCAATGGCGTGGCGGTCACGATCGGACTATTCGTCGGCATCGTCGCAGGTTACGTGCGCGGCTTCTTCGGCACGCTGCTGATGCGTTTTACCGATCTGATGATGGCGTTTCCCGCACTGCTGCTCGCGATCGTGCTTGCCGCCCTGCTTCGCCCCAGCCTCTGGATCGTCGCGATGGTGATCGCGCTGGTCAATTGGGTGCAGGTCGCCCGCATCGTCTATACGGAAACCCGCGGGCTGGTGGAGCGTGACTTCATCATGGCCGAACGCTCGCTCGGTGCCGGTCACGGGCGGATCCTGTTCCTGCATATCCTGCCGCATCTGATGCCGACAGCGATCGTCTGGGGCACGCTCGGCATTGCAACGACCGTGCTTCTTGAAGCAACGCTGTCCTTCCTCGGGATCGGCGTGCAGCCGCCGCAGCCGTCCTGGGGCAATATCATCTTCGAGAGCCAGAGCTATTTCCAGGCGGCACCGTGGCTGGTGTTTTTCCCCGGCGCGATCATCCTTTTGACGGCACTCTCCTTCAACCTCGTCGGTGACGCCCTTCGCGACATTCTCGATCCGACGCAGCGGGGGCGAGGCTGATGGCGATGCTCTTTCTCCGGCGCCTCGTGCAGATGGCGCTGATCCTGCTCGGGGTCGCGGCGATCACCTTCGTGCTGCTCTACGCCCTGCCGGCAGAACCGGCCCGGATGATTGCCGGCCGCAGCGCAACGGCGCAGACGGTCGCCAACATTCGCCGGGAACTCGGCCTCGACCAGTCGTTGCCGGTGCAGTTCTGGTCCTATCTCTCCAACTTGCTGCAGGGCAATCTCGGTCGTTCCTATGCGCAGAAGACGGAAGTTGCGACGCTGATCGTGGCGCGGCTGCCGGCCACCCTGACGCTGATGTTTTCCGGCATCGTCGTCGAAGTGGTGCTCGGGCTGACGCTTGGAACGATCGCTGCCGTCCGCCGCGGCGGGTTCGTCGACCGGATGGTGATGATGGCATCCTTTGTCGGCGTGTCGGCGCCACAATTCGTGGTGGCGCTGCTGCTGCTTTATGTGTTTGCCGCAACGCTCGGCTGGTTTCCGATGAGCGGCTACGGCACGTTTTCGCATGTGGTTCTGCCGGCTGCCACGCTCGGCGTGCTTGGTGCCGGGTGGTATGCCCGCATGGTCCGCTCGGCAATGATCGACGTGCTCAACCAGGATTACGTGCGCACGGCCCGCGCCAAGGGGTTGTCGTCGCGCCGCATCACCTTCCGCCATGCGCTGCCCAATGCGGTGCTGCCTGTCATCGCGATGATCGGCATCGATATCGGCCAATTCATGGGCGGCGTTGTGGTGGTCGAGGCCGTCTATGGCTGGCCGGGCATCGGCCAGCTTGCCTGGCAGGCGATCCAGCAGGTGGATATTCCGATCATCATGGGCGTGACGCTCACCTCTGCGCTCGCCATCATTCTCGGCAACCTCGTTGCAGACCTCATCGCGCCGGTCATCGACCCGCGCATTAGAACCCGCTGACAGCAACAAAAAGGGGAACGACATGTTCAAACGCTGGCTTCGAAACACAACCGTTGCAACCATGGTGGCAATCGCCCCCGTGGGCACGATGTCCGCAATGGCGCAGGGCGCACCGCAGCAGGGCGGCGATATCGTCGTCACCTACAAGGACGACATCACCACGCTCGATCCGGCGATCGGTTACGACTGGGTCAACTGGTCGATGATCAAGAGCCTTTATTCGCGCCTGATGGATTACGAGCCGGGCACGACGAACCCGGTGCCGTCGCTCGCCGAAAGCTTTGAGGTCGCTCCGGACGGGCTGACCTACACGTTCAAGCTCCGCAAGGGCGTAAAATTCTCGAACGGTCGCGAAGTCGTCGCCTCCGACGTCAAATACTCGATCGAGCGTGCCGTCGATCCGAAGACGCAAGGCCCCGGTGCCGGCTTCTTCGGCGCCATCAATGGCTTCGAGGACGTGACGGGCGGCAAGTCGACGACATTGTCGGGCATCGAGACGCCGGATGCGGGCACGGTCGTGTTCAAGCTGTCGCGTCCGGATGCGACCTTCCTGCACGTGCTCGCCATCAACTTCGCCTCGGTCGTGCCGAAGGAAGCCGTCGAGGCAGCCGGTGGTGATTTCGGCAAGAGCCCCGTCGGTTCCGGCACCTTCACCCTAAAGGAATGGACGATCGGCCAGCGTCTCGTGTTCGAGAAGAACCCGGCCTACTACGTCAAGAACGTGCCGCATATCGACAAGTTTACCGTGGAGGTTGGCCAGGAACCGCTCGTCGCTTTGCTGCGCCTGCAGAAAGGCGAAGTCGATATCGCCGGTGACGGCATTCCGCCGGCAAAGTTCCTGGAAATCAAGAACTCGCCCGACGGCGCCCAGATCATTGTCGACGGTGCGCAACTGCATACCGGCTACATCACGCTCAACACCAAGATGAAGCCGTTCGACAACGTCAAGGTGCGACAGGCCCTCAACATGGCGGTCAACAAGGATCGCGTCGCGCGTATCCTCAACGGCCGCGCCACGCCCGCCAACCAGCCGCTGCCGCCGCTGATGCCTGGCTACGACAAGTCGTTTACCGGCTATGCCTACGACGTTGCCAAAGCCAAGGCGCTGCTTGCCGAGGCAGGCTTTGCCGACGGTTTCGAGACCGTGCTCTACTCGACGAATACCGATCCGCAGCCGCGCATTGCCCAGGCGATCCAGCAGGATCTGGCGGCAATCGGCGTCAAGGCTGAAATCCGGGCGCTTGCCCAGGCGAACGTGATTGCTGCCGGCGGTACCGAAGGCGAAGCGCCGATGATCTGGTCGGGCGGCATGGCCTGGATCGCCGACTTCCCGGATGCGTCGAACTTCTACGGCCCGATCCTCGGCTGCGCCGGCGCGGTACAGGGCGGCTGGAACTGGTCCTGGTACTGCAACAAGGATCTCGATGCACGCGCCGTTGCGGCAGATTCGATGTCCGATCCTGCAAAGGCTGCCGAGCGTACCGCTGCCTGGGGCAAGGTCTTCACGGACATCATGGCTGATGCGCCATGGGTTCCTGTGATCAACGAACGCCGCGTCGTTGCCAAGTCGCTGCGCATGGGTGGTGCCGACAACATCTACATCGATCCGACCCGCGTCATCAATTACGACGCGATCTTCGTGAAGCAGTAGACGCTTTCGGCCTTCGCTTGAGGTCGATACCCCCTCTGGCCTGCCGGCCATCTCCCCCACAACGGGGGAGAAAATCCGCGGCGACGTCTAGTTTCGATCGCGGACGGAGCGGCAGGCTAGCCCTCCCCGTTGTAGGGAGTCGGTCGGGAAGGGGACTTGCTAACAAAAGATACCAGGGAGAACATTCATGTGCATAGCCTGTACCCACACCATTCACCGCGCCCAGCATAATTTCGGCTGGAACAAGGATTTCGAACCGGCCGTGGTCGCGAAATCGGGTGAGACGATCCATTTCGAGTGCCTGGATTCCTCCGGCGGCCAGCTCGGGCGCGATGCGACGCTGGAGACGCTGAACAGTCTTGATTTCGGCAAAATCAATCCGGTTTCCGGACCTGTTTATGTGGAAGGCGCCAAGCCCGGGGACGCGCTGAAGGTCACGCTGCGCAAGTTCATTCCGTCAGGCGTCGGCTGGACGGCCAACATTCCGGGCTTCGGTCTTCTGGCCGACCAGTTCAAGGACCCTGCGCTGCATGTCTGGACCTATGATACCACCACCATGGCGCCGTCGCTATTCAGCCCCGGTGGACGGGTGCCGCTGAAGCCGTTTGCCGGGACGATCGGTGTCGCTCCTGCCGAACCGGGCACTCATTCGGTCGTGCCGCCGCGCCGGGTCGGGGGCAATCTCGATATTCGCGACCTGTCGGCCGGCGTGACGCTCTACCTGCCGGTTGAAGTCGAGGGTGCGCTGTTCTCGATCGGCGATACGCATGCCGCCCAGGGCGACGGCGAGGTCTGCGGCACGGCGATCGAAAGCCAGATGAATGTCGAGGCGACGATCGAGCTGGTCAAGGATGCAAAGCTCCAGTCGCCGCGCTTCACCGTGACCGAGCCGGTGACCCGCCATCTCGACGGCGCCGGATACGAAGTCACGACCGGCATCGGGCCGGACCTGATGACGGGTGCGCGCGAGAGCGTCATGCGGATGATCGATCTGCTGACCGTCGAGCATGGGTTGAACCCGGTCGATGCCTATATGCTCTGCTCCGTCTGCGGCGATCTCAGGATCAGCGAGATTGTCGATGCGCCAAACTGGGTGGTCTCGTTCTACTTCCCGCGGATCGTCTTCGCGTGAACGAGCATTCCGCCAAAGCGACAATGCCGATCCTCAGCGTCCGCGATCTCGATGTCGATGCACGGACGCCCGAGGGGCGTAAGCCGGTTCTGCGAAATGTAAGTTTCGATCTGGCAGCGGGCGAAACGCTCTGCATCGCCGGCGAATCCGGGTCGGGCAAATCCGTCACCTCGCTGTCGATCATGGGGCTGTTGCCGAAGGCCTCGCTGACGGTGACCGCGGGCAAGATCCTGCTTGGCGATCGCGACCTGATATCGCTTTCCGATCGGGCGATGCGCGCGGTGCGGGGAGGCGATATCGCCATGATCTTCCAGGAGCCGATGACCTCGCTCAATCCCGTGATCTCAATCGGCACGCAGCTGACCGAAGCGATCCGCGAGCATCAGGGCCGCGACAATGCGGATGCCGTGGCGCTGCAGATGCTCGATGCGGTGCATATGACCGAACCGGCACGTCGCATGAAGCAGTTTCCGCACGAGCTTTCCGGCGGCATGCGGCAGCGGGTGATGATCGCCATGGCGTTGTCCTGCCGGCCGAAAGTGCTGATCGCCGACGAGCCGACGACTGCGCTCGATGTGACGGTGCAGGCGCAGATCCTGAAGCTGATGCGCGAACTGAAGCGCGAGTTCGACACCTCGATCATCATGATCACCCACGACATGGGCGTGGTGGCGGAAATGGCCGACCGCGTCGTCATCCTGCAGAACGGCAGCATCGTCGAGCAGGGCGGCGTCATCGATATCTTCCACCGGCCGCAGGCGGCCTATACCCAGCAATTGCTGGCCGCCGTGCCGATCCTTGGTGCGCATGCGGGAACCGACGGTCCGCCGCGGGTCTCGGCCGAGCCGAAGCAGCCGCTTGCCTCGCCGGATCGGTCGCCGGTCCTCAATGTCCGCGATCTCGGCGTCAGCTATGGCAGCGTTGCCGGCCGGATTTTCAAAGGCAAGCCGCCGGTGAATGCGGTCAGCGACGTCGCCTTCGATATCCTGCCCGGCGAGACGCTGGGTCTGGTCGGCGAAAGCGGATCGGGCAAATCGACCACCGGAAAGGCCGTCCTCGGGCTCATTCCCTTCACCGGCCAGGTGATGATCGACGGCCGCGAGATCGGCATGCTCAGCCAGCGCGATATGCAGGCTGTGCGCCGGTCGGCGCAGATGATCTTCCAGGATCCCTATGCCTCGCTAGATCCGCGCATGGCTGTCGGGCGGGCGATCGCCGAACCCTTGGTCATCCACGGTATCGGCAACAGAACCGAACGGCAGGACCGGGTCGCAGACCTGCTTCGCCGCGTCGGGTTGCCGCCGGAGGCTGCCAGCCGGTATCCGCACGAGTTTTCAGGCGGCCAGCGCCAGCGCATCTGCATCGCCCGGGCGCTGGCGCTCGAACCGAAGCTGATCGTCGCCGACGAAAGCGTTGCGGCGCTCGACGTCTCGGTGCGGGCGCGCGTGCTCGACCTGATGCTGGAACTGCAGGAGACGATGGGGATCGCCTATCTGTTCATTTCCCATGACATGGCGGTGATCGAGCGCATGTCTCACAATGTCGCGGTGATGCGCGGCGGGTCGATCGTCGAGATGGGCAGCCGCCGGGACGTCTTCGAACAGCCAAAGAACGACTATACGCGGGCGTTGATGGCTGCCGTCCCGATCCCCGATCCCGCTGCGCGTCGCCATCACAGTTAAGGCGACGCGTATTCGTGGATTGCCTGACCTCGATGCGGGTCCGTTGCCATCCCTTGACGGAGCAACCAGGCAATCGCCTCATCTAACCTCGACTTTCGCATATTTGCTGATCCGCGCACCAACGCCCTACGGTCTCAGAAGTCGCTTTGAACCGCTCGGTGCTTCTCCCGCTCCATTCTCTCCTGTTCCGACATGGGGCGGTTCGCGGAGGCCTCTTCTTCGAGACGACTGCGTTCGCGGGCCTTGTCGCGGAAGATCGCGACGGTTGAGGCCATCGCGCCGATTTCGTCTGATCTGCCTTCGCTATATATCAAGAAATCGACGTTGCGGTGCGCAAGCGAGCCTATTGCCTTTGCAATCGCGTTGAGGGGGACGGTGACGCTGGCGATGACGGCCCAGATTGAGAGGGCGGCGAGAACCAGTGCAGATCCAAGTCCGATCATCTGCAGGTAGGGAAAGCTGCCGGCAGCCTCCGAGACATCAGCACCGATCGTCTTGTTCTGTGTCTCCTGTTAGTCGATGAAGCGGTTGATTGCGGCCAGCCATTCCACGAAGTATGGGCGGGCCTTTTGCATCAGCAGGACTTAAGCGTCTGCACTGTTCCCGTTGCGGACAATAGAGATTATCTGAGCGACGACCGGGTTTGTTTTAGCCTGTATGTGAGCAATGTCGTTGATAATAACCTTCTCATCAGCTGATGTGTCGGCGCGCTCGCCCAGCATCTTGTTGAAATGCGCCGGCGGCTGCGGCGCAGGTTGAATGTTTGTTGAGACGGCCGATTGCGAGGACCAGCCATGTCGCCCTTCCGCCCTTGTAAATTACCGTCGCTGATGCATCCTGGCACGGACTGGAGGACATCATGGCTACACTTACTTATCCCGTTCCAGACCCATGCCTGCCCGGGCAGGAGAGTGTCTGGTCTTTCCCGAGGCCGAGCATCGCCCAGCCTGTGCGCAATCATTTGAAAATCATCTACAACGGCCGCGTTCTCGCGGAGACGACGGCCGCAGTGCGCACGATCGAAACAAGCCATCCGCCGACCTATTATTTTCCGCCCGCCGACGTAGATCTCTCTATGCTGCTTGAGAGCAGCAGCAGGTCGATCTGCGAGTGGAAAGGACAGGCGCGCTATTTCGATATTCAATCGGGCGACAAAACGAGCAGGAACGCAGCCTGGGCCTATGCGCATCCCACGACATCCTTTGCCCTGATTAAGAGTTTCATAGCCTTCTACCCAAAGGCCATGGACTTGTGCCTCGTAGACGACGAGGCCGTTGTGCCCCAAGCCGGGACGTTCTACGGCGGCTGGATCACCTCAGCCGTTGCTGGCCCGTTCAAAGGTCCGCCTGGGACAGAGCGTTGGTGAATGGGGCCAGATAACGTTCAATGGGCTTGCGATGTACCAGCGACGCTGCAGACCGATAGACGGCGGAGTTAGCTTAGAAGACCTTGGGCCTTCCGTTCAACGTCCCCGGAATTCCTCGTAGAAGTCGATGTGACGGCGGGCACGGTGGTCTGACCGGCTGCGTTCCTCTCGGAAGTTTTCTATCGCGCAGCGGACCCTGGCCATGAAGGCGGAGCGGGTTTGTTCGGTGCAGTTGTTCATGTCGTAATCGGCGAGATACTTCACTGGGGCTCCGATCTTGATCTGGCCGCGGATCACGCGCTTGACGATCTTTTTCGGCGGATTGCCGGCGAGGAAGGCGCGCATCGGGGTGGCGCCGTAGGTCATGACGGCTCCGAGCTTCCTGATGTGGCGCAGCGTCGGAGTCAGTTTGCCATCCACGAGGTCAAAGGAGACGCCCGGTAGCCAGACGCGGTCGAAATAGCCCTTCAGCATGGCGGGAAAACCGAAATTCCAGACGGGGGAGACGATGACAAGTGCTCCCGCCTTCCTCAGGCGCTCGACATAGGGCTGAACGAGGGAGAGATTGTCGGGAATGTCGTGATAGACGCGGCGGTCATGGGCGGAGAGGACAGGATCGAAACCCTCCTCGTAGAGATTGCAGCCGTCCACCTCGTGGCCGGCATTTTCCAAGCTCTCGCAGGTGAGCTTGGAGAGCGCCCGGCCGAAGCTTTCTTCGAGGGGATGGGAGTGGAGGACGAGTACGCGCATGTCAAAGCTCCAAGTCGTTGCCCGCCGCATCAGCGGTCGGGGTTCCAGTTCGAAAACTTCCGCGCCGTTTGTCCCCGCATCCTGATCCCTTGGCTCCTAATGTATGAGCCGATCTTAGCCAAAGCGGCTTGGTTGGTCGAAAGGGAATGAAGAAATGCTGGTAACAGAACCAGGATATGCCGAGCCGGAGCTGACACTTGCCGATCGAACCTATGTTCGGCTGCGCGAAGAGATCATCACCACGCAACTGCCTCCCGGCACGTTGCTGCGTGAGGCCGAGCTGATGGAGAGTCTTGAAAGCGGCAGGACCCTGTCCGGGAGGCCCTGCAACGATTACAGCACGACGGGTTCGTGGTCGTCGGCGCTCGCCGGGGCACGTTTGTCAGCAAGGTCGATATTACCGATCTCACCGCAGTCTATGAGGCACGGGCACGCATTGAATCCTACGCCACCCGGCTGGCAGCAGAACGTCTGCGCGAATATGAGCGCGTAGAGGCCCTAGCGCTGGTCGATGAGTTGCAGCGCACGGAAGGTCCGATGGGAGCTGAGCGACATCCTCGCTCTTGACCGCCGGGTGCACCGTTTCATCTATCGGGCGGCGAAAAATCCATATCTTCTCACGACACTCGAGCACTATCACAACCTGTCCCTGCGAATACTCTACGTCGCAATGAAACGCTTCCCCGTTCTCGTGCCACGCCTGGAGGACGTTCTGCGCGAGCAGATCGCAATGCTCCAAGCCGTCTGCGCCGGCCATGGCGAGGATGCCGAAAAGCCGTCGATGAACCACGTCCTGAGTTTCGAGGTCGAAGTGCGCAAGATCATATGATGGGAAGGGAGAGAGGAATCACCATGTGAATTCATCCACAGCAAAAGATTCCGGTTGAACGGCGTATCAACGATTTGCGCCGGTTTCACATGGTGTTTTGGGTTCAGATCCGTTCAGGCAATACATCAGCTTGTCGAGTGTCTGCGATCCTTGTCTCACCGGACAGTCGAGTTTGAACGGCTTTGCATCCTGGACGCCTTCGAAGTTGCAGTCACGGATATCGGGGTGGACTGCGAGAAATGTGGCTGACGTCTGCTCCATTCTTTCAGCCCCCATGACGTTCGCACTTCATGTCCGGGAGGGCGAACGTCAAAGCCACGGGATGGCGCCAGCCGCCATGTAAAGGAGCGCTCCCGTGATGCCGAGCGCGATGGCCGTCATACTAAGCCCGACAAGAACCACGAGCCCGTCGCGCTCGATCAGACCGATGGCGATCGCACAGAGTGCCGCAACGGGGGCAGGGTTTCCAAACGGGATTGGCAGAGCGACGGCGACTGCAAGGCAGAAGACCGGAAGCGCAAGCAGGTAGGGCATGCGTGGTCCGGCAAATGCCTTCATCCGACCCGGCCGGACAAATTGTTCGATCCGTCGGACCAACGGCGATGCATACCGCTCCAACGCTTCGAATGCCTTTGCCGATATGCGTCGATTGGCTAGCAGCGACGGAAGCCATAGGGATTCCAGTCCGATCGCGAATTGAAGCGAAACAATTGCGAGCGCGGAGCCGAATATCATCCCGAAAGGACCGGGGATCGGGATCAGCGCCGGCAGTGCCAGAAGAAGCATCACGAAACCGAAGCCGGACCTCCCTATGAGCTCGAGAGCGTCGGCAATCGTCAGGCCGTCCCGGGTGCGTGCGTTTGCTACAAGATGTGACAAGGTCTTGGACGCTGTGCCGGTATCGTGCTCGCCGTCGGGCCCTGCCAGGGTCAACCTTCCGCCTCGCGCGTATTTTTAGTGCTGATCAGTGCGCGCAACGCGCCGCAGCTCGGATCGGCACCATCAAACACCCGTTCAGGTGACATCCACCCAATCGAGATGCCGATCGCTGTAGCCGTCGCCCAGCCCGGCTCATTGCCGGCCTTGTCGACGAGGCGTGGAACCTCAATAGCGAGGCATTGGCGCGATTGCTGCACAAGCTCTACCGGAGCGTTAGCGTTATCGAGATGTTGCCGCATCTCGGCATGCAGCGGATCGATAACGAATAGCGTAAAAATCCATGCGGCAATGTCTGCGATCATCATCTTGGTCCCGTGTCTTACGGCATCTGTCGGTATTGGGTCCGACATCGTGAAAGCGCCGAAGACTTTCACCAGAGGGGCCCGGACCAGCGGGTCGAACATGATTTGGGAAGAGGAGTGGGAGTGTTCAAGCTGTGGGGCCTTGACGGCGCAAGTCGGCCTGGTCGATCACACTGCAATCGCGTGAACAGAAAGCAATGCTGCATGCCATATTACCTCGTCACCCAGACGTCGCTCGTGGAGGGTGCGGATGAAGTTGAAGCCGCTCGGAAAGTCCTCACGAAGTTGAAGTCGGATTCCGCCGTGAGATTCACCGTGAAACACGATGAAGAGACTATCCGGCAGGTGACGGTTGCCAACGTCCCTGCATGGGGAGCCGCGCAACCGACTGCGCAAGATCCCCGATCATCCCCGAAACGGATCCAGCAAGACATCGTGGCTGAGGCCTCAGCCGTCAATCGAGCCGATGCAAATGTCTCCAAGCGGCCTGTCCTGTCAGCCAGGAGTGTTATTCTTGGATTGGGTCTGTTCGCAGCCGGCGTAACAGCGGGGCTGGTCATCATGGCTTTAGTCGATCGCACTCATGGATGAGCCACGGGAAACTTCCAGAAGACAGTTGAGAAGAGCTGCTACTGTTCCTTGAGGGGATCGTTCGGACTGGAAGCGTCACCGCCGCAACCGTTGAATTAGCCATGACCCACAGCGCTTTCAGCAGGCAGCTTTTTCAGCTGCAAGCATGGTTAGGCATCCTGCCCTTTCGTAGAAAATCGCAGAGGGATGATTTCGACAGCCGATGTCGGTCGCCTTGCGGAAGTGCTCGGTGGAGCTTTGACGGGATTCACGATGCGTTGGAAGTGACTGTCGCTGTTCCTCGTGTCGCTGGCGGTCTTTTTCATCACGGAGTTGTTGCCCGGCGATACTTCACAAGAACTGCTTGGCCAGGCCGTGACGACGGAAGCCGCAGCCCAGCTTCGCGAAACGCTCGGTCTCGATCGTCCGGCAATCCTGCGTTATTTCGAGTGGATTTTTGGGCTGCTGACCGGTGATCTCGGTTACTCGCATGTCTCTGACCGGCCGGTTGCCAACCTCGTCGCCGAACGCCTGCCGAACTCGCTCACACTCGCTGCCATCACCATGGCGATCACCATTCCGCTGGCGCTCGGTCTCGGTAGCGTCGCCGCCATCTGGAGAGGTTCAATTTTCGACCGGGCGATCTCGTCAGCTGCGATCATGCTCGTGTCGCCAAACGAGACAGCTATCTTGCACCGGAAAGGGCTTAGGGTACGCCGGGAGTGAAAATAGGCTTTTGTCGCCATATCCGGCCCTGTTCCATGCGATCGTAACCGATCTTGAACACCGCCCTCATGTATACATTGCCGAAGGGTTGACTGAAATTGTAGGGGACAGGGGCGTCAATGACTGCCATGTGGAAGTTTACTCCGGTACGCCTGCAATACTCGTAGGCCGCGTAGAGAGACTGCCGTGTCTGAGATTTAACCAAGCTTGCGTAAGCCCGCGTCACTACGGGTACGGTCGAATTGGACGTGACAGAAAACTCAGGCATCAGTGTATTGTTGATTAAGAAATACATGTCTGCCCCGCGAATGACTGCGGGCAACGAGACATTCGTATCCGACAACATCGCTTCGGGAACAGTCACGATCTGGGAAGAAGGGGCTCCATCTGAATGAAGCTCGGAAATCGTTCGACCATCGATCGTAGCAATGATCTTTACCGCTGGAAAAGCGCCGGGAATACTGGCAGATGCCACCAATACATTGCGGAACAGATTAAGCGCATCCGGGCGCGAGCTGGCGGCAATCGCGCCCATGTCCCAGAGCATGCCGCGCTGAGTATCGAGATTGGTTGTCAGGACAAAAAGATCTCTGCCTTTTCGGTATTCCACTGCAATTCGGTCGAGTACTTCTTGCGTTACGTGTTGCTCGACCATGTTCATTAAAGGCTTCTGGTAGTATAGGCTCTCGCCGAGAAGCCCTGAAATAATTGGTCTGCGTTGGAGCAGATCTTCAGCGACTCCACTCGTGTATAGATGCTCCAGCGTATCGTCGTAGTCAGGGCCGAGAAACGCAAACGGGGCGATGAGTGCTCCCGTGCTGACGCCACTGACAACGTCGAATGTTGGACGGTCGCCGCGTTGCGACCACGCTTTGAGAGCGCCCACAGAGAACGCACCGCCAGCGCCGCCGCCAGAAATTGCCAGATATTTATGCCGCAATGGAGATGGTGTCCGCGGTACTCTTTTCTTGGCAAATAGTCCGACTTCGCCGTCCAAAGGCGTGCGAACATTCGCAAATCCGGGGATCTCGGCGCCACGCGCATCGTCTCGAGAGTAAGGCTCTCTTGCCGATGTACAGCCGAACAAACCCAGAGCGATGATGAGGCCGCTAAGCACGCCTCTTAAGCGGAACGTTGGCAGCGGTATCAAAGCCGCACGGAAGGGTGACGCCAATTTTGCAGGCCTTGATTAGCGCTTCAACGTTATCCTGATCGCTAAAGCTCTTCGCGATCAGGACGGCTCTCACACTACGCGTTAGCTGTAGGGTGACATGCAATGCGCGCGTATTCCTGGTCGCGGAACATAGCTGTTGTCAGATGCGACATAGGATCGGTAACGCTTCGCGCACCAAGCGAAATGTTCCGGTGGCAAATCCTGACGCATGCGGTGGCCAGGTGGTCTGTATCCTGGTGGTGGCGGCTCGTAACCCGGAGGTGGAGGTGGCGGACCATCATCCTGCGCGGCGATCGCTCCGCCAACTATCGAGCCGGCCGCAAACGCCGACAGTGGGTACCACCATCCATCGGGGCCACGACGTAACCCGCCTCTCGGCTCAGGTTCGCCGCGATAGCCGTTCAAAAAACCGGGCCCATTCTGCGCGACAACGATGGATTTGGGGGCCTCATTAACAGGCGGGAAGAATTGTGCCCAGGCCGGCGAGGCGATGACGACGGACACTGACAGAAGTGCAATCGATAATTTATTCATTGTTGTTCTCTCGTTAACGCGAGAACCAAAGTCGGCACACTATGGCAAAAATCGAGCGATTACTGTGTGATAGCGTCTTATTTACTCTGCTTTACTGAAGTCGTAATTATCTTAACAACAGATTAGACAACTCGGGGAATAAGCGCTCTGGTGCAGGTCTTGACCGGCCAGGACGAGCCCGGCGCCGCGGTTCAACTCGTCTATCTTACCCGCCAACAGTTGCCGCGAAATGTCCGCGCTCTGATGGATTTTGTCGTCGAGGCTTTTTTGAATGAAAACGCTTTGTGAACCGCACCGGGTTTTCCGGAGGCCATTTCGTTTAAGTTATGCGGCCATTGCTGGTGCGTCCAGGCTGGCGTAATACTGCTTCTCGGCTTCGGCTGGCGGTATGTTGCCTATGGGCTCCAGAAGACGGCGGTTGTTGAACCAATCGACCCATTCGAGTGTGGCGAACTCCACAGCTTCGAAGTTGCGCCATGGTCCTCGCCGATGAATGACCTCTGCCTTGTAAAGACCGTTGATAGTTTCAGCGAGAGCATTGTCATAGCTGTCGCCAACAGTTCCGACGGAGGGCTCGATGCCCGCCTCCGCCAGTCGCTCGGAATAGCGAATGGACACGTATTGCACACCCCTATCGGAATGGTGGATGAGCCCACCGCGATGGACGGACCGCCGATCATGAAGCGCCTGGTCCAAGGCATCGAGGACGAAGCCCGCATGGGCGTGCGGCTTGCCCGCCAACCGACAATGCGGCGTGCAAAGGCATCGATGACGAAGGCTACATAGACTAAGCCCTGCCAAGTTGCCACGTAGGTGAAATCGGATAACCACAGCATGTTCGGCGCGGAAGCAAAGAACTGCCGGTTCACGCGGTCGAGTGGGCATGGGGCGGCCTTGCCGCTGATCGTCGTTCGGATCGGCTTGCCACGGATGATACCCTGCAGCCCCATTGCCATCATGAGCCGAGCAACAGTGCAGCGGGCGATGTCGAAGCCCTCCCGCAGTAACTGCCGCCAGACCTTGCGCACGCCATAGACCTCGCAGTTCTCATAGAACACACGGCGTATCTCGATCTTCAGGCCGATATCGCTGCGGGCTCGGACCGACAGGCGATCCGCATCCAGACGCATGGCGACGTTCTCGAAGTAGGTTGACGGGGCAATCGGCAAAAGCCTGCAGATCGGCCCAATAGTCGGCATTTGCCCGAACACCCCACGGTGTTCGTCAATGAACGAGATCATCGTTTGAAGGGGCGGTCGAGCTCCGCCATCGCGAAATAGGCCGAAGCCTTGCGCAGAATCTCGTTGGCCTGACGAAGCTCGCGGTTCTCCCGATCCAGAGCCTTCATCTTCTCGGCGACATCGCTCGGCAGGCCTGCTCGCTTACCACTGTCGACCTCGGTCTTCTTGACCCATTCGTGCAGGGTGGCTGGCGAGCAGCCAGTCTTGGCAGCGATAGATGAAACGGCAGCCCAGCGTGATGGATGCTCGGCTTCGTGGTCCAGCACCATACCGATGGCACGGTTGCGGACTTCAGGTGAAAATTGGTTTGTCGTCTTGCTCATGATGGCTCCACTTTCTCAGAAGTTGGAGCCTCCGGCAAACCCGGCGCGGTTCAGTTCCATGATTTGCTTACCCCACAAAAGGGCTATTTTTAGCCTCTCGACGCGGTCTTTATGCAAGTCTCCGTGCAATCAGGCCCCCGCAACCAAATCATCGCGAAACACCCGTAGCCATAAGCTGCGGGTGTTTTTCGTTAAGTGTTACCTTGCTTGCTAGGCTAGAGCGAGGTCTCCAGCCATACCTGCACTCGTGATCCTCTTCCCCGAGCCGTCAGACAATGCCGAGCGCTTTCATCTTCGGATCAAGCGTTGTCGGCTTCATGTCCAGCAGTTCGGCGCCGCCTACCTTCCCGGAGACCTTGGCGCCGCTGTGCTGCAGGGCATTGCTGATATTGTCCCGGCCGCGCTGGCGCGTCTCGGCTTCCGTGAGGACCGCTCCAGCCGCATCGGACGGTCAAGGCTGCGCCTTGCGGGGTGCGGTTGCGTCCGGGAGGTGGAAATCCATGCGGCCCTGTCGCGACAAAATGGAGGCCCATTCGATCGCGTTCTAAAACTCGCGGACATTGCCAGGCCAGGCATATTGCTGCAGCGTCTGGAGTTGTCGTTCGACAGCGTCAACTCGCGCCGGTTGGCGACGCTCTGGCGTCCCACGAAATTCTGAGCGAGGGGAATGTCTTCCCGGCGGTCCCGCAGCGGCACCGACTCGATTGGGAAGGCCGCCAGAAGGAAATAGAGATCCTCCCGAAACTCACGGTTCTGCACGCTCCGTTTGAGATCGAGATTGGTGGCTAGGTGAATCCGGAGAATGCGAGATCGGCCTCAAGCCTTATGTTCGCAATGAAGCCCCGGCATCAGATGGTCGGCCAGTTCCGCGAGGGCGGCCACGACTTCGTCGTGCTGCCATAATGCGTCGACTGTAGAGGAAGCGACGCAAGATGACATTTCTGTCATGCCTTGCTAGCAACAGAGAACACGGTCTGGATAAATCCATTTGGGCGTGACGTCGTTGATATAATTGAACGAAATTGTTGCTGCGACGAAAGCTGTCAAGGTGCCGCTAATACATTATCTGGGAGATATACACTTCGACTGGACGCCGCCTTCGCCGATGTGGACATCGTTGACTGCATCGTAGCTCAGCCGATACCGGGCGGCGCACCATGTAATATGTCGGACTTCGCTCGGCGACAGCTTGGAGGAATTCGCGGTCGCCGAACCTTGTCCATTCTCGGCATATGCCGAGACCGAGTTCCCACCGAAAGCTTCTGCGTTCGCCTGGGGCTCAGGGAACTGAAACGCATTGGCAGGGGCCACGAAAGCGGCAAACATGAGACTGCTGAAGGAGACGATGGAGGCGAGCTTGGCGACGTTGCGCATCTGAGAACCGATCTTCTATTCACTTGAAGAACGGCTGTTGCGCGATTTTAGTTCCTTTCGTCGGTGCTGCCGGCTTTTCAAGAGGCTTTCGGCCACCACAAAGCGGGATCAGACGGTGGAAATTGAGAAGACAAGCCTCGCTCAGGAAAAGCATCCACCAGGTCCTGGGAGCGGTCGAGACACACCGCCCTCGACGACCTTCGATCGTGGTTGCGCCTGCTTGAACTCGATCACCCGCTTACTGCCCGACGGCCTGATCACCGCGAAATGGTCGTTCACATCCGACTTCCAGCAAACGGGTAATCATCAGACCACTCCCACCTATCGCAAGTCGCAGCCTTGCCCGCACCAGCAGATAAGCAGACAGGATTAGCGCGCAGGCAGCATGGCTCGGCCGGCATTTCTAATTGTGAGCGCTGAGTCCGCCATGGGTGCGATAAGGCCGCTTGCTATCGCTGAAGCGAGGGCCTCTGTGAATTCGGCACCTTCGAGGCCATGCTTCTTCGAAAAGTTTTGCACAGCACCGCGTGTTGAAGTCGGTGATACGCCAAACTTGTTATTCTTAAAAGCGTTGACGATGATTTGGTTTGATTCGTCCAGGGTCATGATCATTCCTATGTGATGCAACGTGCTACCAGCAACCGGATCACCTTCATAGCGCCTAAACCGTCGAGCGTGTCCTTTCGTGCTCAAAGCGAGAGATTGATCGCAGAAGGCGTGCGTATGACATTGGTCTATCGCAAACTCATTTTCCGCCATCCTGCCTTTCCCTCCGTCGGTCAACACCATCTTCCTTAATGTCGCGCGATGCGGTCGGGTCAAAACGGTGAATTACTGGTCGCTCCTTCTGAAAGGCTGGGAAGCAATCTTTCGCATCGGCCGATCGTCTAAGAGCTCCTGGCTTTCATGAAATCGATGAATGCCCGAACAGATGCGGCCATGTGAGAGCGTTCCGAGTAGTAGAGATAGAAGCCGGGGAAGAGCTTGCAAGCCGGTTCGAGCACTCGCATGAGTTCGTTGGTTTTCAAATAGGGTTCCACCAGGTCCTCGATGAGGTAAGCCAGTCCAAGTCCCTCGCGAGCTGCTGAAAGGAGTAGCTCCGTATCGTTGACGGTAACGACGTTCTCGACATCAACATCGAGGACGCCATCTGCACCTTCGAACCGCCATGGGTACAGGGCTCCCGTGCTTTTCCACTTGTAAGTGAGGCAGAGGTGGTCCTGGAGGTCGGCTGGCGCCTGGGGCGGCGGCCGATTAGCAAAATAAGAGGGTGCGCCCACAACCGCCATACGCAGATCGGGCGTGATCCGGACAGCGATCATATCCCGGCTGATTTGCCCTCCAATCCGAACGCCCGCGTCAAAACCTTCCGCAACGACATCCGTGATATCGTTGTCTATCACCAGATCAAGGCGGACCTCAGGATAGGCAAGACGGAACTGGCGCAGTCTTGGCAGAACCGCAATCTGCGCGGCAATGCTCGGCAGATTGACACGAACCACGCCCTTCGGCTCACTCTGGTAGGCTCCGACGGCCGAGACGGCGTCATCCATCCCCATCATCATCGGCTTGATGCGATCGTAGAGCACGCTTCCCGCTTCCGTCAGCCCGACACTGCGGGTGGTTCGATTAAGGAGGCGTATCCCGAGACGGCTCTCTAACGCGCGGACGATGCGGCTCAAAGCAGAAGGCGATATCGCCAGCCGTTTTGCAGCACGGCCGAACGCCCGCTCATCGCAGACTGCGACAAAGGCCTTGAGTTGGGAAAATTCCGCACCGTCCATTATGATCCTCAAAGGCAATACGTCATGCCGAATTGATACCATATTCAACCACAATCGCCATGCTGCATAACTGTGACAGAAGACAGGGTGAACGGACCGATGAACTATCGGGTCGCAGTCGTCTTCCGAAACGAGCGGAGATGCGACGATGAAGCGCTGGGAAATTGACGCGGTTGGCAGGCAGAACCTGAAACTGAACGATGTCGAAGTGCCAAAACCTGGTCCGAAAGAGGTCTTGATAAAAGTGAACGCGGTCGCACTGAATTACCGCGACAAGATGGTTGTCGAGACAGGACGAGGACTTCCTCTCACCTTCCCTTTCACGCCGGGCTCGGACCTCGCCGGAGAAGTCGTCGGTCTCGGACAGGGCGCTTCCCGATTAAGTATTGGAACTGGGAGCAGGACGGCGCTGGAAAGGTTCGTTAGAGCGATCGATCAGACGCGTATCGTCCCTGTTGTGAACTCCTGCTATTCTCTGGCCGATCTTCCAGCGGCCTTCGACCATTTGGATCGAGGAGCATTTGGGAAAATCGTCATCGACGTAGCCGAATAGAAGATGCCGCAGTCAGCAGTCGGATCACCTGTATCAATGCCTCAAAAACCGATCGTAGCGGCACGCCGCTACGATCGCCGGTAGACGCTTCGGGCCGCATGCGGGAATAATTTCCGCACCGCGCCCCGCCAATCGGTCATTCGCGACCTTGGACCTAAATCCCGTAACCAGTCGTTCGCTGCGCATTCGATGACAAGCCGCCAACAGCTTTGTGAAACACTTGTCTCAGCTTCTGAAACGGGGAGACTACGCTGTCGGATCCAGTGAAGGGTTCAAATCTTGATCCCTCGAGCTGACTGGATTTGTAATGCTGTTTGATTTGCATTTAATTGCCGCTGACTTTCGATGAGTTGGCTGGCATCCCTATCGCTCATGGGCAGTCCGAACAGGTATCCCTTGATCAGATGCGGCTTGAGGGCAGCAAGAACAGCCATCTCCTATTAGGTGTCGACGCCTTCGAGCACGCACCGCAAAATCAGCTTTGAGCATAGGGCAATGATGCCGGCGACGATTTCCCGCGATGTGATGCTATGGGTAGCGAAACTCCGGTTAGGAGCGGTTTGATGTACCAAATGGTCCGACGTTTTCTTGGTTCTTTGTCCCACACAGGCACGTTCATCGCGCTTGTTTTCTTTGCTGCCTCTCTCACTCCAAGTCTCTTGCCTCGGTCTTACCTGGTGCAAGGAGCGCTTTCGGGCGTCTGCGCCGCCGTGGGCTATATGGCGGGCGTGGCAGTGGCTTGGCTTTGGCGCTACCTGGAACTTCCTCGCGCCTCGAGCAGGGAACGACCCCTGAAGGTCGCATTCCTCATCGCTGCCATTGCCATCCTGGGTGTTTTTCTCTGGCACGCGGTCGAATGGCAAAACTCCATTCGCTTGCTTTGGGGCATGGATGCGCTCGATAGCGCTGAACCTTTGAAACTGGCTGCCGTTGCCATCCTCGCCTTCGCCGTGCTGCTCTTTACAGGACGTGTCTTTCAGCTTGCGGCTCGCGGTCTTTCGGGGTGGATCAACAGGTACGTTCCTCGACGGGTGGCGAACGCCCTAGGCGTGACCCTGGCCGCCCTGTTGTTCTGGACTGCCGGGCAGGGGCTGCTGCTGCGATGGGCGCTGGACGCAACGGATGCCTCGTTCCAGAAAGTGGACGCGCTGATTGACGACGACACTCCTGAACCGACCGACCAGGCGAAAACCGGGAGCGCATCTTCACTGGTGTCGTGGGAGGGCCTTGGACTGCAGGGGCGCCGTTTTGTCAGCTCTGGCCCCACTGCGCCCGACGTCGGCGCGTTCTGGCAGCAGACAGCCGAAAAGCCGATCCGCGCCTATGTCGGGCTCAACAACGGCGAGACGGTGGAAGCAAGAGCCGCGCTCGCCCTGAGAGAGCTTCAGCGACAGGGCGGTTTCGATCGGTCGATCCTCGTCATTATCGTCCCGACAGGAACCGGATGGGTTGATCCAGCCGCCATGGACACGCTCGAGTTTCTTCACCGCGGCGATGTGGCCAGCGTCGCGCTCCAATATTCCTATCTTGCGAGCTGGTTGTCTTTGATGGTGGAGCCGGACAATGGTCAGGCTGCGGCGAGGGCATTGTTCACCGAAGTCTACAGCCACTGGAAAACGCTTCCGCGTGAACGGCGGCCGAAGCTTTATCTGTATGGCTTGAGCCTCGGTGCGCTCAATTCGCAGCTATCGACGGACATCTATGATGTTGTGGCCGATCCGTTCCAGGGAGCACTTTGGACCGGTCCCCCATTCCGCAGTCAAAGATGGCGCACAATCACAGATCAGCGGCAAGACCTTTCGCCTGCGTGGCTTCCCAGGTTTCGCGATGGTTCCTTGGTGCGCTTTGCGAACCAGGCATCCCCTCCTGTCCAGTTTGATGCGTCCTGGGGACCGATACGGTTTGTCTACTTGCAATATGCTAGTGACCCGATCGTCTTTTTTGAAACTGCTTCGTTGTTCAAGGAGCCGGATTGGATGAAGGGGGAAAGAGGCCCGGATGTCTCGCCGCGGCTCAGGTGGTTTCCAGTGGTGACCATGCTGCAACTGACATTTGACATGGCGATCGGCACAACATCGCCAATGGGGTTTGGCCACGTCTATGCACCGGAGGACTACATCGACAGTTGGATCGCATTGACCGATCCGCCCAATATGGATCACTCGGTGGTCGAGCAACTCAAGGCGCGGTTTGCCAAGTGACCGATTTCGGCGTGATCCAATAATCTCCGTGGGAGGGGACGGCCAGAGGACGAACTGATCTACGCAGCAATGTTCTTGTTCAACTGCCCATCCTTCATGATCACAAGGAAGTTTTTCGCCGGGTCCTCGATCAAGGCGATGTCCGCAATCGGGTCGCCGTCGACCAGCAACAAGTCGGCGAGTGCGCCTTCCTGAACCACGCCCAGCTTGCCTTCGTAAGGGCTCCGAAGGCCGGAGAGCGCGAGTAGCTGGCCATTGTCCCCCGTCGCCATCTTCAGGATTTCGGCAGGCTTGTACCAGCGGGCGAGTTTTGTGAGTTGTGCACCCTGCCGCGCGGCTGCCCTATCATCGAACAGCGTGTCGGTACCCCAGGCCGTCTTGACCTTGTGCTTCTTGGCAAGCGCGTAGGCGGCGTCGGTGCCGGAAAACATCTCCAGTTGCTTGCGTCTGTTTGGCGACCCCTCGGCAAAGGGCGTAGCATCCTGATCGTCCAGAAAGGGCTGTAGGCACCACCAGATACCTTTTTCCGCGAGCAGGGCCGCCGTCTCGTCGTCGAGCAGGTTGCCATGCTCTATGCACCGAACGCCAGCGGCGACCGCCTGGGCGACTGCTTTTGGCGTATAGGCATGAACCGTCGCATAGGTCCCCCAGTTCTCCGAAGCGCCAACGCCCGCTTCCATTTCCTCAAGCGTGAACTGCGTCACATCGAGCGGGTCGAACGCGGATGACACGCCTCCACCGGCCATGATCTTGATCTGCGACGCGCCGAGTGCCAGTTGTTCGCGGGCGCGCTTTCGGACCGTGCCGGGATCGTCGGCAATGGCCGAGCCGCCCACACGCTCACTGTAGGTGAAATCGTCCGGCCGCGCGGGGAGGTCGATCGGAAGCCTGAAGTCGCCGTGGCCACCCGTTTGCGAAATGAACGCACCCGATGGCCAGATCCTGGGCCCCGGAACGAGCCCGGCATCGATGCCGCGCTTCAACCCGAAGCAGGGGCCGCCCATATCGCGAATTGAGGTGAACCCTCTCATCAAGGTGTCGTTGGCCGCCTTCACTGCCGCGACATTGATGAAGCCGATGTCAGACGTCAGGACGGCCAATTGGGGAACGGTCGCAAACATGATGTGGGTATGCGCGTCGATCATGCCCGGCATCAGTGTTCGCCCACCGCCCGCTATGCGCGTGACGGAAAGGTCGGCTGGAATCTGGATCGGTGACGGTGAAATCGACGTTATCCGGTTTCCGATCACCAACACATTGGATGGATTGGACAACGTTTCCGACATACCGTCAAATATGCGCACGTTTTCGAACAACACGGCTATTGTCGGCGTTGCTTGAGCCTGCGCGGCGCTCGGCAGACCCGCCAGCCCGAACCCCGCCAGCATCGCAGCGGCGCCGACGAAAAATCCGCGGCGCCGGAGATCGGCATTCATTCGGTGCGTGAGCGTCTGCAATACGGGATCGCAACATTTGCACGGCAGGTCGCTGGTGAGATGATCGTACTTGGTGCCAAACCGAAATCTCATGCTTCCCCCCTCCGCGAGCATCACGACACAAGCATACGCCCGCATTCAGTTTTCCACGAAAAGTCGAAATAGGTTACGCGTGAATAACCACTGCTTGCAAGCAAAAACTATAGTGATATCGTGGAAGTACGCACAGGTTCCGATGGGAGAAACCTATGTTTTACAACATCGTTCTCGCGGCCGGACTTACGCTCGCATTGTCGCTTCCGGCATCCGCCGAAGATCAGGCGACTGATCTACTTGCTGACCGTGAATGGAGCATCATCGTCAGTCCCTATGTCTGGGCTGCGTCCCTGGATGGCGATGCGTCGCTGGCAGGTTTGGATAGCAATGTCGATATTCCGTTTTCGGATATTTTCAAACACCTCGATCTTGCGGCCATGGGCAATGTCGAAGTGACGAACGGACTTTTCGGCTTCTACTTTGATGGACAGTACGTTCAGACGAGCCAGGACGAGGATCTCGCCGACTTCGAGGTCGGCTTGAAGATCAAGACGACTATTCTGGCAGCCGGCGCTTACTACCGCGTCTACGACCTCGCACTTGGGGGCGACACAGTGTTTGGTGAACCGCGGCATTTCACCGTCGAGCCTACGGTCGGCATCCGTTGGACAAAACTCGAAGCGCATGCTGATGCAGGCTTCACCTCGGCAAACAAGTCTGCGGACTGGCTTGACCCGTTCGTGGGCATGCGTCTGAGCACAGACCTTTCCGACCGGTGGAACCTGGCCGGCGAAGCCGACATTGGCGGGTTCGATATTGGTTCGAAGCTCGCAGTAAATGCCCAGGCCTATCTCGGATACCGGACCTACATGTTTAATCATCCAACGATTTTGCGCGTTGGGTATCGTGTGCTTTCGCAAGACTACGAAACGGACGATTTCACCGGAAACAAATTTCGCTGGGACGTTACCCAGCATGGCCCGGTATTGGGCTTTTCCATGCGTTTCTGACGGTGTCTCGATCCCAGTGATCTGCATCCGAGATCAAGTCAGCGAGGACGTCTGGATGTCCAACAGACAGCGTGCGATCCCGAAATGGACGTGGATAGCGCCAGCGCGGGCATCCGCTTCTGGCGCTGACGGTCCAGCGATGTTCTCGTGGAGCGCTGTTCCGACTTCAACCTCGGCCGTGGTCCTCGGGAGTTAGGCTTCGCTGGTGGCTGCTTTCTGCGAGAGAAGTCCCTATAGCTGATAGTCTTCTCACGGCCCATTCCGTCCGTTCCGGAGCTCAGTCGTTGCCCAACTAAAGAACAACAATGCCTCAAAGTTAGTGAACTCCGGGGTAGCCGGTCCGATTCCGTTCAAGGTGGTCGATTTTACAAGTCACGGTGCACTCGGGCCCCGCAACCAAATCATCTCAAAACACCCGTAGCGATAAGCTGCGGGTGTTTTGCGTTGCGGCGGACCTCCCCCGAAAGCGGGTGAATTGGTGCTGACCGGGGGAGACGTCGCCTCAGGCGCGTGGCGGGACAAAACCCCAGGAGACCTAGTAAACCAGGGGATTGGCAAGCGCACATGTCGTCATCCCCCAATGTGAGGGAAATACGTCTTCTCCAGTTCGTTCATTCCGTCGTGTCCATTTGGGTACTGCAGTGCACCAAAGCCGCGAGCGCCGCATGAGCACCGTCCTGTGGAGGGCAGCGATCTCGAAATGGTTCACCACACTGCCATTTGAGACCGCAGGCAACCTGCGGTTCTTCTGAAGACTTCTTTGTTTTGTCCATCAACCTGGGGAGGTGACAGTGGATTAAGCGATTGAGGATGAGAACACCTTGTCGGCAGGATGTCAGATGGCTCCCGCCGCGCCGATCCCTGGCTCACGCCGTCACTCCGCGGGTTTGCCCTCCGACCTGCTATGTCGAAGGGAAAGAAACTCGAAGAGACGCGCGACGGCCTCCGCGCCGGGATCGATGTGACCTTCGAGCTGCCGGGCATTTATGTAAGCCGCCCGGCCTGCGCGTGCGCTGAGATAGGTTGCGGTCAGGTTGGCGCCGGCGCGGGCTGCACTGGCCGCTGCTGCAAAACCCTTGTCATAGGCGTCCAGTGCAGGCGAGAGCGCATCGACCATGGTGCGGTCGCCGAGCTCTGCGCCGCCGATTTCCTGCATGCGGGCAAGGCCAGCTTTGAGCGCGTCGCGCATGCCAAGCCCACTTGAGGCCCCATCGCCTGCCGCGGCAAAGAAGATGGCGAGCAAGACGCCGGAAGAGCCGCCCATGGTCTGGCTGAGTTCCTGGCCCATGGCGCGGAAGAGCTGCGTGTGATCTGCAAGCGGTAGCCGATCGAGGGCCTCGATCAGGGCACGCGCGGCGCTTGCAAGGGTCGAGCCGGTATCGCCGTCGCCGGATTTGGCATCGAGCGCGTTAAGATCCTTTTCCGCCTCGATCAGGAGCTTGCAGCACTCTGTGAGGAATTGACGGGTCGGCAGATGCTGCGAGGCAAGCGGCGCGATCGGGGTCAGTCCATCGGGCAGGGCGATGACGTTGACGGGTCGCATCGCTGTCACGCCTGGCCATGCTGCAAGGCCGACCGGCTTGGCCAGCAAGTCGAGATCGGCCTTTTCCGCCGGCAATAGGGAAATCGAAAAGCCCTGCATGTCGAGCGAGGTCATCATCGCAGCCGGCCCGACGATATGCGAGAGGCGCGCGCCGATCGCCGATTGAACCAGTTCGTTGACGACCACGGCCATTTCCAGCACGGAGGTGCCGCCGAGATTGTTGACAAGCGCGACATGCGGCTTGTCCTCCATGCCCGCCGCAAGCCGGTCCACCATGGCGGCCACGGCGCCGCGCACGCCGTCATACTCGATCTGCTCTACACCCGCCTCGCCGTGGATGCCAAGGCCGAGTTCGGCGTGACCTTCGGGAATGCGTTTTTCCTTCGGCGAGCCCGGCACGGTACAGGTGTCGAGTGCAATGCCGATCGAGCGGGTATTGGCGATCACCCGCCGCGCAGTGTCGATGACGGCATCAAGACTTGCGCCGTTTTCCGCCATCGCACCGGCGATCTTGTGGACGAAGAGCGTGCCCGCCACACCGCGGGACTGCGGCAGATCGGGGAGCGCGATGTCATCGTCCACGATCACCATGCCGACATTCAGCCCGAAGGCACGGGCGCGTTCAGCCGCAAGACCGAAGTTCAGCCGGTCGCCTGTATAGTTCTTGACGATCAGCAGGCAACCGAGCGGGCCAGTCACCGCGAGGATCGCGGTTAGAATAGCGTCAACGCTTGGCGAGGCGAAGACATCACCACAGACGGCGGCTGTCAGCATGCCGCGACCGACGAAACCGGCATGGGCCGGTTCATGGCCGGATCCGCCGCCCGAGACAATCGCGACCTTCGACTTGTCCCAGTCGGATCGCAACACGACGCGGATGTGCGGATAGCCGTCGAGGCGGCTCAGCGCTCCAGCCGAGGCCATGAGCATGCCATCGATCGCCTCGGTGACGGCATTTTCGCGGCTGTTGAGGAATTGAGACATGAGACCCTCCCTTAGACGAGACGCATTCCGGCCGCATCGAAATAGATCGGCTGGTGCGGCTGGATTTTGATGATGTCGCCGCCCTTGAGGGCGGTGTGGGCATCGGTGACGGTGATGATCGGATATTCCCCAAGTATGAGATGAAGACGCGTCTGATCGCCGAGATGCTCCACCCGGACCACCTTGGCTTCCTGCCCTTCTCCCTGGAGAATATGCTCGGGCCGAAGCCCGATCGTATGGGCCCCCGCCGATGCTCCGGGGAAGAGGTGTGCGGGGAGCACGTTGATGCGCGGCTGGCCTAGCCGGGTCGCGGCATAGATGCTGACCGGCGCCTCGTAGATCTCGCGCGGCGAACCGAACTGCACGAGGCGTCCTTCCTTGAGCACGCCGACATGGGTTGCCATGGTCATCGCCTCGATCTGGTCATGCGTCACGTAGAGGAAGGTGGCGCCGGACCGGGCCTGGATGTTCTTCAGTTCGACCCGAAGGTCGGCGCGGAGTTTCGCATCGAGCGAGCTCAGCGGCTCATCCATGAGATAGATCTGCGGATTGCGGACCAGCGCCCGGCCGATCGACACGCGCTGCATCTCGCCGCCCGAAAGGGCCGTTGCCCGGTTGTCCAGCTTGTGGGCGATCTGCAGGACCTCGGCGATTGCCTTCACCTTCTGGTCGATCACCGCCTGCGGCGTGCGCAACAGCGGCGACTTCAGCGGAAATTCGAGGTTCTGCCGCACGGTCATGTGCGGGTAGAGGGAATATTGCTGGAAGACCATGGCGACATTGCGCTGTGCGGGCGTCAGCCCCGCCATGGACTGTCCGCCAATCCTGATGTCGCCGCTGTCCTGCGTTTCGAGTCCGGAAACCAAGCGCAGCAGCGTGGTCTTGCCGGCTCCGGTCGGACCGAGAAGCACCACGAATGCGCCGTCCGGTACGGTCATCACCACGTCGTCGAGCGCGCGGGTGGTGCCAAACGATTTGCAGATGCTGGAGAGGACGACTTCAGCCATGGGCGAGGACTCCTTCATTGCCTTCGGACACCAGTGCCATCCCGCTCTTTGCATCAAACAGGGTGAGTGAGCGGCGATCGAATTCAAGCCCGACGGGAACGTCCGTCCTGATGGCATCGCTCGACGCCGTCCGCGCCTTGATCTCGCCATGGGCCGTCTCGATCGTGACGATCTGTGTGGTGCCGAGATATTCGACGGCGGCCACCCGTCCGCGAAGACCGGCTGCGTCCGACAGGTGGACGTGTTCCGGCCTGACGCCGAGCGTGAGCGCACCCTTGCGGCCTTCGCGGGATTTGGGAACCTCGATGCGGGATCCACCGATCGTCACCGCGTTGCCCCCGTCGTCGATCGCACCTTCGAATTCCAGGAACGACATCGGCGGCGAGCCGATGAATTTCGCCACGAACTTGGTTGCCGGCCAGTCATAGATCTGCTGGGGCTTGCCGAATTGTTCGATCACGCCATGGTTCATGACGACAATCTTGTCGCCCATCTGCATGGCTTCCAGCTGGTCGTGGGTGACATAAACGGTGGTCGCCCCCATGCGGTCGTGCAGGGCGCGCAGCTCCTCTGCCATATGCTCGCGGAACTCCGCATCGAGCGCGCCGAGGGGCTCGTCCATGAAGAAGGCCTTCGGCTGGCGCACGATCGCGCGGCCGAGTGCGACGCGTTGGCGGTCGCCGCCCGAAAGCCCGCCGACCGGTTTGTCGAGGATGGATTCAATCTGCAGGATGCGGACGACTTCCGATACGCGGCGATCGACTTCGGAGCGCGATATCCCCTGGCTGACCAGGGGATAGGAGATGTTCTTGCGCACGTTCATGTGCGGATAAAGCGCAAACATCTGAAAGACGAAGGCGATGTCGCGCTCGCTCGCGCGCTTCATGCCGACCTCTTCGCCGCCGATATAGATCTCGCCACTGGTCGGCAGTTCCAGGCCGGCCATCATCCGCAGCGTCGTCGTCTTGCCGCAGCCGGACGGGCCGAGCAGCATGAAGAACTCTCCATCCTCGACGGTGAAGCTGGACGACTTCACCGCATTGAAGGCACCGAAGTCCTTGCGCAGGTTTTCAACGCGAATCTGGGCCATGACTTACTCCGGAAAATGACTGACGACGATGAACATGACGGTTCCGATCAGCGTCACCGGAAAGGAGAAGGTAAAGAGTGTCAGCGAAAGCGGCTGCATGAGCATGATCACGCCGAGCGCGATCAGCGCCGAGGCGAACATCTCCCATTCGGGTCGCCGGAACCGGCGCAGGCGGGCAAGGAAGTTCATCATTTGCGCACGGCTCCGAAGGTGATGCCGCGCAGCAGATGCTTGCGCAGCAGCACGGTGAAGATGATCACGGGCAGCAGGAACAGTGTCGCTGCAGCCGCAACGGCCGGCCAGTCGATACCGCCGCCAACCGACAGGATGGTCGGGATGAAGGGGGGCGCCGTCTGGGCATTGCCGCTCGTCAACAGGACTGCGAAAGCATATTCGTTCCAGGCGAAGATCAGGCAGAAGATCGCGGTCGAGGCGATGCCTGTTGCCGCCTGCGGCAGGACGACTTTGTAGAAGGCCTGGAAGCGGGTATAGCCATCGATTAGTGCCGCTTCTTCGTATTCGCGCGGGATTTCGTCAATAAATCCCTTGAGCAGCCAGACCGACAGCGACAGGTTGACCGCCGTATAAAGCAGGATCATGCCGAGGTGCGTATCCGAAAGCCCCAACTGACGGAACATCAGGTAAATCGGGATTGCGACGGCGATCGGCGGCATCATGCGTGTCGACAGGATGAAGAACAGGAGGTCATCCTTGAGCGGCACCTTGAAGCGGCTGAAGGCGTAGGCTGCCAGCGTCCCGAGGAAGATCGACAGGAATGTCGAGCCAAAGCCGATGATGACCGAGTTCAGGAACCGTTGCCCGAAGCGCGACGGGCCCGAAATGATCATGCCCCTTTCCCGTGTGATCGTGTCATACCACGTGGTGGGTGCCGGCAGTTTGGCGAGGTCTTCCGCCGAGGGGCGCGACTGTGTCGTGAAGAGGTTCACGTAGCCTTCAAGCGTCGGCTGGAAGACGACCTTCGGCGGATAGCTGATCGAATCCGGGCCGGACTTGAAGCTCGTCGAAATGATCCAGATGAGCGGGATCAGCGTGATCACCGCATATAGTCCGACCAAGATGCCGGCAATCCACTTCGAGGCAGGCGACGGTTCGGTGACGGAATGGGCGCTCATCGTTCCTTAACCTTGTTCAGGGCCTTCACGTAGATGGAGGCGAGGCCGAATACCGTGACGAACAGGACAATTGCATAGGCGCTGGAATAGCCGGTCCGCCATTTCTCGAAGGCCTCGCGCTTGAGGTCGATCGAGGCGAGCAGCGTCTCGTCCCCCGGCCCGCCGCCGGTGAGGAGGACCACGAGGTCGAACATCCGGAAGTTCTCGATGCCGCGGAACAGGACTGCAAGCATTAGGAATGGCAGTGCCATTGGCAGCGTGATCGTCCAGAACTGCCGCCACTTCGATGCGCGGTCGACTTCCGCTGCTTCATAGATGTAATCGGGGATGGAGCGCAGTCCGGCGAGGCAGATCAGCATGACGAAGGGCGTCCACATCCAGGTGTCGACGATGACGATCGCCCAGCGCGCCCAGCCACCGGGGCCAAGCATCGAGAAGCTGTCGGCGGGAATGCCGGTCAGGAATTCGACGGCGTAGTTCACGAGGCCGATCTGCGGCTGGTAAAGGAAGGTCCAGAAGTTGCCGACCACGGCGGGCGAGAGCATCATCGGGATGACGATCAGCGTCGTCACCAGGTCGTTGCCCTTGAACTTGCGGTTGATCAGCCATGCCAGGGAGAAGCCGATCAGCACCTGGAAGGTGATCGTCCAGATGAGGAAATGGGCGGTCGTCTGCATGTTCGCCCAAGTGTCGGCGTCGGTGAGGATGCGCGTGTAGTTGCGCAATCCGACCCATTTCACCTCCGCGTTCGGCTTGTTCGCGGCAAAGTTCGTGAAGGACAGGCGGATCGTCCAGATCAGCGGAAATATGTTGACCGACAGAAGCAAGAAGATCGTGGGTGCTACGAAGATCCAGGCGATGGCCCTGTCGCTTAAGCCCCGGATGCGTCTGGCAACCGGTTGTGGCGTCGCACGGGCGAGGCGGTCTGCGGGTGTGTCGGTCATCGTCCGGATCCGTGTGGCGTTTCCAAAGGGCAACCGCATGCGGTGCCGTGGCCGGTGAGGCAACAAGGCAAAGCTCGGGTTGTGCCGGCAGGCTTGAGGGTTTCGAAGATGTGCCGGCGGCAACGCTGGCTTTGGACTTTCCCCCGGCATTGCCGGGGGAGAGATTAAGGGCACTGCCCCCGGATCAGGTCCAGGAGCCAGGCTTTTCTTCTGTCAGAGCTTGCCTTCGTCCTCGAACGTTTCCGTCCAGTCGGCAATCAACCCGTCCAGAGCTTCCTTCGCGGTGCCATTGCCAGCGACGACATAGTCGTGGAACCGCTTCTGCGATGCCTGCAGCAGCGTCGCATAGGACGGCTCGGCCCAGAAGTCCTTTACGATCGCCATGCTGTCGAGGAAGGTCTGCGCATAGGGCTGGCTCTTGGCAAAATTCGGGTCTTCGACGACGGCGCGAAGGCACGAGAAGCCGCCCATGGACCACCATTTGTCCTGTACATCCTTCTGGGCGAACCATTTGATGTAGCCCAGTGCGCCGTCCATGTTGTCGGTGTTGGCGACGACCGAAATGCCCTGGCCGCCGAGCTGGGCGAACTTCTCGCCACCGGGCCCTGCGGGATTGACGAGATAGCCAGTCTTTCCGCTCCCGACATTCGGATCAGCCTCGAACCCCGGCCAGGTAAAGGCGAAGTTCATCTGCATGGCGACCTGGCCCGATTTGTAGGCGTCGATGCCTTCGCCCATGTAGGTGTTGGATGTGCCCGGTGCGACGCAGCAATCATAGAGGGACTTGTAGAATTCGAGGCCCTTCACGGCGCCCTCGGAATCGACAAAGCCTTTCATATCATATGGTTTTTTCGGATTTTCGTACTTGAAGCCATAGCTGTAAAGCACGTCCATCACGCCCATCGTGATGCCTTCCGAGCCACGTTCGGTATAGATCGAGGCGCCGTAGACAGTCTTGCCGTCGATCTTGCGGCCCTGGAAGAATTCGGCGACCTGCTTCAGTTCGTCGAAGGTTGCGGGCGGCGTCAGGTCGCGACCGAACTTATCCTTGAAGGCTGTCTTAATTTCGGGCCGCTCGAACCAGTCCTTGCGGTAGGTCCAGCCGACCACGTCCCCGAAGGCTGGCAGCGACCAGTAGTTCGGGGTGTTCTTCGGCCATTCGGAATAACCCGTGACGGTTGCCGGAACGAAGGCATCCATCTTGATGCCTTCCTTGTCGAAGAACTCGTTGAGCTTCACATACCAACCGTTCTCGGCGGCGCCGCCGATCCACTGGCTGTCGCCGATCATCAGATCGCAGAGCTTTCCGCCCGAGTTGAGTTCGTTGAGCATGCGGTCGGCGAAGTTCGGCCACGGGACGAACTCGAATTTCATCTTGATGCCGGACGACGCCTCGAAGCCCTTGCTGAGTTCGACGAGTGCGTTTGCCGGGTCCCATGCTGCCCAGCAGAGCGTCAGTTCTTTTTCGTCGGCATGCGCCATCATAGTGCCGAAACCCATCGAACAGGCGACCGTTCCGGCAGCAAGCAGACCTTTCACGTAAAGCGATTTCATCATGTCATCCTCCCAGCGCCGTCCGGTCTCCTGCGGATGGCGAAACGCCCTTGCGGGCCAAATGCCGGCTCCGGACCCTAATCTCTGGCCGGCCTCCTCCAGCGGAACGGGGTGTAATGGATGCCTCTCCCGAACCCAGATGGAGGCTAATTGATGTGCGCACCTCAAAGCAAGTGATTTTTGAGGTGCGCACATCAATTCTTGCGTTTGCTGATGTTTTGAAGGAAAGCTCTGGAAGGCGGAAATCATGGGAAGTCGTCATGCGTCCAACAGCGAAGGATCTGGCCGAGGCTGCAGGCGTCAGCCTTGCAACGGTCGATCGTGTCTTGAACGAACGACCGAATGTGAGCCCGAAGGCCGCCCGGCTGGTCAATGACGCAATCGAGCGGATCGGCTTCGTTCGAAATCCGGCGGCTGTCAGCCTTGCCCGCAACAAGGTGTACCGCTTTCTCTTCCTGCTTCCGGCAAGCGGCGATCTATACCTCAAGGAGCTCCTGCGGCACGTTGAAGAGCTGACCGATGCGCTCAAGGGCGACCTCACCGAGATTGCCTACCGCCAGATCGGGATCGACGATGCGCACGGCGTGGCAAAGCTCCTCTCCAGCCTCGACAAGGAGGAGGTCGACGGCGTGGCCGTCATGGCGCCCGAATCGCCTCAGGTGCGTGACGCCATGGCGCGGCTTCTCCAGCGCAACATCAAGGTGGTGCAATTCCTGTCCGGGCAGGAAAAGCTGCCAGAGGCTGATTTCGTCGGTATCGACAACTTTGCGGCGGGTGCGAGTGCGGGCAAGCTGATGGGCATGCTTGCGGGTTCCCATCCGGGAAAGGTCATGGTGATCGCGGAAACCATGCAGTCGCTCGACAGCATCCAGCGCCGCCTTGGCTTCGACCACGTGATCAACAGCGCCTTTCCGCATCTGACCTGTCTGCCGTCCATCGAAACCCACGCCGACGAGGCACGTAGCCAGCAGGTGATGGCCCGCGTGTTGGCCGGCAATCGCGATGTTTCCGGAATCTACGTGCTGAGCGCAGAGGCTCGCGTGCCGATCCTGGCTGCTGCCGGAAACGTCGATCTCGGCACCATTGCCGTGGTTGTCCACGAGCGAACTCCCTTCACCGAACAGGCGCTCCGGGACGACCGTATCGATGCCGTGATCGCACAGGATCCGGGCCATGCGGTGCGCAGTGCAATTCGCATCATGCGCGCCCGCTCGGATGCCCGCGAGCCGCTCGCCGCACAGGAAAAGATCCGCATCGAAATTCTACTCAAGGAAAACCTTTGAGCCATATGAAGGGCGGCGCGCGCGATTGGTCAGAGGCTTTGATTTGGCCGGATGCGGAGCAAATAAACGAGCGTTTACATTTACTTGCGCCTGGCGGCGGGACTTCGGCGACCGGTGATGTGCAATAGGCAATTTTGGGAAAATCCAGAAAAGACTATGGCGGCCGTCGCCTCCAGACGGAAAGACAAATTTCTAAGACCGCACCCAGCCCCGCTGTCGTCGTTTTCGGCAGTCTGCATTACGACATCATCGTCAAATGTCCGGTCCGGCACGGCCGCGCAAAGGCGAAACAGTCACCGGCTCCGCCTGGAACCCGGCATGTTGCGGCAAGGGCGGCAACCGAGCGGTTTCCGCAGCCAAGGCCGGCGTGCGCTCGGCAACCCCGTATTCGGACAACGTCGAGATCTGCAGCGGCGTCCCGGTCATGATGCCTGCGACGCGGACGCGGGTTTTCGCCTCAAGTCCGATCAGCAATACCATCTATGACGCCTTCAGGTTCGTTACCACTGTTGCTATCGAGCAGTGGCTCAAGTATCCCAAGCTGACAATCAATGGCGCCTCCAAAGCCTCTGCGATGACGGGGTGGCGCATCGGTTAGATCTTGAGTAACGATCCGCTGCGTTTCCCGGCAACTGAGACAGCGTCAAAAGCCGCCGCATGGTTGAACGGTTTTCCATATCGCTTTGCCTGAACGAAGTAGCTCTCTCGCTTATTCAAAACGGAGCCGTCCAGCGCAACACCACCGCTGTAAGACATATTGCGCAGAGATGGTCTTGCCTGATGCTTTGCTGAGACAATGTAACTGTCAAATGACCCGCGAGACAGTTCAGTTAAATGGGGACGAGCCATGCGAGCGAATGCGGAATCGACCATTTTAAGTTTTGTCGTCAGTCGACCTGATGGGACGACGTGCCCGAGCGAAGTTGCGCGCAGCCTTGCAAATGATCACAACGCTCCGCTTGAGTGGCGTGACTACATGCCAGCCGTCCATGAAGCGGTTGATGCCTTGATTGCGCGACGAGAGATCACCCTTTCCTGGAAATCTGTCGTAATGGGGGAGAGAGCCGGTCCCTACCGTATAAGTGCTCGCAAGCAAAATCTCTAATGCCGAGACGTCTGCGGCCACCTTGTTAGCGTCCTAAACAATCTCAATGACAGGAAACCGATCAAGCACATCCCGACCGTGCTGATAGTCGCGAGCCTACTTTTTCATCTCTATAAGCTTCGGGTCAGTAAGTTTGCGCGTAAGAGCCTTCCGGTTATCGAGACTCGGGGAGCTTAGTCGTTGCCCGATTGATGTAATCGACCAGCGCGCGGGCAGCGGCGAATGATTTTACTATTTCCTCGACAAGATTGGAGGACACGAGCATCTCGTCAGAAACGTTGCGACAGGCTCCGAAGTTTTTGAGATTGAAAAAGTCGAGCGCGTCGTGATTTCTGACGTACCCGCTGGCGCTCAAATCATGACCGCCCGTCAGACCATTTGGGAAATATGTCCGAAATAATGGACCCTCGACGATCCCTCTCCATTTGCCGGTGTGGCTTGCGATTGTTTGCCGCAAAATGCGGGCAAGCCGTGGCGGGGGTAGCAGCGCTCCGCCTCCGCTGTATGAGCTGTGCGGAGAGATTTGCATGTAATATGTCGCGGCTGCGTTCTTCGAAGGCGAAACTCGCAACGTGATGCAGCAGGTGCCTTTCGAGATAGACGCGGCACTCAAACATTTGCGGGGATCTCGGTTGGCCTCATCTACGCGCTTGTCGATCGACCCTGTGCTATTAGCCAACGCTAGGGTGAATTCAATTAAGTCGCGGCGCGCGCAATCAAGTCTAGCTCGGTTGTCGTCGAGCCACTCGGCGCCGTGATTACTGGAGGCTTCCTCTAGAAATTCAAAAGTCGATCGGTTGATCATCCACTGTCTCAAACATGGCAAACCGGCCTGTCATAGAACGGGCGGAACGTAAAGTGAACGGAAATAGCTCGAGCGGACATGAAAAGAGTTGGAAGTCGGATGCTTCCAATCGCTGATTGCTACCCCCAGATAGGGTAGGGCTCGTGGAATTGCCACTTCGGTAACTGAGCGGCGAGTGGTTCGTTCGCATTTCGTAAACACGTTGAATAGGAGAGGATCCATATGGCGAGAATGGTCAAGAAAGCGGATCTGCCGATAAAAACGTGTGCGACATGCGGAAAACCTTTTGCATGGAGGCTGAAGTGGGCCAAGAACTGGAGCGACGTGAAGTACTGTTCTGAACGCTGCCGCCGCTCTAAGCTCAAGCCATTACCCACGTCATGATCACGTTGCTAGCACAATAAATCGTGCAAGACCCGTCGAACGGTGGGTGTGTTGGCGCACGAGCGTATCGCGCCCTCGCAGAAACCTGAACGTGGCCGCAGCAACGGAGGCGAGGAACGTTTGCTCGTCGATCCTCCCAGCTGCAAGTGACCCTACCATATAGCTCTCGATTTGAAGGAGCCACTTACTGGGGACGGGCTTTTTCAAGATCATGCAAAGCCATTGGGTCCGGAGCCTCCTCAGCATCCCGCTGTAGGCGAGACCGTGAAGCGGATCTCCCATACGCTGAAGGCAACAAAAGCTACCTCCGACGGTCACCTATTCCCTTCCAGAAAGGACGCGACGATGCGATTGTTTTCGCCTCCATGTGAGGGCTTGACAGCCCGTCGCTCAAGCTAATACGTATTAGCTAATACGATTTAGCAAGTGTAGGGTCCGCGATGAACCGCAAGTCCACGGGTGAACATTCGGCCGCCGCTGCACCGACAAGCGCTGATGTCGCACGCCTCGCGGGTGTCTCCCAAGCGACCATTTCCCTCGTGCTCAATGGCCGGGATAGTGCCGTGCGCATTTCTCCGGAGACACGGGAACGCGTGATGTCCGCCGCTGCCCAGTTGGGCTACACGCCCAATCATGCCGCCAGAAGCCTGCGGCAGCGCAGCACCAAGATCATCACTTTCATTCTGCCGACCTTGGAGAATCCGTACTTCCTAGAGATCGCGAGTGCGGCGCAAGCGGAAGCCAGTTTGCGCGGATATTCGGTCACGATCATTTCGTCCCGCAACGAACTGAGCGAGTTTCACACTGCGCTCTTGTTGCAAGGGGCGGCTTACGACGGGATCATCGTCGCAGGACACAATAACTGCGCTGCTCCGGAACTACCTGCTCTCGTAAAGCGCGGTGTCGGCGTTGTCGTGCTGCAGGAGCCTAGCCCCGCACCGGAAATTCAAAGCGTCCGCGTCGATCTTGAGAGAGGTGGATATATCGCCACCCGCCACCTCATTTCGCTTGGACATCGGCGCATCGCACACTTTACCCAGGCGCTGCGAAGTTCGCATGGCGGACACGACCGTATCGATGGCTATCTGCATGCGCTTTCCGAGGCTGGTCTGCCATTCGATGAAGATCTCGTTGTGGTGACCGAGAATTCGCTGTCAGGCGGCGTCCTCGCCCTTGACCGCATCCTGGCGCTTGACGTCCCGCCGACGGCTCTCTTCGCCTATAACGACCGGCTCGCGATCGGCGCTTTGCATGGATTGCGCAAGCGCGGGCTGAGGGTGCCGGATGATTTCGCCGTCGTCGGTTTCGATGGCATTGCCTTCGGTGGCTTTACTGCCCCGACGTTGACAACAGTCGACAGCTCCCGGGAGGAGCTCGGGAAGCTGGCAATGCAAGCGGTCATAGATGCAATCGATAAGAAGGAAGGGCGGCAGGATCATCTGCTGCCCGTTAGGCTACTTGTGCGCGAATCGTGCGGTGGAACGGAGGTCGATTCGGAGGGAATGCCGCACAACTGAAAACATGCCTTCCCGGCATGTGTGTCGAGGGAGGCGTTGGAAATTGACACTCATGGGAGGAAGACATGACGCAATTTATCAATCGACGTACCATTTTGAAGACCGGCGCGGGTCTCGGCGCGGGGCTTGTGACCGGCGCGCTCGGCATGCCGGCGCTTGCACAGGAAAAACAGCTGACATTTGCCGTCTGGGGCGGCGATTCAGAAGTTGCTGGCTACAGGAACGTGATCGCCAAATTTGAAAGCGCCAATCCCGGCGTCAAGGTCAAGCTTGATGTGATGCCGTTCGCGCAATTCTACCAGCAGGTCGATACGCGCCTTGCGGGCCGCCAGGCGCCCGACCTCTTCCGCGTGACCTATCAGCAGATCGGGCGATACGCGAGCAACAAGGCCGCCATCGACCTTACGCAGTATCTCGAGAAGGACTTCGGCAAGGGCTTCACACCTGCCGTCTGGAGCGCCGTCAACGTCAAGGGCACTCCCTACGCGCTGCCGCATCACACCGATACGTTTGCCCTGTTCTACAACGAGGAACTGCTGGAAAAGGCCAATATCGCGGTACCGTCCAGCCTCGACGAAGCTTGGACATGGGCGGCGTTCATCGACAACGCCAAAAAGCTCAAGACGCAGGGCGGCTCATCCTATCCGTTCGCCATGAGCTGGCAGAACGGCGCCGTGCATCGCTGGATGTTCTATCTCTACCAGCATGGCGGGCGCTTGCTGAGCGAGGACCTGACGGCCTCCCGCATCACCGAGAAGGCCGGCATCGAGACGATTGCATGGACACAGAGCTGGTTCACCGAAGGACTGGTTCCGCCCAGCACCTCGGTCAAGAGCGCCGAGAAGGTGCAGAACCTGTTCGCCAACGGCACGATCGCCATGATGCTGAACGGCAATTGGCAGATTCCCTTCGTCGAGCAGCAGATGAAGGCCAAATGGGGCGTCACCTACCTGCCGCGTGACGTCGCAATGGCCGACGATCTTGGCGGCACCTGCGTCGCGGTTTCCCGCGATAGCAAGACGCCAGAATTGGCCGCCGAGTTTGTCAAATTCCTCGTCAACGAGGAAAACATGCGCAGCTTCGTCAATACGGCCCAGCTTCTGCCGGTGCGCACGTCGATTGTGGACAAGGGGATCGAGTTCTCTCTGCGGCCGAATGAGATGAAGGTCTTCGTAGAGCAGACGAAGACCATTCCCGAACATCTCGTCAGCACGGTCATCCATCCCAACTGGGGCAGGTTCAACCCCAAGATGGCCGACGAGCTCGATCTGGCTTTTACATCCGGCCAGTCTGCAGAGCAGACAGCCGAGAATATCCAAGCCCATATCGAGCGGCTTCTGCTGCGGGCCTGAACGAATCGTTAAACCCCTGAAATCTTATCAAAGCGAATGCAGGTCATGGCCCCCACCTCAATATCCCTTGAGAAGGCAATGAACGAGACTGCCACCAGCCGGTTTTCCGGCTGGTGGGCATCCTTCCGGCCGCGACTGACGCCCTATCTGTTCATCGCGCCCAATCTCGTTCTATTTTCGGTCTTCATCTTCTTTCCGCTTCTCTATGCGGCTTTTATCAGCGTGCACGAATGGTCCCTGATCGATGAACCGTTCTATATCGGCGCGGAAAACTACACTCGCCTCCTGACCGACTACCAGTTCTGGCAGGCGATGAAGAATACCTTCATCTATTCTGTGGCAACCGTGCCGACGAGCCTCGCCATTGGCCTGTTGCTCGCCGTCGGCCTCAACCGTGATCTCTATGCCCGCACGTTCTTGCGCAGCATCTACTTTCTCCCCGTCGTCGTGTCGAGCGTTGCGACGGCGATCATCGCAGCCTGGCTGTTCAACGACCATTACGGCGTCATCAACGCTTTGCTGAAGCTCGTTGGGATCCAGCCGGTCGCCTGGCTTTCGACCACAAGCTGGGCCCTGCCGTCGATCATCATCACGACGCTGTGGACGCGCGTTGGATTCTGTATGGTCGTCTATCTGGCGGCGCTGCAGTCGATTTCGCCGACCTATTACGAGGCCGCGTCAATCGACGGCGCCACCCGCCTTCAGCAGTTTCGCCACGTCACATGGCCGCTCCTGCGTCCCACGACATTCCTGCTGCTCATCCTCAACGTCATCCATTCCTTCCAGGTCTTCGACCTGATCTTCGTGATGACGGGTGGTGGTCCAGGTTTCTCGACAACGATGATCGTCCAATACATCTACCAGTCGGCATTCGCGACATCCGAAATGGGTTATGCGAGCGCCATGGGTATCGTCCTCTTCCTTCTGATCCTCCTGTTCACTCTGCTGCAGTGGCGCGTGAACAAGCGGACCGAAGAATTTGTGTAGGAGACCACGGCCATGATGGTCACCACAACTACTCCGACGAAAAAGCGGCTGGAAACGATCGGTCTTTGGGTTCTCATGGCGTTTGGCGCCGTCATCATGATCTTTCCGATCTACTGGATGTTCGTGACGGCAGTCAGGCCAAAGGATCAGATCTTCATTCCTGACGTCAGCCTAATGCCCACGGGATGGGTCTGGCAGAACTTCGCCGACGCGCTGGCGCATATGCCGTTCCTGCATTGGTTCTGGAACTCGACCGTCATCGCCGTGGTGGCAGTGGCGATCACCGTCACCATCAACCTGCTGTGCGGTTATGCCTTCGCAAAGTTCAGGTTCGCCGGACGCGACGTGCTGTTTCTGGCGGTGCTGAGCGCCCTGATGATACCGGTCCAGGTCATCATCGTCCCGCTTTTCTTCGTCGTGTCCGAGCTTGGGCTGCTCAATTCCTACTGGGGCGTGATCCTGCCGCGTGCTGCCGAAGCTTTCGGCATCTTCATGGTACGCCAGTTCATGGTGTCGATCCCGGACGAGTTGATCGAGGCCGCGCGGCTTGATGGCGCCAGCGAGCTCACGATCTTTCGCAAGATCGTCCTGCCGTTGTCCAAGCCGATTATCGCGGTGCTGATCATCTTCACCTTCATGTGGCGGTGGAACGACTTCGTAATGCCCTTGGTCATGCTCACTGATCAGGAGATGTACACCGTCCAGCTCGGCCTCAACCTGCTCAAGGGCCAGTACAACACCGAATGGACGGACATCATGTCCATCGCGCTTTTGTCCCTAGTGCCGATGCTCGTCATATTCGTGTTTTTCCAGCGCCAACTGATCCAAGGCATTGCCGGAACGGGCCTCAAGTAAGCCGGCTCACAAGACTTGGTGGCGATGCAAATTTGAATTCTACGTGAAAGGACTACCTATGTTGAAAGTTGCCATGATCGGCGCCGGCAGCGTCGTCTTCGTCAAGAATCTGCTGACCGACATTCTTGATTTCCCGGAACTGCGCGATGTCACCATCACGCTCCACGACATCGACCAGGAGCGGCTGGAGACGGCGGGCATGATGACCCGCTGGGCGGCGGCGCAGTTCGACGCGAACCCGGTCATCGAAGAACATCTCGACCGGCGGGCTGCATTGAAGGATGCGGATTTCGTCATCAACATGGTACAGATCGGCATGCACGAGGCGACGCTGCTGGATTTCGAAATCCCGCGCAAATACGGCCTCAAGCAGACCATCGCAGACAGCCTCGGCATCGGCGGCATGTTCCGCGGCCTGCGCACCATTCCGTTCATGCTGGATCTCGTCGCCGACATGCGCGAACTCTGCCCGGACGCAGTCCTGCTCAACTACACCAACCCGATGAGCATCCTGACCCAGGCCGTCTACGAAGCCTATCCGGAGCAGAAGGTGATTGGCCTCTGCCACAACGTGCAGAACACCGCGCATGAGCTCGCATCCTATCTCGACGTCCCGGTCGAAAGCTTGTCCTACGATTGCGCCGGCATCAACCACATGACCTGGTTCCTGAAACTCAAGATCGACGACGAGGATGCCTATCCCCGGCTCTGGGCGGCTATGGAGAATCCGGAAATCTTTGCCAAGGACAAGGTCCGCTTCGAACTGATGCGTTCCTTCGGCCGCTTCATCAGCGAGTCCAGCGAGCACAATGCGGAATACACGCCCTATTTCCTGAAGAGCGAAGCAGATATCGCCGCGTACGACGTTCCAGTTGATGAGTACATCCGTCGCAGCGTTCGCAACCTCGGTCGCTATGCCGAGACGCGCCGCAAGCTCTTGGCGGGAGAGACCTTCCCGCTGGAGCGCTCGCGCGAATACGGTTCGCTGATCATTCATGCGATGGCGACCGGCAAGCCGCAGTTGATCTACGGCAACGTCCGCAACGATGGCCTGATCGACAACCTTCCGGACGGATGCTGCGTCGAGGTTCCAGTCGTCGTCGACAAGAGCGGCATGCGCGCCTGCAATGCCGGCTCGTTGCCGCCTGAGCTTGCCGGGTACTGCGCCCCACATGTCTACGTTCAGGACCTGACCGTAAAGGCAGCGCTCAACGGCGATCGTGACCAAGTGCATCGCGCCGCCATGCTCGACCGCCATGCGACAAGCGTGCTGTCAATCAAGGACATCCGCGCCATGGTCGACGAACTGATCGAGGCCCACGGCGATGCGATGCCGGCAGGCATCCGCGGTCGGACCGCCACCACACTGCGCAAATCCGCTTGAGGAGAGGGCGGCGGACGCGATGCCGTGTCGCCGCCATTTCGACTGCAATAATGGGAGTAGATCATGGCTGACGTCAGCATTCGCAATGTCAAGAAATCGTATGGCGCGGTCGCGGCGATCCACGGGATCTCGGTCGACGTCGAGGACGGGGAGTTCGTCACGCTCGTCGGCCCTTCGGGCTGCGGAAAGTCGACTCTGCTGCGCATGATCGCCGGGCTGGAAAGCATCACCGGCGGCGATATCAGCATCGGTGGCCGAGTGGTAAACAATGTGCCGCCGAAAGACCGAGACATTGCAATGGTCTTCCAGAACTATGCGCTGTACCCGCATATGACGGTGGCCGAAAACATGGGTTTTTCACTTCAGCTCAAGGGCCTGCCCAAAGCTGAGATTGCCGAGAAGGTCAAAAAGGCTGCCGAGATCCTCAGCCTCGACAAGCTACTCGAACGCCATCCGCGCCAGCTTTCCGGCGGCCAGCGCCAGCGCGTAGCCATGGGCCGCGCCATCGTTCGGGATCCGCAGGTCTTCCTGTTCGACGAGCCACTCTCCAATCTCGATGCAAAGCTGCGCGTGCAGATGCGCACCGAGATTAAGGCGATGCACCAGCGCCTGAAAACCACGACGATTTACGTCACCCATGACCAGATCGAAGCGATGACCATGGCAGACAAGATCGTCGTCATGCATGGTGGCATCATCGAACAGGTCGGCGCACCGCTCGAGCTTTATGACCGGCCGGCCAATTTGTTCGTTGCCGGCTTCATCGGCTCGCCTTCCATGAACGTTCTGGAAGGCCGCATCGAATCCTCCGGTTTCGCCTTCGGCGACCTAACGTTGCCGATCGCCAATGCGCCGCTGGGCTCCTCGGGCCGGCCGGCACGGTATGGCTTCCGTCCCGAGCACTTGATCATGTCCGGCGAGGGTATGCCGATGGAGATTGTCGTCGTCGAGCCGACCGGATCGGAGACCCAGGTTGTCGCGCGGGCGAACAATACTGAAATTACCTGCCTCTTCCGGGATCGTATCACGGCGCGGCCCGGCGAGATCATCCGCGTCATGCCGGATGTTCAAAAGCTGCACCTCTTCGACAACGACGCCGGCTTGCGCCTCAACTAAGGAAAGGATTATCATCAATCAGCATGGCAAAGCCGTCACGGTTCTATGACTGGCCTTCAATCGAAAGAAACTCTTCCACCGATATGCAACACGATGACCGTCCGATGATCTCGTTGGCGACGGGCGATCCGGCGGGTATTAGCCCGGAACTGACCGGCGGCCTGCTTAAGCTCGCCGGTTTCAAGGAAAGGCCTATATCGCGCCAGATGTCGACGTAACCACCGAGCGCGCGCGATACCTGCAAAGCGCTGGGTGTTTGATAAGTCGACGATGTACCTAGCCGATCCCGGCTATAGTGATGACGCCATCTTCTTGCCAGATGCCCTGTCGTTCAAACTCAAGATGCGCGAGTTCAACGTGCTGAAAATGATTGAAATGCACGCGCCATCTCGCATATCCCGCTAACGGCCGTTGCAAGCTGTCTCTCGGTCGAGCGCATTGTCGGCGAAATCGAGTTGACGCGAGCCTGCCTGAAGGCTGCGGGCATCGACCAGCCTAGGGTCGTGGTCGCCGGATACAATCCGTATGCGGGCGAAAGCCGACAACATTGTCACGGACGCATTCAAGCGCGCTGATCTGGTCGAGAATGGCATGGTTCCCGGAAACACTTTTGGGGACTTTGACGGCTGGTCGTCTCGAATGATGATCACGGATCACGCCGTCGCGATTAGTCGTCGACGACGATGTCATTCATGCCAACCTCTCTGAAATTTAACACTGTTGCCCCAACCGAGCTCAATACGTTACATTTGTCATTTCACTCCATACCCATGTTGACTTATAAGCGCTTTTCCGTGGTATAAAGCTTACAACATAGGTAGGTGGAGGCGCATGTTAGTCATTCTTGCGGACGACCTGACCGGTGCGCTCGACTCGGCGGCGCCTTTTGCCGGGCGAGGTATTCGCACCGACGTGGCGCTCAACCTTGATGCAATTACGGGGATCATCGCCGATCGCCCCGCTGTGCTGTCCATCAACCTCAACACCCGCGAAACAAGTGCCGGCGAAGCACGTGCCGCCACGGCTGCGACAATCGCCTTGCTGCCGCCGGGAACGCGGCTGTTCAAGAAGGTCGATTCCCGCCTCAAGGGAAATATCGTTGCCGAACTGGACGCCATCCCTTTCACACGTGCCCTCGTTGCGCCTGGGATACCAGAGTTCGGTCGGGTGGTTGCGAACGGATGTGTCACCGGCTTTGGTATCGACGCTCCGATCGTGATCGCCGACAGGCTCGGTGCGCACACAGCTCGTGCCCATATCCCTGACGCTAGCTCAGCCGCCGACATGGACGTTGCGCTCGACGTCGCTGAGAACAACGGGACCGATCTGCTGATCGGCGCTCGCGGTCTTGCAGAAGCGCTCGCCCGTCGCATGACGAACATGGTCGATGCGAAGGCAGCGACCATCCCGTCCGGTCCGATCACATTTGTCATCGGTTCGCGCGATCCGATCACGCTTGCGCAGATCGATGCCCTGCGCAACGGCCACAGCCTGACATATCTGCCTGCGCCGAACGGCCGGCTGGACGCGGAAAGTGGGACAAGACCTGATCTGATGCTGGTGCACGCGACGCCGGGTGAGGAAGAGGTCGATGCGCAGCTTGTGGCGGAAGCTCTGGCTGACGGCGTGCACGAGAACCTTGCCGGTTACGACGGAACGCTGCTTCTCTCCGGTGGAGCGACGGCGGAGGCGGTGCTGCGTCGGCTGGGCCTGTCGAGGCTGCGTCTGCATGGCGAATGCCTGCCGGGTCTTGGTCTTGCTTCGGCACAGGGTCGCTGCATCATTGCAAAATCGGGTGGCTTCGGTCATCCCCATACGTTGAAGCAAATTGCAGACATGGTCCTGCGAAAGGCAGGTTGACGATGGGACTGGAAACGGGAACCGCCCGCAAGGGCCTTGCGGATATCGTGTTCGAGCGGATGCTGCGCGCAATCAAGTCCGGTGCCTACAAGCCCGACGAGCGCCTGCCGACGGAACACGATCTGGCTGCCGAGTTCGAGGTGTCCCGACCCGTCATCCGCGAAGCACTGAAACGGCTGCGCGACCAGAGCCTGATCTATTCAAGGCGCGGTGCCGGCAGTTTCGTCCGCTCGGTGGGCTTGCGCAATCCCCTCGGTTTCGGCCAATTGGAAAACGTCGCAGACCTTCTCAACTGTTACGAATTCCGCCTGACAATGGAGCCGGCCGCAGCTGCAGCCGCTGCCGCCCGTCACGACGCCGACAGTTTGAAAGCGATCCGCCATGCACTCGAACTGCTGCGCGATGCCACGAACCGTCAGTCACACCGCGAGGATGCCGACTTTCAGTTCCACCTCGCTATCGCCCGCGCCGCGCAGAACAATTATTTTACCACCGCCATGGAAGCCCTGAAGGATCATATTGCCGTCGGCATGAAATTTCACGGCGCCTCGATCAAGCGGGAAGCGTCCGGCCTGTCGCGCGTGTTTGGCGAACATGAGGCCATTGCAACAGCGATCGCCAACAGCAACGAGGATGATGCGCGCCGTCTGATGTTCGAGCATCTGAAGGGATCGCGGGAGAGGCTCTTTCAGTCGTCGCATCTGTAGGCTCGATCTTGAGGATCGCGAGCGATTTGACTTCGGTATGAGACGCAAAAGGCGGCGCTTGGCGGCACCGCCTTTTTCACTGGAGCGAGGTTCTCAGAAGCTCGCGCGATAGATCGCCAGAACGTCATCCACGCTCATATCGGCCGGGTTGTTGTCCATGAGGCGACGGATGGCATGCGCATCTGCGGCAAAGCGCGGAAGATCGGCTTCGGTCGCGCCATGTTTTGCCAATGACATCTCGATGCCGAGATCGGCGCAGAAGCCATGGGCCTGCGCGGACAGGTCGGCCTGCGAGAGATTTTGGCCTAGCCCCAGCGCCTGCGCGACCTCAGCAGTCTTGTCCTTTGCCACTGGCGCGTTGAAGGCCAGAACATGCGGGAAGACGATGGCATTGGCCAGTCCGTGTGGCAGATGAAGCAGCGTGCCGAGCGGGTAGGCAATGGCATGGCCCGCCGCTGTATTGACCGGCCCAAGGCAGATGCCGCCGTAATAGGACGCCAGCATCAGACCTTCGCGTGCCTCACGATCTGCGCCGTCCTTGACCGCGCGGCCCAAGAATTTGCCGACGAGGTGAATGCCCATGCGCGCAAAACCGTCGATCATCGGATGCGAACGCTTGCTGGTAAAGGCCTCCACGCAATGCGCCATCGCATCGACGCCGGTTGCAGCGGTGACGGCCGGCGGCACCGAATAGGTGAGTTCCGGATCGAGAACCGCGAGATCGGCAATCAGGTACGGAGATTCGACGGCGATCTTCGCGCCCTTTACGGTATCGGTGATCAGCGAGCGGATGCCGGCTTCCGAGCCCGTTCCGGCCGTGGTGGCAACCTGCGCCAGACGCGTGCTGCGCCCCGCCACCTTGTTGGGGCCGGCGACATCGGACAGCGTCTGCTCGCTATCCCAAAGGGCCGCGACAAGCTTGGCCACGTCCATGACGGAACCGCCGCCGAGGCCGACGACGAGATCCGGCTTTGCGGCGCGCGCTGCCGCCAGTGCGGCATCAAGCGTTTCGATCTCCGGCTCGCCTGGAATGGCGTCGAACAGGGTAACCTTGCCCGGCAGTTTCAACCGGTCGACGAAACCAGCGGTAATCGGTGTTGCGATCACCAGCGTGGAGGAAACGTCGCAGGCCCAGGTGCCGACCTCGCCGACAGTGCCTGCGCCGACGATAAGTCGTTTCGGTTGATGCAGAACGATCAGGGGAGCGCTGCTCATGTCTGCTCTCCCTTGCCGCCGGCTACCAGTTTGCGGGCATAGGCGATGGCCGACAGCATGTTGCCGTGGTTGGCGATGCCCTTGCCGGCGATGTCAAAGGCTGTGCCGTGGTCGACGGACGTGCGGTCGATGGTAAGATCGACGGAGACGTTTACGGCCGTATCGAAAGCGACGAGCTTGATCGGGATATGGCCCTGATCGTGGTATTGCGCGACGACCAGGTCGAAGCCGCCGGAATAGGCACGGTGGAACACGGTGTCTGCCGAGATCGGGCCGTAGGCGTCGATGCCTTCGGCGCGGGCGGCAGCCACAGCCGGCGCGATCTGGTCGTCATCCTCGGTGCCGAACAGGCCGTTTTCACCGCAATGCGGATTGATACCGGCGACGGCGATGCGCGGACGCTCGTAACCGGTGCGCTTCAGGTGATTGTTGCCGGCCTTGATGGTGGCCAGCACCCGTTCGGTGGTGGCGCGGCGGATCGCTTCCTGCAGCGAGACATGGGTGGAAACGTGGATGACCTTCAGCTTTTCCGAAGCGAGCAGCATATAGGCGGCTGCCGATTTCGTCAGGCTGCGCAGCATACCCGTATGGCCGTCGTAGTGATGGCCGGCAAGGTTGAGCGCTTCCTTGTTGATCGGGGCTGTCACAATGCAGCCGATCACGCCGGCTTCGGAATCGCGCACGGCCTTTTCGATAAAGCGGAATGCCGCATCTCCGGCGACCGGTGAAAGCTGGCCCCAGGGTAGCGGTGCCCCTTCGATCGGCAGGTCAACGACATAGGCCGCAAGATCGATCTCGACGTTCAGCGCCTTGCGGGCGGCTTCCAGCGTCGGCAGGTTTCCATAGATGCGCGTGACCGCACGATCCGCGTCGCTCATTTCGGCCAGCGCCCGCACCGTGATCTCAGGTCCGACGCCGCAGGGGTCACCCATGGTGATGCCGATGATATTGCTCATGCTTGTTCTCCCGCTCCTGAACTGGCCCAGCCTGGCGCCAGACGAACGTATTTGATGGCGCGCCTGTAGTAGGTGTAGGCGATATGAAGGCTGCCGTCGTTACCCTCAAGCAGCGACGGATAGGACATTTCCTTGTTGTGACCGTCGATCGAATTGTTCGACAGGCAGGTGCCGGGACCATCCTCGATGATGATCCGTTGCGAGAAACTTTTTGCTCCGTCGTCGGAAATGCAGACGGTAACCGGCGCACGGGGAACGCCCCAGATCGGCACGCAGCCACCATCCGGATTGGCATCCGGCCGGTCGTCGTCTTCGCCCAGCTCGTCGTAGAGCGAGGCACGGCGGTCTGTGGACATGTCCGCATTGGTCGGGTTGCAGATCATCGCGATACGGCCATCCTGCAGGCGGGTTGCGGCGATCGATGAATTGTTGTTGGGAACGTCGGTCGCTTCGGGCGCGGACCATGTACGGCCGCCGTCGACACTCTCGGTGCGATAGACGAAATCGGCCTGCCTGCGGCGGAACACGGCGGCGTACTTGTTGTCTCCTATGGACACCGGGCTCATATGGACGCAGCCGGTCGACTGATCGAGGTCGTCCAGACGCCAAGTTTTGCCGTGATCTTCGGAAATGCCGAGGGCTGCGCGATCATGGCTGCCGTTCCATTTCTGGCCAGGACGCTGGATGCAGCGGAAGATCGGCAATAGCCAGGCTCCATCGTCGCGAACGGTCAGCGGTGCTCGAACGAAGCAGCCGCGCGGCAAATCGAGATAGCGTCCATCGCTGACCGTCAGTTTGGTCGCGTCACCGGCATCGCGATTTACCTCCGCCATGCGGATACGGCATTCGTCCTGATTGCCTGAAGGCTGAGACGTGTGGAACAGGAGCAGGCCGCCTTCAGGTGCCGCAAACAGAACCGGGTTCTGTTCGGAATGGGCGGGGTCGAAACTCAACCGCTGCGGCTCGCCCCATGTGTCAGACCCCGGCGCCAGAACGGAAGCAAAGATCGAGATATCCGACTTGCCTTCCAGCGTGCCGCCGAACCAGGCGCAGATCAGCGCGCCGTCTTCGGCGAGGTGCAGGAACGAGGCGTGGTTCTGGATCATCGGTGAGGCCAGCGTGGCCTCGTGTCGTCCATTTCCGACGGCTTTCACCGTGCCGGTCATGACGGTTGCAATCTGTTCAGGCGTCATCGGCGTCTCCTCTTGCCACCGTGAAAATCACCAAAATAACAAAGTTGTCAAGTTTGAAGGGTGTTGAAATTCGAAGATTGAGTTCAGTTCATCAGCCTCATCATCATGATAATAAATGGATTTATCCTCACGAAAGTTTGTCCAAATCATATAGAGGAATAATTAATTTGACAAACTTGGTCAGACATCAGATGGTCTGCGTCAGCCCGCTTATGGCGACGAAACGGACGGAGGCATCCCGACCGACGCACAGGGCCACACGGAGGAATGCCTGAAGCGCACAGTCGGGAGACCATCGCAAGATGAGCACTGACCAGTGCGATCCGCAGCTAGAGGGAGGAGAATGACATGAAAACTTCGCACCTACTTGGAGCCGTTCTGTGCTCCGTCCTCGCACTCGGTACCGGTTTTTCTCCGGCTCAGGCTGCGTCGAGTGACATCAAAATCGTCTTGCCTGAGGAAGCCGACCTGCTCGAGCCCTGCATGGCGACGCGCTCCAATATCGGCCGCGTCATCATGGAGAATGTCAGTGAAACGCTGACCGAGCTCGATGTGCGCGGCAAGCAGGGCGTTATGCCGCGGCTCGCCGAAAAGTGGGAGCAGACCGGCGACGGCACCTGGCGCTTTCATCTGCGCCAAGGCGTGACATTCTCCGACGGAAAAGCCTTCGGCGCCAAGGACGTCAAATACAGCTTCGATCGCATTTTCAGCGACAAGAACATCTGCGAATCCCGCCGTTACTTTGGCGGCATGAAGTTCGACGTAAAGATCGTCGACGACACCACCATCGACTTCAGGGTCGATCCGGTTCAGCCGATCCTGCCGCTGCTGCTGTCGCTGGTGACCATCGTTCCCGAGGGCACGCCGCTCGAATTCATCCGCGAGCCGGTCGGCACCGGCCCGTACAAGCTGTCCAACTGGACACCGGGCCAGCAGATCGTGCTCGACGCGCGTGACGATTACTGGGGCAAGAAGCCCGCCGTTACCAAGGCCACCTACCTTTTCCGTTCCGATCCGGCCGTGCGCGCCGCCATGGTTCAGACCGGCGAAGCGGATCTTGCTCCGTCGATCTCGCAGGTGGAAGCGACCAACGAGAAGACGGACTTCTCCTATCTCGACAGCGAAACCGTTTATCTTCGCATCGATGGCAATATCGCGCCGCTCAATGATGTCCGCGTCCGCAAGGCGCTGAACCTCGCCATCGACCGGAAGGCCTTTATCGGCACACTCGTGCCGCAGGACGCGGTTCTCGCAACGGCGCTTGTGCCGCCGACGACACTCGGCTGGAATCCGGATGTGAAAGTTTTCCCGTACGATCCGGACGAGGCGAAGAAGCTGCTCGATGAGGCAAAAGCTGACGGTGTTGCAGTCGACACGCCGATCACCGTCGTCGCGCGGACGGCCAATTTCCCGAACGTGACGGAAATCATGGAAGCCATCCAGGCTCAGTTGCAGGATGTCGGCTTCAAGATCGACCTCCGGTTTGTCGAAGTAGCCGAGCACGAGGTTTACTACTCGAAGCCGTTCAAGGAAGGTCGCGGTCCGCAGATCGTTGCCGCCATGCACGACAATTCCAAGGGTGATCCGTCCTTCACCATGTTCTTCAAATACGACTCGAAGGGCACCCAGTCGGGTTATTCCGATCCGAAGGTCGATGACCTCGTGTCCCGCGCCTCCGCTGCCACTGGTGATGAACGTGCAAAGCTGTGGTCGGAGCTGATCGCCTACGTCCACGACGATCTCGTCGCTGACGTTCTGCTCTTCCACATGGTTGGTTATTCCCGCGTGTCCGAACGTCTCGACTTCAAGCCGAGCATCGCCACCAACTCGATGCTGCAGCTCTCCGAGATCGGCATCAAGAACTAACCCGGACCATACGCCGAGGACGTATTCTGATCGTCCCAATCGAAGTGAAATGGGCGGCGCTCCTGCCGCCGTCCATTCCAGCAAGATCGAGGTCACCATGCTCACTTTCGTTCGCAAGCGCGCCTTTGCCAGCCTCATCTCGCTCGTCGGGCTGCTGGTCATGGTGTTTTTCCTGTCGCGGCTGACAGGCGACCCGGCTTCCCTTTTCCTCCCCGTCGAAGCATCCGCCGAAATGAAGGCCGAGTTCCGTGCGCTGCACGGCCTCGATCAGCCGCTTCTCGTGCAGTTCGGACAGTATGTCGGCAATGTCTTGACAGGCGACCTCGGCGAAAGCCTGCGCAAGGCGCGCCCGGCGCTCGATGTCGTTCTCGAAGCCTTCACCTGGACGCTGTGGCTTGCCGTCATCACCATGACGCTGGTCACCATCGCGGCGATCGTCGTCGGCTCGCTTGCTGCGTTTCGCACTGGCGGCTTCTTCGACCGGTTTTCCTCGATGGTGTCGCTGATCGGTGCTTCCGTCCCGGATTTCTGGCTCGCGATCGTCGCAATCGTGGTGTTTGCCATCCAGCTGTCCTGGTTGCCGACCTCGGGCACGGGCACGCTCTCGCACTGGATCCTGCCGATCTGCGTTCTGTTCGTGCGCCCATTCGGTATCATCGTCCAGGTGGTGCGCGGCTCGATGATTTCGGCACTGTCTTCGGCTTACGTGAAGACTGCCCGCGCCAAGGGCGTCAAATCGGGGCCGATCATCTTTATCCACGCCCTGCGCAACGCCATGCTGCCGGTCATAACCGTCATCGGCGATCAGGCCGCCAGCCTTCTCAACGGCGCGGTGATCGTCGAAACCATCTTCGGTTTCCCGGGCGTCGGCAAGCTAATGATCGACAGCATCCTGCAGCGAGACTTCAACGTCGTGCTGGCGGCGATCCTTGTCACCGCTTTCGCCATCTTCCTCATGAACCTCGTGATCGACCTTGCCTATGCTCTGCTTGATCCACGCATCCGCTACTGAGGATCGACATGACCATGGCCGTCCCATCCCCCGCGCCCGAGAATGCCATTGCCGCCGAACCGGGCTTCTTCGTCCGCATTGCGCGTATGCTCTGGGCCGACAAGTTTGCGCTCTGCGCCGCCATCTTCCTCGTCTTCGTCATTGTCATGGCGATCATCGGACCGACCCTTCTTGATGATCTCGCCACCAAGCAGAACCTGCGCGGTCGCAATCTCGCGCCGTTCGATTTCAGCCGCGACTGGTTCATGTGGCTCGGCGCCGATGCACTGGGTCGCCCGCTCTGGCCGCGCATCATTGTCGCCACGCAGAACACGATCATGGTCGCTGCCGGCGCCGTGCTGATCTCCGCTGTCATCGGCACGCTGCTCGGTCTGATCGCCGGCTTCGCGTCGGAGCGGACGAGCCAGGTCATCATGCGTATCGCCGACGTCATCATGTCCTTCCCGTCGCTGCTGGTTGCGGTGATCGTGCTCTATATTCTGGGCTCATCGATCCTCAACCTGATGCTGGTCCTGTCGATCACCCGTATCCCGGTCTATCTGCGCACCACCCGCGCGGAGGTTCTCGAAATTAAGAGCCGCATGTTCGTGCAGGCCGCCCGCGTCATGGGCGCATCGTCCAAGCGCATACTCTTCCGCCACATCCTGCCCGTCGTCTTTCCGACGCTGATGACGCTTGCCACGCTCGATTTTGCCTATGTGATGCTGGCGGAAAGCGCGCTTTCCTTCCTCGGCATCGGCATCCAGCCGCCGGAAATCACCTGGGGCCTGATGATTGCCCAGGGGCGCCAATACCTGACCAATGCCTGGTGGCTGTCCTTCTGGCCCGGTCTTGCAATCATTCTGACCACGCTGTCGCTCAACCTTCTCTCCAACTGGCTGCGGATTGCGCTCGACCCGGTTCAGCGCTGGCGCCTGGAAATGAAAGGATCGAAACATGGCTGATCATCTTCTCGAGGTCCGCGATCTCTCCGTCGACTTTCACACCGTGTCCGGCACCGTCCACGCCGTGCGCAACATTTCCTACTATCTCGACCGTGGCGAAACGCTCGCCATCCTCGGCGAAAGCGGTTCTGGCAAATCGGTATCGTCGGCGGCGATCATGAACCTGATCGACATGCCGCCGGGCAAGATCACGTCCGGCGAGATCCTGCTCGACGGCAAGAATCTCTTGAAAATGTCGGGCGAGGCTCGCCGCGCGGTCAACGGCCGACGCATCGCCATGATCTTCCAGGATCCGCTCAGCCACCTCAACCCGGTCTATACCGTTGGCTGGCAGATGCGCGAGGCGCTGAAGACCCACGGCATCAGCACCACGCAGGCGCAGGCCGAAGCCTTGCGCCTGTTCAAGCGGGTGGCGCTGCCGGATCCTGAAGCTGCGCTCGACAAATATCCGCACGAGTTTTCCGGCGGCCAGCGTCAGCGCGTCATGATCGCCATGGCGCTGGCGCTCAAACCCGACCTGCTGATTGCCGATGAGCCGACCACCGCGCTCGATGTCACCGTGCAGGCGGAAGTGCTGGCACTTTTGAAGGAATTGCAGCGCGAAACGGGAATGGGTGTTCTGATCATCACCCACGATCTCGGCGTCGTCTCTGAGGTCGCCGACCGCGTCGTCGTCATGGAAAAGGGCCAGCTTGTCGAAAGCGGCACGGTGCGCGACGTCTACCGCAACCCTCAGCACGCCTACACCAAGAAGCTGATCGCCGCCGCCCCCGGCAAGGGCGACATGCACGAGCCGGACGCACACGGCGCATCGATCCTCAGCGTCAAGGATGTCCGCAAGTTCTATGGGGGATTTGAAGCGCTCAAGGGCGTGTCCTTCGAGCTGAAGCCCGGTGAAACCGTCGCCGTCGTTGGCGAAAGCGGGTCGGGAAAATCGACGCTTGCCCGCGTCCTGTTGCGCCTCGAAGAGCCAGATGGCGGCACTGCGCGCTGGAAGGGCAAGGACCTCTTCACGATGTCGCCGGGCGACCTGTTCAAGCTGCGCCGCGATCTGCAGATGGTCTTTCAGGACCCGACGCAGTCGCTCAATCCGCGCATGACGGTCTATCAGCTGATCTCCGAGGCCTGGGTCATCCACCCGGAAATCCTGCCCAAAGCCAAATGGCGGGAGCGTGCCGCCGAACTGCTCGATCAGGTCGGCCTGTCGCCTGAGCATATGGGGCGCTATCCGCACCAGTTTTCCGGCGGTCAGCGCCAGCGCATCGCCATTGCCCGCGCCCTTGCACTCGAGCCGCAACTGATCGTCTGCGACGAGGCCGTGTCGGCGCTCGACGTGTCTGTCCAGGCGCAGGTGATCCGGCTGCTCGACGGGTTGCGCAAGAAGATGGGCATCGCCTTTATTTTCATCGCCCACGACCTGCCGCTGGTGCGCGATTTCGCCGATTACGTGATGGTCATGCAGAAGGGCGAGGTCGTCGAGTTCGGCACCGTCGCGCAGGTCTTCGACAATCCGCAAATGCCCTATACGCAGGCGCTCCTCGCCGCGAGCCTCGACCCCGACCCGGATGTGCAGGCCGCAAACCGCAACGCGCGCCTCGCACGCGTTTCCCAGATTTGATCCCGGAGTAGAATAATGACCAAGAAAGCCTTCGTCGCGATCGTGACATGTTTCAACGACGACGAGACCATCAATTACGAGGCCACGCGCGCTCAGGTGCGCCGCCAGGTCGCGGCCGGCAACAACATCATGTGCGCCGGCACCAACGGCGATTTTTCGGCGCTGACCCACGGCGAAAAGATCAAACTGCTCGAGGAAGTGGTCGATGAAGTCGGCGGCAAGGTCGATGTCATCGTCAATGCCGGCATGCCCGCGACATTCGAGACGCTGCAGCTTGCCAAGGAATTCGACCGGATAGGCGTGACCGGCATCGCCGTCATCACGCCGTTCTTCATAGCCTGCACGCAGGATGGTCTGGTCCGCCACTTCTCGACTGTCGCTGATGCCGTCGACACGCCGGTCTATCTCTACGATATCCCAGCCCGTACCCAGAACCATATCGAGCCGGAAACCGCCCGCAAACTGGCGACCCACGGCAATATCGCGGGCATCAAGGATTCCGGCGGCGCGCAGGAAACACTGGCCGCCTATCTTCAGGTTTCCAAGGAGGTCGACGGTTTCGAAGTCTATTCCGGCCCCGACCATCTCGTGCTCTGGGCGCTGCAGAACGGCGCTGCCGGCTGCATCTCCGGTCTCGGAAACGCTATGCCTGACGTCTTGGCCGGCATCGTCGGCGGCTTCAATTCAGGCGATATCGCAGAAGCCGAACGGCAGCAGGACATCTACACCGCTTTCCGCACCGATCTCTACGCCCACGGCTTCCCGCCGGCCATGGTCAAGCGCGCGCTCTACCTGCAGGACCCCTCCGTCGGCGCCAGCCGCCAGCCGGCACTGCTGCCAAATGCGGAGCAGGACGCCCGCATCGGCGAAACGCTGAAGACGTTCGGACTGCTGTAAGCAGCGACTGAGATATTGAAGGTCCGGACCGGAACCGTGCTCCAGTCATGCAGCGCTGACGGATCCTGATGCTGCGATCAGCTATTCTGGGGCACTCGGCCACGAAGAGTGGAGTCAGGCAGCACGAGGCCCGATTAACATCCAAGACTCGTCCGAGAACTGGATTGGCGAGAGATGGTCCTGAAATCGAGCACCGACTGCCTCTGCAGATCTAGCTGGAGAGATCACGCACTGCGGAGCTTCCAACAAGAGAGCGAATCTCCGGCAATAGGGGATTGCGGTTTTCGCTGCTCCATATGGCATGCAGTTCCGCGACGCATTCTTGCCTGAGGTCGAGCGGGCGGAAGACGACGTTGTCGAAGCATGCGTGGCGGGTTGCCGCGGGGACGATGGCGAGGCCGATGCCGGCGCTGACCAGCGACAGGATGGCCTGTGAATGGGTCATGCTCTGGACGATGTGGGGCGTGATGTTGTTGTCGGTCATCAATGCGGCGAGCTTTTCGTGTAGATAGCGGGCCTGGGGTGAGAACATGATGATCGGTTCGCCGTTCAGCGCCTCCAGCGGGGGCCTTCGCCTCGACGCCAGCGGGTGAGCCCGCGGGATGGCAAGCATCATCGGCTCCTGCACAACGCACAGGCTCTGCAGTTGATGCGCGCCGGAAAGCGGGCGGGAGAAGCCGAGGTCGACATCGCCGCGATTGATCGCCTGCAACTGTTCGGCCGTTTCCATCTGTACCAGGTCGAGTTCGATCTGCGGCGTAAGCGTCCGGGCGGCTGATATGAAAAGCGGCAGAAAGCCGTAGGTTGCGGCGCCGACGAAAGCGATCCGGATGGAGCCGGCACTGCCGCGGGCGGCGCGGCGTGTTGCCGTTATCGCTGCATCACCTTGTGCCAGAAGCTTTTGCGCTTCGGCGAGAAATGCGAGGCCTGCGGGGGTAAGCGTGACGCGCCGGCTGTTGCGCTCGAAGAGCGTCACGTCGAGTTGCTGTTCCAGCAGCCTGATCTGCCGGCTGAGTGGCGGCTGGGTCATGTTCAGCTGTCTTGCGGCGCGGCTGAAATTGAGTTCCGACGCGACGGCGACGAAGGATTTCACCTGAACCATATCGAGCATCTATTCAATTCCTGTATCGCTGAGCGACAATCTTCGGTTTGGACTTAAATTGATCGGACGCGTATTCGTCAAGCAGGACGCTCCTTGCGGGCGCACGACAGGAGGAGTTGGAGACATGGACGCGCAAATGGAAAAGAAGACTGCATCGCAGGCCGCCGTTGAGGCGGATAGCATCGCCTGGATCAAGCTGTCTTCGGTCTTCCTGCCGCTGAAGACGCCGATCAGCGACGCGAAGGTGCTGACCGGGCGGCAACGCCCGCTCACCGAAGTGGCGTTCCTGTTTGCCGAGATCGAGACGAAGCATGGCCATTCCGGTATAGGCTTCAGCTATTCCAAGCGCGCCGGAGGTCCTGGCCAGTACGAGCATGCCAAGGAAATCGCCAGTGTGCTGATCGGCGAGGATCCGAACGATATAGGCAAGCTGTGGAATAAGCTGTGCTGGGCGGGGGCATCGGTTGGGCGCAGCGGGCTTGCGGTGCAGGCGATCGCGGCCTTCGACGTGGCGCTGTGGGACCTTAAGGCCAAGCGCGCCGGGCTGCCCCTCGCAAAGCTGCTGGGTGCGCATCGCGATAGCGTGCAGTGTTACAATACGTCCGGTGGATTTCTCTCTTCTCCGATCGAGGAGGTTCTCGAGAATGTCGAGCAGTCGATCGCGGCGGGTATCGGCGGTATCAAGATCAAGGTCGGCCAGCCGGATATGGCGAACGATCTGAAACGTGTGGCGGCCGTGCACGAGCGTATCGGCGAGCGGGCGGCGATGATGGTCGATGCCAACCAGCAATGGGACCGCCCGACCGCCATGCGCTTCGGCCGGCTGATGGAGCCCTATCACCTGACGTGGATCGAGGAGCCGCTGGATGCCTATGACGTAGAAGGGCATGCGGCGCTTGCAGCCCAGCTCGATACGCCCATCGCGACAGGTGAGATGCTGACAAGTGTGCTGGAGCATGTGGCGCTGATCCAGAACAATTCGGTCGATTTCATCCAGCCGGATGCCCCGCGAGTGGGCGGCATCACGCCGTTTCTGAAGATCTGCGCGCTGGCAGAGGCGAAGAAACTTCAGCTCGCCCCGCATTTCGCCATGGAAATTCACCTGCATCTTGCCGCAGCCTACGAGCTGGAGCCGTGGGTGGAGCATTTCGACTGGCTCGATCCGCTATTCAACGAACGGCTCGAGATCAGAGAGGGGCGCATGCTGGTACCAAGCCGTCCGGGCCTTGGGATCACGCTTTCGGAACAGGCCGGCCACTGGACACGCGGCACGGCGGAGTTCGGCAAGCGGCCTTAAGGCTCAGGCTGTTCCCCGGACAACGATGTGAAAATCGATATTGATCATCGCTTCCACATCCTTGCCGCCAGCAATCTTTCTGAGGATCGACTGGGCCGCTTTGGTTCCGATATCGCGGCGATCGATGCGCACGGTGGTCAGCGGCGGGTGGGTGTGAGGGGCAAAGTCGAAATCACCGAACCCGACAATGGCAAGTTCGTCCGGCATGCGGCATCCGCGGGCGTAAGCTTCCGCCAGTGCCCCGTGGGCAACCACGTCCGACGAGCAGAAGACCCCGAGAGTTCCCTTTCCGCGATCGAGAAGCTGCGCCATCGCCAGCCTTCCGTCGCGGAAGGTGGAGGGCGAATTCATTTCCAGGTCCGGCAGTTCGACATCGGCGACGCCTCTCAGGCGGCTGACGAAACCATCGCGGCGCTGGACGGCGCGGGGATCGTTGGCGCCGACCTGTGCGTAACGGTCATATCCCCGGATGAGAAGATGCTCGGCAACCAGTGCGCCGACAGCGGCATGCGAAAACCCGACGGCAGTATCAAGCGGCGAGGGTGTCGAATCCCAGATCTCGACGATTGGTAGGCCGGCGCCCGTCAGCATCGCCCGGGTTTCCTTGAGATGTGTGATGCCGGTAAGGATCACGCCATCGGGCCGGCGAGCGAGAATGGCTCGGGTCAGTTCCAGTTCGCGCGCTGGCTCATAGCCGGAGAGGCCGAGCAGAAGCTGATAACCGGCAGAGACCAGTTCGGCATTGAGGCCCTCGATCGTTTCGGCAAAGATGGTGCTGGCCACAGAGGGAACGATCGCGGCGATGAGCCTGGTCCTTCGGGAAGCAAGGCCGCCCGCGAGAAGATTGGGCACATAGCCCGTCCTCGCAATGACTTTCTCGATCGCCTCCAGCGTTCGTGGTTTGACCAGAGCGGGCGTGTTGATGGCACGGGACACAGTGACAGGCGAGACCCCTGCGAGCTTCGCGATATCGGCAAGTGTCACCGGGCTGTTGCTCGTCATGCGCTTGCTATTGAAATCGTCTGTCATCGTGAAAGTCCCTCTCAAAATGAGTTACGCTTTCATTTTAGAACTAATCAAGTGCGAACAGGATAAATTGTACTATCATGTGCGTATCAATCTGATTCCAAATAATTTTAAATTTGCTCTTCGAGGTTGCGGTTGGAGATTTTGACGATAGAATGAAAGCGCTTCCATTTCTTCGGGAGGAGGATTTCGAAGAGTGGTTTAATGGGACCGGCCAGATACCGGACAAGTGGAGGAAGTATTATGAACCTCAAGCGTTTGATGACGCTGGCGGCCGCTACGGCCGCGATATCTGTGGCCGGCATGACGGGTAGCCGCGCACAGGACTATCCGACAAAGACCGTGACCGTCGTCGTTCCGTTTGCGGCCGGTGGCAATACCGACACATTCGGCCGCCTCGTCGCGGAAGAACTCGACAAGCGGTTGGGCCAGCGTTTCATCGTTGAGAACAAGCCAGGTGCCGGCGGCAATATCGGCCTTGGCGATCTCGCCCGCTCCAAGCCCGATGGCTACACGATCGGCATGGGGACAGTGAGCTCGAACGCGATCAACCAGACACTTTACAAGAACCTGCCTTACGACCGGGAAAAGGGCTTTGCGCCGATTTCGCTGATCGCCAGCCTGCCAAACGTGCTCGTCGTCAACCCGGACAAGATCAAGGCCAACACTGTCGAGGAGCTGATCGCGTTCCTGAAAACGGAGCCCGGCAAGCATACCTACGCTTCGTCAGGTGTCGGCACGTCGATCCACCTTGCAGGTGAGCTGCTCGCGACAAAGACCGGTATCAAGATCACGCATGTCCCTTACAAGGGTAGCAGCCAGGCCATCCTGGACGTTGTCGCCGGACATGTGGATATGATGTTCGACAATATTCCCACGGCCGCACAGCAGGTAAAAGCCGGCAAGGTAAAGGCGCTGGCCGTCACCAGTCTGGAAAAGGCCAATCTGCTGGCTGACGTGCCGACCATGGCAAGCGTCATCCCCGGCTTCGAGGCGACCTCGTGGCACGGGCTCTTTGCTCCTCCCGGCACGCCGCCGGAAATCGTCGAAAAGCTCAGCAAGGAAGTGCAGGCGATCGTTGCCGATCCGGCGATGAAGGCAAAGCTCGAAGCGATGGGCGTGACGCCTGTCGGCAATACGTCGGCCGAGTTCCAGGCTTTCATCGACAAGGAAACGGCGAAGTGGGCCGAAGTCATCAAGGCCGCCAACGTGCCGCTGCAGTGAGACAATCTGCCGGCCGGGTCTAGTCTCCGGCCGGCACATCTTTCACACCTGAGTATCAAGCCATGCTGAAAATTAGAAACGGCCGCGACTTCGTCGGCGGCGTGACGATGATTTGCGCCGGACTTCTGTTCATCTGGTTCGGCCGCGAGCTCGCAGTCGGCACCTCGTTCCAGATGGGCCCCGGCTATTTCCCGATCATGCTGAGCCTGCTCCTGATCGGGATCGGTGGGCTGATCATCGTGCAGGCGGTGATGGTCGGCGTCGAGGCGAGCGAGCCGGAGGTCTGGAACTGGAAGGCCTATGCGCTGGTGATTGCGGCGCCGGTCGGCTTCGGCCTGTTGCTCTCGGGCCTTGGTCTTGCGCCTACGATGTTCCTCATGATCGTCGGGGTCGCGACCGCAAGCCGATACGCCAACTGGCGGCACTCGATCCTGCTGGGGCTGTTTCTCGCGGTCTGTTCCTCTCTGCTTTTCACAAAACTCCTTTCGCTTCCTGTCAGCGCCTTCGGCCCATGGGTTCCCTTCATCGGCGAACTCATCTGACGCTTGCACCTGATGCCTTAGGGCAGCCGACGAAACCGGATTGGATTGCATATGGATCTCTTTTCTAACCTCTGGCTCGGCGCCTCGACCGCCTTCATGCCGATGAACCTGTTCTACGGGTTTGTCGGCTGTCTCTTGGGTACCGCGATCGGCGTGCTGCCGGGCCTCGGGCCGACGGCCACGATCGCCATGCTTTTGCCGATCACCTTCGGACTGCCACCGGAATCCGCCCTCATCATGCTGGCCGGCATTTTCTACGGCGCCCAGTATGGCGGCTCGACGACGGCGGTGCTCATCAACCTTCCGGGCGAAAGTTCGTCCGTCGTCACTGCGATCGATGGTTACCAGATGGCCAGAAACGGCCGCGCCGGAGCAGCGCTTGCAACCGCAGCTCTCGGCTCCTTCTTCGCCGGCACGGTTGCGACGATCCTGCTTGCGGTCGCAGCGCCGCCGCTTGCGGCCGTCGCCCTCAATTTCGGGCCGGCGGAATATTTCTCGCTGATGGTTCTCGGCCTCGTCGCGTCCGTGGCGCTTGCCAGCGGATCGCTGCTCAAGGCGTTCGCGATGATCGTGTTCGGGCTTATCCTCGGCACGGTCGGGACGGATGTCGAAAGCGGAACGCCGCGCTATGTCTTCGACATTCCGGAACTCTATGACGGACTGAATTTCGTCGCCGTCAGCATGGGTATATTCGGCATTTGCGAAATCCTGCGCAATTTGGAAAGCGAGCAGGAACGCTCGGTCGGCATCAAGAAGGTAACCGGCCTGATGCTGACCAAGCAGGATTTCAAGCGCATCATCGCGCCGGTCCTGCGCGGCACGGCACTCGGCTCCTTCCTTGGCGTGCTGCCGGGCGGCGGGGCGATGCTGGCGTCGTTTGCCTCTTACGCCGTGGAAAAACGGATCTCTCCGAACCGGGCCGAATTCGGCAAAGGGGCGATCGAGGGTGTGGCTGCGCCGGAAGCGGCCAACAATGCCGGCGCGCAAACCTCGTTCATCCCCATGTTGACGCTCGGCATTCCCGGCAACCCGGTGATGGCACTGATGGTGGGCGCAATGATCATCCAGGGCATCACGCCCGGCCCGAACGTCATCTCAGACGAGCCTGAACTGTTCTGGGGCATGATCGTTTCGATGTGGTCGGGCAATCTGATGCTCGTGATCCTCAACCTGCCGCTGATCGGGCTCTGGGTGCGGATGCTGACGGTCCCCTATCATTTGCTGTTTCCGGCCATCATCGGCTTCTGCTGCATCGGCGCCTACAGCATCAACAACAGCGTGTTCGACGTCTTCGTCATGGCAGGCTTCACCGTTGTCGGTTTCGCGCTCAGCAAGATGCGCTTCGAACCGGCACCGCTGCTGCTGGGTTTCATCCTCGGGCCGATGCTGGAGGAAAACCTGCGGCGCGCGATGCTGATCAGCCAGGGCGACCCGTCGATCTTCGTGCGTAGCCCGCTCAGTCTGTCGCTGCTGATCTTCGCCGTCGCCGTTCTGGCGCTCGTTCTGGCCCCGAGCATCAGCCGCAAACGCGAAGAGGCGTTTACCGAATAAGCTATCGTCTTGATTTTGGAAGAGTGCCTTCGTGGCACGGGAGTTTGGAATGGCAGGCAGGAAGACTTACGAAGAACTGCGCTCGGCGCGCTGGATGATGCCCGATGACCAGCGGTCGTTCGGACATCGGTCGCGAACGATGCAGATGGGCTATGCCCCGGAGGACTGGGAAGGCCGGCCGATCATCGCGATCATCAACACCTGGTCGGATGCGCAGCCCTGCCACATGCATTTTCGCGACCGGGTGGAATGGGTAAAGCGCGGCGTGCTGCAGGCGGGCGGTTTTCCGATGGAGCTGCCGGCGCTGTCGCTGTCTGAAAATTTCGTGAAGCCGACCACGATGCTTTACCGCAACATGCTGGCCATGGAGACGGAAGAGCTTCTGCGCTCGCATCCGGTCGATGGCGCTGTCCTGATGGGCGGTTGCGACAAGACTACGCCCGGACTGGTGATGGGCTCCGTGTCGATGGGCGTTCCCTTTATCTATCTGCCGGCCGGACCCATGCTGCGCGGCAATTATGCCGGCAAGGCGCTGGGGTCGGGCACCGACGGGTTCAAATACTGGGACGAGCGACGGGCCGGCACGATCTCCAAGGAGGAATGGCAGGGGATCGAGGGCGGTATCGCTCGAAGCTATGGTCACTGCATGACGATGGGCACGGCTTCCACGATGACGGCGATTGCCGAAGGCATGGGGCTGACGCTGCCGAACGCCTCTTCCATTCCGGCTGCAGATGCTAACCACCAGCGCATGTCGGCCACCTGCGGGCGGCGGATCGTCGAGATGGTGTGGGAGGATCTGACGCCGGACAAGGTGATCACACCGGCCGCCGTCAACAATGCGGTGACGATCGCGATGGCGACGGGGTGTTCGACCAATGCGATCATTCACCTGATCGCCATGGCGCGCCGGGCCGGCATTCCGCTCGAACTCGACGACCTCGACCGGATCGGCCGCACCACGCCCGTCATTGCCAATATCCGCCCATCCGGCAGCACCTATCTGATGGAAGACTTCTTTTATGCCGGCGGCCTCAGGGCTCTGATGAAGCAACTCGGCGACAAGCTCGATCCGACGGCGATCACCGTTACCGGCTTGCCGCTGACCGAGGGTCTGGATCAGGTGAAGATCTACAACGAGGACGTCATTCGGCCGCTCGACAATCCGGTCTATCATGAAGGGTCTCTCGCCGTGCTGAAGGGCAACCTTTGCCCGGATGGAGCGGTGATCAAGCCCGCCGCCTGCGATCCCAAATTCCACAAGCACCGCGGCCCTGCACTTGTGGCCGACAGCTATGCCGAATTGAAGACGATCATCGACGACCCGGATTATCCGCTGACGCCGGAAACCGTGCTGGTCCTGCGCAATGCCGGGCCTCAAGGCGGGCCGGGCATGCCGGAATGGGGCATGATCCCGATGCCGAAGGCACTTCTGAAACTTGGACTGCGCGATATGGTGCGGATTTCCGATGCCCGCATGTCGGGCACGAGTTTCGGCGCCTGCGTGTTGCATGCCTCGCCTGAAGCCTTTGTCGGCGGTCCGCTGGCGCTGCTGAAGACCGGCGACATGGTGGAACTCGATATTCCGGCGCGCAGCCTCAACATGCTGGTCTCGGACGAAGAGCTCGACGCGCGTCGCGCCGCCTGGGTGGCGCCGGAACCGCGCTATGAACGGGGCTACGGCTTCATGTTCACCAAACATATCGAGCAGGCCGACAAGGGCTGTGACTTCGATTTCCTGAAGACGGACTTCGGCGCCAAGGTGTCCGAGCCGGCGATCAACTGAGCAAGCATCAAGGAGAAACTATGAACCCCGCAACCTGTGACAAACTGATGGGCGTCTCCGTCGCGACGCTCTGCTCGGCGCTCTACAAGCGTGGCCTCAGGAACCAGACGATCCAGGACGTGCGGCCGGTCAAGCCGAAGGGCCGCAATATGGTCGGGCCCGCCTTCACGCTGCGCTACATGCCGGCGCGCGAGGACCGCAATCCGATGACGGTGTTTCGCAACCCGCAACATCCGCAGCGCCACGCGATCGAGACCTGCCCTCAGGGCCATGTGCTCGTGATGGACAGCCGAAAGGATGCACGTGCGGCGTCCGCCGGCGATATTCTCATTACCCGCCTGATGGTGCGCGGCGGGGCAGGGGTCGTGACCGATGGCGGCTTTCGTGACGCGATGGTGATCGGCGAACTGGACATCCCCGCCTATCATCACCGACCCTCCAGCCCGACAAACCTCACCCTGCACGAAGCGATCGACATCAACGTGCCGATCGGCTGCGGCGACGTCGCCGTATTCCCGGGCGATATCGTGGTCGGCGACGACGACAGTGTCATCATCATCCCGCTGGAAATCGCCGACGACATCGCAGACGAGGCGGTCGAGATGACGGCCTACGAGGATTTTGTCGCCGAACGGGTCAAGGCCGGCCACACGATCATCGGCCTGTATCCCGCCACGGACGAGAACAATTTGTCGATCTTTGCCGAATGGAGAAAGGCGAATGGTCGGTGAGGGGATGGAGGTCGGGGTCCAGGGTGATGGTCGGCCAAGACCTCTGGAGAAGGCGCTTGCGGAGCTATTTTGCCCTACCACGATGATCGATGGTTGCCGCGCGTTTCAACGGCTCACCGAAGGCCGACATACGCCGTTCGCAAGTAACGACGGCCAAGCTGGAGCACGATTGCAAACTTCGGTCTCGTATCATGCTTCGTCGTCATGGTCGAAGAATGGACATTTGCGATAGGCATCGGCTTGCGTCGTCATTGTGGACTTTTCAGGAGCGCCGCCTAGTTTCCATGAAAAGCGGCCGGATTGGGGCGGGATCGTCCGTCCCAATGATCCGCAAGTCGGAGCGCAGGAGGACAAATCCGCGGTATGAAAAGTTTTGTCATCAACCCCCCGGTTTTCTACGGCTCAGTCATCGTCATCGGTCTGTTTCTGGTGGTCGGCATCGCCATACCCGGGCAAGCGGGCGCTTTTTTTGGCGCCGTACAGGCATCGATCCTCGGCGCGTTCGGCTGGTTCTATCTGCTTTCCGTCGGCATATTTCTCGCATCCGTCCTGCTGCTCTGTTTTGGCCGCTTCGGACAGCTCAAGCTTGGTCCGGATGATTCCGTTCCCGATTTCCGCTTCCTGTCGTGGATCGCCATGCTGTTTGCCGCCGGCATGGGGATCGGCCTGATGTTCTACGCCGTCGGTGAACCGATGACGCATTTCATGGCGCCGCCGACGGCCGAGCCGCGTTCGGTCGCAGCCATGCGCGAAGCAATGACCGTGACCTTCTTCCATTGGGGGATCCACGCCTGGGCAATCTACGCCGTTGTCGGCCTGTCGCTTGCCTATTTCGGCTATCGCTACAACCTGCCGCTGACGATCCGTTCCGGCCTCTATCCGCTTCTCAAAAACCGTATCGATGGTCCTATCGGTCACGCGGTGGATATCTTTGCGATTGTCGGCACGATGTTTGGGATCGCCACGTCGCTCGGTGTCGGCGTCTCGCAGATCAATGCGGGTCTCAACCATCTTCTCGGCGTTCCGATCGGCATCGCTGTGCAGTTGCCGTTGATCGCAGTCGTGACCGCGATGGCGACAGTGTCGGTCGTGACCGGCCTCGACAAGGGCGTCCGCATCCTGTCGGAAACCAACCTTATCGTTGCCATCCTGTTGATGATATTCGTTCTCGTGGTTGGTCCGACCAGCCTGTTGTTTCGGGATTTCGTGCAGAACCTCGGTCTCTATTTCGACACGCTGGTCCTGCGCACATTCAACATCTACGCCTATGAGCCGACGCCCTGGGTTGATGCCTGGACCTTGTTCTACTGGGCCTGGTGGATTTCCTGGTCGCCCTTCGTCGGCATGTTCATCGCCCGCATTTCCCGCGGCAGAACGGTGCGTGAATTCGTCGTCGCCGTCCTCTTTATTCCCGCCGGGTTCACCTTCTTCTGGATGACGGTGTTTGGCAATACGGCGATGTTTATCGATACCGGCATCGCCAACGGCGCTCTCGGCGCGGCTATCGCCAATGACGTCTCAGTCGGGCTGTTCCGGTTCTTCGAGTATCTGCCGCTGCCGGCAATTACCTCGACGCTCGCGGTTCTGCTGGTGTCGATCTTCTTCATCACCTCGGCAGATTCGGGTGCGCTGGTCGTGGACTCCATTGCAGCCGGCGGCGAGACGAACACGACAACAGGACAGCGGGTTTTCTGGTGCGTTATGGAAGGTTTCGTGGCGGGGTGCCTGCTGCTCGCCGGTGGCCTGACGGCGCTGCAATCTGCCACTGTCGCCAGCGCGCTGCCGTTTGCCGTGATCATGCTCGGTCTCGTCCTTTCGCTGTATCTGGGCATGCGAGAGGACCTTGCACAGCGCGATGCGCACAACGGCGCCACACTTCCGGTTGCCCAGCCGGCATCCGGGCAGACCTGGCAGCGGAGACTGGCCCTGATGCTGGCCACCGCGACCGAAGCCGATGTCCGTCGCTTCATCGACACGCATGTGCGTCCAGCCCTTGATCAGGTCGCGCAGGAACTGACCTCCAGGGGACGGCATGCTGAGGTGGTCGATGACACGGACGGAGCGATCGTCCTGCGCTCACCCGCACAAGATGTTCGTGACTTTGTCTACGGTGTCACACCCACAAAGCAGCGCGTCGCGAGTTTTACGCCTGTGCGGGCCGGAGAGCCTGAGTTTCGCTTTGAGGCGCGGACCTATTTCTCGAGCGGCAATCGCGGGTATGACGTGATGGGGATGTCGCGCGATCAACTCATCAGCGACGTCCTGGCGCAGTTCGAACGCTATCTTCACCTGGTGCATTCGCCGGAGTTTCAGCTGGTCCACAGTGCTCCAGAACATCCATCCGGAATATAGCTGTTATGGGGGGCGGCCTCGTTGCAAGGCGCGCCTGTTACCATAACAGGTCCGACGCTCATCGTAGCGGAAGGCGGTCTGTTCGCAGACGCTTGATCCTAGGTCCCGCTACGTGGGTTGAGCTCCAAAGCGGACACCAACTGTCGCGGCAGACTGACGGGCGACCTGATTAATCCCAACTTGGCAGGCAAAGGCGTACACCTGAGACGTCGACAAGAGACGGCCCGCGATGAGCCAGAAGAGTGAGAATACCGATGACGTCACGCTGGGTTTGGCTTTTGTCGAAACTGGTCCGGAAAATCTGGTTTCGGGCAAGTCTGTTTTCCATCCTTGCCATTATCACCGCACTTGTCGCCATCGTCGCCAGTCCGTTCATTCCGGGTGATCTTCCCACGAAGATTGGCGCTGACGCTGTCGATAATATACTAGGCATCATTGCCTCAAGTATGCTGACAGTCACGACATTCTCTCTCAGCACGATGGTGTCGGCCTATTCGGCTGCAACCAGCAACGTCACGCCCCGCGCGACCACGCTGGTCATGGAGGACAGCACGACGCAAAACGTGCTCGCGACCTTCATCGGCTCCTTCCTCTTCAGTCTTGTCGGGATCATCGCTTTGAGCACCGGCGCCTACGGCGACCGCGGTCGCGTCGTTCTCTTTGTTGTGACAGTTGCCGTGATTGTGCTGATTGTCGTCACGCTCTTGCATTGGATCGACCACCTTTCCAGGCTCGGGCGTGTCACAGAAACGACCGAGAGAGTGGAAAAGGTCACCGTAGAGGCGATGCGGTCCCGGCGTAAGCAACCGTATCTCGGCGGAAGCCGGTTAAGCGCTTTCGAGACCATTCCGGCCACGGCGAGACCGGTCTTTGTCGATCGGATAGGGTACGTGCAGCACCTTGATACCGGCGCCCTTTCCGGCATCGCAACCGACGCGAAAGCGCAGATATACATTCACATGATTCCGGGTCAGTTTGTTGATCCGTCAACGCCGGTTGCGTGGATCGACGGCGCCGATGACGCCGAGGAGACAACGGCAATCTCCCGCTGTTTCACGGTGGGCGATACCAGGTCCTATGATCAGGACCCGCGATTTGGCGCTGCAGTTCTGTCGGAGATTGCGTCTCGCGCCCTTTCGGCAGCCACCAACGATCCCGGTACGGCGATCGATGTTCTCACGCGGACAGTGCGCGTTCTGGCTGTCTGGAACGAAACGACAGGGGAGGATGAGCATGAAGTGCCGTATCCAAATGTCTACGTGCCGGCGATCAGCCTTGACGAACTGTTTGATGATCTCTTCACACCGATCGCGCGGGACGGCGCCGGCGTTGTCGAAGTCGGGCTGAGATTGCAGAAAGTGCTGCGAATTCTCGCGACGTTTGAACATGATCGCTATCGCGAAAATGCCTTACGCCACTCGAGGGAGGCCCTTGAGCGGGCCAAACATGGACTGACTTTGCCGGCGGATTTCGAGCGCGTAAAAGCCGCGGCAGAGGCGGTTGGGGGATTGTAGCTGCGGTTGTTCAAGCGTGACGAGCGAAGCCAGCATCGCGTAATAGCGCTGTTCTGAAGGGAAAATCCATTCATCACAGGAAATCTTGATGAAGCCTTGTAACAATGTGGATTCCTGCGCGTCTTCCTGAAGCAACGTATATTGCGGGTGGAAAGACGAAATCTATGGACCAGAACGAGGGCTTTTCCCGATCCACCTGGACGCGGCCGAAGCGTTTCGATCGCAACCTGGTGGTCATTGGCGCCGGATCCGCTGGGCTGGTGTCGGCCTATATCGCTGCCGCCGCCAAGGCGAAGGTGACGCTGGTCGAGGCGAACAAGATGGGCGGAGATTGCCTGAACTATGGCTGCGTCCCTTCGAAGGCCCTGATCAAGAGCGCAAAGGTGGCGCACCAGATGCGCCATGCGGACCATTATGGCCTGGAGCCGGTCGAGCCGAAGGTGCCTTTTTCTGCGGTGATGGAGCGGATCCACAAGGTGATCGCCGAAATCGAGCCGCATGACAGCGTCGAACGCTATACGGGGCTCGGCGTCGACGTCCTGCAAGGCTACGCAAAGCTGATCGATCCCTGGACGGTGGAAATTTCCCTGAACGAAGGCGGCACGCAGCGTCTGACGACGCGCGCGATCATCATTGCGACCGGCGCCCAGGCCTTTGTGCCCCCGATACCGGGCCTCGCCGAAATTGGCTATCTCACATCCGATACCATGTGGGAGCGGCTCCGCGATCGCCCTTCTGTGCCGCAGAGGCTCGTCGTTTTGGGCGGAGGGCCGATCGGCTGCGAGCTGGCGCAGAGTTTTGCTCGACTTGGCTCCGAGGTCACGCAGATCCAGATGGCACCACGGCTGATGATGCGCGAGGACGATGATGCGGCCAGGGTCGTCGAAGCCTCGATGAAGGCGGACGGCGTCAATGTGCTGACCAGCCACAAGGCGGTCGCCTGTGGGTCGGATGCCGGTGAAAAATGGATCGAGGTCGAAAAGGACGGGGCTAAGTTCCGCATCGGCTTCGACGAGATCATTGTCTCGGTCGGACGCGCCCCGCGGCTGAAGGGGTTCGGGCTCGAGGATCTCGGCATTAAGGTCGATCGTGTGGTGGAGACCAACGAATACCTCCAGACCCTTCATCCGAACATTCTCGCCGCCGGCGATGTGGCAGGGCCCTACCAGTTTACCCATGTCGCCGGACATCAGGCCTGGTTTGCCGCTGTCAATGCGCTGTTCGGTGATCTCAAGCGCTTCAAGGCTGATTACTCAGTCATTCCGTGGGCGACCTTCACCGATCCAGAAGTGGCGCGGGTGGGCTTGTCCGAGACCGAGGCAAAGGAGAAGAAGATACCGCATGAGGTAACGCGTTTTGGCTTGGACGATCTCGATCGCGCGATCGCCGATGGGGCCGCCCGTGGCTTCGTCAAGGTGCTGACGGTGCCAGGCAAGGACAAGATCCTGGGTGCAACGATTGTCGGCGAGCATGCCGGCGACCTGCTGGCGGAATTCGTCTTCGCCATGAAACATGGCCATGGGCTCGGCAAGATCCTCGGCACGATCCACATTTACCCGACGCTCGCAGAGGCCAACAAGCTGGTGGCCGGTCAGTGGCGCCGCAATCACATCAACGGGTTTCTGCTCTCGCTGCTTGAACGCTTCCAGACCTGGAGGCGCGGATGATCGACGCCAAGATCCTGCCGCTGCAGAAGGCAGCTCTGCAGCCCATCGCTGCGTTTCTGGCCCATCGCGGGGTTCGTGCAGATCAGATCAGCCTCGTTGGTTTCATGGGCGGGCTCGGCGCCTTTGCCGCGCTTTGCCTCGGCTACTTTTGGGTGGCGCTTCTGCTGATCCTTGTGAACCGGGCGCTGGACGGGCTCGATGGTGCGGTTGCCCGCCTGCATGGTCCGACGGATCGTGGCGCCTTTCTCGATATTGCGCTCGACATGGTCTTCTACGCGCTGATCCCGCTCGGCTTCGCGCTCGCGGTGCCCGAGATCAACGCGCTGCCCGCAGCGGTGCTGATCGTCTCTTTTGTCGGCACCGGATCGTCCTTTCTCGCCTTTTCGGCGGTTGCCGCAAAACTTGGCCACGAGGCGCCGGAATTTCCCACCAAGGGCATCTACTACGCCGGCGGTCTCGCCGAAGGCTTCGAGACGATCGCTGTCTTCATCGCCATGTGTCTCTTCCCTTGGCATTTCCCGCTGATTGCCTATGGATTTGCCGCGCTTTGCGGGGTGACGACCGTCATCCGCTGGCGCCAGGGCTGGGTCGCCTTTTCCGGAGATGATCGATGAGCCACGCCGTGTCCCTCTCAGAGATCCGCATTCAGCCGGTCAAGCGCGTTGCGCACCGTCAGCCGCGCTCGGTGCAGAAGTACCCGCATATTGCCCTCGGAAATGTCGAGAAGGGTGCAGACCTCCGCCGGATCGAGCTCCTGCTGGCCGCGCAGGATCAGCACCGCGCGCTGCGCCTGCGGCAGCGTTTCGATGACGGCTTCCACATGCTGCAGAACGCTTCGACCCTCGACATGGCGTTCCGGCGTCAGATTTTCCCAAAGTGCGGGCATGGTGCGCCAGTGGCCGCGCCCGTCGAACGCGTCGTTGAGGGTGCCGTCGACACCAAAATCGTCGAAGGACACCGTGCGGCCTTCGCGTCTGGCGCGGCTGCGCGCCTTGTTGATCAGGATAGTGTAGATCCAGCTTGCAAGCGATCCGCGCCCTTCGAAGAGATCGATGCGGTCGAGCACTGTTACCCAGGTGTCCTGCGCGACGTCTTCCGCGATGACACGCGAGCGGACGATGCCGTTGCAAAGACGGATCATCGCGGCATTGTGCCGGCGATAGAGCAACTCGAACGCTACCGCATCCCCCTCGACGAGACGCAGCGCCAGAGCCCGATCATCACCATCAACCTGCGCCATGCTGCCCCCAGCCTCAGCTCAGGCGTCATTAGCAAAACAATCGCCTTCAAAGTCCAGCCGCATTCGATCCTATCAAGCCATAGTGACCACGAGGGATCTGTCGCGCCGGTACATCCGATCCCACAAGGCATGCCGCAGCTTCACGGAAACCGCCATGATTGACAGCCGTTCCCCACAACATGGCGCGCCGCCGGATGACGAGCCCACCACCTCGAAGGGCGCTGTCGGCAAAGGTAGCATGTGGCGTTATACGCCCTTGGTCCTCGTCATCGCCGGCCTCGCACTTGGCTATGCCTTCGGCCTGCAGGACTATCTCAGCCTCGGATTTCTTGCCGAACAACGGCAGGCTTTGAGGAGTTACGTCGACACCAATGTCCTCTGGTCGGCCGTGATCTTCCTGCTCGTCTATATCGCGGCCGTCGCCTTCTCGTTTCCGGCAGCGTCCGTGCTGACCATCTTCGGTGGTTTCCTCTTCGGCTGGATGATCGGGGGGGCGCTGGTGGCCGTTGGTGCCACGGTCGGTGCGGCGATCCTGTTCCTCGCCACGCGCTCGGCCTTCGGCGATTTTCTGCGCCACCGGGTTGATGGCGTCATCAGGAAAATGGCGGACGGTTTTCGGGAGAACGCGTTCGGTTATCTCTTCGTCATCCGCCTCGCTCCGGTCTTTCCCTTCTTCGTCGTCAATATCGCGGCTGCCCTGTTCGACATCAGCCTCGGGCGGTTCATAGCCGCCACGTTCTTCGGCATCCTGCCCGGCACTTTCGCCTATGCCTATCTCGGCCAGGGAGTTGACAGTGTGCTGGTCGCCGCGCAGGCGAGCGGAAGGCAAGCGCAGATTTCGGATCTCGTGACGCGCGATATCACGCTCGCCTTCTTCGCGCTGGCGCTGGTGGCGCTGATCCCGACGCTCGTGCGACAGATCGCCAAGCGCAGGAGTTCGCAATGAGCGTTCACTTCACCACATCCGAGGAGGGCTGAGCCATGTTTCGATGCAGTGAAGTGGTCGAGCGCGCCAGCCTTCTGATCGACGGCGATCTCGGCTTCTGGCCGCGGCTCAACATCAGGCTCCATCTGGCGATTTGCCGGGGATGCCGGGCCTTCGTCGAACAGATGCGCATCACCCATGATCTGACTGCAATGGCGGGCGCCCTGCATGATCCGGCACCAAGCGAGGAGATTGCGGCCGCGCTCGCGCGACGGAAAATGGGGCCCGGCAAGAAAGCATGAAACCCGGCGCATCTCGAAGACGTAATTCAAACAGGTGCCGCAGCGCGTCAGCGTCAGGCGGTCGACTTTCAGGGAGTAGGGCACATCATGCGATTGATGACAGGGATTTTCGCCGCCGCTTTGATGGCAGCCACAAGTAGCTTTCCGGCGAAAGCCGCCGGCCCCGAGCTTTCCGACTGGGCAGCCGTCGAGAAGGCAGCAACCGGCCAGACGGTCTATTTCAACGCCTGGGGCGGCTCGGAAAACATCAACGCCTATCTCGAATGGGTGGGCGCCGAGATGCAGTCACGCTACGGGGTGAGCGTGGTGCAGGTGAAGCTCGAGGATACCGCAAGCGCGGTCGCCAAGGTAATCGCCGAGAAAGCCGCCGGCAAGAATGACGGCGGCTCGGTCGATCTCATCTGGATCAACGGCGAAAACTTCGTCTCGATGAAGCAGCAAGGGCTGCTCCTCACCCCCGGCTGGGCAAGCTCGCTGCCCAACTGGCCCTATGTCGATGTCGAAAACCAGCCGACCATCCTCACAGATTTCACCGAGCCGACAGAGGGCCTTGAAAGCCCCTGGGGTGGCGCGAAGATGGTTTTCTTCCATGACAGCGCGCGCACCGAAGCCTTCGCCATGCCGGACAACGCGACTGCGCTTCTCGATTGGGCGAAGAAGAACCCAGGCCGGTTTTCCTATCCGGCCCCACCGGACTTCAGCGGCTCGTCCTTTCTGAAACAGGTTTTGAGCGAGGTGATCGCCGACCCCTCCAAACTGGCGAAGCCGGTCAGCGAAGAGACTTTTAACGCTGATGTCGAGCCGCTCTTTGCCTATCTCGACCAGTTGCATCCGGCAGCCTGGCGTTCGGGCAAGACATTCCCGCAGAACTATTCGGATATGAAACAGAAGCTGGCCGACGGCGAACTGGACATCATCTTCGCCTTCAATCCGTCGGAAGCCTCTGCCGGGATCAAGGCCGGCGAACTGCCCCAGACCGTGCGCTCCTTCACCTTCTCCAAAGGCACGCTCGGCAACACCCATTTCGTCGCCATCCCCTACAATGCCAATGCGAAGGAGGGGGCGCTGGTGACGGCGAACTTCCTCATCTCGCCTGAAGCGCAGCTTCGCAAGCAGGACCCGACTTATTGGGGTGATCCGACCGTTCTCGCCATGTCAAAACTGCCGGAGCCGGATCGTGCCGCCTTCAAAGCGCTCGACCTCGGCGCAGCCACCCTTGCGCCGGGCAAGCTCGGCCCCGTGATTGCCGAGCCGCATGCGAGCTGGATGGAGCGCATCGAGGTCGAATGGCGCCGGCGCTACGCCAGCGGCAACTGAGCCGTGACAGCCCCGGCGACCGATCGCTCTTTTTTGAACGGAATGACCGCACTTCTTCCGAGGAGTGCGGTTGCCCTCACGCTTGGCCTTCTGGTCTTGCCGATCACCTTCGGGGTCCTCGGCACGTTGCTGCCGGCCTTCGGCTATCTGCCCGCTCTCGGCGGACATGACCTCAGCCTGCAACCCTTTCGAGATCTTGCGGCGACACCGGGTCTGCCAACAGCGGCGGTCTTGAGTGTAGCAACCGGCCTTGCCGCCACGCTGATTTCTCTCGGCATCACGCTGATCTTCGTTGCGAGTTACGCTGGCACACCGACGCTGTCACGCCTGCAGCATCTGCTGTCGCCTCTCTTGGCCGTGCCCCATGCGGCGGCCGCTTTCGGGCTCGCCTTCCTGATCGCGCCATCGGGTTTCCTTATTCGCCTCGTCGCGCCTCTCTTTGGCATTGATCGGCCGCCGGACATTCTTATCCCCCATGATCCGATGGGGCTGACGATGATCGCGGGCCTTGTGATCAAGGAAACACCGTTCCTGTTTCTGGTCACGTTGGCTGCCCTGCCGCAGGTCGAGCTAGCCGCTGCGCGAAGGCTTGCAGCCTCCTTCGGTTATGGGCGTATTGCGGGCTTCGTCTACCTGCTCTGGCCGTCGCTTTACCGGCAGATCCGTTTTGCCGTCTATGCCGTCATCGCCTACTCGTCCTCGGTCGTGGATGTGGCGCTGATCCTTGGTCCCAACCTGCCTGGCACGCTCGCGACTCGGCTCGTCCAGTGGATGAACGATCCGGATCTGTCCGTGCGTTTCCTCGCCTCGGCCGGTGCCGTCCTGCAACTGGGCGTCACCCTGGCAGGATTGCTCTTGTGGTTGATGCTGGAGCGGGTCGCTGCGGTCCTGCTCCGCGCATCGCGGGACAGGGGATGGCGGTTCGTTCGCGACCAGTTGCTGCGCCGCGCGTCGATCCTGGTCGTCGGCCTGATCGGCGGAGCCGTCTTCGCAGGCCTCGCCAGCCTGGCCATCTGGTCTCTCGCTGGTCTCTGGCAGTTTCCCGATCTCCTGCCGCAGAGTTTTACGCTGAGGAGCTGGATGAGTGCCTTGCCGCGCATTGGCGATCCGCTCGTAACGACACTGGTGACAGGTCTCGCCTCGACGCTGCTGGCCATCCTGCTGACCATCGGCTGCCTGGAGCGGGAGACTCAGACGGGACGCAGCGTGAGCCAGAAGGCGCTGTTGATGCTGTACCTGCCGCTGATCGTGCCGCAGATCACCTTCGTTTTCGGCCTGCAGCTGCTTTTCATCGGTAGTGGTGGCGGCAAATATAGGCTGACAGCCCTCGTGCTCGTCCACCTGGTTTTTGTGCTGCCTTATGTCTTCCTCTCGCTCGCCGATCCCTGGCGCGCGCTCGATCGTCGCTACGAGATTATTGCGACAGCACTCGGCCGGTCACGGCTGTCGGTGCTCGTGTCGATCCGCCTGCCCATGCTGGTCCGTCCGATCCTGACAGCGCTTGCCCTTGGCTTTGCCGTCTCGGTTGGGCAGTATCTGCCAACCCTCCTGATCGGGGAGGGGCGGCTCTCGACCATCACCACGGAGGCCGTCGCTCTAGCCTCCGGCAACAACCGCCGTGTCATCGGAGCCTATGCCCTGCTGCAGACTGTCCTGCCTTTTCTCGCCTTTGCGCTCTTTGCGCTAATCCCCGCAGCGCTCCACCGTAACCGCCGGGATATGAGGGTCTGATGATGCTCCAGCGACAGCCGACCAACGGCCTCTCCCTCTCGAGTGTGTTGATCCGTCTGGGTGATGTCAGCCTGATTGCGCTGACCGCGGAGGTTCCTCCCGGTTCAGTCTTCACCGTCATGGGCCCTTCGGGATCGGGCAAATCCACCTTGCTGTCCTTCATCGGCGGGTTTCTCGATCCTGTATTCGACGCCAAAGGGACCGTCTTTGTCGATGGTGTCGATCTCCTGCAGCTGGAGCCGCAAGCCCGTCGCGCCGGGATCCTGTTCCAGGACCCGCTGCTCTTCCCGCATATGTCTGTTGGTGCCAATGTCGCCTTCGCCATTCCGGCAGATGTGCGAGATCGCCGCCGACGCCGGCAGATCGCGGCAGACATTCTCGCCGACATGAACCTTGCAGATTTTGCGGACCGGGACCCGGCCACGCTCTCCGGCGGACAAAAAGGCCGGGTGGCGCTTGCCCGCGTTCTCGTCTCCCGGCCCAGATTGCTGCTTCTCGACGAACCCTTCTCCAAGCTCGACATGGAGCTGCGCGCCCATATGCGAACCCTCGTGTTCGAGCGCGCAAGGACCGCCGGCCTGCCGGTCATTCTCGTCACCCATGACGAGGCAGATGCCGAGGCCGCTCGCGGTGCCGTTCATCGTATCGGAGTAAAGGGAGCGGCTCATGACTGACGCGAGCGGGAAAATCCCGGTCGTGCTTCTCGGTGGTGGCCACGCCCATGTCGAGGTGGTGCGCCTTCTTGGGCAGATGGGTCTCGGTGCGCAGATCACGCTGGTTTCGCCGGCTCGCTATGCGCCCTATTCCGGCATGCTTCCGGGCCATATTTCGGGGGAATATGGTTTCGACGATTTCCACATCGATCTGGCGACCTTGTGCGCGCGCGCTGGCGGCGCCTTTGCCGAAACCACGGCGACCGCTATCGACTCGGAACGCCGGGTGGTCTCAGTCGCGAGCGGCCAAAACCTCGGCTACGGGCTGCTCTCGATCGATATCGGCTCCACCCCTATACTGCCCGACGGCATATCGGCCGGCATCTCCGTAAAGCCGATCGCAAGCTTTGCCGATCGCCTTGCCCGGCTCGATGCGCTGGCCCCAGAAGGACGGCTCTCAACGATCGCGGTCGTAGGGCAGGGGGTGGCAGGCGTGGAGGTCGCCTTTGCGCTCAGACGCCGGTTTTCCGGACGAGACATCCGCATAATACTCGTCGGACGGGCAGCGGAGCCGGTTCCGGAGCGCAGTCGGCGGGCGCGGCATTTGTTGGAGCGGGAATTGCGAAGGGCGGCCATCGCCCATCACCCCGCGTTCGATGTCGTCGCTTTCCACGACGCTGAACTCATCGCCCGTGATGGGCGGCGGCTCGCAGCAGATCAGGTCATCTGGACGACGTCGAGCGGCGCACCAGGCTTCTTGCGCGAGACCGGCCTTCTCCTCGACCAAAACGGTTTCATTCGCGTGGATGATACGCTGCGATCCCTTTCGCATCCGGATGTCTTCGCTGCCGGCGACGTCGCATCTCTGCCGAGCCCCCGTCCAAAGGCCGGCGTGTTTGCCGTGCGCCAAGGACCGGTCCTGGCCGAGAACATCCGCCGCAGCCTCTGCGGAGAAGCCCCGCTTTCTTATCAACCGCAACGGCAATGGCTGGCGCTGATCTCTCTCGCCGACGGGCGGGCCATTGCCGACAAGTGGAACATAGCCGTGGCCGGCCGCTGGGTGGCCAAGTGGAAGCATCGCATCGACAGCCGCTTCATGCGGAAATATCGGGAGTGAAGCGGCCGCCTTGTCGCTATTTCTCGAAGCGAGCCCATTCTGGTTGATCGTTCAGTGCGCCTCGAGCGAGCTGTAACCGTTGCAACGCCGCATGAGGCACGCCGAGCTAATTCGGAGCGGTCTTGGCAACAGTTGCAAATCCGTGCTCGGCGGCTTCGAGAGCGTCGGCGATGTCAGCTTCCGTATGGGCCGCGCAAAGGAACATGTTGTGCCGGGGATGGAAGTACACCCCCTTGGCAAGGGTTGCGTTACAGAACGCATATCCTTTTGCGAAGTCGGCGTCGTCGTCAAACAGAACGGTCGGCATCTGCGCGGGGCCTGACTGACGGATCGATAGACCGAACTGGCGTGAACGTGTTTCCAGACCATCGCGCAGCATTTGACCAAGCCGTGCAATCTTGTCCGGGACGTTGTCGCGGCGGACCACCTTCAGCGTTGCAAGAGCGGCAGCCATCGACACGGCACCAGCCCAGAATGAGCCCGTGACGAACACCTGCGAGGCCGCCTTGCGCAGCCAGTCACTGCCGGTCACCGCCGAAAGGGCGTAACCGTTGGCGATTGCCTTGCTCCAGGCGGAAAGATCGGGACTGACGCCAAGCGGCTCCCAGCTGCCGGCCGTATGAAGACGGAAACCGGTGCGAACCTCGTCGAGGATAACGGCCGCACCTTTGGCGTCGGCGAGCCGTCTTACGGCTCTGGCAAAATCCTGAGTGGGCAGTTCCTGATCAAAACTCATGTCGTGGCGATAGGCCGAGACGACGATCGCGGCAATGTCGTCACCAGCTTCATTGACCGCATCTTCGAGCGATTCAATATCATTGAACGTGTAGTAGGCGAGGTGAGCACGATCTTCTGCCGTTACGCCGATGAGCGACGGAGAGCACCACGGAACTGCGCCGTGATAGGCGCCCTTGGCGACAAGGATTTTCCGCTTACCGGTCGCCGCGCGAGCAACAGTGACGCAGGTTGTAGTCGCGTCGGTGCCGTTCTTCTGGAACATTGTCCAGTCGGCGTGGGAAATAGTATCCACTACGAGTTCGGCCAGTTCGACCATGACTTCAGCTGGTCCGTTGAGGCAATCACCCATGCGCCTCTGGCGTTCGGCCGCCTCCTCGACTTCGGGATGCTTGTGACCCAGGAGATTGGGACCCCAACTGCACATGAAGTCAACATAGCGGTTGCCATCGACATCCCAAAGCAGGCCACCTTCGCCGTGGCTGAAAAACTGCGGATATCTGTCCGGCAGCTTTGCGGCATTCAGGTGTCCCCACATTCCACCAGGAACGACTTTTTGTGCACGTGCGCGCAACGCGGCGTCTTGCATCCTGACCAGCTCTAACATCGAAAACTCCATCTGATAATTTGATATATCATATATGTCGGTAGCAAACAATATTTAATAGAGAAATTCGAACGAGTACCCCTGCCTCGTGCAGCCGACGTATCATAACAAATGGTGAGAGAATCGTGGGAGGCAGGGCATCATCTGCACCCAAATCAACGCTCCGGCCGCCGAAGCTTGAAACAACCTGCGCCCTCCACGTATATTATATATAGTCCGTGGCTTGGTTGGCATGGTTCGGCTGTGATGGGGAATGAGATGAGTGAATCGGATCGGGCGACAGACGCGATTGGTGTTGGACCAGTCGCACGTGATAGCCTCACCGGACTGGTTTACAACAACCTTCGGCAGGCTTTGATGGAAGGGCGTTTCTGGCCGGGCCATCGCTTTAAGATCCGCGATCTGGCTGCAACGATGAATGTGTCCGAAACACCGATTCGCGAAGCCCTAATGCAGCTCGTTCGCGCCAGAGCTTTAGAAATGCAGGCGGGTCGTTCAATCGCCGTGTCCCACATGACCGCCAAGCAGTATATCGAGCTGCGGACGGTCAGGCTGTTCTTGGAGGGCCTTGCGGCGGAACACGCGACGACGCGTGTATCGGAAGCAGACATCGATCGTATGGAGGCCATCCACGCCGAACTGATTGCCGCGGAGCAGCAGCAGCGGTGGTCGGATGCCGTGCGCGCCAACTGGCAGTTCCATCGCGGCCTGTACGAGGGGTCCGAACTGCCGGAGGTCCTGGCCATACTAGACGATATCTGGATGCGCAACGGTCCGCTCTTGAACTTTCACTACCCGAGCGCTCCCCCGACCTACCCGAACGAGCATCAGCACCTCTCCGTCCTCAAGTACTTGCGGCAGCGTCGTGCGGACAAGGTACGCGAGGCCATTCAGGCAGACATGATGGAGGGTGGCCAAAACCTAGTGCGCCTGCTGGAGAAATCCGGCGGTACCCGCTACCTGCCGCCACCCACTCCATGACTCTGCAAAGTTTGTAGCGCCTGTCATCGCTCCTGCTGCGCCAGCGTCTGCCGCACCGTCGCGGCTAGGGCATTTGCGGATAGTCCATATTTCTCGAAGAGAAATGGCGTGGTGCCGCCTTTCGCAAACGTGTCGCGGACGCCGATGCGGCGGAATTTCGACGACACGTCGCTCTCCATCAGCATCTCCGCCACCGCGCTGCCAAGCCCGCCGATGATCGAGTGATTCTCCGCCGTAACCACGAGCGGCATTCGTCGGGCGAGGTCGATCAAGTCGGGATCGAGCGGCTTGATCGTCGATATGTCAACGATCGTCATTTCGACGCCCTCGCGGCTCAGTTCGTCAGCGGCCGACAGTGCGATGTCGACCATCATGCCGCAGGCGACAATCAGACCCTGTCTGCCCTCGCGCAGCACCCGCATCTTCCCGATGGTGAATTCAGACGCGGTTTCACCGGCTCTTTCCGTCCCGTCGGTGCGCTTTAGCCGAAGGTAGACGGGACCGTCATACTTGGCGATCGCGGCGACCGATGCACGTACTTGGTCCGGGCTGCTCGGTTCGATTACCGTCATGTTCGGCAAAGCGCGCATCAGGGCAATATCGTCGATCGCCTGATGGGATACACCAAGCAGTGTCGTCAACCCGGGAATGACGCCGACGATCTTCACGTTGGCGCGTGGATAGGCGACTTGCATTGCCACCTGGTCGTAGCAGCGACGGGTGACAAAGACGCAAAAGCTGTGAACGAATGGGATTTCGCCGGACCGGGCCAAGCCCCCGGCGATGCCGATCATATTGGCTTCGGCGATGCCGACCTGGTGAAAGCGCTCCGGCAACTGATCCCGAAACAGGTCCGTCTCCGTTGGAAGTGTCAGATCCGCCGTCAGGCATACAATCCGTTCGTCGTCGCGCGCGGCCTGCAATAGCGCTTCGCCGTAGTGTTTCCGTGCAGTTGCCGCGGACGCACCACGCGCGTTGAAGTCCAGGACTTCCAGCGATCCGCGATCTTTGCTCTGGCTCATGTGCGCTCCTTTGCGTCAGCAAGTGCGACCAGCGCTTCCTCGGCGACGTCGGCTGGCAGCTTCAGATTGTGTGCGAGGATCCCTTCGAGCGAAGGCACGCCCTTGCCGGCAATCGTTGTGGCCACAAGGCAGGTCGGCCTGTCCCGACCACGGGCTTGATCGAGCGCCGTTAGCAATGCCGGAATATCGTGTCCGTCGATGTTCTCGGATGCCCATCCGAATGCCTTGAACTTCTCGGCAACGGGCTCAACCGATACTACCTTGTCGATGTGACCTTCGACCTGCATGCTATTGTAATCGATGATCAGACAGAGATTGGCGAGACCGGCGCTGCCAGCGTAGAGGGCAGCCTCCCAGAGCTGGCCCTCCTGCAATTCGCCGTCGCCAAGCACCACATAGATGCGGCTGTCCGACGTCCTGCGCCGTGCTGCCAGCGCCATGCCGATGCCAACCGAAAGGCCTTGTCCGAGCGAGCCAAGCGTTGCTTCGATCGCCGTGCCGACCCGCTCCGACGCGTTGACCTCGAATACGGAGCCGTCCTTGCAGTAGTCGCGCACCAGATTTCGGTCGACGAGCCCGCGCGCAGCAAGCGTCGCGTAAAAGATCGCAGTGTTATGCGCCGTCGAGAGAAGAAAGCGGTCGCGATCCGGCCACCGCGGGTCGGTCGGATCGATCCGCATTTCGGCGAAATACAGGACGGTAAAGAGATCGGCGGCACCAAGTCCCTGCTGGACATAGCCCTGGCCCGTGGGCGCCACGAGATTGATCACGTCACGCCTGAGTGACCGGGCGATGCGCGCGAGTTCAGCTGCATCACGGATGCGGGCGGCGGGCTGTCGTTCGTGGCTGATGGCACTGTTCATCGATAAGGCGCTCCTAAGCCATCGTTCATTTCTGACATTGTTCCGGCTCCCCTCAGTGCGGTTCAGCGGGCCGTGAACCGGTCGAGGATGTTGCGCGTGATGCGCTGGGTAAAGGGATCGCCGCGTTTCAGGCCCATGACCCATTCGCAGGTGGCGGCCGTCAGAACCTCGCCCTTGCCGCGGGTCATGTGCACCATCATGCCGGAACCGTACTTGTATTTGGCGAGCCCCTCCGGCGTCACTTCGCCGGTCACGCATTCGACAAGGCCCTCGTGGTCGCTGCCGCGCACATAGTAGCGGAAGCCTTCGCCTTCGGGCTCGTCTTCGGCGAGAACCGCCGGCGACATGGCAAGGATCTCGATCGTGTCGGGTTGGCCCTCGACCTCGACGGGGTAGGGGAGGCCGTGGCGGAACGTGTAGTCCAGCCCGTCCACCTCGTAGGCGAAGATATGCTGCTTGTCGCCGAAGATGTCGGCATAGTGCAGTCCGGTCCCCGCAAATGCCCAGTGGGTCGGTCGGTAAACGGTCATGCCTTTTTGGCCGTTCGGGGCGAAACCACCCCAGGATGCGTACATCCCGTGCGCACCGTTGACGCCGACGGTGGAGGCGCCTGGCCACTTCACGGTGTGGTCTTCCCAGGCGCTGGTGAGCAGGTGCGCCTTGTCCGTGCCGGCGACCGGGTCCTTCTGGCTTGCTTTGAATTTGTGGCAGATCTGGCGTTTGCCATCCTCCTCGAGCCGGATCTGCCAGAGGAAGTTGGCGCCGAAGCGAGCGAGGTGTCCACCGCCTTCGACATAGCGCTCAATCGTCTCGCGCATCTCCCGGGTCCAGTATTCGTCATGACCGATAATTGTGACGCAAGGATAGGCGTCGAGCAGTTCCGGTCGGTAGTGCAGGTCGGTCTGGGTAATCATGTCCAGCTCGAACCCCTCGTTTTCGGCCCAAAGCACGAAGTGACGGTCGAATTGCGCCCATCCGGCGGCCGCATAATACTGGCCGAAGCCGTTGGCGTAGGCCCATTCCTTCATCGCGTATCGCGGTGCATCACCCATTTCCGGTGCGGGATCGGCGCAGATGCGCGGGGCACCCGCTGGTAGCCAGACGATCCCGCGCGTCCAGGGCCGTTCCAGCGAGAGGACGGGCGAGGGCTGGTCCTGATTTTCGCCCTCGACGCCGAAATAGTGGTTAGCACCGCCGAAGTCGTTGTAGGACGTCCAGGTGCCGGTAGGCAGGACCATCAGGATCTTTGCGCGGCGGGTCTTGTCGGTCGGGCGCACGACAAAGAAGTGATGCTGGACGAACTTGATGCCGTTCGGCCTCTCGCAGGTCGAGACGACCCTGTAGAAGCCAGACTTGAGGTCGACCGGAAGCGTCCACTGATGGCTGACCGGCCAGTTGCAGCCGTTACGGTAGGCATCCTTGGGTGTTGACGAAAATACGCCGTTGATTGCCTCGACCTCATGCACCGTCTCCGGGTGCAAACCGTCACGATAGATCTGCATGCGCCATGTCTTGGCAGTCGAGGTCGAATGGAAGGTGACCTCATCGCCCGGATCGTAGGAGATTGCGTCGGTGTAGGTATAGACCTCGGGAATATCGGGATCTTCGCGCGGCGCCTCGTACCATGGCTGGCTGTTCCAGTGATCGTCGGCGTACATCGGCCGCACCTTGCGGGGCGCAACATTCATGGTGCCGAGTTCAGGCGATTGGAATTCCGGTCTGTCTGCCATGGTGATGGTCTCTTGCGATATTTGCGGCCGATGCCGCCAGGTTCGAAAGGCCGCACTGGCATGTGCGGCCCGGCATTTCCGCCTATGCCAAACTCGGCAGGACGAACGGTTCCGGGTCGAGGAACCGCTTCACGACGTTGAGCGTGATGGCGCTGATATTGTTGTCGTAGTTGTTGTAGCCCAGCGACATGCCGAACGTGATCGAGCCCGAAGCGAAGACCGCCCCGCCATTGGCTGTCTCGAAGAACACCATGTCGGCGCGGACAAGTGCGTTCTGGGTGCCGTCGAGCCCGTCGACCATGGTTCGGAACTCCTCCGGTGTCGGAAGTGCGCCGGCGCCGAGACCTTCGGAGGTTGCAAGCAGCAGCGCGTGGCGCGGCGTTCCGAGCTCGTAGTCGAGACGGTCGATCTCGCTGCCGACGGCGCCGCCATAGCGGAAGCCGAAATCGCCGAATTTTTCGTGTCTGCCGGTGCCTTCGAATATGAAGGCCGCTCGCGGATCCTCACTGTCGGGCATGCGCACATAGTAGGTGCAGGTGTCGTTGATCATGGCCGAGAAGCCCGTGCCGACCAGTTTTTGTGGCGCAAAGCCGCTGTGCCGCCAGAGTGCAGCCGGTTCGCCGGTACCGGCCAGATGCACTTCGCCCGGCTCCGACTCCCAGGTGCGCGTGCCCGCCATGCCGCGGCGCACTTCGAGCGCCGCCGGAGCCTCGGGATGAAAGCCGCAGCGCCAGTAGAACGCATTGCCGCCCATCGAGACGTGGCGGCCGCCTGCATTCTGGTACTCCATGATGCCGTTCATCATATTGAACGAGTAGTATTCGGCATGCGTCGGCGTCATCATCGCCCGGTACGGTTTGAGCGCCCGGGCACCCTCGCGGTCCAGCTCGACATCGGTGATGATGTCGTAGGCGATGCCCTTCTCCTCGAGCCAGTCGAGAATATGGGTGTCGTTGATCAGGTTGAACCAGTAGCCGCGTGGCCGCATGCTGAGAACCGGGCGGAGCCAGGACGAGAAGGCACGGCCGGATCCATCGACATGGCTGTCATAGGTAGACTGGCCGATCTGCGGATGCTCCTGCATGTAGACATCGTCCAGCGGCAGCCACAGCACGTGCTCCATCAGCGTCTCGAAATGCACCTGATAGAGACGCAGCGCGCTGTTGGCATAGGCCAGATAGGTGGCAACCGAAAGCACGACCACGAGGTCGGCCCGCTTCGTCTTCTTGCCGGGTGTGACGAAGAACGTCACATAGCTCTCGCAGTCCGGCTCCGGTTCGTCGCCGGCCGGCGTCAGCCGCAGCGCATAGACGCCGGTTCGCCACTCCTCGGGCACATCGAGAGAGAAGGTCGCCTGCCACTGGCAGTCGTAGATGTCATCGTTGTGAAAATGGATGGCGGCGTATTCGCGCGGCGCAAGCCGGAAGTCATGAACCGCACCGGACCAGAAAAAGCCCGTGACGCCGCGGCGGGGCAACTGGTGCAGACGCCCGTGCAGGCAGTTAGCGGAAAGATCCTTCACGTCGAGCGAGGTGATACCTTCGCCGAAATCCCAGGAGGCGACAAGACCGGGTGCGGCAGAGCCGGTGCGAGGCTGGCAGTCGTAAACCCTCAGCGCTTCGGCACTCAGCGCCAGCGACACGACCCGCGGCGCCTCGATCTTGCCGTCGAAGTGGGCAGTGTAACGTTTCGCGCCGTCCAGATGATGCGCTGCGATTAGAAAATCCAGGCCGCTGTCGAGTGCCGACATGTCGGAAAGGTCGAAAGTCTCGGCATGGGCAACAGCCGGACGCGTGCCGTCGGCAGGCACGATCAACGACAGCGTTGCAGTCTTCTTTGCGAAGTCGAGAGTTGCGGAGATGAAGGACCAGACACGCTCGCGCGCCTTGACGTCGAGGGTCAGGCTAAGGCTTCCGGTGCGCAGAACGGGATGGCCCTCGACATCGAGTTCGAGCGCATATCCTTCGGCTGTGCTTTCGCACCAGCTGCCCATGATACCTCGGGCGTTGTCGGCGATGCGGGTCGGATAAATGTAGCAGCCGAAAGACCATGCGGTACCGCTCGGTACGAGTGCGCCACCATGAGGGATCACCGCGCAGGAGCCGGGGCGGATTTCCTGGTCGAGGCAGGTGTGGACGCCATCGATGGTGCTATCCATCAGGTCGTACTTGAAGCCCGGTCCGTTGACGTCGACGTCACCGCAGCGGAGGCGCATGACTTCAACCTTGACGGCGTCGCGTTTGCTCGACAGCTGGAATTTGACGGTTTCTCCGGCCGGAACGCTGATGCGGTCGGGGTAGCCGAGATACTCGTTGGTCTTATAGATCACCTTGATACTCCGGGGGTAATGTTGCACCCGTCATGGCCTGCCAGCGGATCTTGAAGACATGCCATTCCGCCTCGGCCAGCGAGGTGAAGATGCGCTCGTCGACGAAAGGCATCGGATCGCCGCGCCGCTCGGGAATGCGCGACAGGCGCCAGGCCTTGCCGGCCTCCAGCACGACCAGCACGAGACGACCCTGGGCTTTGCCCCAGCGCATCTTGGCCAGCATCTTGCGAAGTTCGGCCCCATGCACGCCAAGCGGGCTGTCGCGGAACTCCTCCACCAGATCGAGCCGTTGCGGGTCGATGACATAGCGCAGCGCGTTCGGGTCACTGGTGTGATCCATGGAAATCGTCCTGTCGTTGCAGTCGTATGGATTTGCTTATCGGCATGTTGGGCCTTCCCCCCACAGACGGGGAGAAGGCGATGAGGAGCAGTTGTGACTGACCGTTTTAAAGCGATTAGCGGGTCAGCCAGGCTGTCCAGCGCTGACGCAGTTCGTCGCGATGGGCGCCGATCCATGTGAAGTCCGGTTTCACCAGCTTCTCGTAGTTCTCCGGCGAAGTCGCAAACAGCTTTGCTTCCTCCGGCTTCAGCTGGTCGTAGACGGTCTTGCTGCCGGTCGCGTAGTTCACGTCACGCATGAAAGGCACATGCGCTTCGGAATTGGCGTAGAAGAAGTCGAGATAGGCAAGCGCAGCATTCTTGTCGGGCGCACCCTTGAGGATCGCCATATAGCCGGTGTCGCGGATGGCTCCGTCCCAGGACATGGCAACCGGCGCGCCTTCCTTGACCACTGCCAGCGCGCGGCCGGAGTAGCTCATGGTCATCACGACTTCCTTGTTGCGCATGATCTGCTGCACCTGGTCGCCGGTCTTCCACCAGACCGCGACATGCGGCCTGATTTCATCGAGCTTTTTATACGCGCGTTCAAGATCGAGCGGGAAGAGTTCGGTCTGTTTCACTCCGTCTGCCAGAAGTGCGGCGACCGGAACCCACCAGTCGCGATCGCCCGTGTCAGGCAGGCCGCGCGGGCCGGGGAAGTCCTTGACGTTCCAGAAGTCCGCCCAGGTCTTCGGCGCCTTGTCCTTGAACACGTCGGTATTGTAGTTGATCAGCATGCCACCGGTGGTCCGGGCGACGCCGTAGGGCGTGCAAGCATCCGCAACGCCGAATTTCTGCACGCTGGGAAGCTGGCTACAGTCAATCTTCTCGAGCATGTTAGTGCGCGCGACGAGATCGGGGCCGGTGGCAGTGACGATATCGAATTCGACGTTTCCTGTGCGCGTCATCGCTTCCGCACGCGCCCACTGGTCGGGAACCTCGATGGCGACGGGCACCACTTCAACGTCCTTGGCCTCGGCGAACGGTTCGTAGAAATACTTGGCAAGCGAATTGCCCATCAGGCCGCCTGTCGTGGCGATGACCAGCTGCTCCTCCAGTTCCTGCGCGACGGCGGGCGTCGTGGCGGCTATTCCTGCGGCGATTGTGATCGCTGCGGTGGTCCATTTCCAGTTCTGTATCGGCATGATGGTTCTCCTCTTGTTTTTCAGTTTTACGCGTGGTTCCCAGTCAGGTTTTGGCTCGCGATCTCATGAGGAAGGCGACGGCGAGTATTATTATGGAGAGGACGATCAGCAGCGTGGCGATCGCCGGAATGATGGGGGTCAGGTTTTGCTCGATGTCTTCGAACATCCGTCGCGGAAGGGTTTTGTAGCGGACACCGGACAGGAAGAAGGAAACGACCGGTTCATCGAAGGAGATGATGAAGGCAAACAGCGCGCCGCTCACCACGTTCGGCAGAATGAGGGGAAGCGTAATCAAACGGAAAGCGTTGAAACGGCTCGCACCGCAGCTCATCGCCGCCGCTTCCAGGTTCGCATCCACCTTCCCAAGTGCAGAGGCGGTTGTGAACACGACGAAGGGAAGCGCCAGGATGGTGTGGGCAAGCACAAAGCCTGGAACCGTCCCGGACAGCCCGATCGACTGGAAGAACAGGTAGAGACCGACCGCCAGCGCGATGTGCGGGACAATGATCGGGCCGATCAGCAGGATCTGGAAGAGCGTCGCGAGACTGCTCCTTCCGCGGACCATGGCGTACGTCGCCGCGGTGCCGATGACCGACGCCGAGATCGCGGTGAGGAAGGCAACCTGCACGCTGAGCCACATGGCGTTGCGCCATTGGCGGCTGGCGAAAAATTCCTCGTACCATTTCAGCGTAAAGCCGCGTGGAGGGAACTCCAGGTAGTCGCTTGTGCCAAAGGACATCGGGATGACAATGACCAGCGGAATGATGATGAAGGCGAGAACGGCGTAGACATATGCGCCGAGAGCCAGCGAGCCTTTGTCGACGGGTGGTTTCATGATTGCGCCCCCATCAAACGATCGAACCGGAGCGTCTTGCTGAAGATGATTGCGAGCAGGGTAACGAACAGCGTCAGGACGCCGACGAGTGCCGAGGCGAACGGCCAGTCCAGGACCTCGCGAATTTGCTGCGAGACAAGTGTGGCGATCATCAGTTCCTGCGGCGATCCGAGCAGTGCCGGTGTGATGAAGAAGCCAAGTGCGGTCAGGAATACCAGCAGCGAGCCGCTGGCGATGCCCGGCAGGCTGAGTGGCAGGATCACTTCTCGGAAGGTGGCGAACCGCGACGCGCCCAGAACTGCTGCGGCGCGTAGATAGTCGTTGGGAATGGCGCGCAGGGATCCGAAGATCGGCAGGATCATGAACGGCAGGAGCACGTGAGTCATCGCCACAACGACCGCTCCTTGCGTGTAGAGAAGCTTCAGCGGCTCTGATGTGATGCCGACAGCGATCAGGCCGGAATTCACTAAGCCTTCACGCTGGAAGAGGAACGACCACGCAGCAGTACGCACCAGCACGCTCGACCACAGGGGTAGAATGACGCAGGCGCCGACCAGGGCAGCCGTGGTGCCGCGGGCGCGGCTCATAAAGTAGGCGACCGGGAAGCCGAGCAAGATGGCAAGGCCGGTTACCAGCACAGCAGTCCACACGGTCCGCATCAGTACCCGCGCATAGACCGGATTTGTGACGACCCGTGCGTAGTTATCGAGTGTTGGGGCCGGTTCCATGACGCTGATGTAAAGAAGCTGGGCGATTGGGTAGAGGAAGACGAATGCGATGATGGCGAAGAACGGCGCCAGCAGCAGCAGCGTTGCCAGTCCGCTGAGGCGTCGACCGTCAGAATGCCAGAACTGGGATCGGGTGCGACTGGTCACTTTGTCCCCTCGGCATAGAGCAGGATCGCTTCTTTCGGAACGCTGAAGGTCGCTGTCGCGCCGCGTGTCAGTGCGGCGAGATCGGAAGCGCCGGGAAGGCGAGCGCGGATTTCCGTTCCGTCGGGCAATGTGCCAATCAGCAGCAGGGCGGCCCCCGCATAGACGACGTCAGACAGGGTGACTTGCAGCGAGTAATCGGAAACACCGGTGCCGAGAGCCAAGCGCTCGGGCCTGAAGCCGAGAACGGCTTTCTGGCCAGTCTGCATTGTGTCGACGGCCGCAGCGGCCGGAACGGTCCAGCGTTCGCCCGACGGCAGCAGGACCGTCATCGTGTCGACGATGCTTTCCACCGTGACGTTGATGAAGTTCATCTCGCCGATAAATCCGGCAGTGAAGAGATTGGCTGGACGCTCATAAAGCTCGCGCGACGGTCCGATCTGCTGGATCTTGCCGTCCTTCAGCACCGCGACCCGGTCCGCCATGGTGAGCGCTTCGCTCTGGTCGTGGGTGACAAAGATCACGGTAATGCCGAGCTCGGCATGCAGGCGCTTGATTTCAAGCTGCATATCCTCGCGAAGGTTCTTGTCGAGAGCGCTTAAAGGCTCGTCCATCAGCAGGACACGGGGGCGATAGACGATTGCCCGAGCCAGCGCGATCCGCTGCTGCTGGCCACCGGACAACTGGTTTGGAAAGCGCTCCCCGTAACCGGCGAGGCGTACGGTGGCGAGCGCTTCTTCAGCCTTGGCGTGTCGCTCGGCTTTCGCCATGCCACGCATCTTTAGGGGAAAGGCAACGTTGTCCAAAATGGACATGTGCGGAAACAGCGTGTAGTTCTGGAATACCATTCCCAGGTTGCGCTTGTTCGCGGGGAGATAGGTGAGGTCTTCCTCATCGACGACAATGTTTCCGCTCGTGGGAAACTCGAAACCCGCCACACTCATCAGGATCGTCGTCTTGCCGGAGCCGCTTGGTCCGAGCAGCGCCAAAAATTCTCCTGCAGCGATTTCGATGTCGACGCCGTTGACGGCGAAGACGCTCCCGAAGCGCTTCTCAAGACGACTTATGCGGATAGACGCGCCAGCCGCCGGTGCTCTGTTTGTTGCCATAGTCAATGAAGCCTGTTCCCACTTTTTTTGTTTGGCTTGGCTCAGGGCGCGAGACCCTTCAGAATGCGATTAGTATTGTACCTATACGTGGCGAACTCCGTTCGATATTTGATATATCGGAATGCTACTGCTTAATGAATGTTGCGACAAGGGCCATTTGCGCGTCGAGCATGGCTTTTCCGCCGATGGTGACGGCACCGCGCGCGCAGGCCGCATCCATCAGCCTGGTCACTGGCGGATTGACGATGATGTCGTAAACCACAGTAGAACTGGCGATGCCGCCGATCTCTGCCGGGACCGCATCCCCAGGCTTCATTCCGAGTGGCGTTGTATTGACGATCAGATCAAAGTCTTCCGGCGGAGCGGGTCCGGCCGATACCCTTGTTGCCGGGAACAGGGCCTGTACCGCGTCGGCGAGAGCGTGGCCGCGCGCTTCGTCACGATTGGAGATCCGCAGTTCCGCAGCGCCGGCTTCTGCAATTGCCATTGCCGTGGCGCGGCCGGCACCGCCCGCGCCGAGTTGCAGAACCCGTTTGCCTTCGACCGAGCATCCGTGGGCGTCGACGCCGGCAAGAAAGCCTGGTGCATCGAGATTGTCGCCAACCAGCCAGCCGTCACGGCTTCGCCGGACGAAGTTCACGGCGCCAATCATCCGGGCCCGGTTGGTGACCTCATTTAGCAGCGGCATGATCGCCACCTTGTGCGGGATAGTGACGCCGAAGCCGACGACGTTGCCCATGCAGCGGATCGCGTCGACGACGGTGCCGAGGTCCCGCGGGCGAACGGCAAGCGGCGATGTCGCGAGGTCCTCGCCGCTCTCGGCGAAATAGGCATTCAGCACGGCGCTGGCGCGGACGTGGTCCACGGGATCGGCAAGTACGAACATGATCTTAGAGGTGCCGGTGATCTCCATGGTGCATCCTCCCCTTACGATCAGCCGGGCAACCGGCTGCGGCCGTAGCCCTTGTAGCGTTCCAGAACCCGTACGATCTCGTCGTCGGGAATGATTGCAGGCTCGCCGGCCTGACGGGCGAGAATGTACTGGCGGGCAAGCGTCTCGAGCTTCACCGTCAGGTCGAAGGCCTGCTGCAAGGAAGGGGCGGCAACGATCATGCCATGATTGGCGAGAAGGCACGCCTTCCGGTCCTTCAGCGCCGCGACGGCGCCATCCGCCAGCGCTTTCGTGCCGAACGTGGCGTAGGGTGCGCATGGCACGTCCGTGCCGCCGAAGCTGGCGATCATGTAGTGAAATGCAGGGATTGGCCTGGCGAGGCAGGAGAGCGCCACGCAGCAGTCCGCATGGGTATGAATTATCGCCTGGACATGCGGATAGGCTTGGAGAATTGCCTGATGCATATGCCATTCGCTGGACGGGATGCCATTGCCGACGTTGTCGCCATTCCGGTCCAGCCGCACCAGTTGCTCCACGGTCATGTTGCTGCTGTTGCCACCGGTCGGTGTGACCAGCATGTCGTCGCCGATGCGGCAGCTAACATTGCCGCTCGAACCGTGATTAAAGCCCTTGACTTCCAGCTTCGCGACGAGGTCGAGCATCGTCTTTCGCAGGTCCATCTCGTTCATACGATTTACTCCGGGTTCTTCATGGACGCCAGCGCCCGGGTGAAAAGGTCGACAGGGCCGAGTTTGCCGGACTTCAGGCAGAAAGCGACGGGATCGTCACCGTTCGTGGTTGCCGTGCCGACGCCCGGGCCGCCATAGGGACCGACATTCAGGCCGCGGATGCCGAGGCGCTCGACGACGGACCCGGACGTTTCTCCACCGGCGACGACGAACCGCCGCACGCCGGCGCCATGGAAGGCGACGGCAAGGTCGCCGACGATCTTTTCGCCAAGCGCCGCAGCGCCATCCCTGCCGTACCGCGCCTGCGCAGCGGCAACGGCCTCTGGCGCGGCGGATGTCGACAGTCCGACTGGGCCGGTCTCGAGTTTTGGCAGCGCCCAACGGAGGGCTGCATCGACCGCGGACTCGGCGCTGTCGATGTCAGTTAGATCGATCCGCAGGACGGGATGCGACCGCTCGAAGTCGGCGAGCTGTTCGAGTGTCCGTTCGGCGCAACTGCCAGACAGCACGACACCCTTGCCTGACACAGGCTGAAGGCTGCGCGTATGCGGTTCGCCGGTCAGGAGACCTCTCTGTCGCCACAGCGCCGGATAGTGCTGGACGATTGTGGCATTGCCGGTCATTAGAGGCCAGTCGCAGGTCAGTTCGGCGATGGCGTCGAGATCACGATCGTAGATCGTATCGGTAATGAAATAGCGGATGCCCTCTGCTGCTTGGTCGGCGACGGCCAGCCGGAGCGTCGTGCCGCCCTCGCTGACGGCGGGGTGGGCAAGTAGCCCGACTCGGGTCTTCGTCTGCCGCTGCAGCACGCGGACGAGGTCCGGATCGGTCATTGGTGTCAGTGGATCGTGCCGCTTGGGGGATTCCGAAATCAGTTGGCTGCCGAGAAACAGGTGCCCGTTGTAGACTGTACGCTTCAGTGCCGGCGAGGCAGGACAGAAGGCGGCATAGGGCGCGCCGGTGGTCGCCATCAGGATGTCAGCCACGGGGCCGATATTTCCGTCATCGGTCGAGTCGAACGTTGCGCAATACTTGAAGAAGATTTGGCGTGTGGCGCGCGCAAGCAATGCTCGGGCCGCTCTTTCGGTTCTTGCAACGGCTTGTGCCGCCGGAATGACGCGGGTTTTCTGCGCAACGACGATAGCGTCGACATCGCCGATTGTATCCACAGCCTCAGGATCGGTCACAAATGCGCAGTCGACGCCGTGCGCGACAAGCATTGCGGCAGTTTCCATTCCACCTGTGAGATCGTCGGCCACGACCCCGAACACCGGCTTGCCCATCATGTCTGCACGACCATCCCTATTGCGCTTCAGATAGACGATACATGATATATCAAATATTTTATTTGGGAATGGGTGGCGGATAATTTTCCGCGGCATCGTGCCCGAGGTCGGCGTTGTCAACGGTTGCAGCCTTACCGATCGGACCGCTGGTGCCACGCATTTTCTCGCGCAAGACCGTCAAGAGGCCAGCGAAAATTATGATCGAGATACCGACAAGCGCAACGGCATCGGGAAATTCGTCGAAGATCAATGCGCCGAAGACCACAGCCCACGCCAGCTGCGAGTAGTGCATTGGCGCGATCTGGGTAGCGTTCCCGTGGCGCGTGGCCGACACGAAGGCCCATTGACCAAGGCCGTAAGACATGCCGGCAAGCGCCAGCAGGGCGCATTCCTTCAATGTCGGCACGATGGCGCCGTGGATGAGCATAACCCCCGCGTTGACTAGGAGAAGGTAGGCGATGAGTGTTCCCAGAACACTCGTCGTCTTAACCTTGCCGTTAACGCGCCGAAGAATGATGACCGCCGTGCCAGTGCCGAGGCCGGTGAATATCGCGGCAAGATGGCCGCCCTCGAATGCCTCGTGGCCCGGCTTCACGACAAGGAGAACGCCGATGAAGCCGATAATAACGGCTGACCAGCGCCACATCCCCACATGCTCCTTCAGCACCAGTGCCGACATGATGGTCACGAACAGGGGCGCCATGAACACCAGCGCGTAGGCCTGCGCCAGCGGGATCGCGGTGAAAGCGTAGACACCTGTAAGACTGGCGACAACGCCGCAGATCGCGCGGCCGTGCACGGCAAGAGGATGGGCGGTGCGCCAGAAGTCGCGCCATCGTTCGCCGGGATGGCGGGTGAAGAGAACGGCCAGAGCTGCGAAGACGTTGACGATGAATGCCATCTGGAAGACCGACAAATGGCCGCCGCCGGCGGCCTTTACACTAGCGTCAGTGATGGAGAAGGCCGCATAGGCAAGGAGTGCATGGATGTAGACACGTCTCAAGACAATTCGATCCCATGGCATAGAACATGGAAAATATATCATATTTCCACGCCCAGGGTCGCTAGTTTCTGAGGATCCTTTATCTCGATCTGTTCGAGCTTCCCCAATGGTCATTCTTGATAGGGGAAATGTCACCGCGCGACGAACCGATCATTACGCCACTCGCCCTTGCTGAGCCCTACTATGAACCGGCTCCTTCTTGCCGAGAGACCAGCGATTTGAACGCCTCTTTCTCGTTCAGATACGCGCGATAGGCGATCAGCCCGGACAGATAGTGTTCCACATCGTCGATCCTTACGCGAAACGCGTGGTGGCGGATGTAGAACGAACCCATGATCCGCCTTGGGTTGCGCATGAACATCGCCACCTCCGGGTAGAAATGACCGTTCAGCAGGTAATGAGCGCGTTTTTCGAGCGCTACCTCGAACGCTGCAAGGTCGATCTCGCCGAGGAGCGGAACCAGATCCGGGTGGTCAGCAATCCGCGACAGCGCCTGCCGGGTTGCCATCATCAGTTCCAGCAGTGTCGGAAAGGTGGTTATGCGATTGGCGACAAAATCGAGATAGGTGCTGACATTTTCGACGCAGAAGCGGAAATAGCGTTCCTCCGGCCGAAACAGCGTCAGTTCGTTGGCGCAATAACCCAGCCAGTGGTCGTGATATTGCGTGTAGTTCCGGCGCAGGAAATGCTCGAAAGCTTTTTCAACCGCGCCGAGCCAGCGGATGTCGTGGGTGAGCGCATAAAGGCGCATCAGCGCGAAGGCGGCCTCGCCGTCGTAATAGACAGTGCGGAACTCGGCCTTGGTGGAAAGGTCCGGGTAAAGCAGGACGTGGCGGAATTCACCGGTCTTTGCGTCCTGCATATGAACGATACCGGTGGCGAGTTTATCCATCAGCGGCAGATATCGATCATCGCTCATGACACTTGTATATTTCGCGAGCGCCAGGAGGAAGACGGCATTGCCGCCGAGCTTTATCTCCGAACCGACGTCGATCAGAAAGGCGGCCTCGGCCCCATCAGGCAGTCTCGCGATCCGGGTAAGATGACCGGTCAGCTGCCCGAGCGAGCGCTCTATCGCAGCTCTCGTCTTGCTATCCCTCGTTACCTCGTAAGCTTCGATCATTGCATAGGTCGTGCTTGCATGGCGCAGGACATTGTAGGTGCGGATCTCGCGGTCGAAGCACGGGTGATAGCCGTAGACGAACGCGCCGTCCGGCTTGACCTGAGACGCAAGATAGCTGGATGAGGAGTCGATCAGCCGATCGAGCATGGCACGATCAAGCGGCTGACCTTCACGCTGACCGCTTCCCGCACCTTCGCCGCAAAGACGGTAGTGTCGGCCTTCCTCATCGAGAAAAAAACCGCTCGTTGTAAACGCCCAGAGCGCTCTCGCCTCGGCGAAATCCGTTTCGAACGCTTTTCCAAATCGTGTCTTCGCATAGAGCGCGAAGTTTCGTTCGTTTAGAACGCAGTGCTCGACCTTGTTGCCACCATAAAGCATGGCGTTGGCGTTCAGTTCGTTGTCCAGGAACGCGGTTTCGAATTGGTCGTTGAGCGACAGTCCGAGCCGGAAGTAGTTTCTCTTGGTGCGACCAAGCTGTTTGTGGAGGGTCTTGACCGTGATCTTCTCGATCCGCACCGGCCAGTCGATCCGCAACAGACGGCCGTCGAGCCTCTGGCTGTCCAGGAGGTCGCCGGCGGCGCTTAAAGCCTTTTGCCAGGCTGCGTCAAAACTGTCGGCGCCGACCGTTGCAACGGACGCTCGTCTGTCTCCGTCGCTGATCGAGACAAACAGCACATAAGCCGGATGCGGTGCGTCGAGTGGTTGGATGACCTGCCGAACAGGGTCTCGAAGGCGATCCAGCCGCGCAAGGCCGAAAGTTTCTGCGGGCATGGTCACCTATCGCTCGCGCAGCGCCTCGCGCGCCTTGTTGAAGGGTTTGATCAAGTAGTCCAACACACTCTTGCTGCCCGTGTTGACATCGACGGTTGCCACCATGCCCGGAACGATCGGCAGGCGCGTCCCTTGCGCGGTCACCAGCGCATCTGTGGTGGTCTGCACGAACACACGGTAATAGAACGTGTTGGGATCGACCTCGTCGCGCATGGTATCGGGGGAAATCGCAGTTACCCGTCCCTCCAGCCCGCCATAGACGGCGTAGTCATAGGCGCTGATCTTGACGCTGGCGCGCTGATCGGGGTGAATGAAGGCGATATCGCGTGGCGATATACGCGCTTCTATCAGCAACTCGTCGTTCAGCGGGATGATATCCATCAGCTTGCCGTTTGGCGGCACGACGCCACCGATCGTCGACACCTCGATATTCTTGACGATGCCCCGAACCGGTGAGCGATGCGTCAGGCGCTGCAGGCTGTCGGACCGTCCCTTGATGGTCGAGGAGAGCGATGTGATGTCGGAATTTGCCTTGGCGAGTTCCTCGCGGGCGCTGAGGTTCTGCTTGGCGGCGATATCGACCTTCTTCATTTCAAGATCGACCAATTCCCGCTTCAGCCGGATGATCTCGACATTGCTGGCGGCGCCGATCTTGGCAAGCGACTCGCTCATTTCCAGCTCGCGTTTGGCCAGTACGATCGCTTGTTCCATCCATTCCAGAGACTGTTCAAGGCTTGTCGTCCGCGCCTCGAATTGCTGGGTTTCCGAACGGATGAGGTCCGGATAGGCATTCAGCTCGGTCGGAAAGGTCAAAGCTGTCCGGTTGATCTCGGCCGTCAGGCGTGCGGCGGCCGCAAGCGAGGCACGGTATTTGGCCGATGATTCACCGACATCCGATTCGGTGATCGTCGGATCCAGCTGCGCCAGAAGCTGGCCGGTTTCTACAATCTGGTTTTCGCGAACAAAGAGCTCCGAAACGATGCCCCCCTCAAGCGACTGAATGACCTGTTCGCGCCTGATCGGAACGACACGACCCGCGCCGGTGGAGACCTCTTCAAGCATGGCAAAATAAGCCCAAACCGTCGCGATTGTCAGGAGGATCATGGCCAGAAGAATGACGGTCTTTGCCTTTGACAGCTGGACATCGTCCTCGTCACCGAAAGCCCACCCGTAGTCCGAAGCCTTGTCGCTCGAGATCTCTGCCATGTCTTCAAATCCCGCCAGACGTGTTGTGAACAGGAACCAGTTTGGGTGGCACTGTTTTTTCTGGGGCGAGCGGCTTGATGCCCTTCAGCGTCGTCATCGCATCTGCCTTTGCCTCGTTGAGCACCAGCTGACCCTTGTCGAACACCATCACCCTGTCGACCAGTTCCAGAACCCGCATGCGATGGGTTGCGATGACAACCGTCTTGTCGCGCGACCAGGTCTGGAAGCGCGATATGAACAACCGCTCCGTCGCCTCGTCCATCGCGGCTGTCGGCTCATCGAGGAGGACGACATTGGGATCGCGCACCAGCAGGCGGGCGAGGAGGAGAGCCTGCAGCTGCCCGCCGGACAGCCCGTTGCCGCCCTCCTGCAACGGGTAGTCGAGTCCCTTTGGCAGAGCGCGGATAAATTCGTCGGCACCGACAATCGATAGCGCGTCGAGGATTGCGGACTGGGAGGCGTTGGAGGCACCGAGCGTAACGTTCTCCCTCAGGGTCCCGTGGAACAGGCGGGAATTCTGGGTCAGCAGCCCCACGTCACGGCGCAGATCCGACGGATCGATATGTCTCAGCGCAATATTGTCGAGCATGACTTCGCCGGAACTCGGTTCGATCATCCCGGATAGCGCCTGCAGAAAAGTTGATTTCCCTGCACCGTTCTTGCCCAGTACGGCAATCTTGTCGCCGGCGGCGATCTTGAGGCTTCTCAGCACCAGAGCGGGTTTACTGGCAGGCTCCGCGTGGTGGAACGCGGTCGATCGAAATTCGTAGGTTCCGGCAATGGCGGAGATGGATATGCGTGTCTCGGCGACCGGATGGTCGACGGGCATCTGCATGATCGCGTCAAGGCTCTTCAGCCCGATTTTTGCCTGCTGGACACGGCTGAGAACCTGGGTGAGCTGCGCCATCGGCGCCATCATCCTGGAACCGAGAATGGAGCAGGCAACAAGCGCACCCGTTGTCATGTCCCCAGCCATGACGATCGGTGCGCCGAAGAATACGATGAACGCGTAAACGCTCGTCTGAACGCTGTGGCTCCAGCCGGTCAGAGACGACGTCAGAACGCGCATCTTCAGTTGGGCATCGGCATTGACCGCGTTGTAGTTATTCCATTTCTGCTGGAAGCGCTCCTCCGCCTGCAGCATCTTGATGTCTTCGATGCCCTGAATGCTCTCCACCAGGATCGCGTTGCGGAGCGATGCCTCGCGCATTGCAGCGCTGGCGCTCTGGTGCAGTCTTCGTTGTGACAGAATTCCAGGCAGGACAAGCAGCAAGAGTGCGACCGCCGGGATGACGACCAGCATCCCGCCCACGAACCAGAAGATGACCAGAAACAGGAAGAAGAACGGCAGGTCCGCGACCGCGGCAACGGTGGTCGAGGTGAACACCTCGCGGACCTGCTCAAGATCTCGCAACTGAGCAATGAATGTTCCGGTCGATCTTGGGCGGACGCTGTTTTTCACACGCAGCGCGTGGCCGAAGATCAGGTCGGACAGTCGCAGATCACAGCGCTTGCCGAGGATATCGATGATCGAACCTCTAATCTTGCGAACGACAAAGTCGAACAGCACGGCGAGCATGACGCCTGCAAACAGCACATAAAGGGTGCTCATGGAGTTGGCGGGGACAACGCGGTCATAGACCTGCATCGAGAAGATGACGCCGGCGAGTGACAGCGCGTTGGCGATCAGTGATGCCACCAGAACATAGCCATAGGGGCGCAGGTCACCGAGCGCGAACCGTCTGAACCAGCTTTCGTCATGCGGGGCGATATAGGTGTCTACCCTCGAGTCAGGTGTGGAGCGTGCCGGCCTGGGAATGGCCGCAAGCGTTGCCTCGGCACACAGCACATCGATCGCCAGCGTCGTTTTCAGACCGTTGTCGCCGGCAAAGACGACGGCGCCATTGCGTTGCGCATCGATGGCGACAACCGTTGCAACGGACCCGTCCTTGAGCTGCACGATGACGGGAAGCCTCCAGCTGGTCATCATGTCCAGACTGGGTTGAGCCAGCTTCACACGAAGCCCGAATTTTTGCGCGAGCCGCTGGACGTATTTCGCCTGGTCTTCCAGCAAATAAGCCGCCGCAGCCTTGCGGGCCGCTTCGATCGAGAAGCCCAGTCCGTAAATCCGGGCAACCTGCTCAAACATTTCGATCCAGCCGTCCGCCTGGTTCTGCTGCACGACGTCGAACTGAGGTGTTGCTTGGGTCAATGCCGTGCCTTTCAAGCGTCTGCAAACGACGGGCGAGCGGGTGTCGTGCCGCTGCCGCAGAACCGGCAGCAGCACGACTGAGGGCTAGATCACTGAGGTACCGGCATGGTGCAGAGCGTCGTCGTCGAGCAGGCTGCCCACAGTTCCCCCCAGCAAGCCGCCATGCAGCACACTGTCTGCGGCCGAACCGTCCAGCAGGTCCACGGTCGTATCGTCCAAGATCGTGGGGACGAGGTTGCCGGCAAACTCGGGCAGGTCGGCAACACCGTCAGCCACGGCGAGCCCGCCGATATCAAGGTCACCGTCCACGACAAGGCCCGTGTCTCCGCTTAGAAGTTCGTGGAGGCCAACGTCGATCGGCAGTGCGCTGACGCTCCCGAGATCGATGAACTCACCGAGATCGGTGCTCACACCATCCAGCGAGATGACGTCTGTCAGATCGCCAAACCGGCCGTGACTTCCGGTATCGAGATCCAGGAGGTCGAAGTCTGCGAACGCGGACGTCAGCATGCTCGGCTGCAAAGCTTCAGAGCCTGTATCGGCCGCCATCATCACCGACGTTCCGGCGACGGGCTCTGCCTGGTCGATGAGGATCGTCAACTCTGCTTCAACGACCTCTCCATTGGGATGAACGAGACGGTAGGTGAAGCTGTCGGTCATTCCATCGAGGCCGAGTGTGTCGTTCGGCTCATAGGAATAGCTGCCATCGGCAGAGACTCTGAGCGTGCCGTGATCACCCATGATGACGGTACCTGCGGCGGCCGGATCGACAAACACTGTCCCATTGGACACCTGGAAGTTGGTGAAGTTGGAGCCGAGCGTATCACCGTCCAGAACGTTGCCGACTGCCGCGACTACGCCATCGGAAATGACCGTTCCGAGGTCACTCGTCGACGTGGCGAGCTGCACGTCGATGTTGCCACCGATGTTCACGCCATCCTGCGATACCGTAACTCGGTAGTTGCCCGCTTCCAGGTCCTGCAGTTCCAGGCCTGTGGAGCCGCCAAGCAAACCGGCAAGCTCGGCCAGATTGGCACCTGTGCTGGTTTCGACGACCGTCCAACTGAGGTCAGCCTGCTGCATTTCGACGGTGATCGTCGTTGTCCCGAGGAGACCCAGGAGCTGGTCTGTGTCCGCGCCGATCTGAACCGTTGCCAAGGATCCGGCGGCCACCGTGAACGTTCCCGTTTCACTTCCCCCAAACAGTCCCAACGAGACATCGAGGAAGTCGGCGTTCACGGCCTCCGTCACCGGGTGAGTGGTCACGACGGTCGCCGCCCCAGCGTCGTCCGTGGCGACAATTCCAAGGCTCGCATCCGCCGTTGGATCAATCGTCGAGAAGGTGAGGTTTTGTCCCTCGCTGTCGATCTGGACATGCAGTTCCGCAGTCGAAGTCGCCTGGGTTTGCGGATCGAAGATCGTGTATTCGAAGGAGTTTACCCGTCCGATGCCGGCTGCATCGGGGTTCGGGGTGTAGGTGTAGCTGCCATCCTGGCCGATGACCAGTGTACCGTGATCTCCCTGGATGGTTGCGCCTGCAGCGGTCACCGGTGTGGCATTGATGCTCTGAATGATGGTGCCGGGATTGACCGCGTCGATTTCGCCGCCGATACCTGCGTCGGTGATCACGTTGCCGCTGGCAGCAACTACGGCGATGGCGCCGATACTGGTTGTGTCGGTATCCGTCCCGGTGATCGTCAGCTCGCTTCCGAGGCCCGCACCCAGCAAGCCGTCATAGGCGATAAAGGCGCGGTACTGGCCCGGTCCAAGATCCTCCAGGCTCACTGTCGGTGCACCATCCAGCAACTGCAGGTCCAGCAGTGTGGCATTGCCGGTGCCGGTGCCTGTGACGTTGGTCCACTGGACACCGTCAAATCGTTGGATGACCACCTGATAATCGGACAGAACGCCGAGACTTAGGCCCTCGTCGAGTTCAAAACGTGCATCGAGCGTATGGCGCTCCTCGACGTTGAAATCGATCGTTTCGACGTTCGGAAGCACCTGGAGATCCAAGCCACCAAGGCTGACGGCAACGCCGTAAGTCTGGGTACCTATATCAACGTTGGTCACCACGGGGGAAAGGTTGATCGACGCGACGGCGGTATTGTCGTAGGCGGTTGTGTCTGCATCGGCATCGGCATCGGCATCGGCATCGGCATCCGCGTCGGCATCGGCGTCTGCATCTGCATCTGCATCTGCATCTGCATCCGCATCCGCGTCAGCATCAGCATCTGCATCTGCATCTGCATCCGCATCCGCGTCTGCATCGGCATCCGCATCGGCGTCGGCATCCGCGTCTGCATCGGCATCCGCATCCGCGTCGGCATCTGCGTCAGCATCAGCGTCTGCATCCGCGTCTGCATCGGCATCCGCATCCGCGTCGGCATCCGCGTCTGCATCGGCATCCGCATCCGCGTCGGCATCAGCATCCGCGTCGGCATCTGCATCCGCATCGGCATCTGCGTCAGCATCGGCATCTGCGTCAGCATCGGCATCCGCGTCAGCATCCGCGTCTGCGTCCGCATCCGCGTCCGCATCCGCGTCTGCGTCAGCATCCGCGTCCGCATCCGCATCCGCGTCGGCATCCGCATCGGCATCCGCGTCGGCGTCTGCATCTGCATCCGCATCCGCGTCGGCATCCGCATCGGCATCTGCATCCGCATCGGCGTCAGCATCTGCATCGGCGTCGGCGTCGGCGTCGGCGTCGGCATCCGCGTCTGCATCTGCGTCCGAGTCATCGTTGTCGTCGCCACCGCCGCCGCCTCCGGAAGCGAGAGCTATTCCTCCAGCTCCAAGCGCGCCGAGTGCAGCAAGGCCGAGAATGGATGCATCGCCCCCACCTTCAGCGCCACCCACCAACTGGTCGCCGCCGGCCGACTCGGTGAATGAGAAATCGGCTTCTCCGACGGTGTGGTTGCCATCCCAGACGACCCCGTTCTCATCCACCAGGACCAGCTTGCTTGATGCTTCACCAGGGCCGCTGGCGTAGAAATCGGCAACTCGGATCGCCTCACCGTTCTGCAGGCGGATGACGAGACCGTCGCCCTGACGGATGGTCGCAGCAATGTCTTTCGGGCCGACCTCAAGCTGAATAACACTTGGTTCACGGACAGAGATGTTTCCCGATGCGACGGTAATGCTTTCACCACTTGCGATATTCGTTACAACGGCAACCATGGATACATCCTCTTAAGGCCGTGAGCGTCACAGCGAAACTGAACGGACCTGGCGGATGGGCAGCGAGATGCGATGACACGGACCGTCAAAGGTCTGCGCCGGGCAAAATGTTGAATACCGAACTGGCTGGTCCGGCAGTGTCTCGATTGCTGTCAATCCTACCAAGAAACTCTGGGATAAGACTTGCTCAATTTTAGAACGTTATCAATTAGCGATAACTAATTCTCGCATCGGACGGTTGATGCAGGGTTAATGCCGGTCAGCGTATTTGCGTTTATGAAAGGCGGACAAAAACGAATTTGACCCCTACGGGCTAGAGAGCGCCGCGCAAAGCAAGCTCTTCAAACCGGTTTCCCTTGTCCTTAACGTCCGCGCCGATACTGGAGGCTTGAAGCGAAACGGCAAGCGCCTCGCTTAGCTCGGTCTCAACGTCTGCTCCGCGTTCGGCATTCTCTGCGGCAGCTGGTCCTGCCTCTATCGGCAGTGCTTGTCGCGCAGGCATCGCGACCGCCATTTCGATTGGCGTCTCCGACCTGGATGCGCCGCCGTTCAGGACGGTCGCGGCCGTGCCCGGCTTCTTTTCGAGCTTGAAGATGTCCCGCAAGCGCCCCGCTGCGGAGGCACACTCGATATTCAGCTTATGGACATCGAACTGGATGTTGATTGCGTCGAAACGTGCGGCATGCAGCTCCTGATCGGCATTCAAGACATCGAGGAGAGTCCGCGTTCCCAGGTCGAGGAACTGCCTCTGATAAAGATCTCGGGTTTCGCGCATCAGCGTCTGGCGCGAGGCGAGTGTCGTGAGCAAAGCGCGCATTCCAGACAGCTGCGTGCGCGATTCCATCCAGCTCCGCTGCGCGCCTGTCCTGGCATTGGCGATGCCGGCCTCAGCGGACTGAACCGCGAACTGGCCAGCTTCGCTCCGGGCCTTATAGGAGCCGCCATTGTAAAGCTTGCCGGTCAGTTTCAGACCGATCGTATAGTCCGGGCTGCCTGGTGAATTTCCGAGCAGATCCATGCTGCTACCGCCTTCAAGCGCCAGGGTGGGCAGGACATCGGCCTTGCTGAACCGCAGGTTGGCCTCGGCGGCCGTCTTCTTCGATGCCGCCGCCCGGACGCTCGGCACCGTACCCCAATCGGGCTCTTTGGCAGAGCAGGCATTGGGGAGGTCTGAGGGAATACTCGCTCCGAGATTGATCTTCCCGGACATACCCAACAGCGACGCCATGCTGCCCTGCCAGCGCTCCGACTGAGACCTGATCTCCAGTGCCGTGGTCTGGGCCATCTGCACCCGCGCTTCGGCCTGAAGCTTGTCCGATCTCGTGCTGGCTCCCTGTTCCGTTCGCGCGTTGACGAGCTCGAGTATTTCCTTCGTGTCGCGCACCTGATCGGACGCGACAACCGCCAGACTGCGGTTTCTCAGGGTTTCGAGGGACGCAAGCGCGGTGTCCCTGATCACGTTGTCGACCACGGCAATGAACTCGGCGCGCCGGGTTTCCTCTGTCGCCGTGGCACTGGCGACCTGACTGGAGACTTTCCCGAAGTCGTAGATCATCTGCGACGCGGTCACAGTCGCTGCCGGCTGAAAACCGTTCCCGAAAGCGCTGCGCCTGCCGACATCGATCCCGCCCCCGATCGACGGAAAATATCCCGAGCGTGCATCTCGGATCGCCGCGCCTTGCTGGTTGAGTTCGCCCGCCGCCTGCATGATCGATGGCTGATAGTCGACCGCCCGCCGGACGGCCGCCTGCATGGTCAAATTCGTGTTCCGGTCCTTCACTGCGGGCCGAGAGCTCGGGACTGATGCGGTCGCGATACTGTCGACCGATGTCGTCCGCGCCCGCGTCTGCGTCTGCGCGCAAGACGCAACGCTGAAGGCGAGCGGCACAAATATCGCCGTCCGGACAACACGGGAAAGCATGCTCATCGTATCCCCCAAGCCCGCAGGTCCAGACGGACCTGCAAAGACAAACCACCGTCGCTCGACTACTCCCCAAGCCGAAGCATTTCAAGCAATTCTAATATACGTCTCAAGATGGTTAATGACTGCTTAACTGAGATCTCGTCAGTCTCTGGAGCATGATGATTGTGTTGTCGGAGTGGGCGGGAAAAGGCCGCGCCGCGGGCCGGACGAGAGGGCGAAGCTAAACTGGCTTCTGGTAAATGCTATGCTCGACAATGCGGGAGTAAAGAACCCCTTATACTGCCCTCAATGGTTCATGGGATGGTGGTTCGAATGCCATCGAGGTTGCGGAAGTTACCTTCTCCGTCCCATCAGGACCGCGCTGCCACAGTCTGTCGGGACGACACCATGCGATGGACAAACATACCGGCAAGCATGGCCGCGACGAACAGTGCTGCTTCCCAGCGGCCTGTAACGAGAGAGGCGATTGCGGGACCCGGGCATAGACCGACGAGGCCCCAGCCGAGACCAAACAGTGCAGCGCCTGCGACAAGTGGACGGTCGATCATGCGGCTCGTCGGCACATGGAACTGGGTTTCGAAGACCGGTCTGCTGCAACGACGCCGGATCGCATAGGCAATTGATGACGGGATCAGTGCCCCGCCCATCACCAAAGCAAGCGACGGATCCCAGTTACCGGTCACATCGAGGAACGCCAGAACACGGGCGGGATTGACCATGTCGGACACGACAAGGCCAATGCCGAACAGAATTCCGCAGGCGATGGAGACGAGAATGCGCTGGGTCATCATGCCACTCCGATCAGATGCCGGGTTATGAAGACGGTTGCTGCCGCCACGATCATGAATGTTGCCGTCGCGACGATGGACCGGGGCGATAGGCGTGCTAGTCCGCAAACACCGTGGCCGCTGGTGCAGCCGGAACCAAGCCGCGTCCCGAAGCCGACCAGGAGCCCGCCTACCACAAGAAGGGGAGGCGAGGCGGTGATCGCGAACTCTGCGTGCCGTAACAAGGTAAAGGCGGCGGCAGCTCCACCGAGTATGCCAACCAGAAAACCGACCCCGAGCGGACTGATTCCACTGCCTGTCCATCCGACGGCAGATGCGGCCAGACCGGAAATTCCGGCTATTCGACCGTTCAGCAGCAAGTAGATCGCGGCGGAAAGGCCAATCAGAAGGCCGCCGGACAGCGGCCAGATAAAGCTGAGATCAGACATGGGTCGTTTCCTTGGTGCCGACATCGCGTTGACCGATATCTTCAGATAATGGATGCCTTTGTCTTCGGCCAGGGGGGACTGGCGCGCAGTCCCTACACGCTCAAATGACAACGCAGCAGCAGCGCGGTACTGCTAAGCGCGTGATGGCCATAAGCGCCTCCGAAACGACGCCGAGCAAGTTCCGTTACGATGACGCAGCGGTGGACGCATGCGTTTAAGTCTGCGCGTGGGGTCTTCCTGCCGGGGCATGGCATCAGAATGCAAAGCCCCAGCGTAACCTGTCCCCTTCAGGTTCGAGCCATCCGGGAGACGTATGCTGCAACGTCCTGGCGAGGAAGAGGTCGCGACATCAGAAAGCCCTGCAGATCGTCGCATCCAAGCCGTTCAAGTTCGGCACGCTGCTCGATTGTCTCAACGCCTTCAGCCGTTATCTTCAGCCCTTTCGCTCTGGCCATGCCAATCATCGCAACAACAACGGCTCTGCTGCCGCTTTGGTGCATTTCGCCGATAAACGACCTATCGATTTTGATGCGATCCACCTCGATATTCTGCACGCGCGAGAATGAAGAATACCCGGTTCCAAAGTCGTCTATGGCAAACCGGACGCCTGCTTTTCGCAGCATGGATATGGTTCGCTTCAGGTCGATCGTGTTATCCGCAGTTGCAGTTTCGGTCATCTCGATCTCAAGCCTCTCGGGGCTTAAGTTCATGTTTGCGAGGGTCGTCAAAACCCGCAGACTGTAGCCGGGAGAACTAAGCTCAAGCGGCGAAGCGTTGATCGCAATAGAAATGCCGGGAAGATCAGCGAGAGTTCTGCATGCATTGTCCAGCACAAGGGCGCCGATGTCGTTGATCAACCCGATGTCCTCCGCCAGAGGAATGAACTGGTCGGGACTTATGTAGCCCATCGTCGGGTGCTTCCACCGAGCAAGCGCTTCGAGAGAACAAATGCTTCCGTCGGTCGCATTGAAGACTGGTTGATAAAAAGTCTCGAGCTGGGTCCTGGTCTCGACTGCAAAACGGAGATCGCTTTCCAACGCCCTGCGCCTGCGTAAAAGTTCGTCCATATGTTCACCAAACACCGCATGGGTGTTCCTGCCGGCTGCTTTGGCATGATAAAGCGCGATATCAGCCTGGCGCGTCAGTTCGATGGGGTCACATGGGCCGGTTGCTAGAGCTGCTCCGACGCTTGCGCCAATGACGACATGCGTCGTTCCGATTTCGAACGGTGCCCGCAGTGACTGCACAATTTTCGATGCGAGATCTTCAGCATTCCTGGCATCATTTTCTCCCAGCAGAATGGTGAATTCGTCGCCTCCCACCCGCGCCAGAAGAGATTGCGGCAGGAGATCGCGCATCCGGTTCGCTGCCAAGCAGATCAGCTTGTCGCCAACCGGGTGACCGAACGTATCGTTGACAGCCTTGAAGCGATCAAGATCAACGAACAACACACAGTGGAGAGCCTCGGCGTGCCCGCTCGATAGTTGACGATTGAGTTGCTCGTTGAAGTAAGCGCGGTTTGCAAGCCCGGTCAGGGCATCGTGGGAGGCTTGATGTTTCAGTTCTGCGCGGCTCGCAGCCAGCCGCTCGGAGCGGCGCCAGATTGCACCTCCAGAAAAACTGGTCCCAGCGAAAAGTGCAATAAACGCGAAAAAAAGGGCTGGGGCAGTGGCTTCGAATACATATTGTCCGGGTTGGAATGGGTTCCAACGGAAGTATCCAAAAACTTGCCCGTCTCGTGCGACCAAGGGTACGTACGCAACATTCCGTTCCAGAGGTCGCTTGGAGGAGAACTCCAGTTTGGCGAACTCATATTCGGTACCGATGGCCAGAGGAAGATCGCCGTCGAGAAAGCGTATGCTCACATGCAGCATTTCCTCGCCAGGCGTCTGTTCCAGATCACCGGTGTCCGAAACGATCGGCTTTATGCTGACAATTGCAGGTCGAAATCCGACATAGCTCAGATCAGCTTCGCCAATCGAAAGCGTCCGTTCGCTGATACCCTCGGTATCTTCGGCAAGTAGACGCGCTTGAAGCTTTTTAGCGAGCGGCAGGTAGGCGTTGCGGAGATCATCTGGGGTAGGGGAATAGTCTTTCTCGGATGAAAACAGATATTGCACAGAGAGGTCCGGTCGAAGGACCAAGGCGCCATCATGCCCAAAATAGCTGTGCATCCATGAACCGAGGTTCGTCTCGATCCATTTCAGGTCGCCACTGGTTGCATGCCTCACGGCGTCGTCCCAGACAGTTGCGCTTTCCTGGTCATGCGCAATGCCAGCCGTCAGTTTCGCGACCGTAAGTTTCATGAGATCGCGCTGCCTTGCCGCGGCCACCTCATCGCTTGTAGCAGCCGCCCAACTCAAACTCAGTAAAAGCAGACCACAGACGACCAAAGAAACGAGAGCCGGCAGGCACCATCGTAGAAACCACTGACTCTGAAACTGTATCTTCATCCCGCAACCGTCATCTCTTATTTTACGTGATGGTAAAACAGAGGCTATTAAAGCACGGGTAAGTAAGGTGGTTACGTCTGCGTTAAACGGCGAAACAGCGGCACGACTTCCTCAGGCATCCTCCTACTAACGAGTGCGAAGAGCGGCTGAGGGATAAGCCTTATCGCAGGCATTCTCCAGACAAATCCGCTGGGTTAACTGGCATGCGCGAACTGCCTACCACCCTTTGCCTGGACAACACCCATCAACCATTCACGCGCGGCCCGACGCCGTTTGGCGGGCTTCCAATCGGAAATTACCGCCACACAAACTGCGTCCAACACAGTGGTCGCGCGCTCTTGGAAATGCTTGTCGTGCGAAATGGCCGGAGTTGGTATTCAGTCACCATTCAGGCCCGATGACTAGTTTGACATCCAACTTAACAATGGGAGGCATGGACTCATGCTCGCTACGCGATGCAAAAGTGTCTTCGATGACTTCTCAGTCCGCGAAGAACAGGATGGAAACCTTGGAGTCGATAAGGAGCAACTTCTGTTGGCTTTCCATCAAGGAACCCTCGCCGCGAAGGCAAACCGCGATGTCGGCCACTGTCCTTTCAGCGCACTGACACAACCGTCCGAATTCCTCGCGTGGTTGGAAGGCTTTCAATGCTGTTCGGCGTCACGCTAGCGAATTCGTCGGAGCGGTCCTCCGGCATTGCATCTCTGCATGAGGTGGGCTGTCCAAGGATTTCTCTGTTTACGGCGAGACAGGCTCTTCGCCGTCAAGGACGCACTAGCACCGAGATTGCAGAAATGCCTTCGGAAAAGTTCGGTTCTGGAATGAAGTAACCCCGGGGCGGTGACGCTGCTTCGGGATATCAGTCCGGGAGCAACCGCCTGCCTCGTCCACTGCCAAAAGCCGATACGACGACGGTGGGACGCCTTCCTTCGTGAAAGATTTTCACTTGAATGATCGGCGATTGACCCTCGGGCTGCCTTGCTGCTTGCTCACCCAGCCAGCGTGGAGGCGCTGCCTTTGACTGCAGCTCACAAGGGGAGATCCAGGACATGAATGCGATCAGGAACGTTGCCATCGTCGGCGCAGGTCCGGGGGGGCAGGGCTGGGCGATTGTCTTCGCGCGAGCCGGCATGGACGTCACCGTTTATGATGCCCGCGAAAACGCCGAGGCTGTCATCGGCGCGCAGATCGACAAGGCCGTCGGCGATCTTGCGGCCGGGGGGCTTTGCGGCGACGTGTCTTTGGTCCTGTCGCGCATCCGTTTTGCGCGGAGCCTCAGCGAGGCTGTGTCGGGCTGCGACTACGTACAGGAGTCGGCGTTCGAGCGGATCGATGTGAAGCGCGAGGTCAGTCTTGCGATCGATGCGGTGCTTCCCGCCCATGCCATCGTCGGCAGTTCCACCTCAGGATTTCCCGGGTCGGCGTTCTATGAGGAGTGTGGCAACCGGGAGCGGTTGATGGTGGTGCATCCCGTCAATCCTCCGCATCTCGTGCCGCTGGTCGAAATCGTCCCGACGCCCTGGACTGCGCCACAGGCAGCGAGCCGTGTCCGGCGCCTGATGGAGGATGTGGGGCAGTCAGCCGTGTCGCTGTCGCGCGAAATTCCCGGCTTCGTGCTGAACAGGTTGCAGGGCGCCCTGCTGGACGAAGCGTTTGCACTGTTTGCGGAAGGCTATGCTACGGCCGAAGACATCGATCGCACGGTGCGCGACGGGCTTGGGTTGCGCTGGTCGTTCATGGGACCGTTCGAGACCATCGATCTCAACGCGCCAAAGGGGCTTGCAGATTATGCCGAACGGCTCGGGCCGATGTATGCCGGATTTGCCGATCAGCGCAGGGCAGACCGCAGCTGGGAGCCGGATGCGGTGACACGGGCGGATGCGGAGCGTCGCGAACTGCTCGCAGAGCAGGATCTCGATGCCAGACGCTCCTGGCGCGATGAAATGCTGATGCGGATCGTCCGGGCGAAGCAGGCGGTGGCGGACTAGTGCGCCGTCCAGCCGCCGTCGATCATCAACGCCGAGCCGGTCATCAGGGACGACGCGTCGGAGGCAAGGAAAATGGCGGCGCCGACGACGTCTGCCGGCTGCCCCAGGCGACCTAGCTTGATCTTGGACAGCGTCTCGCGGCGAAACTCCTCATCCTCGAAATACGAGGCGGTCATGGGTGTCTCGATAAAGGTGGGGCAAAGGGTATTGATGCGGATGCCGGCAGGTCCAAGTTCGACCGCCAACGCCTTGGTAAAACCTTCAATCGCAAACTTCGAGCCGCAATAGAGCGTCCTGTTGGCCGCGCCGACATGGCCCATCTGCGAGGACATGTTGATGACGGTGCCCCGCCTACCGTGCCTCAGCATCACGGCCGTCACGGCCTGGGCTGCAAAAATTGCAGCCTTCGTGTTCAGGCCGAAGACGGCATCGTAGTCATCTTCCGTGACCTCGGTCAGCGGCTTGGGGCGATTGGTGCCGGCATTGTTGACAAAGATATCGAACGGCGCTTGCGCCTCGACATGCTGGCGGAAGCCGGCAATGTCGGTGACATCGCACACAAGCGGCCGCGCCCTCCCGCCGCGGGTAGACATCAAAGCGCAGGCCTCCTCGATCTCCGTCCGCGAGCGCGCGCAAAGCGTTACCTCGGCACCCGCCTCGGCAAGGCCTTCGGCGACCGCGCGTCCAATGCCACGGCTGGCGCCGGTGACGAGCGCCCGCTTGCCGGCAAGATTGAAAAGGCCGCTCATTGGGCTGCTTCGCCATAGGCGACGTCGCGGTTGCCATAGCGTCTCACCCGCAAGTTCGCCTGTTCGGCATGGCCGACGAAACCCTCGAGCATGCTGAGCCTCGAGCAATAGGCGCCGATCTCAGCCGCCGCTTGGTCCGTTGTGACGCGCTGGTATGAATGGGTCTTGAGAAACTTGCCGACCCAGAGACCGCCGGTATAGCGCCCCGCCTTTTTCGTCGGCAAAGTATGGTTGGTGCCGATGACCTTGTCGCCATTGGCAACGTTGGTGCGTGGGCCGAGGAAAAGCGCACCGTAGGAATGCATGTTTTCGAGAAACCAGTCGTCCCGGTCTGTCATAACCTGCACGTGCTCGGAGGCGATCTCGTTGGCGACGTTGAGAATCTCCTCGTAGGTGTCGCAGACGATGATCTCGCCGTACTCCCGCCAGGATACGGAAGCGGTTTCGGCAGTTGGCAGGATTCCGAGAATTCGATCGATTTCAGCGATCGTCGCTTTCGCCAGCGTCTCCGAATTGGTCACGAGAATCGCCGGGGAATTGTAGCCATGTTCGGCTTGCCCCAGAAGGTCTGTGGCGCACATTTCCGCGTCCACAGTCTCGTCCGCAATGACCATCGTTTCGGTCGGGCCGGCAAAGAGATCTATTCCGACGCGCCCGTAGAGCTGGCGCTTTGCTTCCGCAACAAACGCGTTGCCGGGGCCGACAAGCATGTCGACGGGGCGAATGGTCTCGGTCCCGAGCGCCATCGCGCCGATCGCCTGAATGCCGCCGAGGACATAAATTTCATGAGCCCCGCCGAGATGCATTGCAGCGACGATGGCGGGGTGGGGTTCGCCTTTTTGGGCCGGAGCCGCTGCTGCGATGCGGGGAACGCCCGCCACCGAGGCCGTGAGGACAGACATATGCGCCGACGCGACCATCGGGTACTTGCCGCCTGGAACATAGCAACCGACCGACTGGACCGGAATATTGCGGTGGCCGAGGAAGACCCCCGGCATTGTCTCGATTTCGATATCGGTCATCGACGCTCTTTGGGCTTCGGCAAATTTGCGGATCTGAGTCTGGGCAAACCTGATGTCGTCCATGTCGCGAGCCGACACCTTGTTGATTGCCGCCTCGATCTCGGACGTGGTCAGTCTAAACGAGGCCGGAGAGAAGTTGTCGAATTTCGCCGACAGGTCGCGTACTGCGGCGTCGCCTCGGGTTTCGATGTCCTTGAGCGTCGCTTCGACAAGCGTCCTGACTGTGGCGTCATCTTCGGCGCGTTCGGCGGCCGCCTTCCCCTGTTTCATATAGCGAATTGACATGTCTCACCTCCCTTTTGACATCGAGCGTAATGTGCTAGCGACGCTGAATGCAAGTTTTCATCATTGCGTGAAAAAATTTCACGGAGTCTGTTTTGAAGCCGACAGCCAAGCAGGTCGCTCATGAAGCGGGCGTTTCCATCGCCGCGGTATCACGCGCGTTTTCGCCGGGGTCGTCCATCGATCCGTTGAAAAGACAGCGTATCCTTCAGGTAGCAGCGCAGTTGGGTTATAGCAGTCCGGCGCGCCGTACTGCCGAGGTGATCTCCGCCGGTACAGTGACGTTGGTGGCAGGCGATCTCGCCAACCCGTTCTATCCACTCGTCCTCGACACGCTCGCAAAAGCACTGCAGGCGGTCGGGAGACAATTGCTCGTCTATGCCATCCCGCCGCAGGCGGACATGGACCAGCTGACGCCGCAGATCCTTGCCGCTCGCCCCAGCGCACTTGTCGTGACCTCCGCAAGCCTGACGTCTGGAATGGCCAACGCCTGCCGGCAGCATGGCATCCGGGTGGTGCTGCTCAACCGGATCCAGCGCAATGTCCGCGTTAATGCGGTCGCGTGCGACAATCACGCAGGCGGTCGTGATGCGGCACTGTTTCTGCTCGGCAGGGGGCGCCGCCGGATAGGCTTCATCGGCGGGATCTCCAACACGTCTACCCACCGTGACCGGGCGGAAGGCTTTTCCGAAGCATTACGCGAGAGCGGGCATTCCGTGCTTGCCGAGGGAAACGGGGAGTTCACCTACCGAGGCAGCTACGGCGCAGTGCTATCACTGCTGACAGCAAAAAACCGTCCGGATGCGCTGTTCTGCTGCAACGACATCATGGCGCTCGCCGCCATAGATGCTGCCCGCGAACTTGGACTGTCCGCACCTGAGGATCTTTCGATCGTTGGATTTGACGACATTCCCATGGCCGGTTGGAGATCCTATCGTCTGACGACGATCCGGCAGCCGATTACCCGCATGATCTCCGAGGTCGTGGGCCTGATACAGGCCAGCAATACCGTTCCACTCGACGAGACGACGACCAGCATCCTGCCTGGCAAATTGATTGTGCGCGGCAGTGCCTGAAGACGATCCTGCGCAACCGGGAAAGAAGGATATTTCGCGCGTCGGCAGAAAAAAACTTGACGGGACGGGCAAATTTGCGAAAGTTAATGCACACGTTTGCGCATCTGCAGCGGCGATAAGGAGGTCGCAGCTGAGTAACCGGATGCAAGCTTTGACCGGGAGGGATAAGATGAAGCTCAAGACACTTGCTGTCGTTCTGGCAGCTCTTGTGATGGGAACGGGACAGGGTTTCGCCGCCGAGCGGGCCCTTCGCGTCGCCACCAGCGTTCCGCACAATCACTACCTCACCAACGTCATCAAGGAGTTCGCAGACAACGTGTCGAAGCGGACCAACGGCGAAATTACCTTCGAGTTCTATGACTCGGGTTCACTCGTCAGCGACCAGCACATGGACGAGGCGGTTGCAAACGGCACGATCGATATCGGCATTGCCTCTGCATCCATCCTTGCCGGCACCGTGCCCGCTCTCAACGTGTTCGCCGTGCCATTCTTTTTCGATACGCGCGAAAAGCTCGATCGCGCCGTGCTGCCCGGAACCCCGATCAGGACCATACTCGACAAGAGGATCAACCAGACCGGGTCGCGCGCGATGTTCTGGATCCCTTATGGCTTCATCACGATGATCACCCGCGACAAGGAAGTTCATGTCCCTGCGGATATGCGCAACCTGAAGATCAGAACGTTCGGCTCCACCGTCAGCGAATTCGTCGAGGCCGTGGGAGCCGCTCCGGTCGTCACCAGCGGTAGCGAACAGTTCCTGGCGCTTCAGCGCGGTATCGTCGATGGCGGGCTGACGGGATGGCCGTCGGTCGAGGAGCGCCGCCTTTTCGAGGTTTCGCGTTACGTCATCGCAACGGACCACATGTATGAGACGCATTTCGCCCTGATGAGCGAAAAAGCTCTCGAAAAAATGCCGACCGAACTTCGTGCGATCTTCCAGGAGGAGGCCGCGAAACTCGAGACGGTGCTCATGGATCGCATCTTCGATGCCACCAAGCATACGCGCGAGGTTCTCGCGAAGAAGATGGAGATCATCGATCTCACGCCGGATGAAATCGTCCGGTGGAAAGAGGAAACGGCACCTGTCGCAAAGTCGTTCTACGACAACGGAAACGACCTTGCGAAATCTGTTTTCGACGAAGCGCAAAAGCTTCAGTAGCGGCAATTGGCTAGCCGCGCCGCCTCGCACAGAGTCGGCACAATGTAAAAGCACGACACCAAAAACAAGGGCGGGGCGCAATGCCACCGTCGCGGCGAAACGCGCATTCGCGCAGCGTCTGAGAGGGTCAGACGCGAACGTCTGGGAGGAACGGCACCATGCCCCCGCAAGAAAAGAAATGGGTCGGCACAATCGAGTCGACCATCATGAGGATCGGTGAATACAGTTCATGGATCTACCTCTTCATCGGTATCATCGTCGCCTATGAAGTGGCGTCGCGATACTTCTTCAACAGTCCGACGGACTGGGTCGAGGAGACCTCACGTCTCGGCATGGTCTGGGCAACATTCCTGCTGTTTCCAGCCTGCATGGGGCGCCGGCAGTTGATCTCGATCACGCTTTTCTCCGATGCGGTCGGCGAACGCGCCAAGGTCGTTCTCGAAGGCATAAGCTTTGCGATCATTGCGCTCGCCTGTGCCGTCGTCTCCTTCGAGGCACTTGTTGCCGCAATCGACGCGGCGACAGTCGGCCGCGCTACGGCGAGTGTCCTGCGCATCCCCTATTGGCTCTTCTACCTGCCGGTCGCGATCGGGTTCTTTCTTTTCTTCGTCCAGGCTGCGCTGGAACTGATCCTGCTTGTTGCGACGGGGCAGCGACGCAAGCTCGAACTCGCGCACGAGGAGATCTGATATGGAAAGCGTTATCGTACTAGTCGCGCTCTTCGTCTTTCTGTTTGCGGGCATACCGGTCGGTATCGCGCTTTCGGCGACGGGTATCGTTCTTCTCCTGATGAAGGACGTGCCGCTCGCCAGCGTGTCGATGGAATTCCTCGGCTCGGTCAACAATTTCATCCTGCTGGCGGTGCCGGTGTTTCTTTTGACGTCGAATATCCTGCTGAAGGCGGGGGTCGCGAAAGACCTGTTCGATGCGGTGCAGCGATGGGTCGGCGGCGTGCGCGGCGGTGTAGCGATCGCAACGATCATCTCCTGCGGCATCTTTGCCGCGATCTCGGGCTCGTCCGTGGCCGTTGCGGCCATGATCGGCACCGTGGCAATTCCCGAGATGACCAAGCGCGGCTATGATCGTCGCTTTGTCATGGGAACGCTCGCCGCTGGCGCAACGCTTGGCATTCTCATCCCGCCGTCCATTCCGCTGATCATCTATTCGGCGGTCGCGGAGCAGTCGACCGCCTCGATGTTCCTTGCCGGCGTCGGGCCCGGGCTGTTCTTGATCGTGCTGTTCCTGATCTACTGCATCGTCAAGTCGTTCATGGGCGCGGCACCGAAGGCGGAAAAAAATGAATCCGGTTCGGGTGGTCGGATGGCTGCAAGCCTTCGCGCCCTGCCGACCATGGTCATTGCGCTGACGATGATCGTCGGGATCTATGCAGGCGTCTTCACGCCGACGGAGTCGGCAGCTGTGGGCCTCGTCATGACCCTGATCTACGTATTCGGCATACGCCGCGGCGTGTCTTTTGCAGATTTTCGCGGAGCGGTGTTCGGCGCAGGTCTTACCACGGCGAACCTGCTGCTGATCATTGCCGGAGCAAACGTGTTCGGCAAGGCAATCATGCTTTACCGCATTCCCTACGAAATCTCCCAGTGGATCGCCGTCAATATCGAGACGGCTGGCATGTTCATGCTGGCGGTCACCGCGGTGTTGCTCTTGCTCGGCCTGTTCCTGGAGGGGATCGCGATGATCCTGATCGTCCTTCCGGTTCTCCTCCCGTCGCTCGGCGTGCACGGAATCGATCCGATCTGGTTCGGCATCTACTTCGTGCTGATGATCGAGATCGCGCTCATTACGCCGCCGGTGGGTATGAACCTCTTCGTGATCCAGTCGGTGGCGAAATCGAGTTTGAAGGAGGTGATGTACGGGGCTCTGCCATACGTCGTCATCATGCTGTTCGCCGTGCTTGCCATCTACTTCTTCCCCGCAATCGTGATGTATATTCCGAAAGCGGGGGGATAGGCTGCACGAATTTTGGATCGAGGAAGGGCGCTTTTAGCGCCCTTTTTCATGCCCTGCCGGTGGAGCCGCGAACAATCAGCTTGCCGCGCATGGCGATCAGTTCGTCCGGCAGGCTCGGATCGACCGTGCGCGCCCGCAGCAGTTCAAAGGCCCGCTGGATCATCAGGGGCAGGGGCTGCTGGATTGTCGTGAGGTCGTAGATCGGCCGGGCGGACGCCGCAACGCCATCGAAGCCGGCAACCAGGATGTCGCCGGGCACATCGATCGACGCCAGGCGCAGTGCGTCGAGGACGCCCATGGCCATGATGTCGCTCAACGCGAAGATCGCATCCGGGCGCTCCGCCGACGGGATCGCCGCGATCTCGCGACCGGCCTCGAAACCGCCGTCGTAATTGGAGTGGCCGTCGATTCGAAGCGAGAGTGCCAGGCCGGCCTGTTCCAGTTCGGCGACAAATCCTTCCTCGCGTTCGCGAGACGTCGAACTGGTGGAGGAGGTGTAGATCAGTCCGAAACGACGGCATCCTCGCAACATCAGAAGTTTCGCCATCTCAGCACCGCCGGCACGATTGTCGCAGGTGACGAAGCATCCATGCGAAAGTGCGACGCGGTTGACCATCACGAGAGGGACGTTGTTCTGGGCGCAGATGTCGGCGGCCTTTGAGGACAATATGGCCGACGAGATGATGCAGCCATCGACCTGGTACTGAATCAGCGCTTGCGCAGTGGTATCCTCGATAGGCCCGCCGCCGGCATGAATGATGAGGAGGCGAAAGCCGAGCTTCTCCGCTTGTCGCGTCGCTTCGTGCAACAGCTCCGTATAGAACGGGTTTTCAGCCGGTCCGAGGACAAGTCCGTACAGACCGCTCTTTCCCGAAGACAGGGTGCGCGCCAGAACGTTCGGCATGTAGCCGTGTTCTTTCGCAAGCCCGATGATCAGTTCCCGCATCTTTTGAGAAATCCGCGTGTCACCTTTGAGCGCGCGGGTCACCGTCGATGGCGCGACTCCTGCCAGTGCTGACAGGGTGACGACCGTCGCTCGGCGCGGTGTGGAAGGCGGCAGTGTTGAGTTCATACCGATTCATAACAAAACAGCTGCGCCCTGTCGCGCCACTCCGCATCCGCACCGATGCGAAAAAGAGGGGCTGCATGACAAAATATTCGCTCCCAACTTGACATCTCCTCCAGAAAGCGATTGGATCGGGGTGCGCAAACGTTTGCGCACTTATTTGCGATTGACGATGACACGGGAGGAACGATGTCTACTTCAAAACGCCAGATGAAAATGGTGGGCTTCCTGCAGGCGCAGAACTGCTCGATTGCGCCCGGCTCATGGCGGCATCCTGCCGGCGCCACCGATTTTCTGTCCGCCGAATATTTCCAGCGCATCGGACGCATCCTCGAGGACGGCAAGTTCCATCTCGCCTTTTTCGATGACCGTCTGGCTATGCCCGACATCTACGGTGACGATCACCAGGAAGCGGTCGAGAACGGTGTTCGCGTCGTCAAGATGGATCCGGTCTCGATCATCACGGCGATCGGCATGGCGACCAGCCATATCGGCCTGGGCATCACCTATTCGACCACCTATTACGAGCCCTTTCATGTGGCGCGCCTGTTCGCAACGCTCGACCTGATGACCAAGGGCCGTGCTGCGTGGAACGTCGTGACCTCGCTCAACAATTCCGAGGCGGCCAACTTCGGCCGCGTCGAGCATCTTGCCCATGACCTGCGCTACGAGCGGGCCGACGAATTCCTGGACGTGGTGACAGGGCTCTGGAACAGCTGGGAGCCCGATGCGCTGATCGTCGACAAGGAGACCGGCCAGTTTGCCGATCCGAAGAAGGTCCATCGGCTCGATCACAAGGGCAAGTATTTCAGCTCGAAGGGTCCGCTGCCGGTGCCGCCGTCGGCGCAGGGGCGCCCGGTGCTGATTCAGGCAGGCCAGAGCGGCCGCGGTCGCGAGTTCGCCGGCAAGTGGGGCGATCTGATCTTTGTCGTCTACCCGACCCTTGAGGCAGGGCAGAAACAGTATGCCGCCGTGAAGCAGGAGGTCGCTGCCGCCGGTCGTAATCCCGACGAGGTTGCAATCTGCCCGGCCTGCTACGTCTGCGTCGGCGAAAGCCAGGAAATCGCCGAGGAGAAGCGCGAGTACATTCGTGCGCTCGCCAAGCCGATCGATGCTGTCGTGCTGTTGTCGGAAGCGCTCAACTTCGATTTCGCCAGCAAGCCGATGGATAGCGAATTCACCGACGAGGAGCTGAAGAAACTGTCCTGGTCGGGCTTCAAGGAGCGCGTCATCTCCCTGAGCGGCAAACCCAATCCGACCGTGCGTGACTTCGTGCACTATTCGGGCCGCGGCACGATCGGCGAGTTTCCGATCTTCTGCGGGACGCCGACCATGGTCGCCGACCAGATGGAAGAGTGGTTCACATCAGGAGCCTGTGACGGTTTCGTGCTGGCGGCGACCCATACACCGGGCGCCTACGAGGACTTCGTCCGCTACGTGGTGCCGGAGCTCCAGCGTCGCGGCGTCTATCAGAAGGACTATGCCGGCACGACGCTGCGCGAAAACCTCGGCATCCCCATGCCGGTCCATCCCGCCCAGCGCCAGGCGGCGGAATAAGCGAGCAGTCGGAGAAGAGTGATGAAAGAATTCAGAATGCTCTCGACGAGCGGCATTCTCGGCTACGGTTATGCCGAGGAATCGCTCAAGATCGGAATGTCCTGGGAGCCCCATGTCATCGGTTGCGATGGCGGCAGTACCGATCCCGGGCCCTACTATCTCGGTGCCGGAACGTCCTTCTGTTCGCGCCTTTCGGTCAAGCGTGACCTGCGGCTGATGCTGCAGGCCAGCATCGCGGCCGGTATTCCCTGCATCATCGGCACGTCCGGTGGGGCAGGGGGCGAGCCGCATCTGCAGGATACGGCAGCACTTGTGCGGGAAATTGCGCGGGAGGAGGGGCTGTCGTTCAAGATGGCGCTGATCCATTCCGAGCAAAGCAAGGGCGACCTTGCCGGCTGGGCCGAAAAAGGCCTCACGAAACCGCTGGCAAAGATGAAGCCGCTCGACCGGCAGATGATCGACAACTCTACCCGCGTCGTCGGCATGATGGGGCCGGAGCCGTTTGCGAAGGCCCTCGACGAAGGTGCGCAGGTCATTCTTGCCGGTCGAAGCAGCGATCCGGCGCAGTGGGCGGCACCCGCCATCCGGGCCGGCATGGCGCCGGCACCGTCGTGGTATGCGGGCAAGATGCTGGAATGCGGCGCCGAGCCGACCGTGCCAAAGGAGCCGGACTGCATTTTCCTTCGCGTTCGCGACGACCATGTCGTCTGCGAGCCGCCGAACCCGATTCGGCGCTCGACGCCGTTGGCCGTCGCGAATTTCGCGCTGCATGAGAATTCGAGCCCGATCCACCACGTCGAGCCCGGTGGTCTCTTGGACACGACCGATTGCCGGTTCGAGGCGATCAGCGATCGTGCCGTCAAGATCGACGGCATGACCTGGACGCCGGCCGATCGGTACACGATCAAGCTCGAAGGCGTCGAGATGGCCGGTTACCGGTCCATCGCGATCTGCGGCACGCGCGATCCGATCCTGATCTCGCAGATCGACGACTATCTCGCCACCCACCGCGAGAAGGTTGCCGTGAAGGCCGAATCCTTCGGCGTTCCGCGCGACGATTACCGGATGATCATCCATTGCTACGGCAAGGACGGCGTCATGGGCGGCTGGGAGCCGGTCAAGCAGATCACGAGCCACGAACTTGGCTTCGTGATCGAGGTTGTCGCCAAGACGGCGGATATCGCCAATGCGGTCATCGCCATGGCGCGCACCTCGATGCTGCATGCGGATTTTCCGGGGCGTCTGTGCAAGGAAGGCAACATGGCGTTCCCGTTCAGTCCGTCGGATATCGACATGGGGCCGATGTATCGCTTCAGCATCTTCCATACGGTCGAAGTCAGCGATCCCTGCGCCCTGTTCCCCATCGAATACGAGAAGGTGTGACATGGCCCTCATCAGAGACATCGCCCAGATCTGCAAGAGCAAGAATGCCGGTCCTTTCAACGTCACGATCGACGTCCTGTTCGAGGATCACGACCTCTACCGCCGCGTGAAGGCGACGGGAACGCTCAATGCGGCCCTTTTCTCCAGGCTCTACGGCGTCAAGGAAGAAGACGTGCTGTTTACGCCCTACGATACCGCCGCTGCGTTCAAGGCGACGTTCCCGCGAGCGATCCCCGCCGGCGATATCGGCGATACCGACGTGTACGGTGCGCAGCAGCACGCCCCCCTGCTGGATGTCGATATCCCGCTCGAAAACTAACCACGACCTGCGCATGGGTCTTCCGCTGGAGGCTTGAGGGAGACCCATGCGATTGCCAATAACAGCTCGGGGAGGAGCTTCATGGCCACGCAAACATCCGACATCCGCAAGGTCGCACTGGCGAGCTTTATCGGATCGACCCTGGAATGGTACGATTTCTTCATCTTCGGTACCGCCACGGCACTCGTCTTCAACAAACTGTTCTTTCCGGAATTCGACCCGGTCACAGGTATGATCGCAGCCTTCGCGACCTTCGCCATCGGGTTCATTGCCCGGCCTCTCGGAGGCATCGTGTTCGGCCATTTCGGTGACCGGATCGGCCGCAAGGCGATGCTGATCCTCAGCCTCACCATGATGGGCGGAATCACATTTCTGATCGGTCTTATCCCGACCTATGCAGTCCTCGGCGTCGGGGCGCCGATCCTGCTTACCGTGCTTCGCTTCCTGCAGGGCTTTGCGGTTGGCGGCGAATGGGGCGGAGCGACCCTGATGGTCGTCGAACACGCGCCGAACAAGACGCGCGGCTTTTTCGGCAGCTGGCCGCAGATGGGCATTCCGGCGGCCCTTCTTCTTTCGTCCGGCGTGATGGCGCTTGTCGGCGGATTGACGACGCCCGAGCAGTTCATGGCCTGGGGATGGCGCTTGCCCTTCCTGTTCAGTGGCATCCTTCTCGTCTTCGGTATCTTCCTCCGCAGACGCCTCGCGGAATCGCCAAGCTTCCAGAAGCTGAAATCCGGTGGCGAACGCCAGCGCCTGCCGATCGTGGACGTGCTGGGCAAGCATGGAAAGAAGACAGCGCTTCTGGTCGCCTGTCAGGCCGCGGAAAACACCAGTTTCTATATCGTGGCGGTGTATTCGCTGGTCTATCTGACGACGGTCGTCGGCATCGACCGGGCGACGGCGCTCAATTCGCTGATGATCGCAGCCGTTTTCTGCTTTATCGCCCAGCCCCTGTTTGCCGAACTTTCCGACCGGATCGGCCGCAAGCGGGTGTTCATGGGGGGCATGATCTTCAACGGCCTCTTCATCGTGCCGTTCTTTCTTCTCATGGATACGGCGAGCGTATTCTGGATCACCGCTGCGATGACCCTGTCCATCATCTTCGGGCAGGCCACGACGCAATCCACCCAGCCCAGCCTTTTCGCCGAGCAGTATGGGGCGTCGGTCCGCTATAGCGGCGTGTCTGTCGCCTATCAGTTCGCAACCGTGCTCTGGAGCGGACCGACGCCGATGATCGCAGCCGCGCTCTGGGCCTGGTCAGGGAGCTGGATACCGCTTGCCTGCTACATCATCGCCGCCGCCTGCCTGTCGGTCGTCACGATCATTCCGTTGCGCGAGGCGGCCGGTGCCGATCTCGAGGACGAACAGAGCGGCTCGCTGCCCCAACCGGCATCATCCGCAAAGACCATTCATCACCATCAATAAGACAGGGAGCAATCACCATGTCCAACGACCCCCGCATTCTGCGTAACGCGCTTGGATCCTTCGCGACCGGCGTGACCGTCGTCACCACCCGATCCGCGGACGGGCAGGATATCGGACGCACAGCAAACAGCTTCAGTTCGGTGTCGCTCGATCCGCCGATGATCCTCTGGAGCCTTGCCAGGACATCCTCGAGCTTCGACGATTTCCGGCAGGCGGGCCATTTCGCAGTTCACATCCTGTCAGCCGAACAGAGCGACATCTCCGGTCTTTTCGCCAGCAAGAAGGAAGACAAGTTCGAGGGGCTGACCGTGGAGAGGGGAGACGGCGACATTCCGCTGCTCAAAGACTGCGCTGCCCGTTTCGAATGCCGGACCGCCCATCAGTATGAAGGCGGGGACCATATCATTTTCGTGGGCGAGATCACCGGGTTCGAGCATTCGAGCACACCGCCGCTGGTCTTCCATGGCGGGCAATACGGCCGGCTCATTCGCCACGCCGGCGAAAACACCTCGTTCGAGAAAACCGAAAGCAGTCTCTCGCCAGATGATTTCATCTACCAGATCTCACGGGTCTTCTACCAGATCCGCAACGACGCGGTGGTCGAACGCCGGCGGCGCGGATGGAGCGGCGCGGACTATGCCGTGCTGACGCTGCTCGGCCATGAGGATGGCAGGACACTCGACACCATCAGCGAGATCGGTCGCTCCCGCGGAGACGAGATTACCGACGAGACGATGGCAAAGCTCGAGGCCGAAGGGTTGATCGAGATCGACGGGGCAGGACCACGGCGTGCGCATCTGACGGGCGCGGGACGCAAGGCGATGATGGAGATCGTCGCCATGCTGAAGGCTGCCGAAGCCGACTGCCTTGCGCTTCTCGACGAAAACGAGGTCTGGGTGCTGAAACAGCTGCTGAACCGGCTTGCGACATCGACTGATTCCGGTTGGCCTCCGGTCCGGCAACAGGCAGCTGTCGCGAGCGCGTGAGCAGGCCCGAACTTCGGAGATTTTCATGACCCGTTTTGCCATTGGAGACATCACGGTTTCGGCCATATGGGAGCTGGAAGATACATCGTTCCGGATGAAGACGTTCTTCCCTCTCGTTACGGACGAGATCCTCGAGCGCGAGCGTTCCTGGCTTGCACCGGCGTTCTACGATGCCGATAGCGATCGGATCAGGCTCAGCATCCATGCCTGGCTGGTCGACACCGGCCGGCACAAGATCCTGATCGATACCTGCGTCGGCAACGACAAGGAACGGCACGCTCGCGCCCAGTGGTCCAACCTTTCGACCCCGTTTCTCGAGCGTCTTCGCGCAACAGGCGTTGAGCCCGAGGACATCGATTATGTCTGTTGCACCCATCTCCACGCCGATCATGTCGGCTGGAACACAAGGCTGATCGACGGACGCTGGGTTCCGACCTTCCCGAATGCCAAATACATCTTTGGCCGCACAGAGTACGATTACTGGGCCGAGAAATACGGCTCCGATCCCGGCGGCCATCATCTTGCAGCCTATAGCGACAGCGTTCTGCCCGTCGTGGAGACCGGTCAGGTCGTGCTGGTCGACGATGGGTATGAACTGGATGGCTGCCTCACGTTCAAACCGGCGCCGGGCCACACGCCTGGCCATGTCGCGATATGGCTGCATTCCAATGGCCGCGAATGCGTGTTTTCAGGCGATATCATCCATCACCCGATCCAGCTCAAATATCCGCAACTGAGTTGCATGGGCTGCGAAAATCAGGCCCAGTCCGCGCTTACGCGGGCAGCATTGCTGGGCGATATCGCCGACACCGAGACTATGCTGATGACGGGGCATTTCCTGGCGCCGCACGCCACGCAGATCGAAACCGACGGCGGAAGTTTTCGCATGCGGTGCAGACAATGCTAGTTTTCACGCGCCGCATTCCAGATTCCAGAGAGGTATGACATGAAGATCCGAGCCGCAACGCTTCGCCAGACAGGCGCGAGCATGCCTTATGCAGAGAGCAAGCCGCTTGAAATCGCCGAGCTGGATCTCGATCCGCCGGGGCAGGGAGAGGTGCTTGTGCGCATTCGTGCCGCAGGGCTCTGCCACTCGGATCTCTCGGTGATCAACGGAAGCCGGCCGCGACCGCTGCCGATGGCAATCGGTCACGAGGCCGCGGGCGAAGTGGTGGAGCTGGGTGAAGGTGTCGACGATCTTGAGGTCGGCGATCACGTCGTGCTTGCCTTCGTGCCAAGCTGCGGCCACTGCCTTCCCTGTGCGGAAGGAAGACCGGCGCTCTGCGAACCGGGTGCTGCAGCAAACGGCAAGGGCACACTACTGACAGGCAGCATTCGGCTGAAATCGCATGGCGAGCCGGTCCATCATCACATCGGTTGCTCGGCTTTTGCCGAACACGCGGTCGTGTCGCGCCGCTCGATCGTCAAGATCGACAAGGACCTGCCGTTCAACGAAGCAGCGCTCTTCGGCTGCGCGGTCCTGACCGGCGTCGGCGCGGTGGTGAATACGGCGAAGGTCCAGGCAGGCCAGACCACGGTGATCATCGGCCTCGGCGGGGTCGGGCTTGCCGCTCTGCTGGGAGCTATTTCGGCGGGTGCGGCGCAAGTCATCGCCGTCGACCTCTCGGATGACAAGCTGACCATCGCCCGAGATCTGGGCGCGACGGCGACATTCAATGCCCGCGATGCGGACGCGGTCGACAAGGTTCGGCAGCTCACCAATGGCGGCGCCGATTTCGCTTTCGAGTTTGCCGGTTCCGAAAAGGCGCTGGAGAGCGCCTACAGGATGACACGGCGCGGCGGGACGACGGTGACAGCCGGACTGCCGGCACCCACCGCGACGCTTCCCCTCAACATCGTCAGTCTCGTCGCCGAGGAGCGAACGCTGAAGGGCAGCTATATCGGCACCTGCGTCCCCGTCCGCGACATTCCGCGCTACGTTGCTCTCTACAAGTCCGGGCGCCTGCCGGTGAACAAGCTTCTCAGCGGCGAGATCCGGCTCGACGAGATCAACGAAGGTTTCGACCGCTTGCACCGAGGCGAAGTAATCCGGCTGGTTGTTCAAATGTGACGGCGGGCTTGAGCGGTAGAGACGATCACCATCGGGCGTCGCTCGGTGTGAATTCTATGTCGTCGCCGTGCCCGGTGTGGACAGCTTGAACGACATTCGAGGAAATCCATCGCATGATGCCGTCGAGGAGCGGCATCCTTTAGGACGATAAAGCCGCTGATAACCGCCATCAATCGCTTTTTGCCTCTGCGCGCGCCGGTGTTCGGCAGCCCGCGAGGATTGAGATGGTCCGGCTTCACTGGAACGGATGGATGGTGCCGTCGCAGCGCAACTCGACAGGCCAATGCCGAGGCTGACCGCCAGAGCTGAAAGACGCAAAGTTGTGCCAATCCTGAACATCTGAATCTCCTCGGTCAGTGCTTTTTGCTTCGATGGATCCGGTTTCTCGCGCAAAGTGATTGGATTGCCTTAATTAGACCTACGAAAAGTACCTTCACCGCCACTTTTAGTTAAAAATCTTTTAACTCTCCTACTGACATTTGGCATCAGGCGAATGACTCCGACATGAATGTCCCACTCAGGAGAAGTTCAGCTCACTCGCGTCATGCCGCTACCGAACGCCACGTTCGACAAAATTTGAGGAACCCCATGAAAACCGCAGGTCTCTTGCTCGCATCTCTCCTTATGGCCTCGGCCGCCCAAGCAGACGATATCTCGCTTGGCACACCAGGCTATGGCGGAAGTGGTTGCCCTTCTGACAGCGTATCGGCGACCATCAGCCCTGATGGAAAGGCTCTCAGCCTGCTGTTCGACAACTACATTGTTGAAGCCGGCGGTGATACCGGCAAATCCCTGGACCGCAAGACCTGCAACGTTGCCATACCGGTCCATGTCCCGCAGGGTCGCAGTGTTTCGGTCCTCGCGATCGATTACCGCGGGTTTAACCAGCTCCCACGCGGCGCGCGCTCGCAGTTCAATGTGGAGTACTTCTTCGCGGGCAGAAGTGGTCCGGCATTCACAAAAACGTTCAACGGCCCGGTCGAGAAGGATTATCTGATTTCAAACAAGCTCGTTGCGGAATCACTGATCTGGTCGGCGTGCGGCGAGGACGTAAACCTGCGCACCAATTCCAGCATCCGCGTCAATACCACGCGCAAGCAGGAGGCCATGGCGACAGTTGATACGCAGGACGTGAAGGCAGCGATCGTCTACCAACTTCAGTGGCGCGACTGCCGCTAAAAAGGAAAATCCGGGGCAGCACGGTCGCAGCCCCCCCGATGCCGGGAATATTTTGTCATGCGTATCCGCCGTTTCCTCCCGCTGCTTGCTGTGGTCAATTTCTCTGTTCCAGATCTGGTGCTCGCAGCAGACGGATGCGCTGAAGGGACATACTCGCGCGTCCGATCACCCGACGGCAACGCGACCAGTTATCTGTTCGACGATTTTTCGGCGACAGCGGGCGGTGCCTCCGGTATCCGCCGCGCCACGACACGCTGCTCGCTCAGCGTACCGGTGACACAGCCGGATGGTCACTCAGTTTATGCGATGGACTATCGCGGCTTTGTTTCGACGTCGGAAGCTCAGGCCGTGTCCATTCAAGCTCTCAAGGATCGGATGGAGATACTGAAATACGAGGCGTCCGGCCCAGTGGATGCCGACGTCGCGGTTGGTGGCAAGGTCGGGGTCTCGGGATCGAGCACACTCGACCTTACAGTGCTCCTCACATCCGCCGGGCCCTTGGACGATGAGGCCCAGGACGCAATCCTGTTCCTCGATACCATCGATTTCGCTCGCCTCGGCTTCACCACAACCCGCTCCGTGGTGGACTCGATGAACCAGATTGCACATCAGCGGCAGTCCATTGCACTCGATCTTTCTCAAACAGCACTAACGCTGTTAGGCCAATCCGAGCGCTTCGACAGCGGAAGCTATGTCTCTCTCTCGGGCAACAGTGACGCGGCGGCGGGCTTTAACGCTCGCTGGGAAGCTGGCAGCGGCTTCAGCCTGCTTGGGGGCGCAACACGCGTCAGCGCGAGCGCGTCGGACGCTCTCTCGGACGACCTTGCGCTCTTTGCCGGAGGTATCCGATACACGACTGCGCCGGCAACATGGCGTGCTTTCGGGGAGGCTGGCGCATGGGGATCGCCCGATGTTTCCGCGTCGCTCACCCGAAGCTACATGAACATCGATGAGATGATCCAGACCGGGGGTGCGACATCTGGATCGTTGTTTGCGTCCTACGCTCGGGTTGGTGTCATCTACGCGCCCGACGATACCAACGAACTGGCGCTGTCGACCCGTTTCGCTCGATCCTGGCTCGACCTCGATGGCTATGGGGAAGACAAGACCGACAATCTCTTCGCCGCCAGGATGGGATCCGGCTCAACGATCACTGACAGTCTCGGCGCCGAATTAGCTTGGAGCCGCAAGCTCGATGAGCGGTTCGACCTGACGCTTTTACTGGGTGTAGGACGCACGTCCGCAGACAAGAAGGGCGTAGAAGCCTCCGTCGACTGGGTCGGCGATGTCAAGGGCAGCACAGAGGACCAGAATTATGCGGCGCTTGGAGGACGCATCGGGTGGATGGTTACCGAAAAATGGCAGGTCAACACCTCTGCCGCAGCAACGTTTCGCGAAGACGCCGATCCTGTATGGAGCATCGGCGGCCAGCTGAAGGCGTCGTTCTAGGTCCCCGCAACGAAAGCGCTTACGTGGAGGTTCGGTTTCATGCGAACGACTTTACAAGGCTCTCTGCTTGCCGGCCACAGTTAGCTTGAAACTGGAACGCGACGTTTGAAGCGCTCTTCCATTCTCTGCATGACGACGAAGAGCGACGGTACGAAAACGACGGTCAGGCAGGTTGAGCCCATCATGCCGGTCAGAACCGCGAGCCCGATCGACTTTTGCGCGCTCGCTCCCGCCCCGGTCTGCAGCACGAGCGGCACGACGCCGAGGATGAAGGCGATCGACGTCATCAGGATCGGTCGAACCCGCGTGATCGCAGCCCTTATGGCCGCATCCACGGTCTCTGCGCCGTCATGCAGCCGCAGATGCCGCGCGGTTTCAACGATCAGGATCGCGTTTTTGGCCGACAGTGCCACCAGCAAAACCAGACCGATCTGCGTGTAGAGGTTGACGGCGGCATTGAGCGACAGCAGCGTCGTAGCCGTTCCGATCAGCGCGAGCGGGACGGTCGCGATGACGCTGATTGGTGCGTACCAGCTCTCATATTGGCCAGCCAGAACGAAATAGACTAGAAGCAGGCTCAGGCCGTAGACCAGATAAATCTGTCCGCTGAGTTCTCGTTCCTGGTAGGACACAGCCGTCCATTCCCGTTCGAAATTGTGAGGCAGCAGCGACTTTGCGATCCCGTCGAGTGCATCGAGCGCCTGGCCGGTCGAATAGCCTTGCGCCTGCGAGCCGATGATTTGAGCGGATGGATAGAGATTGTAGAGGCTGATCAGCGCAGGCCCGGTGGCCGGTTTTACGTCTGCGATCGAGCCCAGCGGCACCATCTGGCCGGAGGCGCCGCGCAGCCGAAGCCGCTCCAGGTCGGCGACTTCGGCGCGCCTTGAGGCGTCTGCCTGTACATAAACCTGGAAAATGCGGCCGAAGAGGTTGATCTGGCCGGAATAGGACGATCCGATGTACTGGCTGACAGCGTCATAGGCGCCGCCGACATCGATCTCGGCGCGCTGAGCCTTGCTTCGATCAATCGAGACGGCAAATTGGGGGGCGTCGGCACGGAACGGACTGAAGGCTTCGCGGAATGTCGGATCAGACCCTGCTGCACGGGCGATGCTGGCCGCCACTTCTTCCAAAGCCGCATAGTCGAAGGCGCCGTCACGGGCCTCTACCTGCATGGTGAAGCCCGCCGCGTTGCCGATACCCTGGATCGGAGGCGGCGGAAGCACGAGCGCCTGTCCGTCCGGGAGATCGGCAGTCAGCCTCCGCAGGTAGGTGTAGAGCGACAACAGGTCATCTCCCTGTTGGCGAAGGCTCCAGTCCTTGAGGATCACGTAGAGGACACCCGCGTTGGAAAGGCTGGCATTGTTGTTGAGGGCGGAGACGCCGCTGATTGCGACCGCCGTTTCAACGGCATCCAGCTTCTCGACCCGCCCCCGCAGGTTTTCGATTGCGAGGCGTGTGCGCTCGAGCGACGCGCCCTCGGGCAACTGGACCGATACCAGAAAATACCCCTGGTCCTCGATCGGCAGGAAGGCCGTCGGCACCTGCGCCAGCAGGGAGAGCGAGAGCGCGACCAACAGCAGTGCCACCAGCGAGACCGTCACACTGAAACGGGTCATGACCCTCACCAGCCCTGCATAGACCCGTTCGACGGCATCGTAACTTGCGTTGAAACCGCGGTAGACGACGTTCTTGCGCGGCTTCAGGGCATGTGGTTTCAGCCATAGGGCGCATTGGGTCGGCTTCAGGGTCACGGCGTTGACCGCGCTGATCAGGGCCGTGGCGGCAATGACCAGCGAGAACTGGCGATACATTTCGCCACTGAGGCCAGGCAGAAAGGAGGCCGGGAGGAACACGGCAAGCAGCACAAGTGTGATGCCGATGATCGGGCCCATCAACTCGTCCATGGCAAGCGCCGCAGCCTCCGTTGGCGTTTTTCCGTCATCGAGATGGCGAGCAGCGGCCTCGACCACGATGATTGCATCGTCAACCACGATGCCGATGGCAAGGATGATGGCGAACAGGGTGGAAAGATTGATGGAGAAACCGAACAATGCCAATGCGCCGAAGGCGCCGATGATGGTGACAGGCACCGTAGTGGCAGGCACCAGCATCGCGCGCCAATCCTGCAGGAAGATGAGGATGACAACCAGCACGAGGAACGCGGCTTCCACCAGGGTGTGGTAGACATCATCGATGGCGGCCTTGACGAACAGCGTCGTGTCGAACGGCACGGAGTGGCGAAGCCCTTCGGGAAAGTCGGTCGACATGACCTCCAGTTTCGCCTTGACCGCCGCTACGACGTCAAGCGCATTGGCCTCGGGCAACAGAAACAGTGCGAGGCCTGCCGCCGGCTTTCCATCGAGACTGAAATCCTGGCTGTATTGCTGAGCACCCAGCTCTACCCGTGCCACGTCGCGCAGGCGCACAAGATCACCATTGTCATTTGCGCGCAGGACGATGTCTTCGAAGGCCGCCACATCGGCGAGCTTGGAGTCGAGCTTCAGCGTGTATTGGAAATCGCGCCCCTCCGGCACCGGTGGAAGGCCAAGCTGGCCGGCGGACGATGTGCGGCTTTGCTGACGGATCGCGTTGTTCACATCTGACGGCATGAGACCGCGTGCCGCCATCAGGTCCGGATCCATCCAGATGCGCACCGCATAGTTGCCGGCGCCGAAAACCGAAACACTACCGACGCCGGGGATGCGAGCGATCTGATCGATCAGGTTGATGGTTGCATAATTGGTCATGAACAGGCTGTCATGATCCGGGTTGTCGGAGGTGAGTGCTACAATCGCCAGAATAGCCGTCGAGCGCTTGGCCGTCTGCACGCCTTGTGCCTGTACGGCATCCGGAAGGGAAGGCGTCGCACTCGCCACACGGTTCTGCACAAGGATCTGCGCCGCGTCGGGATCGGTGCCGATGGCAAAGGTCACGGTGAGTGCGTAGGTGCCGTCACTGGTGGAGGTCGATTGCATGTAGAGCATGCCCTCGACCCCATTGACCTTTTGCTCGATCGGCAATGCCACATCATGGACGATCGTCTCGGCGTTGGCACCGGGATAGCGTGCCGTCACCTGCACCGAGGGCGGTACGACATTCGGATATTGTGCGACAGGCAGGCCGACCAGCGTCACCAGACCGAGTATGACGGTCAGGAGCGCGATCACGTTCGCAAGCACCGGTCTATCGATAAAGAACCTGGCCATCCTGGGGCATTCCCTGTTTCTGTAAGCAGATCAATCGAGTGCCGTCACGACTTCGACGACTTCTCTGGCACGCAACCCAGCCCCGCCCTTGACGATCACGCGGTCGCCCTCTCTCACGCCATTGACAACCTCCCGTCGGCCGCCGGCGGCTTTTTCTCCGAGCGCGACTTTGACGGCTGCGACCTTGCCTTCGGCATCGACGATTTGAAGCGTTCGGCCCAACTGGGAATTGCCGATCGCGGCCTCCGGCACGGTCAGTGCCTTGCGCGTGACGATCGGGACTCGGACGCGGGCAAACATGCCCGGCGATAGCAAGCGGTGCGTGTTGGCAATAACGCCGCGAAGGGTCATGGTCCCACTCGCGCTATCCAGCTCTGGCGCGATGTAGTCGAGATATCCACTGTAAGGGTAGGTCGCATCACCCTGAAGACCGGCTTCAACTCGGATCGCCCCGAGGCTCCTCAGGTCTATATGGCGCTCAGCCATCGCGCGGCGAATGGCGATTACCTGCCGCTCATCGGCCGAGAAGAGTACGTGGAGCGGGTCCGGTTCGACCAGCGAGGCGAGCTTCGGAGCCGATGCGGCATTGATAAAGGCGCCGAGATCGGCCGCGCGTGCGGATAGGATACCGTCGAACGGCGCCTTCACTTCCGTGTAGCTGAGGTTGATGTCAGCACTTCGCACCTTGGTCTTGGCGGCCTCGACCTGTGCCTCGGCTGCCAGTCGCTGTGCCACCGCCGATTCATTTGCGCTTAGCGATACGACCTGCTTGGCAGAAAGTCCTTCCTGCCGGGCCGCGTTTGAGACCGCCTGTTGCAGGTTGGCCTGTTGCTGACGCAGTTCTGCTTCGGCAGCTGCGAGGCTGATGCGATAGGGTTCGGGCTCTATGAGAAAGACGACGTCACCTTTTCGCACGGTGTCGCCTTCATTGAAGTTCACTTTCTCGAGCGTACCGGAGACTCGGGCGACGAGGTCAACCTGGTTGACCGCGCGGAACGTTCCCGTCGTCTCCAGGTACAGCGTCACCTCGATGAGGGTAGGTGCCTCAACCACGACTTTCCGCTTCTCGGCCTGGGCGCAGGCCTGCCCGACCCAGCCAATCAGCAGAGCTGCGGCCACCAGGGGCAACAGTGCATGTTTCATGGAAAGATCCTTCCCTTGCGCATGTCGTGGCAGGCCTGCTCAGGGAGCGGCAGCTATTTCAGCGACTGCAACTCGTTCGGCGTCAGGAGTCCGTTCTTGTCCTTGTCGATCCGGCCAAACGCCAGGTTGTAGCGACCGGCCTGTTTGACCTTGAGGGCTATCGGCTTTCCGGACGCGGCCATCGTGTCGATGAAAACCTTGAATTCGGGTTGGTCCAGCATCGTGTCGGCGTTCTTGTCTGCGGTCATGAAGGCCTCCTGTTGCGCATAGCCGCTCGAAGCGACGGCCAGCCCCCCGAAGACGATCAGAACAGGGGTGATCAGCTTAACGTTTGCCATTTCGATCTCCTTTGAGTGTTGCGATATCCGCCAGGTTGATCCCTGTGTCGGGAGCCTCCTGCCGGGCGGACGCGGTCAGCAGTCCATTCTTCAGTTGCGGAACTGCCAGCATCAGCTAATCCGGACCAATTCTTCGCGACGAGGCCGCAGGACCTGCTCCAAGGGACTGGTCAATGTCCCTACGATGCTGGACGGCACGATCAACCAAAGGCTGCAGTGAAGCCATCCCATGTTCATGGGGTCTGCACCTCGTCCAGTGTGCCAGCCACCGGGGCTGCCGTGGCGCGCCTTTCAGCAAGAGAGACGTGGACGCCATCTGGCGCGAGATCGAAGCCGGAGGCTTCGAGCACTTCAAGCAGCAGAGAGCGGATCAGGGGAAGGGCGGTCACCGCTGCGGCACGCGCCAAATTGAAGCTCAACACCAGCTCCCTGGTCTGCACATGGGCTTCAGGCGGGCTGATGGCGATCTTGCCGACGATATCGGCCTGAAGCCTGGTTTCGCTTCGAAGGGTCGACGCCGCCAACCGCAGTAACCGCTCGTGCCCGACGGCGTCCGTGTCGTTCTCCAGTCTCAGGCTAACCCGAGCGAGGACGAGTCCGCGACTGCGGCTGACAACGGTCTCGATCTGGCCGTAGGGAATTGTATGCAGCCTGTCATCCAAGCCGCGCAGTCTGAGACTGCGGATCAGTATCTGCTCCACCCTGCCGGGAGTGGAGTCGATCTCAATCTCTTCGCCGAGCCGGAACGCATCGTCCAGCATCCAGAAAATGCCCGATATTACGTCCTTCACCAACGCCTGGGACCCGAGACTGACCGCCAGACCGAGAATGCCGGCGCCGGCTATGATGGGAGTGGTGTCGACCCCCAGAACCGACAGGGTCACGAGCGAGAAAATCGATCCGATGAGCCCCAGCAAGACCACACGAAGGATCGGCAGAACCGTTGTCATACGCGCAAGGTGCAACCCCGCGTCTTCCAGCGAGGTGAGAGCCTCCTTCGGCATCATGCGCGACTCTACCCATGCGTGGGTAACCGCGGCGAGCACGGCAGCGAGCACCAACACCAAAAGCGAAAAATTGATCTGCCGCGAGTATTGCGGCCAATCCTGTTGCGGGATGACCGCAAGCGTGCCGACCAGCCAGTACTCGACGATCAGCCTGAGGATGACAGCTGCCGCCAAGGCATCGATCACCACCCGCACCACGAACAGTCGACGCATCACCTCGGGCTTGCGCGACAGCTGGATCGAGAGGGCGATCGAGCGATCGAAGGCCAGCGCCAGCATAAGGGCGATCGTTGTTCCCTTGATGCCCTGGTACAGGTCAAACTGCTGCATCAGCCAGCCCCATATCCACAAGCCTGACACCAGCAGGATCATCCAGGCGGCGACCATGTGTAGCAGCGGCGTCAGCCCGTGACGGCGCAGAAGATGCAGTAATCTCAAAGCCGCCGCCGTCATGGCAAACGCGCCGAGTATCGCCAGCAGCCGCACCGAGTTCGGCGGCATGCCGACGCGGGCGGCTGCTGCCAGAAGGCACACCATCAGGTATCCGCACGCCAGGATCACGGCGCTTCGCCTAAGTCCTTTTTCCGCGCCGCTCTCGTCCAGCGGCAGAAGCCGCAATTGAGGAGTGCGGGGCGAAAAGACAATGCCGAGAAAGGTAATGGCAGACAGCCAGTAGATGACGGAAACGAGAAACTCCCTGGCAAAACCATCCCCGAGCGGATCGGCGCTCAGCAGTCGAACGGCTATTGCGCGCCCCACCGCGATGGCGGCCAGCAACGGCACAAGGCTCCAGGCCGTCCGTTTCAAGACGGCGAGGAATGGGACGCGTTCTCGCGCGGCAGCCTCGCGTCGGCCTCTCAGCCCGTAACTGCTCAGCAGAAAAATCAGCATGACGACACCGCCGGCGCCAAGGCTGAGGGCGAGAACCCTGGGCGCCGAGGTCATGGACACCGTGCCCGCCCATAACAGTTCCCGATCAAGATGTGGCAGGGCGAGCGCCGTGTCCACCAACGCCGTCTCGAGACGATCGACGACCTGCTCTGCACTGACGATCCAGTCCGCGACGTTGACGACAGACTGATCGGGGGCCGGGGACGGGCCTGTTGCAGTCGCGGAGACGTCCATCGTGCCAGTCCCGTTCGCACTTGCAGAGAAACTACGGCTCGCCGGGCAAACCGGCCTGGCGAGCAACCGATAGTTTCAACCATTAGGTGCGTTTAAGATGCGCATCCACCCCATGTTCATGGCGTATTCGCGGCACCGGAAACGGGCATGATGGGGTCAAGCCGGTATCCGTCGGCGCAGTTTAGAATCCGGGAGACATTCGCCATGAAACATCGCCCAAATGGTTTCAAGGCCGCATTGGCCCTTACCTATCTTGCCGTGCTGGCAGCGCCAATTTTCACGGCCGCGCCGGCGGCGGCCGTCGTGTATTGCAACGCCGTCGGCGTCCCAAAAGGCTGCGTGGTGCGCCCCCCGGCCGCGGTGGTCGTCTACTGCACGGCGCCGGGGGTTCCGCTTGGTTGCGTGGCGCGTCCCGTGGCAAGGACCGCGATCTATTGTACTGCTCCGGGCTTGCCGGTTGGCTGTGTCCGCAGGCCGGGCGTTCGCGCACCCGGTCTCGGTGTCGCGCCGGTCAATCGTGGTGGCCCGAGGAACCGTCTCGGCATCAGATAGTCCAGGCGATGGAAGTGTCTCCGCGCTCGGTTCCTATGACCTTATACGCGCGCTCCCCGCTGGCATCAGCCCCCTTGGGTGGCTTCGGGGAAGTCGGGGGGTAGCAGCAGCGAGACCGTCGTGCCGAGCGGTGCGCTTGTGACGGACAAGGTCACATCGCAGAGGGCTGCGCGCTTTTTCATGTTGAGCAAGCCCCGGCCCTGCACCGTTCCCGCCCCATTCACCGCATCGACCGCAAAGCCGCAACCGTTGTCCCTGACGGAGATCTGGCCCCTCGCGTCGCCGTCGGGGCCAGCTATGGTCTCGATCATGATCGTCACCATCGATGCGCCCGAGTGTTTGATCGCATTGGTGACAGCTTCGTCAAGCAGCCTGATAACCTGGATAACGTGCCTTGGACGAAGGCCCGGATAGACGGGAAGTCCGTGTGGCGACTGCACGCTCCAAACCAGCTGCATGTCGTGGGCGCGCAACTGGCCTGATATCCGCTCCCTCCAGGAGCCAAGGGCAAGCATGAGGTCGCCATCGATCTCTTCCATTGCGTTGATGACCAGACGAAGATCGCGCAGCGCAGCGCGAGCGGCATCTCCGATTGTATTCGTTGTATCTCTCGGCTGTTCGGCAAGAGCGACGATGCTGACGAGTTGCCCGCCCAACCCGTCATGCAGGTCCCGCATCAATCGCGTCCGCTCCGAGGCCAAAGCCGCCGCCCTTGCGCGTTCTTCTTCGCGGGAAAAACTTGCCCTGAGCTTGACCTCGGCCTCCGACACTTGCTTCACCAACCGGTCGGCGAAACTGTCGGCATCATTCAAAGCTTGGACGAAACGCCAGGTCAGCCAGACTCCGATGACGATCAGGACGATCGAATAACCGAACCAGCCGATAAAGATCCGTTCACCCGGAAGGAGCCGGCTGACCGTCAGGATATCGTTCAGGGCGCATCCCAGCATTACTGAGACTACAGGCGCCATTATCAGCGCCTTTCGGTTTCCGCGCAGAGCTGCGTTGCCCAAGAGCACGCAAGCAACGGCGGCGCAGAGAGCAATCGTTGGTGGCCCTAGCGGCAGGAAGATTGCGTGAAGTAAATCATGCTGTCCCGTAAGGCCCGCAAAGGCAATGATAATGCCGGGTACGAATGTGAGATGAAGCCAACGCGGTGGCGGCATGTCGATGAAGCGTACGATGAAGTGCAGAACCAGCGGCGCTTGCGTAACAACGGCAGCGCCGACGAGGCCGAGCGTCTGTGGCGATGCTGGCATCGAGACGAAATACTGAAAAAAACCGATCAGCATGGCGAGCGCAAGCAGCCCATAGCTGCGATCGTTCCGGCGGTTGATCCAGATCAGGCCGAGGATCGCTCCCAATGTCGCCTGTCCGGCAACAAGGATGAGGGGCAGGGTCTCGAACATGATCGACCGCTGATCGTGAACCGGTCTCAGGACCTTGTCCGGACCGGCATAAACGCTGTCCAGATAGCCGCCGACCGGCCCCCATGTGACGAGGTGAATGATCAGCTCATTGCGCCCCTCATGCAGCAGGCTTTCCGGAATCGTCGCTATGGCGGACGTATTGCGGTCGGGTCTGCGGCTCATAACATTCCGGTGCGTATCGTGGATCATTGAGCCGTTGACCTCGAATTGTACGCCCGTGGTAAAGCGCGGCACGAAAATGCTCCATGCCACATCTTTCTGCGTGGTCGGTCGTTCGAGTGAGACGCGATAAATCGCAGAGGAGGTCGCATCTTCGGAGACGGGGCGAAAGTCCGGGAGGTCCACAGAACGGAATTGGCCTGTCGCGTCTTGAAGCTCAACGCCGCTCAGTTCATAGACCGCGGGAGGCAGGGGCGGGCCGATCTGGCGGGCCAGGATGCAAAGGACGATGATGACAGGTTGCAGCGCCAGGTACAGCAGCAGCCAGCCGATCCTGCCACGCGGTCGAGCCATCCTTCCAACTTGGTGAGCGGCAGCTTTCATCCTAAAGCTTTATCAAGCCCTGCTGCAAGGCTTCGAATACGGCCTCACCGCGGGTATTCACCTCGAGCTTGCGATAGATGTTCTTTATATAGCCGGGAACGGTCTGGCGTGAAATACCCAGATAATCCGCGATGTCGGCGTAGCTGAAACCCTTGGCGATGCCCCACAGAATGTCGATTTCGCGCGCTGTCAGCTTGGCGGTATTCAAGTCCGTCCCGACGACGGGATCCTTGACGCCTTGGGTCCGTTTGACGATGAAACGGGCTATCGAGGCCGAGATTGGCGAGTGGCCCCGCATAAGATCGCGCACCGTGTCGGCGATGTCGGTCAGCAGAGCGTCCTTCAGCAGATAGCCGTTGGCGCCGAGTAAAATAGCCGAAATGACGCTTTCTTCATCGCCCAGGATGGAGATGACCAAGATCTCGGTGGTCTGGCTATGCTGCCGGACGTCGCGGATCAGGTCCATGCCATGGCCATCGGGTAGCTGGAGGTCAGTCAGAAGCACATCAGGATAACCAGACTCCAGCACTTGGCGCGCCTCCGAGAGCGTTCCCGCCTGAAGAACCGAAAATGCGGAAGCGTCGGACAGGCCGTCAGCGATACGCCGACGTGTTGGTCCATCGTCCTCGACGATGACAACGGATATAGGTCCGGCTCTCTCCGTTTGGGTGTTCAAGATAACACTCGCTTTCAGGCCTCGGCTTGGCCAGAAAGGATTATTGAGCAAATCCCCAAACCGCGCCAGCCATGAACATGGGGGTGTGGCGGGTCAGAATTGGCGGACCGCAAGGGGAAAATGCAGAGAAGAAAGCCGCAGCGGAAAAACAACGGTGCCAGCTGCGCTCACCAAAACCGGCCAGAACGATTTCTGCAAGCCGTCGGACGCGGCCACCCGGCTCAAGAGCGTGGTTACGCTTGTCGCCATAGGCATCAATCATTCAATCCGACTGTCCGTTTCCGCATCGAACAGATGAATGTGTTCCTGCTGAAAATTTAATCCGACGGTTTGACCGCCGGTTATTGGAACCCGCCCATTTACGACGACGACACATTCGGGCGTCGTTGCCGTTGTGACGAAGGTCGTTGACCCTGTCGACTCGACCAAGGCCACTGGTGCTTCCAACAAACCCTTGCCGTCTTCGGCGATGGTAAGATGTTCGGGCCGCAGACCGACGACAAGATTTCGATTGGCCGGAATGGTTCTGTCGAGACCGATCGTCTGTGGCCGGCCAAGATCCAGGATGAGGCTTCTTCCATCCGGTCCTGTCGTTGCCGGAATGAAATTCATGGCCGGCGATCCTATAAATCCGGCAACGAAACGGTTGACCGGTCGGTCATAGAGTTCAAGCGGCTGGCCCTGTTGCTCGATCACGCCCTGGCGCATGACCACGACGTGATCAGCCATTGTCATCGCTTCGATCTGGTCGTGCGTGACATAGACCGAGGTCGCGCCAAGCCGGTCATGCAGTGCCCTGATTTCCTTGCGCATATGGACACGCAGGGCGGCGTCGAGGTTGGACAGTGGCTCATCGAACAGAAAGGCTTTGGGATTGCGGATAATGGCCCGGCTCATCGCGACACGCTGTCGCTGTCCGCCGGAGAGTTCGCGGGGATAGCGATGCAGCAGGTCCGACAGGCCGGTAATGGCGGCCACGTCCTCTGCCGCCTTCTTCGCCTCCGCCTTCTTGGTGCCGCGAATGCGCAGGCTATAGGTGAGGTTTTCCTCAACCGTCATATGCGGGTAGAGCGCATAGGACTGGAACACCATGGCGAGATCCCGCTTGCGGGGCGGTACATTGTTCATGCGGTCGCCGGCAATAACAAGGTTACCTTCGGAGATCGATTCAAGCCCTGCGAGGGCGCGCAGAAGCGTTGATTTGCCACATCCGGACGGTCCCACCAGGGCGACGAAAGCGCCTTTGCGAATGGTGAGGTCGATGTTCTTCAGCGCGTGATAGGCACCGTAATATTTGTTGACGCCCGACAATTCGATTTGATTGGTCATTTGAGAGCTCCCGATGTGAGGCCGGAAACGATGCGGCGCTGCAGAAGGACGAAGATGGCAAGGATCGGGGTTACGTACATCGTTGCGTACGCCATGATGTTGTTCCATTCGCTGGTGTTTGGGCCCATGAACGAGTTGAGACCGACACTTGCGGGCTGCAATTCGATGTTCTGGATCATCGACTTCGAATAGACGAACTCGCCGAATGCCTGCATGAAGATGAGGATGGCGCTGACAAGAATACCGTTGCGGGCAAGCGGGAGCACGATGTTGAAGAAGGCACCGATGCGCGAGTTGCCATCGACCAATGCGGCCTCCTCAAGCTCCATCGGCACAGCCATGAATGTCGCCCGCACGAGAACCACGAAGAACGGCATGCTCTTTGCCGCTATCGCCAGGATGACGGCAAAGCGCGGGTAGTCCAGCAAACCGACTTGAGAGAACCCGACGAAGATCGGGGTGATCATCAGCGATGCGGGCAGAACCTGCAGCATCAGAATGAGGAACAGGCCCACATCCACCCAGCGGTTACGGTACCGCGCCAGTACATAGGCACAGCCGGTACCGAGAACGGCGATGAGCGCCACCGACCCAAAGGCGATCAGCGTTGAGTTCCACAGGTAACGGCCCATGTTCCGGCTTTCCCAGACATACGCGAAGGTGCTCCACTGCGCTGTCGATGGCCAGAAGCTGGGCGGGGTGGCAAACATCTCCGAGCCCGTTTTCAGAGCCGTGACGTACATCCAGTAGAGCGGAAACAGGTAGATCGCCGCCATGATGATGGCGATGGCGAGCATCAGGCGGTTTCGGTTGGTTTCAGTCATCCGCGCACCTCATGACGGGTCGAGCGCACATAGACGATAGCCGCAAACATCACGAACACAGTCATGATGACCGAGATCGTGGCACCTTTGCCAAAGTCGTATTGCCGGAAGGAGAGGTCCCAGGCCCAGTATTGGGCGACATTGGATGAGTTGTTCGGCCCGCCATCCGTGATTGCCGCGAACAGATCGAACTGTTGCAGTGTGAAGATAAGCCCGAGCGAAATGATCGCGCCGATGGTGGAGCGCATCATGGGCAATGTGATGGTCCAGAAGCGCTGCCAGGCGTTTGCACCGTCCAGCTCGGCTGCTTCATAGAGATCACCGGGTATGGCGGAAAGACCGACGGACAGAAGGATCATATTGAACGATGTGCCAAGCCAGATATTGGCGAGCACGACCGCCCAGAGCGAGAAATTGGGGTCTGAGCGCCAGAAGATATTGCTGTCGATCAGGCCGCTTTCACGCAGAAAGAAGTTCAGGACGCCAAAGTCCCCCGAGAGTATCCAGTTCCAGATCGCACCGACGACCAGACCCGGCATGACCCAAGAGACCAGAAACAATCCACGAAGCCACGATGATCCCGGAAAGTTGACCCAGAAAAACAGCGCAAGGCCAAACCCGATGAGAAACTGGCCAGCGATCGAGCCGACCACGAAAATGATGGTGTTGAAGAGAATGGGCAGGGTTTCGGGCTGCTTGAACAGATCGATGTAGTTCTTGAAGCCGACGAATGGCCTGATGATGCTTCCCAGGCTGAACATGTCCACTTCCTGAAAGCTCATCAGGATATTGTAGAGCAGGGGCAAGCCCGCAAGAATGAACAGGAAGGCAAAGGGAACTCCGACCAGGCCAATGTCGAAGCCGCGGCCGTCCGTGATGCTGGAAAGTATCCTTTTCATGGAAACCCCATAAGATCCGGTGTGGAGCTGTCCGCTCTTGACGAACGAGACAGCTCCTTCCGGGAGGAAAAGGTGGATGGCACGAGTGCCATCGGCTCCTGAGAAAGGCAGTCCTGCCTCAGCCTTCGATAAGCTTGATCTTCTCTGCAGCCTGATCGAGCGCGGCCTTAGGCTCCATCTGTCCGGTCAGCGCCGCCTGGACGGCATCCTGAATTGCCTTGGAAATCTTCGGCCATTCTGGCGAAGGGCCGCGTGGCTTGGCATATTTCAGCTGTTCCACGAAGGTCTTGAGGGCCGCATCCTTGAGCGCATTTCCGGTCGGCGGGATCGGCAGGTCGGAACGGGCAGGGATCTGGCCGAAATCCTTGTACATGGTGACGTCTTTGGAGGCGAAGAACTCAAGCGCCTTGAACGCCTCTTCCGGATGTTTGGTGTTGGAGAAAATCGCCCAGTTGTAGTCGCCCATAGCGGAAGAGCGCTCGGCACCTTCCTGCGGCACCGGCAAGAGCGCGGTTCCCCAGTCAAACTTGGCATCGGTCACCATGCGGTCGATTTCCCAAGGTCCGGATATCGCCATCGCCGCATTGCCCGCATTGAAGGTTGACGTGGAATCCCACTGGCTGCGCGTCAATGTGTCGGGAGATGTCATTTTGCCGTCGAGCAATTGCTTCCAGATCGTCAGCGCCCGGACAGCCCCATCACTGTTGATGGACTTGTAGGTGGCGCCGCCCATCTGTGCCCAGGGCAGGAACTGGAACGTGCCTTCCTCATTGGCTTTGGCCGAGAAGGTGATGCCGTAAACATTCTTGGATGGGTCGGTCAGCTTCTTGGCGGTCTCGAGCAACTCGTCCCAGGTCTGCGGCGGCTTTTCCGGATCGAGGCCCGCGGCTTTGAACAGATCCTTGTTGTAGTAAAGCGCGATCGTATTCGTCGCTTTCGGCACGCCGTAATATTTTCCGTCCCAGGTGGCGGAGGCGAGCGGGCCGGGGAAGTAGTTTTCCGGCTTGATCGTGCTTGAACCGGCAATCATGTCGGTAAGGTCCAGAAATGCCTTGCGGGACGCAAACATGGCATGATTTGGGTTGTCGATTGCGATAATGTCAGGTGCTTTACCGGTCGAATAGGCTCGCATCGCCTCGCTGACCACATCGTCGAACTGAATCTGGCGATATTCGATCTGGATGCCGTTCTTCTGGGCGTTGAATTCCTTGATGAGATTGGGGGCGGGCTGAATGTCGCGGTCGAGCGACCATAGCGTCAGCTTGACGTCTTCTGCCTGAGCGCTGAGCGCAAAGAGCGATGCAGTTGCTGCAAACGCCGTAGCGATGGCGATCGTATATGTTCGGATACCCATATTGTCCTCCTTTGTGGTTCTCCGGAATGCACTTTCGCGCGGCGCGGCCTCCTCCTTGCCGCGCCAACATTGAACGATCTAAACCGGGTCGACGACGAAATCGCCGCCGCGCGCCTGTTTCAGGTGATTGAGACCGTGAACCTGTCCGGTCATCTCCAGTCCATCCCGATAGACCGGGTCGTGCCAGCCTTCGATGTCGATGGAGCCGGACCAGCCCGCCAGTCGCAGCTCGGAGATGATGTCCGTCCAGTTGCTGTCGCCGAAACCGGGTGTGCGCATCAAGACGAACGGATGTTTGCCGAAAATGCCATGTTCGCGAATGACGTCCCACCGAATGGTCGCATCCTTGCCGTGGACGTGAAAGATCTTCGAAGCCCATTTGCGGATCTGCGGCAGTGGGTCGATGAGGTAGACCATCTGATGGCAGGGCTCCCATTCAAGCCCGATATTGTCATCGGGGGTCTCGTTGAACATCAGCTCCCAGGCATCCGGATTGTGAGCGATATTCCAGTCGCCCGTCGCCCAGTTGCCGTCCATGGCGCAGTTCTCAAAAGCGATTTTCACACCCTTGTCCGCCGCCCGCTTGGCGAGCTCACTCCAAATCTGCTTGTAACGTGGAAGGCTGTCGGGCAGGGGCTTGTTGCGGATGCGGCCGGTAAAGCCGGCAACGCACGTCGCTCCAAAATGGTGGGCGTTGTCGATGCAATCCTTCCAACCCTGCAACGTCTGAAGGTCCATGTCGGTCTCTTCGAGCGGGTTACCGAACATGCCAAGTGTCGACATCGTAATGTCGCGATCTCCAATCGCCTCGCGGCAGCGCTTGCCGAGCTCGGCAATGTCCTGACCATTGGTCGTCTGCCAGAAAAAGGGCTCGAAACTTTCAAACCCCATGTAGGCGATCTGCGCAATGCGTTCTGCAGCCTGCCCCTTCGAGGCGCTGACCATGGTGCCGATGCGAATGGATTTTTCCTGCTGGTTGATCAATGTCACGGTCCCTATGCTGAAATGTCGACGGATTGACCCGACTTGGCGCTTTCGATGGCGCCAAGCACCATGGCCAGGCTTTTGATATTGTCGTGGTTGACTGTTTCGGGTTCGCGCCCGGTGCTGATGGCATCGAGGAAATCGGCGATCACGCTGGCGTGGCCATGGGTTTCCTCGTCTCTGGCAGGGGCAGGCACGTCAATTGACGTAAAGCCCGGGAGGAGGCCGGGATCGTTCCCGGCAACGGCAGCCCTAAATGTGTCTTCGCCATCCCAGGTCAGCATGCCTTTCGAGCCGACAATGCGCCACGCGCTTTCCCAGCTGGTGCGCTCGCCTTCGGCACACCAGGAACCTCGATAGGTAAAGACCACATCGTCCGAGAAACGGAAAATCGCATTGGCCGCGGCGCCATGGGCGTACCATGAGCCGGCCGGATTGGTTTCAACGCAATAGACCGAGAGGGGCGCCTTGCCGGACACGAAACGCGCTGCATCAAACGTATGGATCGCCATGTCGAGGAGCAGGACATTCTCCATCTCTTCTCGAAAGCCACCGAAATGTGGGCCGAGGAAGAAATCGGAATGAATGCCCGTGACCTCGCCGATCGCACCGCTTTCGACCAGACGACGCATGCGGCGGACGCCTGCAATGAAACGTCGGTTCTGAACGACGGCATGAATACGACTCGCTGCGCTGGCGGCACGGCGCAGATCCTGCGCTTCCTCCATGGAGGTTGCCATCGGCTTTTCGCTTAAGACGTGGCAGCCATGGGCGAGGCCGGCGCTGACCACCGAATGGCGAGCGTTGGGGATGACGACATCCAACAGGATGTCTGGCCTGGTCTCCGCGAGAACAACTTCCAGATCCGTCCCGATAACCGCTTGTTGAAGACTGAATTCGGTTGCAAGCGCCTCAGCTGTCGCTCGGTCGAGATCAACGAGGCCCACGATTTCTATGGCATCTTTGATGTGGGGCGTGTCCCGCACCGCCCGGAGCCAGCCTTTGGCCATAGCTCCGCATCCACACAAAACAGCATTGTATGTCACTGGTATCCTCCTCCTTACGGAAATCAAAACTCCTCTTCCGATTTTCCGTAAACGTTTACGGTAGTATGGACAGGAGCCAGAATTTGTCAATATTGTTTTGGGCGACGCATTCGGGTCCGCGGAAAGGCAGTTCATGAAGGGCATTCGCCAGCTGGCAAATTATCTAGATATATCAATAGGAACTGTGTCCCGCGCCTTGAACGGAAAGGCGGACGTGAATGAAGAGACTCGGCGCCGGGTTCTCGAAGCGGCCACCAGACTGGGCTATGTCGCCAACCAGTCGGGGCGTTCTCTGCGCAAGGGGTCGACAGGCGTCATCGGCTTCATGATGCAGACGGGACCCGAAATTACAGGCCAGGGCGACACGTTCTTTATGAGTGTCTTCGACGGCGTGCAAACCGTCCTTGCCCGTCACAAGCTTGATCTCGTCGCACTGCTGTGTTCATCCGACCAAGACCCGGACACCTATCTTCAGCGCGTCGTCGCGCGTGGCTTCGCGGATGCTGTCATTCTCTCTGCCACCCGTCTCCACGATGCGCGTTTCGAACTGCTCGCTCGCCACAATATTCCCTTCATCACCTTGGGGCGAAGCCAGACCGATGTCGGCCAGCCTTGGATCGATCTGGATTTCGAGGGCATGGCGGAGGTCGCCATCGAGCGGCTTGTGAAAAGCGGTCACCGGCACATCGGCCTGATCTGGCCGAATGGTGATCTGAACCTCGGCCATCTGTTCGTTCACCGATCCCAGGAGGTTCTTGCCCGGCACAATCTGTCGCTTTCGCCGGAGCACATTTTTCGTGCCACGCCGAGCGAAACGGGTGGCTATGGCGTGGCTCGTCAGATCATGGACTGCGAAACCCGTCCGACGGCTGTTGTCCTTGTCAACGAGACGTTGGTGACCGGGCTCTACCGTGGGCTGGAAGAGGTCGGGCTGATGCCCGGCAAGGACATCGCCATCATCGGGCGGCAGAGCCCGCAGGCCCAGTTTCTCAAACCAAGCCTGACCTGCTTCAGTCTTTCTCTTCGCGATCTCGGCATAAGCCTTGCCGAGGGTCTGTTATCTGTCATGCCGGAATACAAGCTGCACTACCCTGATGCCGTCAAACGTTTGGTATGGCCCATGGACCTGATTCAAGGTGAGAGCAGCTGAGAACTGCCGCCTCTGTAGATCGGGTCGTCGATCCAAGCCAAACCAAGCAGTGGCGGTAGAATAGACAGGCGCGACGCCAATCGCGTTATGACAGACGCGAGGCGGAAGGTCGGATTCTTAGGGCACGCAGGGCGTTGAGGATGACGGCGATATCGATGATTTCCTGAAACAGTGCTCCTTGCACCGGCGTCAAATACCCCGCTGCGGCGAGGATCATCGCGCCTACCGATAGACCGATGCCCGCAAAAACACTCTGTAGCGCGATCCGTCGACAGGCGTGCGCAATCGCGATGCCCTCCACAATCCTGTCGAGCCTCTCGACCAACAGAACCGCATCGGCCGACTCGATGGCGGCAGCTGAGCCATGCGCACCCATGGCAAGTCCGATATTCGCTGCAGCAAGGGCAGGCGCGTCATTCACGCCATCGCCGATCATCATCACCGGCGCGCGTGTCTTTTCATCCTTGACGATGTCGATCTTTTGGCCTGGCGAGAGGTCGGCTCTGACCTCATCGAAAGGCAGGCCGGCGGTGATTTGGCGTGCGACAATCGCGCGGTCGCCCGTGGCCAGAATGATCCGCGTTACCCCAATTGCCTTGAAACCGTTCAACGCCGAAGCAGCTCCCGCCCTGAGTTGATCCGAAAACAACAAGATGCCGGCAAATTTCCCGTCGATCGCGACCGCTGCGGCGATGGTTCCTGGTGTGTGTGCGTCGTTGATTTCAACGCCGTAGGCCGAGGCGATGAAGTTGATGCCACCGATGGCAACCTTTCTGTCGCCAACCGTCCCGGCAATTCCTTCGCCGGGTTCCTCGCTCACCTGTTCCGGCGAAACAAGGCTCAAGTTCCGGGCATGCGCTGCATCAACCAGCGCCTTGGCGGCCACGTGACTCGATGCCTGATCGAGCGAGGCGACGAGGCGCAGAAACTCGTCCTCTGGCCAAGATGTAGAAATTTCTCGCAGGGTCGGTCTGCCATCGGTCAGCGTCCCTGTCTTGTCGAGCACCAGCGTCCGGATCATGCTTAGCTCTTCAAGGATTTTTGCCCCCTTGATCAGAAGACCGGAGCTTGCCGCCCTTGAGACACCAGCAGCCCAAGCGATCGGTACGGCGAGGATGAGTGGGCAGGGTGTTGCGACCACGAGGACAGCGACGGACCTGACGGGATCCCCGGAAATCCACCAAGCCAGCAAAGCGATTGCGATTGTGACGGTCAGGAAGACCAACGCATACCGGTCTGCCATGCGGGCCATCGGCGCCTTGCTCTGCTGGGCCGCCTCAACAAGCTTCAAGATGCCCGCATAGGTACTGTCGGAGGCTGCTTTTGTGGCGGTCATATTAAAGAGGTCACCGACATTGGCGGCCCCGCTCATGACGATATCGCCCGGGCGTTTCTTGGCAGGCAGCGGTTCGCCTGTCAGTGCGGACTCGTCAAGAACAGCCTCCCCGTCATTCACGGTTCCGTCGACCGGCACCAGATCGCCACGCCGAACAACAAGGCAGTCGCCAACCGCTATGGAATCGACCGACACTTCCTCCATCTGGCTTTCACGGCGCCTCGTTGCCACATGAGGTGCACGCGAAAGAAGCGCGGTCATCTCGCGGCGGGCTCTGCCCTCGGCGACATTCTCGAGATATTGACCGCCGGAATACATCAAGGCCACGATCGTCGCCGCAAGGTATTCGCCAAAAAGTAGGGCTCCGCCCATTGAGAGAAGCGCGATGACATCCAGACCGATTTCACCGGCGCCAATCCGCGCGATGATCTGGGCAACGAGGGCGACCATGACGAGGCCGGTCGCAAGCGCCAGCGATGTGGCATAGAGATCTTGAAATCCGCCGTGCCAGGCGATCAATCCTATTGTCAGCCCGAAGATCGGGGCCGCGACGAGAAGGGGCCGTAACGGCCGGAGCCAGTGTTCCAGGGACATAGTCATCCTCGTCTTCAAGCGCTTGCTGTTGAGGCAGGGGACCGTCACCGGGATCCGCTACCAGGGACCGACCGCATGATCAGGATTGCAATCTTAAGAGTGCGGTATTCCCAACCCAGGTTGCCGCCGAGACGATTTGCATAGGATCGACCGGGTCAGCGACGCGGGAACGTGCCGGGCGGACCAAGCCCTGAACCACGAGAACCATCGGGCGCGTTGACGGCCGTGAGGCCGTCAACGCGCCGGACGGAACGAGAGGCCCGACCGCAGCCGATGCCCCTAAGGTTCGGAGACTGTGCGTGACAGCCGCTCATCGGGCCATGAATATCGGAAAATCCGAAGATTCCAGCAAGGTTGCCGTCACACCGCCGAAGATACGTTCATGCAGCCGCGAATGGCCGTAGGCTCCCATGACGATCATGTCGCAGCCGGTTTCCAATGCATGCTGCGTGAGAATGTCCTCGGTTGCTCGGCCGCCGCTCGCCAGCTGTTCGACGACAACCTTGATGCCATGTCGTGAGAGAAATGCGGCAACGTCTCCGCCAGGCTCGCCCCCGTTTTTGAAGTAGGCACCATCCGGATCGACGAGAACGACATGCACGGCATCGGCTCGTTTCAGAATATCCAGTGCGTCCTTGGCGGCTGTTGCGGATTCCGCTCTGGAATTCCAGGCGAGAAGAACATTTTTGGGCGGAAAAGTGATGTTGCCCTTGGAAGGGATCAGCAGGATCGGCGTGCGGGCGTCAAAGGCTGCAGCCGAGACCACAAGACGTCGCAACCCTCTTTCGCGCCGGACGCTGTTGCCGAGAATGACGAGGTCGGCATACATGGCGCGCACGCCGATATTGCTCTGAAGGATGAAATTGTCGTCGTAAAAGTGATCGATATCAAAGGAAATGGCGCTCTGGCTGCACAGCGCCTCGGCGGCCGTCTTGACGTTGACCAGCGCCTTTATCTCTTCCTGCCGTTGCTCAAGCCAGGCGGTCCCCACGGGATAGTCGGACGTGATCGGCTGCAACGCCGTGCCGATGACCATGATCGAAAGATGCGCGTCTGACTCAATTGTCAGCTCGATGGCCTTGGCAATATCGGCGTTGGCGCCGTGTTCACCGACGACAGCAAGAATAGTTTTGAACGACATGGTTGGCTCCATCCATTTCAGAGGTTTTGGATGAAGCAAGCCTAGAAGCCTCGGAAGAGATGGCGATGATCTTTGTCAATCGATGGGTACGAAAGCGCTTTCGGGAGACCGAACAGGTCCATTATCTTCAGACCGGCCTCTTCGCACACGCGTTGCCCGGACTGGGGCGCTCGAAGCGGTGATCGTTGATGAAGATCAAGGACGGCCCGAGCCGCGGGTTTAACCTCCCGACAACGAGGGAGAAAAGACCATGCAGACCGTGCGATCAATCATGACGGCAGATCCGATTTCTGTTCACCCAGACGCCAAGATCTGGGAGGCGGCCAACACCATGTTGGATTGCGGCTTCAGCGGTCTGCCGGTAATCGATAATGACGAGCAGGTGCTGGGCGTGATCAGTGAAAGCGATTTCCTGCGACGCGGGGAGCTTCGGTCGCAGGCTTCGCCCGGGATATGGCGTAGGCTGTTTTCGTCACGCGGTGCGTTGGCGGAGGATTACGCGAAAGCTTTCGGGAAAGAGGTGAGCGAAGTCATGTCCTCGCCGGCGATCACGGTAGAGCCATGGATAACCGTCGAGGATGCCGCGAACCTGATGGGCGATCGCGGCATCAAACGCCTGCCGGTTGTCGAAAATAACAAGCTCGTCGGCATCGTCACGCGAGCCGACATCATGCGCACCCTGATCCGACAGATGTCAGCGTCCGCCGTCGATCGGATCGATGCGGATATCAAAGCCGGACTTGAGGCTGAATATGACCGGCAACGGTGGGGTGACACCATCACGGTGGCCGTCGACGCGACTGTGGTCACACTTGAAGGCAGGGTACTGGATGCACGCGAGAAGACGGCTGCGCGGGTCGCGGCTGAGAACACTCTGGGTGTCACCAAGGTGATCGATCAGATTCTGGTTGTCGGACTACCGGAGATGCCAGTCTCACCTCCAGGATTTTGAGCCGAACAGTGCCTGCGCAGGCGGACCGTACGAAATCGCTCGCGCATGGTCGTCTTCGTTTTGAGGGGCGGTCGCCGCCTACGCCTGCCTATTTGGACAACCGAAAGGCGTTGGACAAGGCAAACGTCGCGTCAGTGGTCCAGTGTCTCAACGCAGTTGGTTTCGAAAATCAGGCCGGCTACACCAGCAACGCTTTCTGCGACGACTTGCATGGCACGCCCTTGCGCAGGCGAGGGGACAGGGCCGAAGATCTCGACGATCGAATTCCTGACCTCAACTGTAAGTCGCTCTGGCTCGAGGCCGAGCTCCGAGCGCAGCCGCGTCAAAACTGCAAGCCGCAACGCGACATCTCCTTTTGCCACCGCATCGCGGTTTGCAGTCACGGCCCGTATGATATCGCTCCGACTGATGATCCCCACGAGCCTTTCCGACTGAAGAACGGGCAACCGTTTGATACCATGCGTCCTGACAAGCGCTGCAACATCCGCAAGCGATTGTTGTGGCGAGACGGAGATAACGTCCTTTGTCATGGAATCTGCCACGGTGGTGCCGTGCGCTCGCACGTAATTTTCGAAGAAACTATCGTCAGGGTCTTTCGGTGGAGACTGCGGGCCGAGATTGAAGACGCTCCGACTCAAGAGATCGCCTTCCGTCAGCATCCCGACGACTTGACCATCGTCGCTGATCACCGGCAGACCGCTGACCTTGTGATCGAGCATCAGCTGGATCGCATGTTTGATACTCGTGTTCGCCGACACGCAGATCGGCCTCTGTGTCATGAAGTCCCTGACCAACATCAAACAATCCTCTCGCAGCTTTTATTCACTTTGACAGATGCGATGCTGGAGACCTTTGATCTTGCGCAACGCAAGGCGCCCGAGACGCAGCCACTGCCGGAATTCACGCCTTCGCCCGTAACGCCGCCATAGGCCGGTCTAGAGATGCTGAAGCGCGTGTGCGCAGGATTGGCAGAACGGCGTGTGCGGGACGACGTCGAGACGTTGGTCGCTGATGGCATTGCCGCATTTGGCACAGATACCGAAAGTGCCTTCCTTTACCCGGTGAAGGGCGGCCTCGATCGCCAGCAGCTCCGTTTGCCCCGCCTCGCCGAGCTCATCCAGAACCTCGTCGTTGTTGCGTTCGAGCGCACGATCGTCGTCGTCGCGATTACGAGGTTGTTCAAAGTCATGCTCGATTTTTTCGAGGCGCGTTTGCAGATACTGCTGTCGTTGGAGGAGGATCGCCTTGAACTTCGTCTCGCGCTGCTCAAATGAGAATGTCGTCATCGTGTCCCCGAGTTTTAAGTGTGAGACCGGATATTCTTCCACTCGCAGGAAAGGGCATTGATCGTGGTCAAGGGGACTTGGTGCTTCCGCTCAAAGCAGCCCGAGCGTGATAGGTCGGGCTGCTTCGTTTGATGTCCGGCCTCTTATCCAACCGTCTTGGAGGTTTTCCATTTCCAGTCGCGAATCTCCGGCATGTCCTCGCCATGTTCGCGGACATAGCGTGTGTGTTCCGCCAGCTTGTCCTCAAGCATCGCGATCACGCTGCCTGCCTTGTCCTTCAAACCGGGTACGCGTTCGATCGCCTCTATCGCGAGATGGAAGCGATCGAGTTCGTTCAGCACCGTCATGTCGAATGGAGTTGTCGTCGTGCCTTCTTCGATGAAGCCTCGAACATGGATGTTCTGGTGGTTGGTGCGTTTGTAGGTCAGCCGGTGGATGAGGTAGGGGTAACCGTGATAGGCGAAGATCACCGGCCTGTCGGTGGTGAACAGACGATCGAACATCTCGTCTGAGAGACCATGGGGATGCTGGTCCTGCGATTGCAGGGCGAGCAGGTCGACGACATTGACGACGCGTATGCTGAGTTCCGGGATCGCGTCCCGCAGCAGGCAAACCGCCGCCAGCGTCTCGAGCGTCGGCACGTCACCGGCGCAGGCCATCACCACGTCGGGTTCGACCGCACCGTCCTCGTTGCCAGCCCAGTCCCAGATGCCGATGCCGGCCTCGCAATGCCGGATCGCTTCGTCCATGGTCAGCCATTGCGGTTCAGGTTGCTTGCCGGCAACGATCACGTTGACGCGGTCCCAGGTCTTCAGGCAGTGGTCGCCGATCCACAACAGAGTATTGGCATCCGGCGGCAGGTAGATGCGCACGATATCCGCCTTCTTGTTGGCAACGAGATCGAGGAAGCCCGGGTCCTGGTGGGAAAAGCCGTTATGGTCCTGCCGCCAGACATGCGAGGTGAGCAGGTAGTTGAGCGAGGAGACGGGCTTGCGCCATGGCAGTTCACTCGACACTTTCAGCCACTTGGCGTGCTGGTTGAACATCGAATCGATGATGTGGATGAAGGCCTCGTAGCAGGAGAAGAGGCCATGCCTGCCGGTCAGCAGATAACCTTCCAGCCAGCCCTGGCAGAGATGCTCTGAAAGCACCTCCATCACACGGCCGTCACGGGACAGATGCACGTCGTAGGGCTCGATCTTCTCCATCCAGACGCGGTCGGTGACCTCAAAGACATTGCCGAGCCGGTTCGATTCCGTTTCGTCCGGACCAAAGATGCGGAAGTTCGAATTCGCGTCGTTGCGCTTCATTACGTCGCGCAGATACTTCCCGAGGATCTCCGTCGTCTGCACCATGTCGGCGCCCCGCGTCCTTACGGGAACCGCATAGTCGCGGATGTCGGGGACGATGAGTTCCTTGCGCAAAAGGCCGCCATTGGCGTGGGGGTTGGCACCCATGCGGCGTTCGCCGCCGGGCGATAGCGCCCGCAATTCCTCCTTCAGCCGGCCGTTGGCGTCGAACAGATCGTCCGGATTGTAGCTCCGCATCCAGTCCTCAAGGACCTTGCGATGCCCGTCGTCCTCGCGGCAGCCGGAGACCGGCACCTGGTGCGCGCGCCAGAAACCTTCGACCTTCTTGCCGTCGACTTCCTTTGGTCCCGTCCAGCCCTTGGGGCTGCGAAACACGATCATCGGCCAGCGTGGGAGGCCTTCCGAAACCGTACCGTCGCGGGCTTCGGCCTGTATCGTGCGGATGCGATCGAAAACCGTCTCGAATGCCGCAGCCATCTGCCGGTGCATATCGGCCGGTTCATGGCCCTCTACGAAAAACGGTTCGTAGCCGTGTCCGCGGAAAAGGTGCTCGATGTCTTCGTCGGCCATGCGGCCGAGAAGCGTTGGGTTGGCGATCTTGTAGCCGTTCAGATGCAGGATCGGCAGCACCGCACCGTCGCGGGCGGGGTTCAGGAACTTGTTCGACTGCCAGCTTGCGGAAAGCGGTCCGGTCTCTGCCTCGCCATCGCCGACGACGCAGGCGACGATGAGGTTGGGATTGTCGAAGGCTGCGCCGTAGGCATGCACCAGAGCGTAGCCGAGTTCGCCGCCTTCATGGATCGAGCCCGGGGTTTCCGGGGCCGCATGGCTCGGAATCCCGCCAGGGAAGGAAAACTGCCGGAACAGTTTCCGCATACCTTCGGCATCCTCGGAGATGTCCGGATAGATTTCGCTATAGGTGCCTTCGAGATAGGTGCTCGCCACCATGCCGGGACCGCCATGGCCGGGTCCGCAGACATAGATCATGCTGAGATCGCGGTTGCGGATCATCCGGTTGAGATGCGCATAGATGAAGTTGAGGCCGGGCGTCGTGCCCCAGTGGCCGAGCAACCGTGCCTTGATATGCTCCGGCTTCAAGGGCTCCTTCAACAGTGGGTTGTCGAGAAGATAAATCTGCCCGACGGAGAGATAGTTTGCCGCCCGCCAATAGCGGTCGATGAGCGTCAGCTCCTCAGTGCTGATTTCGGGCGTGACGGGCAGGTTGTTACGTAGCTGCATCTTCTTGCTCCTTTGAAAGGGCGAGTGATCGAAAATTACTGTCGTGACTGGGAGCGACGCCTCCGCGGTGCCGTCAGGTGGCGGGATGTTCCCTCGCGCGAAAAACGGACAGGCACTCCTCTGCGATCATCTGTTCTTCATCCGTAGCGATGACATGAAGGGCAACGCGGCTTGCCGCGGTGCTGATCGTGGGCGCGTTGTTTTGATTGGCCGAACCGTCCAGCTCTACGCCCAGCCACAAAAGCTGGTCTGCAATACGCCTGCGGATCTCCGGTTGGTTCTCGCCAATGCCGGCGGTGAAGACGAGGCCGTCGAGCCCGCCGAGCGTGGATGCAAGCCTCCCGACCTCGCCGGCGATCCGGAGCGTGAAGAGATCGATTGCCTCCCGCGCTTCTTCACTGTCGTTCTCCAGGAGCTCGCGCGTATCGCCGCTAAGGCCTGAAACACCCAGCAGGCCGGACTTGTGGTAGAGCATGTCCTCCACGTCTTCGACCGACTTGCCGATCGGCCCCAGAAAATGCAGCAGCACACCGGGATCAAGCCAGCCGGGTCGCGTTGCCATCGGGATTCCGTCCAGCGTCGAAAAGCCCATGCTGGAATCGCGGCTGAGACCGTTTTCGATGGCGCAGAGGCTGGCGCCGCTGCCCAGATGGGCGATGATGACCTTGCCGTCCGCAATACCGGGCGCCTTGGCGGCCAGTGCACCGGCGACGTAGCGATAGGACAGTCCATGGAAGCCGTACCGCTTGATGCCCTCGTCATGATAGGCGCGCGGAATTGCGAGACGCCGCACGAGGTCGGACTGTGTCGCATGGAAAGTCGTATCGAAGGAGCCGGTCTGGAACAGATCAGGGCGCAGGTGCCGGACGGCTTCGATCATCCGCAGCGCCTGGGGCTGATGGAGTGGCGCAAGTGCCGTCAACGACCGAACCTTCGCAACAGTCGCGGTCGTCAGTTCCACGGGACCGTCGAAGACGTCGCCGCCATGGACGATGCGGTGACCGGCGGAGGTGACGGCGTCGAGATCGAAATGGGCACTCAGTTCCCCGAACACCTTGTCCATCAGGCCGGCAAGATCGTCGCCGGAAGCGCCTTCCAGCGACAGTTCGAACTGCGCCGGACCTTCCTTGAGATGCAGCGACACGGGGTCGCTTGCAAAATCGACCACGGCTTTGCCGATCCGCTCAGGCCTTTCACCGTCCACCCTGAAGATGCCGATTTTCACGGATGAAGATCCGGCATTGAAGGTGAGGAGAAGCTTGTCCGTCATAAAGGCGTCCTTGTTTCACGTCCTCTTGCAGCCCGCGGCTCGACACGGCGCTGTAATGGCAATCATTCAGTAGTCCTGCGACCGCATGGCTGGGCTTTGGGGCCGCGTGTTCAAAACGGTCGTTCTCGGTGGCTCGCCTCCGGTAACTCTTTCACCCGGAATGGTGCGGCTCTCATTGATAAAGCGCAATGCAACGGGGCGTTGATCGTCGAGCCATTGCGGGTCAGGCGTTTGTGGCGCAGCAGATGTTGGCAGAGGTCCAGTTGAAGACCGTCGCCTGATTTCCGAGCAGGCATGCCTTCCAGGTTCATCGGGCGAATGGATAAGCACATCCTTGCGCTCTCCTTCGATCCTCACGCTACGCGCTGAAGAAGGCGCTTCAGCGTCCATATTGCGTCTTTCTTCACCCGCGCTGACCCTTCGACATCTGCAGTCGTTGCGTTGACCGCCGTCAATGCAGGCTCAGCCGGTCCACCAAAGATTAACGGTGCAATGGGGGGATGGAGATGGACGCGGACTATACGGTCAGTGCGCTTCGAGCCTCGGACGTTGCTCGTGCTTACGCAATCGTTCGGCATCTCTTTCCGAACATTGATCTTGCCGAGTGGCAGGCAGCGACTTCCACAGAAGACCTCCGGAGAAATTGGCTTACTGTAATCGACCCGGCAGGGGTTGTCCGCGGGATTTCCCTGGTATTTGTCAGCACGCAAAGTGGCTTGAGCAAACAGCTGGAAGTTCCTGTTCTCGCGTCCGTAAGTCTCCTCAATGAGCACAGCGTGGCAGGGCGCTTGTTAGAGTATGCGAAACGCCGCGCTGCAGAGGAAGGATGCAATCGCATCCACGTCTGGCCCGTCGCCAAAACCGACCACTGGCTTCTGGGCGACACCTCGACTTTCAAGGTACCGCGGGCCGGTTTAACGTATGACCTATCGCCCTCTAAGCAACCTTCGCCACGCTGACGCGTGCGGCGAACATGTAGCCGACGCCCCGGATGGAGCGAATGATTTGCGGCTGTTTGGGGTCGATCTCCACCTTGCGCCGGATCCGGACGATTTGAGCGTCGATTGCCCGATCATAGGCATCGAGATGGCGCCCTTTTGTTTCCTCTAGCAAGAAATCTCGCGACAGCACGCGTCCTGGATGGGCCACAAAGGCAGCAAGGAGGTCGTATTCGCCTGTTGTCAGATGGATACCTTCGCCATCCGCTGATGACAGCTCGCGTCGCGTAAGGTTCAGAGCCCAGCGGTCGAAATGGACGATCTTGTCGGTCTCTTGCTGCTCGGAAGGTTGCACGTTTCGCCGGCGCAGAATGGCTTTCAGCCTGGCGTGCAGCTCCCTGAGGTTAAACGGCTTCGCGAGATAGTCGTCGGCGCCCATCTCAAGCCCGATGATCCGGTCCACAACGTCATTTCGACCGGTCAGCATGATGATCGGGGTATCGGACGCCGCTCGCACCTCCCGAACAAGATCAAAACCATCGGCTCCTCCGGGCAAAGAGACGTCCAGCAGGATGAGATCGACCTGTGTGTGCGCAAGTTGCAGGCGCATCTCCTCACCGTCCTTGGCCTCGCTGGTTAAATAGCCCTCTTCGTTGAGATATCGCTTCAACATTTGAGTGATCCTCACATCATCATCGACGATGAGGATGTGAGCTGTCGCAGGATTTTGCCGCGCCATTATCCCCTCCTGTTACAATGTGTTACGCAATTCCATAGATTGTCACGGAAACAGCATCCGCCCGTCACGCCACGCGAGTCAACTGCGCGCATCGAGATTGGAGGCACGGTTATGCTTAGTACAACTCAGAATTATGAAAGTGGGACGACTGCTCTTCACGCAGTCCATCACCAAACCAGCCTTCACAGCCTGTTCTGCAAGCAGCCGTTTGAACATTTGACAGCGGGAAAAGCGCTTTTCTTTGAGAGCGACGATGCGGTCGATGTTTTCGAAATTCTCGAAGGTACCTTGAGGATTTTTCGGATCATCGCCGACGGACGGCGCGTGATTACCGGCTTCCTCTATCCAAACGATATCGTCGGCATCTCGCTTGGCGGGCGTTATCTCTACAGTGCCGAGGCGGTGACGTCTGTGACCCTGAGGCGATTGTCACGACGCCGGTTCGATGCAGCGGTGACCGAGAGTGATCACTTGCGCCCACAGCTCTTCGCTCTGGTCTCCGACGAGATGGCGGCAGCGCAGGATCAGATGGTGCTCCTGTCGTCCAAGAACGCGAAGGAACGCCTTTGTTCCTTTCTGCTGGCGACACTCCGGCGCCAAGCGGCTTCCTCAGGCAACCGGACCACGCTGGAGCTTCCCATGGGGAGGCAGGACATAGCCGATTACCTTGGACTGACAATCGAGACAGTCTCGCGCACCATGACAAAGCTCATCGGCAAGGGTGCCATCCAAATCGACGGTGTGGCGGCTCGAAACGCGATAACGATCTGCCGTCCGGTTCTGCTTGCGCAGATGGCCGGAGATGAAGATGATCGTTCCCGCGAGCCCCGGTTAACGATCGTCCGCGGGGGACGGTCCCACTGAGCGTGCGATCATGGGAAAGCTATGTCATATAGAGGCAGTCGAGATGAGCTCGAACGACAGCTTTCTGCTGTTACAGGCTTGCTGGATGCGGCAAACATCATTGTTCACGGAACGGATGGTATCATCCGCAGCTGGACTGCAGGATGCGAAAACCTTTACGGATGGTCACGCATCGAGGCCGTTGGCCAAGAGGTTCACGAGCTTCTTAGCACGCAGTTCCCTGAATCTGTTGAAGAGCAAAGAAACCGGTTCTTGGCTGCGCAGTCTTGGAGCGGCGAAGTCATCCATCACCACAAGGATGGCCGCCCTCTCTTCATTGCGACCCACTGGGTTCTTCTGTCGCCGCTGGGCTCGGCCGAGCAGGTCGTGGTCCAGACAAACAACGATGTCACGGCGATGAAAGTGATGCAGGAAACCGTCGCCGAGCGCGAGGCCCACCAGCTTTCTATCCTGGATACCGTTCCTGACGGGATGGTCGTCATTGATGAAGCCGGCATCATTTCATCGTTCAGCGCGGCTGCGGAACGGCTGTTCGGATACAAGGCAGCAGAAGTCTGCGGACTGAATGTCAAGGTTTTGATGCCCGATCCCGACCGCGCGGCGCACGATAGCTACATTTCCAATTACCTGACGACCGGCGAACGGCGCATTATCGGATATGGCCGGGTTGTGACCGGACGACGCAAGGACGGCTCGACCTTTCCGATGGAGCTTTCGGTGGGCGAAGCAGCAACCCACAACAAGCGGATCTTTACGGGCTTCATCCGGGACCTGACGAGCCGACACAAGATCGAGGAAGAACTGCGCCAATCGCAGAAGATGGAGGCCATCGGCCAGCTGACCGGCGGTTTGGCTCATGATTTCAACAATCTCCTGACCGTGGTCAGCGGCAATCTGGAAATGATCGATAACAAGCTTGAGGATCCAAAGCTTCGAGTGCTTCTGCGTGAGGCGCAAAGCGCGGCAGATGACGGTGCCAAACTGACAAGCCAGCTTCTCGCATTCGGACGGCGTCAAAGCCTCAATCCGAGAACGGTGGATATAGGGCAACTCGTCGGCGGCTTTTCGGACCTGTTACGCAGAACCCTTGGAGAAGCCGTTGAGCTTCGCACGGTTATATCAGGCGCGGCCATCGAGGCTTCGGTCGACGGATCGCAGCTCCAGAATGCCATCCTGAATTTGGCGATAAATGCGCGCGACGCTATGCCAAAAGGCGGAAGGCTGACGATCGATATCTCCAGCGTCAAACTCGATGCTGACTACGCGAAAACCTATCCGTCGGTAAGGACTGGTGACTTTGTCTTGATCTCAGTAACGGACACGGGTTCGGGAATGACGGCCGAGGTTCGCGAGAAGGCTTTTGACCCGTTCTTCACAACGAAGGGCCTTGGTGCCGGGACAGTTCTGGGTTTGAGTATGGTCTACGGTTTTGCCAAGCAATCCGGTGGAAACATCCAGCTCTACAGCGAGCCCGGGCAGGGAACGAGCGTCCGGCTCTTTCTGCCTTCCGCCCGGTCAAAAGCTGACGAAGAGATCACGCATTTCGACACGGCAGAAACCGCTCCGTTGCCCCGAGGCCGGGAAAAGCTTTTGGTCGTCGAAGACGATCCGAGGGTGCGTCGAGTGGTGGTCGCACGGCTTGCAGACCTCGGCTACCAAATCATCGAAGCAGCAACTGGAATTCAGGCGCTCGAACTTCTCCAAAAGCACGATGACATCTCGCTCCTCTTTACCGACATCGTCATGCCAGGCGGCATGACAGGCAACGAGCTTGCGGATCAAGTGAGGATGGCAAAGCCGACGATAAAGGTTCTGTTCACGTCCGGATACGCCGAGCCAACCATCGCCGGTAAAGAACTGGCTCAGTCAGGACGATGGTTGCGGAAACCACATACTGCTCGGGAGCTCGCGACCGTCTTACGCGAACTTTTGGATTGACTCCCCTGAACACGGCGTCTGTTTTTCTTCTGCTTTCGCATACGCTTTGAATGATCGGTCTTTCACCCCGTGTAACTCTATCCGTGACCGCAACGGCTCGCGCGGATGAACCTTTCCACGGCGACCGGTACGGTGTTCGGGCCGTCCGGAACGGGACGTCGTGGCGGCTGGGTCTCTCTACCTAGTGCAATCACGAAACGCTTCGAGACCGCGTCATGGCAGCGGAGGCAGGCGTTGGGAAATGACCCTGACCGCCTTCAGTTCAATGTCAGCTTCGGCCTCTAGTCGATCATCGTGACAACCGAAGGAATGAAACGGTGCGTGTGAGACTGAAGTCCCCGCACCAAGCGATCTCGATGATCAAACCCAATGCCCCGTCGACGCTCACCATCCGATCGCCCCATGCGACGTCTGAGACAACCACGATGGAAGGATCACCAATGACAACGTCTAGACCTCTATCATTTTCCGTATCTCAACGCGTCCTGCACTGGCTTACCGCTGCGCTCGTCACTTTCAACCTCGTCCTGCCCGATGGCATGAGCGACTGGAACCGGAGTATGGAGCGAGACGGGATGGCCTCTGCCGACCAAGTGGCAAGTGCCAATATTCACGCCTATGTGGGCATTTCTATTCTGGCTCTCGTCGTGCTTCGCCTGATCATCCGCTTCACCCGTGGCGTTCCGGCATCCCCGCCGCAGGAACCCCCGATTTTTCGGATGGCTGCCACAGCCGCGCATGCCGCGCTCTACATTCTGCTCGTCGCAATGCCGCTGACTGGCATGGCTGCATACTATCTTGGCTACGGCAGTGCAGGGGAACTGCATGCCGATGTCCTCAAAGTCGCCTTATGGGTGCTGATCTCCGGCCATGTGCTGGGCGCTCTTGTCCACCAGTTCTATTGGAAAACAAATGTTCTGCGCAGGATGACGACTGGCTAGAAGGCTGCGCCGGCCGACACAGGTGACGCCGGCCCCGGCTCACGCCCTCGGATAGACTCGCCTCGTCAATCAAACGGCCGCTCGAGAGAGGACGACGGCTGCGTGAAGAAGGCGGGCCCCTCTTCGGTCATGTAGATGATGTCTTCCAGGCGGACGCCGCATTCGCCGTAGAGTGCCAGCATCGGTTCGTCGGAAAACACCATGCCTGGAGCAAGAGGTGTCTTGTTGCCGCGAACGATGTAGGGGTCTTCGTGCATATCCATGCCGAGCCCGTGTCCGGTCCGGTGCGGCAGGCCGGGAACCTGATAGTCGGGACCGTAGCCGGCATCGGTCAGCACCTTGCGGGCGGCAAAATCAACCTCTTCGCAGGCGATCCCGATCTTTGCCGCGTCAAAGGCGGCGCGATGGGCTTTCTGTTCGAGCGACCAGATCTCGCGCTGCCGTTCCGTCGGCTCTCCGAAGACGTAGGTGCGGGTGATATCAGAGCAGTAGCGGTGGATATGCGCGCCGAGATCGATCAGCACCATGTCGCCCGCCTTCAGCGTCTGCGCATAGGGAACGCCGTGCGGATAGGCGGTCGCTTCGCCGAACTGCGCGGCGGCAAAGATGTGTTTCATGCCGAGCTTGGCATGCGCAGCGGCAATGAAATCGGTGACTTCCGTTGTCTTCACGCCCTCGTAGAGACCTTCCCAGACGGCCTTGTGAACACGAAGGCTCGCGGTCATCGCGGCCTGGATGATCGCGATCTCGTTCGCCGACTTGATCTGCCGGCACTGGGCAATCAAGTCCTTGGCGCCGGTAACCGTCAGGCGGTCTCCGAGATGCGTGGTGATCGTGCTGGAAAATGCGAACGGCGTCGCCGGATCGAAGGCCAGAATGTCGCCGTCCGCGGCAAGGCTGCAGATCAGGTCTGCGACCAAGCGGGCCGGATCCTCATGCTCCTCCCAGACCGCGATCTCGCCGGGGATCGTGATCAGGGTCTGGGTCTTCGGCTCCTCGAAGGCGGGGCTGATATAGATCGGAGCGCCGCTCGAAGGGATGATCGCACCATGCATGCGTTCGCTCGCCCCAAGCGTCATGGCGGTAAAATAGGTGAGGCTCGTCGATGTATCGAGATAGACCGCCTTGACGCCTCCGTCGCGCATCAGCCCCTGCAGCTTGGCTATGCGCGCGTTCAGTTCCTCCTTCGAGATCGGCGGAACCGCGGCAGCAATATTGTCAAAACCGGCAAGCGACTGTTCGAACGATATGTAGGCAGGGGCACTCATGCTGGGACTTTCCTGAAAGCGCTGTTCGGCGGGCGGGGCCTACGCGAGGGGTGAGATCTTTGAGCGTGCGCAGTTGGCGTAGCGGTAGCGTTTGGCGTGAATATGCTGCTGGCGACGGTCGTCAAGACTTTCGTTCGAATTGCCGGACGGGCTGACGACGAGGAGAGGATGCAGTAGTGCATGAATGACAGATAAAAACTTTGTGGGTGCCGGCATGGACGACAGCAATCAAAATCATGCGCTGGAGCGCAAGAGGGGGTCCGGCGCGAGGCAGGTCTATGACCTCTTGCGGGATGAAATCCTTGATCTTCGCCTCGCCCCTGGAAGTGCGATCGACGAAGTGCAACTGGCAACGCGGTTCGGCATGTCGCGCACGCCGATTCGTGAAGCTCTGGTGCGGCTTGCCGGAGAGGGGCTGATCGAGACCCTGCCGAACCGGTCGACCATGGTGTCGAACATCGACTTTCTCGGCATGCACGCCTATTTCGATGCGCTGGGTCTGATGTACCGGGTCACGACGCGGCTCGCCGCGCAGCACCACAAGGCAGGTGACCTCGACAGCATTCGAGCTCATCAGGCAGAATTCAAAGCGGCTGTCGAAGCCCAGGACGCCTTGGCCATGATCGCAACCAATGCGGACTTTCACGCGGCGATCGCTGCGGCTGGCCGCAATGAATACTATGCGCGCTTCTTCGAGCGTCTGCTGGGCGAAGGGCGGAGAATGCTGCGTCTCTACTACCAATCCTATGATGATCGGCTGCCATCCCGCTTTGTGGACGAACACGAGGAAATCATCGCGGCGATCGAAGCGCGAGACGTCGAGGCCGCGGACAGGCTCGGCCGTGCTCACAGTGAGCAGATCGAAGCCCAGATCGAGCGGTTGCTGACCCGCCATGACAGGCTCGACATCCTCCTGTAGGTCTTTGTATTTTTCTTGTCGACAAGATTGAAGAAGACGCTATGCTGCTCGTCGATAGGGACAGGGGCGCGTTTCTGTGCGCCGAAACGAAGGAGCTTTCCGTGACTGCAAGCATATTTTCGGGCGTCGTTCCGGCGCTGATGACACCGTGCACCGCAGACCGCATGCCGGATTTTGACGCGCTGGTCCGTAAGGCACAGCAGTTGATCGAAACGGGCATGTCGGCAGTGGTCTATTGCGGATCCATGGGCGACTGGCCCCTGCTCACAGATGCGCAGCGCATGGAAGGCGTCTCGCGCCTGGTTGAGGCTGGCATCCCCGTGATTGTCGGCACTGGCGCGATCAACTCCGCATCTGCCGTCGCGCTTGCCGCACACGCCCAGAAGGTCGGCGCAAATGGTCTCATGGTCATCCCGCGTGTTCTGTCGCGCGGCTCCGTGATCGCTGCCCAGAAGGCACATTTCAAGGCAATCCTGTCCGCGGCACCGAACCTGCCAGCGGTCATCTACAACAGCCCCTATTACGGCTTTGCCACGCGCGCCGATCTGTTTTTCGCGCTTCGCGCCGAGCACCCGAACCTCGTTGGTTTCAAGGAATTCGGCGGTCCGGCGGACATGCGCTATGCGGCCGAAACCATTACCAGCCGCGATGACGGCGTGTCTTTGATGATCGGCGTCGATACGGCCGTCTACCACGGCTACGTCAATTGCGGCGCAACCGGCGCCATTACAGGCATCGGCAACGTTCTTCCCAGGGAAGTGCTGCATCTGTGCAACCTCGCGAAAGCCGCGGCCACGGGTAACGCGGATGCACGCTTGCGCGCCAAGGAACTGGAAGAAGCGCTCGGCGTGCTTTCCTCCTTCGATGAAGGCCCGGATCTGGTTCTCTACTTCAAGCACATGATGGTCCTGAAGGGCGACGCAGAATATGCGCTGAACTTCATCGAAACGGACGTGCTCAGCGACAGCCAGCGCGGCTATGTGGAAGCCCAGCTGACGCTGTTCGACACCTGGTATGCCGACTGGTGCACGCTCCCCGGCGCTGTACAGACCTGCAAGCCCTGATCTTTGCGCTCGCGGGTAAAACGGTTCCTGTTTCCGCGACGATAAACGCCGTGGCCGTGTTGAACTCAACGCGGCCCCGGCACTGCGGTGATCAAAGTCATTGTTGCCCCGAAGATTTCCGGCCGCCAGTGAACCTGCAGGATTTCAAATCAACGCGCCCTGGAGCGTAAGCGCTGCCCGCACGTCGTCGGCCGAAACTGTGGTGCTCGAGGCGCGCAATGCTGCGGCAATGCCGGCTGCATGCCCTGTTGCGAAAGCGGTTCCCATCACCCGCAGCGAACCGTAGGCTGCCTGATCGGCCCCGGCGACGCGGCCCGCGAGGAAAAGATTGGATGCTCCGGCAGCCTCGATCGATCCCATCGGGATGTCTGCAAATCCTTCTCCCCCAAGATCGGCGAAACGAACTTTTCCAGGCGCCTCGTGAACTTCCATCGGCCAGGCCGCGCGGCCGATACCGTCTTCGCGCCGCTCGCCTTTTGCCAGGGCCGCGCCGGTCAGATCGTCGCGCGACCGTGGCCGGCGCGTTTCGCGGATGCCGATCTGCGGTCCGGTCGCTGCGATGAAGGCTGTTTCAAAGCCCGGTAGCTGCCGCAGCAACTGAAGGTTTCGCCACGCTTCTCGTCGTGCCTGGCGTTCCGCTGATCCAAGACTTGCGCCGCTCAAACCGTCCGTGTCGAGGTCGATCGTCATCCACCAGTAGTCGTTCGATGTCGGAAGCCGCAGCATAACGCCCCCGTCTGCACGGTGGATTTGCGTATCGCCGCTCTCGTTGTGCCTTGCAATCAGGTCGGCCATCCGCGCCCGGTCGAATGAAACCCCTGGCGCTACTCCGCCGATGCGAACCGGCATGGAGGCCGGCTGAACCTTGTCGCCTGCCATGCTGTTGACTGTCATTTCGAACCCGGCGAGCGATGCGAGCGCTGCCTCGCCACTGGCATCGACGAATGCGGCGGCAGTGATCTCGTAGCAACCGGCGTGGTCAGTCACGGTGATTGCGGTCAGACCGTCCGAGCCGGTTGCGACGGCTGTCACGCGAGAGTGCAGCAAAACGTCGATACCGGCAGCGTCGGTCATCTGGTCGAAGCTGAACTTGATTGCCTCCGGATCCAGCATGACGATCCAGTTGCCGCTGCTCGACCTGATCGGCGCGACCTCCTGGCCGAGCGTGCGGAGGGTGTGCAAGAGATCCGCACCTATGCCGCGCACGGCAAAGACCGGTTCGGGGCCTTTCTGGAAGAAGCCGCAATAGGCGAGAACCAGAGAATTTGCGGCTGCGCCGCCGAGAAATCCGTACCGCTCGACGAGCAGAACTCGTGCGCCAAACCGGGATGCGGCCACCGCCGCACTCATGCCGGCTGCACCGCCTCCGACCACCACGACATCATATCGACCACCACGCATAATGCTCATCCTATGGTTCTCAATCGATGATGCTCACTGCGGTTGCGAGCATAAAGGCGACGATAGGCGGCCGCGGGTATTGACGCCAATACAGTTTCCGAACCAGGGTATAACCCGGATTTATAGGACGGAGACCCGTGGCGGATGCCGAACCCCAAGCTCAAGGAACGGCAGATTGAGATTTTTCGGACGATCATGGCGACGGGTTCGCTGACGGTTGCCGCAAGACATCTCGGCGTTTCTCAGCCCAGCCTGTCGACCGCGATCAAGCGTCTGGAGGACCAGCTCGGCATCGCGCTGTTTGCCCGCATCTCCGGCCGGCTGGTCCCGACACAGGAGGCCGAACTCATTCTTGCCGAGGTCGAGCATGTCCACCAGCAGTCGGAAATACTGTCCGATGTCATCTACTCGATTGCCCGGGGCGACGCGTCCACCTTCCGCTTCGGCTCCACGCCAAGCCTTGGCGCCCGGTTGATCCCGAAGGCGCTGAAACGCTTGCAGCAGCAAGGGACGGCCGGCACTTTTTACAGCGATTCCCTGTCGCAGCGCGATGTGCGGGACTACCTCCTCTTCGGCCAGGGGGCCTGCGTCGCGACGATCGCGGAGGTTAACGATCCGGTTATCCAGACTGTCCCGATCGCTACCGCTGGCCTGGTCTGCGTGGTGCCTGCTGGCCATCCGCTGGCAGGTAGACGGTCCGTCAGGCCAGCGGATCTTGGCGACGAGCAACTGATTTCGTTTGGCGCAACCACGACGCACGGTCTTCTGATCGATCAGACCTATCAGCGCTGGGGCGAGACGCGCAAAACGGCGGTCTACGTCCATTTTGTCGACGCCGCTCTCGCCTTCGTCGCCGAACGTATCGGCATCAGCGTTCTCGATGCCTTTTCGGCAATCGACTGCGATGTGCACGGGCTCGTGGCAATACCGATTGAAAACAGCGCCAGCGTTTCCGCCTATGTTCACGTCTGCGACCGTCGTCCAAGACAGAACGGCGTCGACAGCCTAATAACCGCGCTCCGAGAAATCGCGGCAGCTGTGACAAACACGCAAGCAGGAGCAAAAACCGATGAGTAGACCGGCAAACGCCCTGTTCCCGGGGTTCAAGGACCGTCGCGTCCAGACGGCTGATGTCGATTTCGCCGTCCTCACCTCAGGCTCCGGCCCTGCCATCCTGCTGCTGCACGGCTATCCGGAAACCCGTTCGGCCTGGCACCGGATCGCGCCCGTGCTCGCTGCTTCCTATTCCGTGGTCGTGCCCGACCTGCCGGGTTACGGCGATAGCCGGGTCACCGGGACGCTCATGGATATGGGGTCCAAGCGCCGGATGGCGAAGAGCCTGCACGAGATGATGCGAGCCCTTGGGCACGACCGCTTCGTCGTCGTCGGCCACGATCGCGGCGGAAGGGTTGCCTATCGGCTCGCGCTCGATTTCGAGGAGGAGGTGCGCGCACTGGTTTCCGTCACCGTCGTGCCGACGCCGGAAATGTGGGAAGGGGCAGGCAAGGCTTTCGGGCTTGGCGCCTGGCACTGGTTCATGCTGGCGCAACCCGCACCGCTGCCTGAAACGCTGATGGCGGCCGATCCGCGTTTTCTTATCGACTTGACGCTCGCCAAGATGGCCGGCGACATCCGCCTGATCGATCCTGCGGCGCTGGAAGACTACCGGATGGCCTTCGACAGTGACGAGGTCCGTCATGCGATGTGCGAAGACTACAGGGCTGGCGCGTCGGTGGACGAGGCAGACGACCTTGCCGATCGCAACTCCGGTCGAAAGATACAGGCGCCGGTGCTGGTGCTTTCCGAACAAGGCCGGCTCTACGGTGGCGGACGCACGCCGCTCGACATCTGGGCTGACTGGGCGGTCTCGGTAGAATGCGAGGGTCTTCCAGGCGGACATCTGCTGCCCGAAACGGCGGCTGACCAGATGATCGAGAGGTTGCTGGCCTTCCTTGGGAAAATCACCGATGCCCGCTGAGAACGACGACGACCAGCACAGGGTGCCGGCCACCACCGACGGATTGCTGAGCCTGCGCCAGATGGAGGTTTTCCATGCGGTAATGCAGGCGCGTTCGATCACCGGCGCCTCCAAGGTTCTCACCATATCGCAACCGGCGCTCAGCCGCACGATCCGCCGGATTGAGGACCTGCTTGGAATCGCGCTTTTCGCCCGTGATCGTAACGGGCTGGTGCCGACGTCCGAGGCGCTGGAAATATACGCGGAAATCGATCCGTTGATCCGCCAGCTGACCGGTGTTGGAACGCAGATCGGCCGTATCGCGCGCGGCGAAACCGCCGTGTTTCGGGTCGGCTCGACGGCCAGCGTGGCGCGGGCGCTGGTTCCGCAGGCGCTGCGGACGCTCTCCGTCGAAGTGCCGGGTATCGAGTTGTTCTTCGACGTGCTGCCGGTCGACCAGATCGAGGAATATCTGATTACCGGCCGCGGTGAAGCGGTGGTGACGATTGCATCGCTGGACCATCCGCTGATCGAAAGGGAACATGTCGGGCGCGTCGATCTGGTCGCCGTCATTCCCAAGAGCCATAGCCTTGCGGCCCGTCCCGTCATCCATGCAGCGGATCTTGCCGACGTGGATTTCATCAGCTTTGCCGCCGGGGGTGCCCATCAGACAATCGTTGATCGTTTCCTCAGCCGCGAGAAGCTGAAGGTCAACACCCGTGCCGTTGCGCGCTTTTCCGACACTGCCTTGGCGCTGGCGAACGAAGCTATGGGTATCGTCCTTGTCGACTACGTCACGACCCTCGGCCCGGTTGGCAGCAATCTTGTCATCCGGCCGATCCACAACGCACCCCAGTTCTCGATATCCGTCCTGTGGAACCGCCGCCGCTCGCACTCTGCCAACCTGCGCAAACTGATCGAGATCCTCGCCGCACGACTGTCAGCCCTGCCGCCGCTGCCCTGAGAGGCCGGATAACATGCTCTGAAGGCATGGGAGACATAATCATTGTTTGTTGTCTTCTGGTGCGGTGAGTGGCAATGAGGGGCACTGGCGTAACGCAACGCCGTCCTTGGAGGAGGATAATCATGAAGTTTCAAATGAATCGCCGTCAGGCACTCATCGGCATGGGTGCACTCGGCAGCGCTGCGGCTTTTGGTCTGCCTGCACGGGCTGCAACCCGTAACCTCGCCGTGCTTCACCTTGCCAGCCACGCACCGAGCTTCATTGCCTTCGAACGCGGTTACTACAAGGACGCAGGGCTGGACATCGAACTGAAGTTCTTCGAGGCAGCGCAGCCGATGGCCGTGTCAATCGCTTCAGGTGATGCCGACTTCGGCGTTACCGCGATGAGCGGTGGCCTGATCAGCCTCGCGCAAAAGGACGCCATCAAGGTTATCGGCGGCGCGCTGACCGAACAGAAGGGCGTTACCGGCGCGATCATCCTGGCGTCGAACAAGGCTTATGAGGCCGGTCTCACCGACCCTTCGAAACTGTCCGGCAAGAGTTTCGGCATCACAACGGCCGGATCCTCCTTCCATTTCATGGCGCACAAGATTGCCACAGCCAACAACATCAAGCTGTCCGACATCCAGCTGCGTCCGCTGCAGAAGCTTGGCGCAATCGTCGGCGCCCTGACCACGGGCCAGATCGATGCCTGGGCCATTCAGCCGAATGTCGCCAAGAAGATGATCCGCGAAGGCGCTGCCAAGCAAATCGGCCTCGTGTCGGACTACGCACCGGATTACCAGGTGACGACCGCCTTTACCTCGACCAAAAACGCCGCCAACGAGCGCGACATGACAGCGTCTTTCGTCAAGGCCTATTCGCGGGCGATCGCCGACTACAACGCTGCCTTCGTCGACAACAAGGCAGATGACGCCGAGCGCGACGCCCTGGCCAAGATCGTCCACAAATATGTGGAAAGCGACAGCCCATTCGAAACGGCCAAGCAGAACCTGATCGAAGGCGCCATGCGCGTCAACGAGGGCCTCGCATTGTCGCTTGGAAGCTGTGTCGAACAGCTCGAATGGTTCAAGTCCGAAGGCATGGTCAAGGACGCGATCACCAACGAGCAGCTGTTCGATACGTCCTACGTCAAGACTATCTGACCGGTCGAACCCGCGGCAGCACTGCGGCCTGCCTGGAGTACCCATGGATCTGAAGCTCAACAACATCAGCCACTCCTATGGAGCCGTCGAGGTTTTGAAGGATATTTCGCTCGACATTCCGCAAGGGCAGATCATCTGCCTGATCGGACCGTCGGGCTGCGGCAAGTCGACCCTGCTTCGGTTCCTGGGTGGCCTGGAGCGGCCGACTTCCGGCAACGTGCTGCAGGTCGGCAATCCGCCGGCGGATTCGCTCAACCCGCTAACATACGTCTTCCAGCATTTCGCTCTGCTACCCTGGCGCACGGTCGAGGGCAATATCCGGTTGGTCCTCGAGGACCATGGGCTGAGCGGACGTCAGATGGACGAAATCGTGACGGATGTTCTCGATCGCACCCGCCTTTCCGAATTCCGCAAAGCCCTTCCCAAGCAACTGTCGGGCGGCATGCGCCAGCGCGTGGCAATCAGCCGGGCGCTGGCGGTCCATCCCGCAGTCATGCTGATGGACGAACCGCTGTCGGCCCTCGACAGCCAGACCCGCGAACTGCTGATGGATGACCTGATCTCGCTCTGGACGCGCCAGCCGTTCACCTCGGTTTATGTAACCCACAATCTCAACGAAGCGGTCCGGCTCGGGCACCGCGTCGTCGTCTTGTCCCGCCGACCAGGCCGGATCCGCGAGATCGTCGATATCGACATTCCACTGTCAGATCGGCATCTCGGCGATCCCGTATTGGAAGAAAAACAGAAGCAGCTCTGGGACCTGATGCGCGAAGAGGCCATGGCGGCCGACAAGGAGTTGGTCAATGTCTGACGTCACAACGTTTTCCAGCCCTGTAGAGACATCAAGCAGGGGTGAAACAGGAAAGATATCGACCGTATCGTTCCGCGGTGGCGGCTTCGCACCGATCCCGGTGCAGGGCGTCGGCATTGCGGTCTTTGTCGTTCTGATCGCGCTCGCCGAAATCGGCACCCGTAGCGGGTTCATCTCGAACCTGACGCTGCCACGGCCCTCGGCGGTCCTCGATACCTTTGTTCAGCTTTGGCAGACGGGTCTGCTGTGGAAGCATCTTCTGCCTTCACTGCAGCGGCTTTTCGTCGGTGCGTTCATGGGCATCAGCGTCGGCATAGCGGTCGGCGTGCTGATCGGTCTTTTCAGTTATGTCCGCGCCGGACTGGTCCCGCTTGTCGCCGCGCTGTTTCCGATCCCCAAGATCGCGCTCCTGCCTCTGTTCGTCATCTGGTTCGGCATCGACGAAATGTCGAAATACGCACTGATCGCTTTTGGCACGTTTACGCCAACCGTGGTTGCCACCTATGGAGCCGTCGACAACGTCGATCGCACGCTGATCCGCATGGGCCAGAGCTTCGGGCTGAATTGGTGGTCGATCGTCCGCAAGATCGTCCTGCCCGGGGCATTCCCGGCCATCCTTTCGGGTCTGCGCGTCTCGATTTCGATCGCGATCATTCTTCTCGTTGCCGCAGAGATGCTCGGTGCGCAATACGGCGTCGGCTCTTACATCCTTGAGGCCGGCTCGCTCTACGACCTGGAAAAGCTCTTTGCCGGCGTCACCATCCTCTCGGTCATGGGACTGCTCGTGAATTTTGTAATCGGGCAGGTAGAAAAGCGCTTTCTGAGCTGGCGCGGCTAAACACCTAAATATTATCGAAGGGAACGACACCATGCTGGCATTGCAAAAGGTCCGGCCCGCCAAAGGCGTGGAGTTTCGCGAGATCGGCGTGCCGGAAGCTCTTGCTCCGCGCGACGTTCTGGTCCGTGTCCATTCGGCCGGCATCTGCGGAACAGACCTGCACATCGCGGAGTGGACGCCGGGCTACGAGTCGATGGAGCGCGCCATGCCCGTCACCCTTGGCCACGAGTTTGCGGGCACGATCGAACGGGTAGGGGAGGCTTTGTCGGAAACGATTATCGGCACCCGCGTGACCGCAAGACCCTCTACCACCTGCGGCCGTTGCGATGCCTGCCTTCGCGGCGACGAAGACAATTGCACGGCGCGCAAAGGGATCGGCATTGGCCGCAACGGCGCATTCGCAGGGTTCGTGTGCGTGCCCTACGATAACTGCCACGTCCTTCCCGACAGTCTCGACATGGATGTTGCGGCTTTGACAGAACCGATGACCGTCTGCGCCGAGGCGGTCGCGACTGCGGAGGTCCAGTCGGGGCAAACCATTCTGGTGATCGGTCCGGGTTTCATCGGACAGGGCATCGCCATCATGGCACGGGCGAATGGTGCCAAGGTCGTAGTGATCGGCCGCGATGACGGGCCGCGGCTGGATGCACTCCGCGCGGCCGGTTTCGAGCAACTGATCGATACGGCGAAGACAGACATGGCGAGCGCCCTGGCGGACCTTGCGCCGTTCGACGCGATCATCGAGGCGGCCGGCGTACCCGCGCTCGTCAGCGCCACGCTCCCGTATCTCAAGAAGCGCGGGATCTTCACCGTTGTCGGCATCCACCCTCGGCCAGCCGAAATTGACCTCACATCCGTCGTGCGCATGCATCAGCAGATCCGCGGCTCCTACCGGGCACCTGCTGCCGACTGGGACGGCGTCATTGCCTTTCTTGACGCCAATCAGCCGCTGATGCGACAGCTGATTTCGCACACGCTCCCACTGTCGGACGCGCTAACGGGTTTCCAGGCCGCGCAGGATCGGGTCGCGTCTAAGGTCGTCCTGCGCATGGGAGAGCCCTGATGAGCCCCGCCATTCTAGCGCTCTGGAACGATTACCCCGCCACCATGGCCGAAGAATACGAGGCCTGGCACACATTCGAGCACGTGCCCGAGCGCCTCACGGTCCCCGGCATGCGTGCCGCCCGTCGATACGTTTCGGCAGCCGGAAAAGAGAGCTATTTCACCCTCTACGAGCTTGAAAGTCTCGCGGTGATCGAGCAGCCGTCCTATCTCGATCTTGTGCGAAATCCGACGCCCTGGTCTCAGAAAATGCGGCAGCATTTTTCGAGCGTGCTGCGGATCCCGGGCGAGATCGCTGTGAAAGCTGGAAGCGGTATCGGAGGCGCAACACTCGTGCAGGCCTATTCTGTCGAAAGCGGAAAGGCCCATGCATCGATACCGACAATGGAAGAAATTCTGCGCCAGCTGATGATCCAGACCCGCATAACGGGCTTCCAGGTCGTACTCGCCGAGCCCAACCAGGTGTACGAGGTTTTCGAGCAGGATGAAGCGACCGACCCTGATACGGTCAATGTTGTCATCATCGCCGAAGGAACCTCCGTCGAAGCTTTATCGGTCATGCAGGCCGCATTGACGCGGCAGATCGAGCACCGTCTCGAACCCCGCAAAAGGCTGCGCAGCGACCTGTTCAAGCTGCTGATCAGCTACCGCGGAGAAGAATTCCCCTCGCATCGGTCCGAGATCGATACAAACACGATGTGGCATAGCGGCGATCACACCTGATCCAAATCGACGTCAAAAACGGAAGGGATCGACCTCTTTCGAAAGACCGAGCCCGCGGTCGCTTGGTGGGTGCCGCAGCCGTGCCGATGTGACGATGAACAGGACCGGGGTTGAGTACTGCTCATCGCCTCAAGATGGCGTGATTAGCGGATGTTCTGCGTCGCCAGCAGGAGAATGACATAGGCGAGGACCGTCAGGACCAGTCCGCGGAAGGCGAACGACACGCACTTGTACTTACGGCGCGAGATCAGCGACAGGATGTCGGCGTTATCGAGATATTCGTTGAACAGGTAAGAGACATCGCGGTTCGCCGCAGCGAGCTCGAACAGCGGGCGATGATGCGGCCAGGTGCCCCAGAAGAGAGACGTCGAGCGGGGGATGTTGCGGGGGAGGACAACCAGGATTGCGCAAATGATTGAAAAGACTGACGCGCAGGCCAGTATCGCGCGAAGCAATGCCTCCGGAATGTCTGCCTTTGCATAGAGCGCCCAGTCGAACACACTTCGCCCTTCCGCAGAAGAGATCAAGAAAGCCAGCATGAACGTGAAGATATAGGCGGCCTTTTGGTCGGCTATCTTGATCTGGTCATAGAAGACGTCGTTGATTTTTCGGATGTGGTTTATGTACTCCTCCGTCACCTCACCGCTCGCCATGGTCAGGTCAAGCATCTCCGTAGGTGCGCTATCAAAGTCACTCACGTGAAAATTCTCCGCTTACAAAGTATCCTCTCTAATAAGACTCTGGCGGCTATTCAATAGTCTTGCTAGGGCGACTACGACACTTGGTTGCTTAAGGTTGGAGCGGCGGGGGATGCCGGATTGTAGAGTGAAACTTTTTAAAGCAGCAACAGTGCTGTCGCTGACGACGGCTGTTCTGTTGTCGGCTGCACTTGAGCCTGCGGGTGCGGAGCCTGTTCCGCGCTCAGGTACTGCAGCTGGGGCCGTCATCGCACGTAAGACCGGCGAGGAAGTCCGCTTTATTGACGTGTCCGACTGGCAGTCCGTCGATCTCAAACAAGACCTGATGAGCGGCGATATCCTGCGCACGAACGAGGTCGGCCAGCTCGCCATCGTTTTCTCGGACCGTACCCAGGTCAGGCTCGGCCGCAACACCTCGATGGTCGTGAAGCAGATCACCAGCGGGACGAGTTCCGACACGGTGTTGCAGCTTCAGTCAGGAACGATCTGGGCCCGGGCCGAGCGCGAAGGGCCCGGCGTACAGGTCCAGACGGCCGCAGCGGCTGCCGCGATTCGAGGGACCGACTGGACCATGACGGTCAGCGGCAACGACACGTCGCTGACGGTTCTCGACGGGATCGTGCAACTCGCCAATCCACAAGGCATGGTCGACGTGCGTGCGGGCGAGGCGGCAGCAGCCACCTTGGGTCAGGCGCCGCGCAAGGTGGTTATCGTCGACTCCGATGACCGCGAACAAATGCTGTTCTACCTTCCGCCGCGAGAAGCGTTCGAGCGTATGCCGCCAGCAGCGGTCCCATTTGCAGACATGCGCCGAAATGCCGATCGGATTCTGGCGATTCCACCTGAGAAACGTTCGACCGCCGACTTGGTCGATCTGGCGGAAGCGCAGTTGTCGCTTGAAGGCCCGGCAAAGACAATGGAGATGCTTGGTGTGCTGGAGCGCACGCAGTTATCATCAACCCAACGGGACCGGCTGATCCTGATCAAGGCCATCATCGCAGCCAACCAAGCGCGATACGGTGAAGCGGCGGCCCTTTTCGCGCAGGTTTCTCACCGCCTCGATCCGCGCAGGAGAGCGATCGCGCTTTGGGGTGGCTATTATGCACGGTCGCTGGCAGATCCGAGCCGTGTCGAGCCGCTGCCACCGAGCAATGGAGGACCGGAAGCCGCATTTCTGCGGGCCTATGCGGTCGGTTTCCTGAAGGACCTGAACGCGTCGATCGAGGCTCTTCGCGAAGCGGAGCGACAGTACCCTTCCGACCCCTCGCTTCCGGCCTATCGCGGCTGGATCGCACTGTTGTTGAATGACCGCAAGCAGGCGGAGGAGGCGATAAACCGCTCACTGTCTCTCGATCCGCATGAGCCCACTGCGCTGGAGGCGCGATCTCATTTCAAGGCAGGGTTCCAGGGCGATAACGACGGAGCGCTCGCAGATCTGTACGAGGTTCTGAAGGTAACGCCTGGAAGCAGCACCACCTGGAATGCGATCGCCGACATCCACTCGACCAGAGGTGCCAATCGAGAGGCAGAGGCAGCGCTTCGAAAGGCGATCGAGTTGGATCCGATCGATCCTATATCGCACTCGAATCTGGCGATCTTCTATCTGGACACAAACCGGGTGAAGGAGGCGAAGCGCGAGATCGATCTCGCCATGGCTGCGGATCCGGCGCTGGATCAGGTTCTGATTGCGAGAGGTCGCTACTATCTCCAGACAGGCGAGCCCGACAAGGCGGTCGAAGACCTGCTCGCAGGCACTGTTTCCAATCCGGCGGATGCCCAGGGGCAAATTGTCCTTGGCGCGGCCTACTACCAGAAAGGCGACCGTGTCGCTGCAGAACAGGCGATCGACAATGCCGATAGACTGGATAACAACGATCCCGTCATCTCGGCGGTTCGGGCCTCGGTGGCCATTTCGGAGTATGATGCCCCGGGTGCGATCCAACATGCGCGAGACTACGTCCTGCGTGCGCGAGCGCGCGGCGGTGAGTACACGTCGCTTGGCGCAAACCAGCAGGCGGGTTCGATTCTCAACAGTGCGTTCCGCTTTCAAGGCCTGAACGCCTGGGGCGAATTCTACAGCGATGCCGTCTTCGATCCATTTTCCGGTGCTGCCTATATCGATGAAAGCATCCGTGGCAGCGTCAACCCATTCGCGAACAGCTACCTCTATGGTGAGGATGTCATCAACAATGCTCCGAACGGGCAATTTTTTTCATCAACGCTTCAGGGGCTCCTGCTGGAGCCGACACTGATCTCGTCTCCCAGTCGCGGGTTTGATATTCTCACCCGGCCGTTCTTCGAAGCGTCTGTCGGAGGTGGCTTCACTGCGGCGGGCGGAGGCACCGGTGGGACGGGCGAGGCAGAGATTCAGGGCTATACGAACTTCCCGAACCCAACGAGCTACTACGCCAATTTCGAATGGCAGAAATCACTCGACGCCCGCGACGCCGGCTTGATCACGGATATCGGAACAGAGCTGGAGGTGCTCGGCGGCAATGTCTTCCTGACCACCAGTCCGACCTATTACGACCGCATCGTTCTCTATTACAACGACGCCAAGAGCACCTTCGACCAAGAGGTGACAAGCTCTGGAGCCTTCCCCCTTGTGAGGAATGAGATCGTCGGGAGAAGCCGCAACGGCGGCTTAGGCTGGAGCCACACATTCGCCTACGAGAATGTCATGAACGCGGCCATTCTGTACAGCGGGACGAGGCGCAATGACACCCGGTACAGCGAGATCGACTTTGGACCTCCGTTCCCGACCCTTCCATTCGCGCGGGAAAGCGATGAGTTTGAAGAAAATGCTTATATTGCCGCAGCCAGCCATACGTTCAATGCGGGTGATCTGACCTGGCGCTATGGTGTTGAAGGAGGCTGGATCTCCGAATCCCAGTCACAGACGTTAGAAGACCTTCTTAACGGGGGTGCTAGGACCGTCAGCAGCTCGGATCGCACGAGCGTCGCAAGCGTTTATGTCGATCTGCTCCACGAGATCCAGTCAAACTTGAAGGCTGAGTACGCCGTATTCGGTAACTACCTCAGCAACGACGCATCTGACGGTGTTCGCCTAGAGCCGCGTCTCGGCCTTGCCTGGTCACCTGCCGAGGGACAGTGGCTCCGCGCTGCCGTGATGCGCAGCAGCACGGATCTGTCGACGCCGACGCTGTCGCCGGTTTCTGTCGTCGGCCTGCAGCCGAATGCTTTCGACGTTGCACCGGAAGGACGTGCCGATACGGTCGCACTTCGGTGGGATGCCGAGTGGACAGACAGGTTCTTCACGGCTGCGGAGTTCCAGCACCAGGACGTGCGCGACATGCAGATCGCAGTTCCACTGACAGCCGTTCCCTTCACCACCAGCGAGGGGCGCATCGATAGGGCGAGTCTGACAGGCAATCTTCTCTTAGGGCACGGCTTCGGTCTCTCGTCCACGATCGCCTACGCGGATTCGGAAGAAAAAGGCGGTAGCCTGCCCGCAGGCTCATCCTTGCCGTTCATCCCGGAATGGGCGGGCCAGCTGGCGCTCACCTATGTCAATCCGGCCAATGTCCAGGTTTCGCTGGCCGCCAACTACATTGGCGAGCGGATAGGCAGTGCCGGGACTGGCCTTGGTGACTACTGGACGCTCGACAGCAAGCTGACCTGGGAGCCTCTCGACAAGCGGATGGCGCTGATACTGGAGGCTTTCAATCTGCTCGACGAAGAGTTCGAAGTCGACGCCGGCGTTCCTGCATGGGGAAGATCCTTCAAGGGTACGTTGAAGGTTCGTTTCTAGATGTCAGGTAGTCGGTCGAATGCCCGCGGCGGGCCCATGCTCGGGTCTCGGCAGCTAAAGCTCACGGCGCTGTCACTGATAATCTACGTCGCATTGACGTTGATCGCTCAGCTTCCAGCTTGGTCGCTGCTCGACAACCGTGCGTTCGACTATCTATCGACCCTGAACCCTTTGCCGCTTGCCTCGGACAGCCCGATCGTCGTTGCGATCGACGAACCCTCTCTCGCCGAAATCCAGAGCCAGTGGCCGTGGCCACGAGGCCTGCATGCAAGACTGATCACGGCGTTGCGCGCGGCCGGTGCCAGGACGATCGGCATGGACATCATCTTCGCGGAGCCGTCCAATCCTGAAGACGACGCCGCCCTTGCCGCAGCGCTTGGACCAGACGTCGTGCTCGCCGGTGACGAAACGCTTGTGACGTCCGCGCAGGCGGATCAGTTTGTGCGGGTTCTGCCGCTGCAAATGTTCAGTGACGCCTATGCTTTGACGGGCATTGCCTCGATTACGCTTGATCGCGACGGCGTTCTGCGTCGTCTGCCACCCTACGACGATGGCTTCGCCGCCACGGTTGCGACTGCTGCAGGTTTCGAAATTTCCGTGGGAGTGCCGAACAAACTGCTTCAGGTTTACGGGCCAGCCCGCACATACCCGACAGTTTCCTATTACCAGGCGCTCGAGCCGGAGCGGTTCCTGCCCGAAGGGTTTTTCAAGGATAGGATCGTTCTGGTCGGTCTAAGCCTTCAAACCGCAGCGACGGTGGAGAAGGGCGGAGCGGACGCTTATGCAACACCCTACACCGTCCACACCGGTCACCTGACGGCCGGCGCTGAAATCCAGGCGACGATCGTCGACAACATAAGACTGGGATCTTCCGTTACAGAAGCTGACCAGGCACTGCGTCAACTTCTGCTGTTTGGTGCGGTCGTCATCGGGGCGCTGCTGGTCCGCAAGGATACGGGTTGGAAAACCGTGTTGTACAACAGTGTCGCGCTTGTCGTGATGCTGGGTGGAGCTTACGCGGCGTTGCGGTTCGGGAGGGTGTTTGTGTCTCCGGTCTCACCCGCTTTGGCGATGCTCAGCATGAGCGCTGCGCAGGCGGGGCTCGATTACGCGAAGGAGCGGGCGGGCCGTCGCCAAATCACGCAAGCGTTCGCTCAGTACCTATCGCCTGACCTTGTTTCTCAATTGGCCAGCGATCCGACCCGTTTGAAGCTTGGCGGCGAGAAGAAGAAGCTGAGCGTCCTTTTCTGCGATGTCCGCGGGTTCACGACAATCGCCGAGCAGCTAAAGGATGACCCTCAACACCTCACCGAGCTGATAAACCGGCTGTTGACGCCGCTGTCGGATATCGTGCTCTCCCATGGGGGAACGATCGACAAATATATCGGCGACTGCCTGATGGCATTCTGGAATGCGCCGCTCGACGATCCCCACCATGCCGATCACGCGGTTTCAGCCGCGCTCTCAATGCTCGCTTCAATGGAGAGCCTGAACGCCGAGCTCGCGCGTGAGGCGGAGATCGCCGGTCGAACGCATCACGAGCTGCGTATCGGCATCGGCATCAACACGGGTGATTGCGTCGTGGGCAACATGGGTTCGACCCGGCGCTTTGACTATTCCGCGCTCGGCGATGCCGTCAATCTGGCAGCACGTCTCGAGGGGGAGTCCAAGAACCTCGGCGTCTCCCTATTGATCGGGGCAGGGACGGCGGCCAGCCTGGCCGACACGAGCGGTGTGAGGGAGCTCGGCCGCATCCTCGTCAAAGGCAAGAGCGAGGAAGCCTCGGTTTTCACTGTTGTGCGGTAGGAGATCGGACAGGAAGAATTTGACGGGAGAAAGCGTGCATCGATAGAGACGAACCGAAGAGTGTGATCCCGATCAACTGCGGCCGGAATGTCCACCGGCCGGAAGAATGAGCATTCCAATCTTTGATTTGGTCGAGCTATAGTCCGATCCGCGGCGCCGCACCGTCCGGTCACCATGCGGGCCCGCCTGAATATGGGGGTTCACGTGCCGTATCATTTCCTGGAAGTCGCCGTGACGCCGAGCGTCAGAGCCGCACAGGCGGATATGGGTGCGGATCAAATATGGTTGGGCAACCACGACCGCCCCTCAGATACATTCACGGAAAACGAAATCGCCTTCATCGCCTCGCGCGACAGCTTCTACATGGCATCGGTGTCTGAAACCGGGTGGCCATACGTTCAACACCGTGGAGGGAGAGCTGGTTTTTTGAAGGTCGTCGATCCTCGAACCATGGCATTTGCCGATTATCGAGGTAACCGCCAGTACATCAGTGCAGGAAATTTCGCAGCCAATGACCGGGCCTGCCTGTTCCTGATGGACTACGTCCGACGAGCCCGGCTCAAAATCTACGCACATGTCGACCGGCTAACGCTCGATGCCGATCAGGCTCTTACAGATCTGGTCTCCGATCCCACCTACAAAGGCAGGCCTGAGCGGTTATTCAAGCTTCGGCTCGAGGCTTACGACTGGAACTGCCCACAACACATCATCCCGCGCTACACCGAGCAGCAGGTCGAGGAAGCGGTAGCACCCCTTCGTCAAAGACTGCATCAGCTGGAAGCCGAAAACGCGACACTGCGGGCCCGTCTGGAAGGCAAAGCCTTGTGACCGACGCTCGAACGATCGTCTAAGACTTACGAACGAAATTGCGTGGTCGGTCGCCGGGCAGAGTTGCCTCAGCCGCTGGTCTCAACGTTCGTCGCCGGATGATGGTATAGCAGGCGATCCCAGCTGTACGTGGCTCGCCCGTTCGCTGATGTGACGATCGAGGGACGCGATCATCTCTTGGGGGCTGTCACAGCCAGCGCCATATGCCCTCAACAGATAGGCAACCGCTTCCTCCCCCAACACGCTGGTCGGCTCAATGGTGTTAACGGCGCACCAGTCGAGGTGCGCGTCTCTGATCAAGTTGAGTTGCGTAACGTCAAATACACCCGCCGCCATCGTCGTCTCCATTATCGATCTCTTCGCAGTTACCATGAGACCGTTGCGACGATAACGCATGGACGCGGTTCTTGTTGCCGGCGACGAAGCCTGTTTCTCGTGACAATGCCTCGTCCAGGAGACATTGAGAACCTCTATGACGTATGCCCCGCGCTGAAGGATGGGCATCGCTCGCAGACTTGAACACGGCTGCTCGGCATCACATCTATTGCCGGTAAAGTCCGCTCCATCTTGAAAATCTCATCAAACTGGAACGGTAACGTTTGTTTTCTGCACGCTTCGGTGCAGACTGTCACTTGGAACGATTCCGGTTTTTACTCTTCAGTCGACTCCACGACGGGCTTACTTAACGAGGTACTCGGTGATTGATTTCTTCGGCACAACGCAAGGTTTCATGACGTTGGGAGCGCTGATTGGCGCTGGTAGCTTTGCTCTGGGATCCGCCAGTCGGTCCATCCACAAACTCGGCGTTCTCGTCCGTCCGGGACAGACAAACCGGAACGCGCGCAGCCTTGCAATGCGAACGATGCTGGCGCTCGATGACTACGTCGGGGCCGCCTATGCAGCCGTCCATGACCGGCCTGAGTTCAATCCTATGGACCAGGAGGAGTTCGCGTTCCATCTTCCCGAACCAGTGCTGATTCTTCCTGACGACGCGGACTGGCAACTTTTCGGGGCGGATCTTGGCGAAGAGATATTGTGGTTTTCAAACCGTGTTAGCAACCACGAGAACGCTCTCGAAAGCCTCGATTTGTCGAAACCCGCGCATGACGGCTTTTTCGAGCGCCGCATTGAGGGTTACGCCCGGCTTGCTGCAAGAGCGATGGATCTGATTGCTCGGATCAGCAGCGAGTTCGACCTGACCCTTCCTGAAAAACCGGACTACTATCGTCAGGCCGAAGGGCTGGCCAAGATTCTGCACGGCCTCGATAAGGCGACCGCAAACAAGCTCCAACCCGCCACCGGGAATGCAGCCACGAATGTGACGCCACTGTTCCCAAAGTCAGTGTGATCTGCAGCCTGCATCTGCTGATCGACATTTCCAACGTCAGGCTATGCGATCAGGCTGAGCCTGATACGGGCCTTTTTTGTCAGAACTTGTACCGGACCCCTACGACATTGGCGTTCGAGCCGCCGTGCATGTCGCCTAACGTTCCCCAGGCACCTGAGCGATGGTGGAGCCGCCAGAACACCTCCGTGTTCGGGAGCTTGTCGCTCGAAAGGCTCAGCTCGGGTCCAAGGTAGAACAGGGTGCGGGCGTTGCCGTCCCGTTCCTGCTCGTGATCCCGCTCCCGACCTTTCTGGCTTTTGGTGACATGGCTGAGGCCGAACGTGAAAGATGGCGAGACACGCACAGGGCCGAGCCTGACGCCGTCATGTCGACCTACGACACCGCCCCACACCTCGCCGCTCGTGCTCTCGCCGAACCGACCAGCAAGACCCGCCTCCAGGCCGAAGCTGAACGTCCCAAACTGGTATGGGAACACCTGGTACCCCAGCCCAATCAACGCGTTATCTTCGTAGTCAGAACCGAACACGTTGGCAGCGTCGAGCATATTCTCATCGACCATAGCGCCAGCGAACACCATCACCGACTGATCCAGATCAGGACGGTCTGCTCGCGCATGACCGAGACCCAACTGCAAGACGACGGCCACCAAAGCCATCCTCGGGAAGAAATTCATTCCAGCTTTCCTCCTCAGGAGTTGTTTCGCGCGCCGTAACGTTAGCAAGACAACATACGACCTGATCCGTTGTAGGCAAGACGTCATCGACTGTCGAGAGTTGTGGCAGATCCGAAACGACGGATGGAATTCTGCCACCGTTCGTGTTCCGTTTATAACGAGACGCGTATTTGGCTCGGCCGCACATGGTGGCCGAAGGCCTCGATCGGCATGGGTCGCGAGAAAAGGTAACCTTGCAGCTCGTCGCATCCCGCTGCGATCAGGAACTCCCTCTGCTCCTCGGTTTCGACACCCTCGGCCGTTGTTGCCTTGCCCAATGTTCGGCTCAGACTGGCGATAGCGGAGACGATGGCGGCACCTTCTGCCTTGCAGCCCAGCAATTGGACGAAAGACCTGTCGATCTTTACGCGGTCGATTTTGAGGTCGATCAAATGGCTCAGCGACGAAAAGCCGGTGCCGAAATCGTCGAGCGCAATTCTCACCCCGCGTGACCTGAGTAGGTTCAGGTTCTCGGCCGCGCCTTCGTCGAGGTTGAAAATGGCAGCCTCTGTAACTTCAAGCTCCAAGCGATCCGGCGAAAGCCCGCAATCCCTCAGAATCGACAGAACCATCTGGGCAAAGTTGCGCTGTCCGATTTGTGACGGGGAAACGTTGACGGCAATCGAGAGATGAGCCGGCCAGGACGCGGCAGCGGCGGCGGCCGTGAGCAAGACCCATCGGCCGAGCTGGTTGATCATCCCGGCTTCTTCAGCAATCGGAATAAACTTGTCAGGCGACAGAAGCCCCCTTGTCGGGTGGCGCCATCGGACAAGAGCTTCCGCACCTGTAACATCACCTGACCTGTCTGCCTGATGGACCCCTTGGGCAAAAACTTCCAGATGACCTACCCGGTTGTCGCGGATCACCCCTTGCGTGTCACCCGGACCTTCATCTCTTTCGAGCATGATGCGCAGTTCGTTCCGCAGTTCGGTGCGTTCGTTTGCGCGGGTGTCCAGCGAACTATTGTATTCTGCCGCGCGGCCGCGGCCACTTTCCTTGGCATCGTAGAGTGCGACGTCTGCCCGACGAAGGAGTTCCCGGGCAGTGGTAAACGCGCCCTCAGGGGCCGTGTATCCGATGGAGCCGCCGATAGAGACAACGACAGTACCGTTCACAAGATGAAACGGGTCGCTGATGCGCACCATGATCTCGTTGCACAAACCGATGATGCTTCGGTTGTGGCCGAGAGAGGGGATGAGGAGGGCAAACTCGTCGCCGCCGAAACGCGCAAGCGTGTCACCAGGCCGAAGAAGCGACTTCATCCGCTCTACGGCGATACGCAACAGCTCGTCGCCAGCGAGATGGCCGTAGACGTCGTTGACCTGCTTAAACCGGTCGAGGTCGATCAGCGCGACGACAGTCTCGCGGTCTTGTGTCCCGAGTTCGGTAAGACATTGCTCAAGTCTTGTCGCAAACAAAGCGCGGTTGGGAAGACCGGTCAGCACGTCGTGATGGGAAAGATGCCGCGCATGGGTCTCGCTCGCAGCGAGTTGTTTCAGGCTATAGCGCAGGCGCAGCAGCAGGGCGGAAAACAAGATGGTGACGACAAGTCCGGCGGCAGACAGGAAGGGCAGGAGACGCGCGATAACGCGAGAACCAGGCAGATCCGGTTTCCAGACGATAAATCCGATGGGCTCTGCCGTGCGGGTGGACGCCACCTGGAACGCGACCTCACCCGGTTCGTAATCCGCTGTGCGAGCATAACGTGCCCCCGCGAGACCCTGCTCCCTGCTCAACATATCGAGCGTCGGGCCGTCCAGGAATCGGATGGCGATCAGATAGTATGCCGCCTTCACCTTACCCGGATCATCTTGCACCTGATGAACCACCGGAACGATGCCCGCAATCGAGGGCCTGCCTTCCAGCCGGAGCAACTCCACCTGATTCTTTTGGGGAGCGGGAGCGTGCTGCCCATCGGTTTCCAGGCCTTTTGTTACGGCCGAGATCATTGGCCAAAGGACGGGACGAACCCATTTGAAACGACGCACGCTATCGGGGTCAGGCTGGAGTGCGAGTTCTCCGTCGGGCGAAATCAGAAAAACGGCGCTGTAGCCAAAGACGGATGTGGCGATCCGACCAAACGTCTGGATCGACGCGCTTCTGGATATCTCCGTGCCGCTGTCCGAAGAGCCGGGCGATAAGAATGAAGCATAGCCTTCCGCCAGCAGTTGCATATCCTGTGCAACGCGGTCGACCTGATTTTGCAGCCTGCCGTCAACCAGCTCTCGTTGCCTGTCGCGCGCCGCAGAGTCGCTTTCACTTCCGGCCCAAATGGCTGCGAGAACAACGAGCCCTAATATTGCAAGACCGGTTCCGGTCAGCAGGATCAAAACCGACTGCGACGACGAACGAGCCGACAGTCGCGTCAACAATGAAAACACCCAGTTTGAAGACACGGAATCTCCCCTCGCCCAGGGAAGTGTAGAGGGGATTAATTACGAAATGCTTTTAAAGCATGTCTCAAAATTGAAGCATTCGCGATTGATGACGAAAACACGCAATGCCGGAGACGGCCGGGGTCAAGATGAGCTTCTGGTCGGCTGCTGACAAGCATGCGAGAGAAGCTCTTAATCCTTGTATGTTCTAATATTCCCGATACGGGAATCGAGCCCGGACGACAAGAAGAGAGCCAGATGCCGAAAATGAACCCCAGAGCGCTGATCACACTGTGTATAGCTGCTTCGTTGCTCCTTTTGCCCACACATAACCTTAGAGAGGCAGTCGCTGCCCACCGGGCAGGAGATCAGAAGATCAAGGTTGCGTTTGAGGGAGGCTTTCCTCCCTTCAACTACGTGGACTCCAGCGGTCAACTGCAGGGTTTCGACGTCGACATCGCCAAGGCCCTTTGTGAGACGGCACGGCTTTCCTGCGAACTGGTCGTCCAGGAATGGACCGACATGATCCCCAATCTGCTTTCGAACAAATACGACATGATCGTATCGTCCATGTCGATGAGTGCAGAGAGACGCAAACTCGTGACATTCTCGGACAAATACTACGACAGTCCCTCCGTCTTTATCGCACGCAAGGACTCGGTCTTGACCACCATATCGGACGAAAGCCTCAAGGGCCTGCGCGTCGGCATCGCGGCGGAGACCTCACAGCAGGCATACATCAAGAAGTTTTTCCCAAGCGCCGAGACAACGGTGTTTCGCTCCTCGCCGGAGCTTTACAAGGCGCTGGCAAACGAGGACGTTGACGTCATGCTTGAAGACAAGCTTGCCGTGTACGACTGGCTCACGAACACGAATGAAGGACGTTGCTGCAAGTTCGTTGGCACCGACGTCAAGGACACATCGATCTTCGGCGAAGGTGCGGGCATCGCTTTCCGCAAGGACGATGCTGCGTTGACGGCAAAGATCAATGCGGCCCTGGCGGAGCTTCAGGCTGGCGAAGTCTATGACAGCATCAACGCGAAATATTTCCCCTTCAGCATCCGTTGATGCGGGCCATCTGGCATTCCTGAAGATCGAAACAGGATGTCGGGTCGACACCCTGCCGCGAACCGGCCTAAGCCGGAATCCTGATACAGCTCAGCGACTGTCGTAGTGGAGATCCGCTCGCATCATTTCGGTCAGTTCCGCACCGTTCCATAGGGCCCGTTCAGCTCCCGAGCAACCGTTTGGCAGGCGCGTGTTTGGTTGCTGTCTGGCTCGCTCACGCCCGCCAGACAGCAACCTCATACGGGCGAAGAGTGCGCTCGCCGAGCACGATGCGGATCCCGGTTGGAACCGTCCAGTCCTCCGCACCGTAGTTAAACGCGAAGACGAGCTCGCCGCGTCGCCGCATACGAACATGTTCCGGCAGCTCGAACGTGGGGATGTCCGCAGCGTCCAGAACCAGGCTCATCGTTGCGGCAAGGAGTGACTCATCCGGCCAGCAGGCCAGGTAATGGATCTTCTCCTTGCGGGTGAGGGCCGGCATGCCATCGCCGAAGCGGGCAAGAACATCGCCGGTCGCTTCTATATCTTCGCGCCAGCGGATCGCCTCTCCCGAGACCTGGCCGGTCACCGGGTGGGCAAGGCCCGGCCGCAGCGTGGCGACCTGCAACACGCGGTGGCCGGTGAGATCGGAGAGCGGACCGGGCGGCAGATTGTCGGGAATGGTGAAATTGCGCGTGCGCGATCCGGTCCGGGGGCCGATCAGGACTACACCGTCGAATTGGCGGAGTTCCCTCTCCAGATCCGCGGATATTTCCGTGACGCAGGGCAAAATAACCAGCGCGTAGCCATCCAGCGGCGCGCCGGGGCGCACGAAGTCGATATCGACGCCGAGGCGCCGAAGGCTTTCATACCAGCGGAAGGTCAGTTCTTCGTAACGGAAGTCCTTGCCCTGCGGCTGGATCACCGTCGTCCAGTAGCTCTGGTAATCGAAGACAACAGCAACTTTAGCCGTCTGTGTTTCCGGCAGAGTTCCGAAAGTGGCGAGCTCGCTCGCTACCTGTCCAGCTTCGCGGCCGCCGGGCGAAAGTTCGTCTAGGCCGGGAAGGTTCAGACCCGCGTGCATCTGCTCCTGAGCGAAGGGTGCCTGCCGCCAGCGGAAATAGCTGACGACTTCTGCGCCATGGGCCAGCGCTTCCCAGGTCCAGAGGCGCACCATGCCGGGCTTCGGGATCGGGTTCCAGGGCGCCCAGTTTACCGGGCCGGGTTGCTGTTCCATCACCCAGAACCGGCCACGGCCCACCGCGCGATAGAGATCGTGGTGAAACGGCGCGATATCCGGATGCGACGTCTCGGCCCAGCGATTGCGCTCCGCCTCCGAGAACGGAAACTTTTCGACGAAGCCGATCGGGTAGCTGTCCCAGGAGGCGAGGTCGAGATTGTCAGCCACCTGGAAATGGTCGAAATCGAGAACGAAGCCCATGAAGTTATGGGTGATCCAGCGATCCGGCGAATGCCGGCGGATGATCTCGCACTGCATTGCGTCATAGGCTGCGACCTGCTCCGAGTGAAAACGCCAGAAATCGAGCCGCGTCGCCGGATTGCTTTCGGTCACGGTCAGGTTCGGCAGCGCGACGTCGTCGAAGCTCGCGACTTCCATCGACCAGAACACCGAGCCCCAGGCTTCGTTGAGCTGCTCGGTAGACTGGTAGCGCAACCGCAGCCAGCGGCGGAATGCCTTCAGGTCTTCAGGTCCAAAGGACAGCGTCGTGTCGTGGCAGCCGTATTCGTTGTCAGTCTGCCAGCCGGCAAGGCCCGGATGGTCGCCATACCGTTTCGCGAGCGCCTCGACGATGCGGGCGCTCTCCCGCCACCAGGTTTCCGAGGAGAAGGTGTAGTGACGCCGCGAGCCGAAACCACGCGGACGCCCCTGTTCGTCATAGGGGAGAATCTCGGGATATTCGTCGATCAGCCATTTCGGCGGTGTCGCCGTCGGCGTACCCAGCACGATCTTGAGGCCAGCCTTCGTCAGAACGTCCATCGCCCGGTCGAGCCATGCGAAGTCAAAATTGCCGCGGCTCGGCTGAAGCCGTGACCAGGCGAATTCGCCGATGCGCACGAAGGAAATGCCGAGTTCGCGCATGCGCCGCGCATCGGTTTCCCAGCGGTCTTCGTTCCAGTGTTCCGGATAGTAGCAGACGCCAAGCATTATCGTGTGAGATCTCCATTGACGACGGCATGGCCGTCGGTATCGAACAGATGGCAGGCCCTGGCCGGAATGCCGATGCGGATAGGGTCGCCCGCCCGCTGGCTTGCAAGGCCGTCGGCCTTTACCGAAATTTCTGCACCATCGGCGAGCGAAACGAAGAACAGGGTCTCGGAGCCGAGATGTTCGGCAAGTTTCACGCGGCCGTCCAGAACGACGTCGCCCGCGCCGGTCGCATCCAGATGTTCGGGGCGAATGCCAAGCGTCATCGTTGCGCCTTTCACAGAGGCGCCATGCGTGTCGAGCGAAAGCGACGCGCCGCCGGGAAGGCTTGCGGTGACGCGGCCGTTCTCCCCTGATGTCACGGGAACGGTGAGGAAATTCATCTTCGGCGAACCGATGAAACCGGCGACGAACAGGTTTTTCGGCCGGTGATAGAGCTCGAGCGGCGCACCGACCTGCTCAATGCGACCTGCCGACAGCACGACGATCTTATCGGCCATGGTCATCGCCTCGACCTGATCGTGGGTGACGTAGATCATCGTCGCCTTCAGATCCTGATGCAGGTTCGACAGCTCCGAGCGCATCTGCACGCGCAGCGCCGCATCCAGATTGGAGAGCGGCTCGTCGAATAGAAAGACATCCGGATTGCGGACGATCGCGCGGCCGATCGCGACGCGCTGGCGCTGGCCGCCCGACAATTGCCCCGGCTTGCGCTGCAGCAGCGGCTCCAGTTGCAGCATCTTGGCCGCATAGGCCGTCCGCTCCGCGACTAGTGCTTTCGGATGGCCCGTCATCTTCAGGCCAAAACCGATATTCTCCGCAACAGTCATGTGCGGATAGAGCGCATAGGACTGGAAGACCATGGCGACGCCGCGCTCCGACGGGCCGACATCGGTCATCTCCTGGCCGCCGATCGACAGCGTGCCCTCGGAAATCCTCTCAAGGCCGGCGATCATCCGCAACAGCGTGGACTTGCCGCAGCCGGACGGGCCGACGAAAACGCAGAACTCGCCATCGGCAATATCGAGATCGACACCCTTGATGACATTGACGGCGCCAAAGCTTTTCTTGACGGCGCGCAGGCTGACGTCGCTCATCGCGTCTGTCTCCCATTGTGAGGTGTTAGTTCGAGAAGCAGGGCACTTTCGGGCCGAAGCATCGGCAAGGGCAGGCCTGCAAGCCCGGAATTTGCCAGATCGAAAGCGATCTCGCCGGAAAGCAGTCGCTTCTGACCGTCCGATATGCGGATGAAATCAGGCTCTGTGGGAAGAACAGTTTCGATGCGCCAGGTTCCCCCGAAGCGTATGATCTGTTCAGGCAACCGCAGGGTTGCGGGTTGTTCGCCCACCATCTGCGGTCCCTGCGCAACGATGACGACGATCTTTTCAGCGCTTGCGGCACCCCAGACATAACGGCCATCGATTGGCTCAAGCCGGAAGTTGGCGCCGGGCGCATGCAGAAGCGGGCGAAGCCGCTTGTGGGTTTCGATATAGAGCGCCAGCTCGCCGCGCTCTTTGACTGAGAGTTCCAGCGGGTTGAGTTCGACGCCGAAATGGTAGGCCATCGCCACCAGCGCCCGGAAGCTCAGGGAATGGCGACGGTTGGTCTGGTGGTTGGGGTCTGCGGAAATGTGACTGCCGAGAATTTCCGGCGGCACGAAAAGCGAGGCGCCGCGCTGGATTTCCAGCCGCTCCAGCGCATCGGTGCAGTCCGATGTCCAGACGCGATGGGTGCGGGCGAGAGCGCCATAATCGATCCGGCCACCGCCCGACGCGCAGCTTTCGATCTCGACATCGGGGTGAGCGGCGCGAACGCGATCCATCAGGGCGTAGACGGCGCGTGTCTGGGCGGCGGTCTTTGCCTTGCCGTCGCGACCGCCGCTATGGGTCAGGTCGCGGTTCATGTCCCATTTGACATAAGAAACCGCGTGGCCGCCAAGCACCGCATCAATCTTCGAAAACAGATAGTCGGAGACGTCCCGCCGGGTAAGATCGAGCACAAGCTGGTTGCGGGACGCGAGCAGAGGCCGCCCTTCGACCTGCAGCGCCCAGTCCGGGTGGGCGGTAAACAGATCGGACAAGGGATTGACCATTTCCGGTTCGAACCAGATGCCGAACTGCATGCCAAGGCTTGTCACGTGATCGACGAGCTGTTTCAGTCCGTCCGGATATTTGCGCGGGTCGATATCCCAGTCGCCAAGGCTCGTCGTGTCGTCGTCGCGTTTGCCGAACCATCCGTCGTCCAGAACGAAACGCTCGATGCCGAGTGCTTCAGCCGCAGAAGCCTGCGCCTGAAGCGAGTCGAGCTGGTGGTCGAAATAGTTGCCTTCCCAGGTGTTGAGCGTCACCGGCCTTGGGCTCATGGAACCGCCCGGCCACTGGACAAGCTCGGTGCGGACGAAGGCATGAAATGCCTCGCTGTGCGGCCCGGCATAGGCGACCGGGCTCTGGTAACTCTCGCCGGGCGCGAGAATGATCTCGCCGGGCTCGAAAAGTTCGCCAAGATGGACGAGGCGCTGGCCGTCATCGGTACGGTCGATGGCGATCTGGTGATTGCCGCTCCAGCCGAGCGTGACGCCGAAACGCTGGTCACCGGTCTCGACGAACAGCATTGGAAGACGGTCGTGCGAGGTGCGGCCGCGGCGGTTTTCCTGCATCCATAGGCCATTGCCGAGCGTCTCGCGACGCGTCTGGAATTCACGGCCCCACGAGCCGGTAAAACTGGTGATGGTTGTCTCACCTGAGGGCGCGAGGAAGCTCGCGGCCATGCAGCGATCGAGTTGGTAGTCGCTATCGCCCGCATTGGAGAGCCGGGTTGCGATCGAGAGCACGCCGGACGCATGGTCCGTAAGCGTGATGGAGATCCCGATCCGTGCGACCGGGTCGTTCGCCGAAAGCACGGTCTGTGCTCCGTCCCGTGCTGCCGACCAGCCGCTGAACGCGAGAATGAAATCGCGGCCGGCGCGGTGGCCTGCAATCGCCGGCCAGCCGAAAAAGCCCATTCCGCCAGATGGCAGCAGGACGGCGGAGGGGACGGCGACGTCCATGCCGTTGATTCGGCTCGATCGTTCGATCTCAAACAGCGGATCGGCGGCAACCGGCGGGCGGCCGAAGGCCAGGATTTCGGGCATCCCCGTTTCGGGCAGGCGGAGGCTCAGCGCGAAATCGCCGGATTCGACAGTTACGATGTCACTCATCCCTTAGTGGCTCCAAGTGTCAGGCCGGCAATGAAATGCCGTTGCATCAGGAAAAACATGGCGACCGGCGGCAGAGCCGCGATGATCGATCCGGCGGACACCAGATGCCAGGCGGCAACCCATTGGCCGTTCAGCGAATAGAGGCCGGCGGTGACAGGCATGGCGTGCTGGCCCTGCACGAGGACTGTTGCCCAGAAGTAGTCGTTCCAGACGAAAGTGAAGATCAGGACGGACAGCGCCGCAATCGCCGGCCGCATCAGCGGCAGCACGATATGGCGGAAGATCTTCCATTCGGACACGCCTTCGACGCGCGCGGATTCGATCAGGGCAAAGGGCAGGCCCTTGATGAAGTTGCGCATGAAGAGCGTGCAGAAACCGGTCTGGAAGGCCGCATGGAAAAGCACCAGTCCCGTCACGGTGTCGTAGAGACCGAGTTTCAGCGTCAGGTCGCGAACCGGAACCATCAGGATCTGGAAGGGAATGAAATTGCCCGCGACGAACATGAAGAACAGGACGAGATTGCCCTTGAAGCGATAGACCGCCAGCGCAAAGCCGGTCAGGCATGAAATACCGACCGCGCCGATGACCGTCGGGATCGTCACCTTGAACGAATTCAGGATGTAGAGACCGATCGGAGAATCCTGGAAGACGGCCGTGTAGTTCTCGACACCGGCGAAACCGGAGGGCATGCCGAAGTAGTTGCCGGCTGCCAGATCGCCCGCCGGCCGCACCGAGGTGATGGCGACGCCGATCAGCGGCAGCAGCCAGAGGACGAGCGACACAGGCAAGAGCACCTTGTAGCTGGTCCGCATCCAAGGCGATGCGTTCTGAATGGGGGAGGGGAACATCAGGCGTTCCTTTCCTGGACAAGCATCCGCACGATGAAGAGCGAGATGAACACCATCATGATCAGGAACAGTACGACTGCGATCGCGGCGCCATAGCCCATGCGGAAACCGTATTCCGACAATGCCTGTTCGAACATGAAATAGGAGAGAACCTGGCTTGATCCGTAGGGACCACCGGCGGTCATGATCGAGACAAGGTCGAAGGAGCGCAGCGAGCCGATGACCGTGACGACCATGGCGATGAATGTGGCCGGCGCAAGCTGCGGCAGGACAACGTACCAGAGAAGTTTGAACCGCTTGGCGCCATCCATCCGCGCGGCCTCGACCTGTTCCGGATTGATGTTGTTGAGACCTGTCAGGTAGAGGATCATGCAATAGGCCGTCTGCGGCCACAGGCCGGCGATGATGATGCCGTAGGTGACGTAGCGCTCATCCGCCAGAACCGCCAGCTGCTCTCCCGTCAGCCACTCCAGCAGTTTCGAAAACGGCCCGAAATCCGGCGCGTAGAACCAGGTAAAGATCAGGCCGACCACGACCTGGCTTATGACGAACGGGAAAAAGAACAGCGACTTGTAGAGCCGGATCCCGGTGACCGACTGGTTGAGGAAAAGTGCTACGGCAAGGCCTGCAGGGATCGCCAGAAGATAGAGCAGAAGCCAGATGACGTTGTTCTTCAGGGAAACGTAGAAGGAATCGTCATCCAGAAGTTCGCGGTAATTGCCAAGCCCGATCCAGACCTTTTCGCCAAGCCCGTCCCAGTCATGAAAGCTGATCCAGATCGACTGGAAGATCGGCAAAAGAACATAGACGATGAACATGAAAAGGCCGGGGGCGAGAAACAGCCATGGCGTGAGCCATTCCCTGTTGTTCTTCGAGCGGCGCGACTGCGGCGTTGCGGAATAGCTCACGACGATACCCCTGCAGATTGTAAGAGTTGCGCCCGGACGCAGGACCTCTCGGTCGCTGCGCCCGGTCTCCTGGGAGGAAGCGCTACTTGTAGACGCGGGTGCGGACCTTCTCGAGCCGTGCCAGGATGGCGTCGATCTTGTCCGGCTTGACCATGAATTCCTGGAAGCCTTCCATGCCGGCCTTTGCCATTTCGGCATTGGCATCGCGGTCGTAGAACTGCGCGAGGCCCTGGGCGCCCGATAGCATCGTGAAGCCGGCCTCGAGGAAGACGTCCTTCGGCTTTTCGGCCTGATTGTTGACGGGCAGCTGGCCAAGCGTGGCGTTCATCGTCGACTGTGCCTGGGCCGAGCCGACGTAAGCGAGAAATTTTTTGGCGTCTTCCTTGTTCTTCGCCTTGGCCGGAATGTGGAACGTATCCGTCGGCGCTTCTTCAGCCCTCGGCAGGCCGGGGGTGATTTCAGGGAAGGGAAGGAAGCCGATCTGCTCCTCCTTCAAACCGCCGTCCTTCATGGTGGCGACGGCGAAATTGCCCATCAGATACATGGCGGCCTTGCCCTGGACGAGCTGCGGGACTGCGTCCTGCCAGTCGATCGCCGCATGGTTATCGATGAAGTAGCCGGGCTTGACGAGCTCGGCCCATTTCTCGAACACGGCCTTTACCTTGGGATCGGTGTAAGGAACCTTGCCGGCCGTCAGATCCATGTGGAACTGGTAGCCGTTGACGCGAAGATTGAGATAGTCGAACCAGCCGCCGGTCGGCCAGAGTGCCTTGGTGCCGATCGTGAAGGGCGTGATCCCTGCAGCCTTGAGCTTGGCGCTCGCGGCGATCAGCTCGGCCCAGTTCTTTGGCGGGGTGATCCCCTTTTCGGCGAAGATGTCCTTACGGTAGTAGATGCCCCACTGGTAATAGGTATAGGGCATGCCCCACTTCTTGCCGTCGATCGTCATTGACGGTACGGCAGCCTTCATCTGCTGATCGTAGCCATTGGCCGCCCAGACATCGCTCACATCGGCAAACAGTCCCGCCTTGACGAAGGGCTCCATGCGATTGCCGGCATACCAGGCGACGACATCAGGCGCGTCGGCGGTCAGGAAGTTGCGGATCGCGGCCTTGTAGCCTTCGTGGTCAAAGTTGTTCCACTTGACCTTGATGTCGGGGTTGGCCTTCTCGAAGGCCGCAATCAGATCGCCCATCGCCTTTTTCGGGACGGGATCCGAATGGTCTGAATTGACTGTGATTTCGCCCGCGAAAACCGATGGCGCAATTAGAAAAGTCGACAATACGAGGCCAAGCAGCCTCTTTCTTAGAACGGTCATGTGTTCCTCCCTTGTGACCATCGGTAACCGGATGAAGTCCTAGATTTCAGCCTTACCGATCGAGCTCCTCCAGCCCGTCTTGATGTTCCGCCACAAACCCGTAGAGTTCCACTGTATTTCAGGGAATGTTTTCCGGGATCCTAAGATGGATAAGGCCGCATCAACCATTTTAAAGGACGGATCGGTTCCGGCACATCCCGATCTCGATCCGCGGCACCCGCTTGTCGTGTTCGGCGACCATCGGTTCTGCGCGGGCGAAACTCTTGTCGTGCAGCGGATGGCTGGCCCGCATATGCACAGTCAGATCGAACTGAATTTTCTTACCCAGGGCCAGATGACCTACTGGTTCGACGGGCGGGAACTGACGATCGGCGCGGGTCGTCTCTGCCTTTTCTGGGGCATGGTACCGCATCAGGTGACGGAGATCGAAAAAGGTACGCGGTTTGTCTGTCTCTATGTTCCCATGTCCGTTTTTCTTGGTCTTGCCACTCTCAGCCGGTTCCGGGATGCCGTCTTCCGTGGTGCGGTCATCGAAGCGACCGTTATCAGGCCTTTCGATGAGGACGTCTTTCTCAGATGGCGCGAGGAACTCTTGCAGGGTGACGAGGGACTGGCAGAGATCGTCCGAACCGAGCTCACGGCCCGGGTTTTGAGGATCGAACGGGAAGGTTGGCGGGATCTGCGCGAACACGCCCCTGCCATTGCCGGCCTCTCATCCAGTGACAGCGGGCGCGCCGGTCATGTGGAGCAGATGTTGCGCTTCATTGCCGAACACGCCCTCGGCGATATTTCCGTCGATCACGTGGCGCGGGATGTGGGACTTCATCCAAATTATGCCATGAGCCTGTTCAAGCGGGCGGTCGGCCAGACGATGAACCAGGCGATTGCCCGCCACCGGCTGGACACGGCTCGCTCGCTTTTGATCTCGACAGACATGTCGATCACGAATGTCGCCTTCGAATCCGGCTTCGGCTCGGTCTCGCGCTTCTACGAAGCTTTCACCGACCGCTTCGCCGACCGGCCATCCGCGTTTCGCCGCAGGATGCAGGCAAATGCGCGACGCGACTGACACTGCGTGATGACCAGCCGTTCTGGTTGAACGTCCGATTTCAAGTTGAATAGAGCCTTCGCAGGCAATTCCTGCAAGCCGCGCTGAGCAGCGGCCCTAACGTGGTCGTGCACGTCGATTGAGGTTGAGTTTGCATTCTGGGCGATACCTCCGTACATCGCGCAGACACAACCGCTAAGCCCTGTAGGAGTATAATTTTGCCGGAGTTCGAACAGACCCTGGGAGCGGGTACGCTCATATCCATTGCGGCTGGCGCCGTTGCGCTGCTGCTGGTTCTTATCATCCAGTTTCGCATCCACGCTTTTGTCTCGCTCATTCTCGTCAGTTTCCTGACCGCGCTCGTGACGGGAATTCCGGCGGGGAATATCCTTACCACCCTCACGTCCGCGTTTGGCTCGACCCTCGGGGGCGTTGCTCTGCTTGTCGGCCTTGGCGCCATGCTGGGTCGCTTGCTGGAAGTATCGGGTGGTGCGCAGGCTCTTGCGGATGACCTCGTCCGCCGATTTGGCGAAAAACGTGCACCGCTGGCGTTGGGCATCGCGTCGCTGTTCTTCGGCTTCCCGATCTTCTTCGATGCAGGCCTCGTCGTCATGCTTCCGGTGATGTTCACGGTAGGGCGTCGCCTTGGCGGAAGCCTTCTTCTCTACGGCATCCCGGTCGCGACCGCCTTCTCGTGCATGCACGTTTTCGTGCCGCCGCATCCCGGGCCCGTCGCCGCAGCCGAACTGCTGGGCGCTGACGTCGGACTCCTGATCATCGTCGGTCTGTTGGTCGCCATCCCGACCTGGGTCGTTGCGGGCCATTTTTTCGGAAGCTGGATCGGCAAACGCATCTACCTGCCGGTGCCCGACAACGTCACTGATGAGCAATCCTCCGACGACGAGAGAATCTCCCTGCCGAGCCCTGGCCTCGTCGTTGCACTTCTTCTTTTGCCGCTCGTTCTCATCTTCATGAATACCGGCCTCGATTTCGCGCGCGCACAGGAATGGGTCAGCAAGGATGCCAGCTGGTTCCAGCTTGCCCGCACCGTAGGCTCTACTCCAATCGCACTTCTGATTTCGGTTCTCGTCGCCGGCTACGTTCTTGGGCCAATGCGCGGTCGCGATCCGATCAAGGTGGAGCGCATCGTTGACTCTGCTCTTGGACCTGTCTGCTCTGTTATCCTGATCACCGGCGCGGGCGGCATGTTTGGCGGCGTTCTGCGTGCTTCGGGGATCGGCAATGCTTTGTCGGATGTGCTTGCCGATATCGGTATGCCCATACTGGTGGCAGGCTTCCTGATCTCGACCGCGCTGCGCGTTGCACAGGGCTCCGCGACGGTTGCACTCATCACGGCTGCTGGCTTGGTGCAGCCTGCGGTGCAGGCTGCCGGTTATCAGGGTATTCAGCTGTCAGCGATCGTCATCGCGGTCGCATCCGGTTCTGTCATGCTGTCGCATGTCAATGATTCCGGCTTTTGGCTGGTCGGTCGCTTCTTCAACATGGACATCAAGACCACGTTCAAGACCTGGACCGCGATGCAGACGTTGGTGGGCCTCGTTGGCTTTGCGCTTTCCGGGATCATCTTCTGGCTGGCCTAACAACCCGGTTTCATAGCCAGGCACGCTCTTGATGAAGGCGTGCCTGGCTTCCCCCGCGCTAATCGGCAAATTTCGGGACGGTCGGCAGCGAGCCGCGTTCAAACAGCGCCGTGACCACGGTATCTCTCACCGGAAAAACTTCTGCAGAGACGGCCTCAGTCGCAGGAACCCCCGATAGGCCATCTCGAAGAATGGCGTGACGGGAGGCCAGCCTGCGATGAGACCGAGCGGGCGCAAAAGGGGTATCGCACGCCACATGGCGGCAAAGGCTGCCGCCCCCGACAAAAGCTTGCCTCCTTCTTCGGCATGAAACCGCGACAGGATCTCCACACGATCGACAGGACACGATGCCATGGGATCGCAGGCGTCGATGAAGCGGATTGCATTGCGGCGGTCCAGCCTCCGGATGATCGCGATCTCGCGCCGGCAAAGCGGGCAGCCGCTGTCAAACCAGACGGTGACTTGCTCCATCATGACGTGTGCTTCGTAGTGTTGATGAGCATGGCTAATACCTCGAGTGCGAAGAATGCCAAACCATCCCATCTGCACAGATGTTCCGCAAGCATAGGTTACATCACAGCCTACCTGCTGGATCGGTGCCCTCTATCCCCGATATAGGGCACCTTGCGCCCACGAGCGCCCACGTATTCAACCAAGGCCGCATCCAAGATGGAAACCAGAGACGCAGCCTGATCGGCTTGCGGCGGCGGAACCTATGGGGCATTGATGGCCTCAGCCACCGCCGGAGATCGACAGACATGGCAAGACGAATACGACTGGGCATTGTCGGTGCAGGGATCGCCGGCCTGACTCTGGCCAGAGCCATGGCCGACTGTGCCGATGTCAGGATTTTCGAGAAAAGCAGAGGCGTCGGCGGACGGATGGCGACACGGCGAACCGATGCCGTGACTTTTGATCATGGAGCGCAGTATTTCACCATCAGGGACGGACGTTTCCGTGCAGCGCTGGAGACGGCGCAGGCCGACGGAGTGGTTCAGCCCTGGACCGGTGCGCTTGCAACGCTGCCCGACGGCAATCTCGCGGCTTTGTCGGGGGGCGACACCACGCGTTATGTCGGGAGCCCTTCGATGAACGCGCTTGCGAAAGCGATGGCGGCAGGCCTTGATATCCAGACCGACGCGCCTGTGGAGGCGATCAGCGGCACGGCGGGTAAGTGGTTCTTGAAAATCGGCGATCGCCGCGAGGGCCCGTTCGACTGGCTGGTTTTAGCGGCGCCAGCCCCGCAGTCGGCATTGCTTCTTCCTGACGAGTTTACGCATCACGGGGCGCTGGCAAAAACCCGGATGAATGCCTGCTTCACGCTGATGATCCGCCAGACCGAGGATGCAAAGCTTCCCTTTGCTGCCGCCCGTGTCGATGATTCGGTCATCGGCTGGATCTCCCGCAACAATTCCAAGCCGGAACGGCCTGACGAGCCCTGTCTAGTGGTGAACGCGACGGCCAAGTGGTCGGACGATCATTTGGAGGAGCCACTGGAAGACGTTCGTCGGACGATGCTGGAGGCGCTCCAGCGCTATATTCCGATCTCCCCAAGTGAGGCTGAGGCTGCAACCATCCATCGTTGGCGCTATGCCAATGTCGATCAGCCGGCCGGACAGGCTTTCCTTCTCGATGATGTGTCCCAATTGGCGGCTTGCGGAGACTGGTGCATCGCAGGGCGGGTCGAGGCAGCGTTCCTCAGCGCCGCGGCCCTTGGCGATGCGCTCAAACAGATCGTAAAGGTAGCGCCATGACAATGACCCCGCGGACCATCTCCACGCTTCTGACCTATTGCGGGGCCCTGCCGTTCTGGCTGCTGGCAATTGCCCCCTCGACCGTTCTCGGTTTTGAAACGGCACCCGCATTCCTGTCCTACGGGGCAGTCATCGCATCCTTTATGGCCGGAGCCCTCTGGGGAAGCGCTCAAACCGGCAGGGGCGACCTGGTGATCATTGTCGCCAGTAACGTGCTGGCTCTCATTGCCTTTGCGACACTGGTTGCCAGTCCTTTGCCGATAGCCCTGCTGGTACAGGTGTTGCTGTTTGCGCTTCTGCTGATCGCCGACCACAGGACCCTTTCTACGGATCCTTCACGGCAGTGGTATTGGAAACTGCGGATCCGGATCACTGCGCTTGTCGCGCTTGCCTATGGCTTCATGCTTTTCCGCTACGCCTTTTGAACGGGTGGCAGAAACTGCGCTCTCAAGCGTCATCAACTCGATAGGTTGGCGAAGCCGCAGGTATCTCGATGGCACACTGCCGGTGGCCGTCTCAAGACGGCTTCCGTCCTTTTCTAGCTCGCAGGCCCGGTGCGTCATTTCCCTGAGGTTTTAAGCTCCCGGTTGATCCGATCGGCCGCATCCGCCAATGCTGTCCTGTCTGACTTTGCCCCCGACATTGCGTCATGCACTTCCTCGCCAAGGATCCTTTCGATCGCTGAATATTGCGGAATATTGGGGCGCTGCCAGGTGTGCAGCAGGTTCTTCTTCGCGAGCTGATCGACAAAACGCACGATCGGCGAACTCGCCGCAGCTTCCGGGTCCGCACTCACCGAGAAGCGCGGGGCGATCGGAAAGCCGTTCTTGACATGGGCCTTCATGGCCTCGCGCGACGCCATCCAGGCGATTGCGTCTGCGGCGAGTTCCACCCGGGCTTCGGGCAGATTGGACGGAATGCAGAAAAGGAAACCGCCGATCGGCGAGGCGCGGGTGCCGCCAGGCCCGGAGGGCTGTGGCAGGTACTCGACCCGCCGCTTGACCACGGACTGGACGTCGTACTCGAACCTTGCCGCGCGCATCGTCCAGAAATAGCCGAGACTGGCCTTTCCCTTCATGAACACGTCAAGCGTCTTGTCCCACGCCATGTTGAGAATTCCGGGCGGCGAGATCTCGATTAGGCGGCGCATGAAGTCCAGCGCGGATAGGGCGGCATCCGACTGGATGGTACAGTGCAGTTCTTCGAGGTTCACACCCTCCAGCGTAAAGCCCGCCCGGGACTTGCGCAGTGAAATGGTCGGCTGGCCGCAAGCGCCGAGAAAGAACATGAAGCTCGACGCTATCGGCATGCCGCGGGCACCGTCCCAGACTGCGCCATACATGCCGTGCTGCGGGGCGTGGAAATGCCGGCCTGCGGCAAGCACGTCCTCGAACTTTCGCGGGAAATCCAGCCCGGCATCGGCAAACAGGTCCCGCCGGGCGGCGAGGATCTCAATCGTGCAGTAGCCCGGAACGCCATAGTCCTGGCCATCCCAACGGGCCGTCGACCAGATGGAAGGATGGAAGTCGAGCGGGTTAATACCGGTTTTCTGAATCAGGGCATCAAAGGGGCGGATGATGTCCTTTTCGGCAAACTCGCCAAGCCAGGGCATGTTGATGGCGAGAACATCGTAGTCGGAGACCGGTTTGTTCCGATTGTCCAGGATGCGGCGATAGAGATCCGGCAGGGGCAGAAGATCGAAGTTCTTCTTCGATGCGAGGTTGTTGCGGAAGTCGGCCCACATGTTGCGCATGGACGAAAAGTAGTTGTCGTGGTTGAGGAGGAAGCGCAGTTCGATATGCGACTCGACCCGCTTCTGCACCAGTCGCATGGGCGGGATGATCTGCGAGCCCAACGGGGTCCCGCCAAAGTAATAGTCTTCCTCCTGCTCGCCGCCGCGCAGGCCGAGCGTCTGGGCAAGCAGGGACTTCGTCTTTCCGGCATAAGCCTGGAAGGACTGCAGGAGCTTTTCGCTCGGTTGCAGGGAAAAGGTCTTGGCGCCGGGCCCTTTGGGGACTTTCAAAATGTAGCCGCTGTCCACCATGCGATTGATCAGCCGCATGGAGGTTGCGTAGGGCAGACCGGATTCCTGGCCGAGCGTTGAGATGGCGACAGTCTGGCTGTGGATATGGGCCTTGATCAGAAAGACCACGATTTTCCAGCCGGGGTCTTCGTCGAATCCGCCGATCACGTCGCCGAAGGGCCGCCGGGTCTTGTCCAGGAACTCAATCACCCGCAGCATTTCGTAGTCGTTCACGTCGGCCCCCCGTCCGTCGCGTCACTAGACGATGTTCGTAGCCATTGCAGCGCCTCTTGGCTAGGCGCTCCAGGTGCTGACGCGAATGTGGTGATTATTTTTCCGCCGGCGGCAGCAGACCCGCGCGGCGTTCGGACTGCTCGAACAGCACAAAGAAGTCCTTTTCAGCCAGCCCTTCCGTAAAGGCGGTCTCGTATTGCTGACGGATCATCGATGCCATGTACATCGGGATATGGTCTGCCCGGGCCGCGTCGAGGATCAGGTCGAAGTCCTTCATCATCTGCGACACCGAAAAAGCCGGATCGAAATTGCGCTGGACCAGAAGGTCACGCTTATAGGCGATCAAAGGCGACGCGACTGCACTTTCGCAAATGACATTGAGCATGGTCTCAACCGAGAGGTTTCCCTTGAGGCCGAGCGTCAGCGCTTCGCCCAGCAGAGCCGATGTGGCGCCCACCAGGGCGTTGAGGACGAGCTTCAGATAGCGGGCCTCCTCCGCCTGGCCGACATAGAAGCGACGCGAGGCAAAGCAACCGAAGATAGGATCGAGGCGTTTGTAGGCGTCTTCCGGACCTGACGCCATAACCGAAAGGGTTCCCGCAGACGCGGTCGCCGTGCTGCCCGAGACCGGTGCGCGCAGGTAATGGACGCCGCATGCGCTCATGGCTTCATTCACTTCGGCGGAGATCGCGGGCGACACAGTGCTCATTTCCACCAGCGTCTGGCCTGATGTCATGACGCTCGCAAGGCCGCCCTTGCCGAAGATGAGGTCCCGCAAAACGGCGTCGTTGGGAATAGTCAGGATCACGACGTCGGATTTTGCGGCCAGATCCTCAAGCGTGTGGGCGACATTGGCGCCTTCCGCAACGATCGTCGCCCGATTTTCGGGCAAGGGTTCATAGACGTGAAGCCGGTAACCGGCTTCCAGCACCCGGCGGCTCATTGGAGCGCCCATCTTGCCTATGCCAGCCCAGCCGACTGAAATTTCTTCGTTCATTGCGTCCTCCCGTCCCAATCGACAACAGGCTGTGACGGACCACCGATCTGGCCATCGCCTGGGGATCCATACGCCCAGCGCGCGCATCGATCAGCGCGGACCAGACATTTCCTCCCTCCAAAACACTAGGGCGACAGCCTACCGAATGCTCTCTGCAAAATATCCATTCTGGACAAAAGGGGGGCTGTGACAGGTTCCGTTATCTACTAGCCTGAAGTCGGACCGTTCAGCGTTCCGTGGGAGGAACTTAGCTGACAGCAAGGATCATGGTGTGCGCGCTGTCGAGCGTCGTTCCCCTGTGCCGTGTGTTTCGCAGGATATGTCGAGGATCGGAGGAGGATCCGCCATGCAAGACGATCATTTCAGAAATTTGGATATTCGCCGCTAGCAAACCTCGGCAATGCGTTGGTGAGGCCACTGCCGCCATGTCGCCTCGTGACATCGGAGATTGGCGGGGCGCGGCTGGCAGCGCAGGCAGATGCAGTTATTTCGGGAAGGACAGTCAGATGAAAGCCGTTCGCTACTACACACAGAAAGACATCCGGGTGGAGGATGTCCCGGCGCCTTCGGGTCCGCTCGGGGACGACATGGTGCTGATCGAGCCGCTGGTCTGTGGCATTTGCGGGACCGACCTGCATGAATACATTGCCGGACCGATCGTCACGCCGAGCACGCCTCATGTCTATTCGGGCGCAACACTGCCACAGATTCTCGGCCACGAATTCTCGGCGCGCGTCCTCGAAGTCGGGCGCAACGTCACGCATGTTTCGCCCGGAACCCGCGTGTCGGTGCAGCCGCTCATCTCCCCACGCGACGACTACTACGGGCGCCGCGGTCAGTATCATCTCAGCGAGAAAATGGCCTGCGTCGGCCTGTCCTGGGACTGGGGCGGCATGGGAGAGCGCGCTGTCGTCAACAGCTACAACGTCTTTCCGGTCCCTGACAGCGTCAGCGACGTTCAGGCGGCGATGATCGAACCGGCGGCGGTCGCGCTCTATGGCGTCGATCGCGGCGGTGTCGAGGCCGGAAGCACGGTCCTCGTGTCCGGTGTCGGGCCGATCGGAGCGCTGGTCCTTCTGGCGACCCGCGCAGCCGGTGCGACGACGATCTTCGTTTCCGAACTCAATCCAAACCGCCGCGCGCTGGCTCAGAAGCTGGTCCCGGAGGCGATCGTCTTCGACCCGCGCGAAACGGATACGGAAAGCCTTTTCCGGCAGCATACCGAAGACGGCGTCGGCGTCGATGTGGCGCTCGAATGCGTCGGCGCGGAAGCCTCTCTCAATCTCTGCGTCAAGGCCGTCAAGCGCCGAGGCACGGTCGTCCAGGTCGGCCTGCATGTCAAACCTGCCTCGATCGACGCCATGCTCTGGGCCTTGAAGGATATCACAGTGGAGGCGACGTGGTGCTATCCGGTGACGATCTGGCCACGCATCGCCCAGATGATCGGCGCCGGCATCTTTCCGGTTGAGCAGATTGTGACCGCGCAGATCTCGCCGGAGGATGTGGTCGAGAAGGGTTTCGAGGCTCTGCTCGATCCCAATGCGTCACACATGAAGATTTTGGTCAACATGCAGGGCTGACACCCTGCGCTTGCCGCGGACCGTGACAAGCGCGGCCGCCACGCAGATCCGTCCGACCAAAGGTGATTTGCGGGCGGTCTGCAGCACTTGAAACAGCCTGATCCAAGAGGGTTATCATGCATTACATCGTTCATTGCCTCGATCATCCCGGCGCCGTTGACAAGCGCCTCGCCCATTACGATGCCCATAAGGCCTATCTGGCATCTGCCAAGACAAAGACCGTAATCTCCGGTCCTCTTCTTGCCGACGATAACGAGACGATGATCGGCTCGCTGTTCCTGCTCGAGGCCGACACGAAGGACGAGGTGGTGGCCTTCAATCAGGCAGACCCGTTCAATGCTGCCGGCGTCTGGGCGTCGGTAAACATCCATCCCTTTGCCAAGCGGGTGGACAACCGATGAGCGGCTACGAGGGAAAACCCGTCCAGGCGGCCATTGTCGGCCTTGGCTGGTGGGGCAAGAAAATGGCGACGCTGGTCAATGCCGGAGGTGCTGAAATGCACTTCGTGCATGGCGTCGACCCCAACCCGGCAGAGCAGGGCTTTGCCGCGGAACGGGGCATGCGTTTCTCCTCCGAACTCGGCGAGGCGCTTGCCGATCCCGAGGTCGAGGCCGTGATTTTGGCAACGCCACATTCGCTGCACCAGAGCCAGATCGCGCAGGCGGTTGCCGCCGGCAAGCATGTCTTTTGCGAAAAGCCGCTTGCGATGACCAGGAAGGACGCCGAAGCCTCTGTCGCGCTGTGCGAGAAGGCCGGTCTGGTGCTTGGCATGGGCCACGAGCGCCGCTTTGAACCGCCGATTGCCGAGATCCTTGATGCCGCGGCCACGGGCCGCCTTGGCCGCCTGCTGCAGATCGAAGCCAATTTCAGCCATGACAAGTTCCTGGGGCTCGATCCGTCCAACTGGCGGCTCAATGCCGAACAGGCGCCGGCGGGCGGCATGACCGCCACCGGCATCCATCTGACGGACCTCTCCGTCAAGCTGATGGGGCCGGCGAAGGATGTCCGCGTCATCTGCGAAAACCTCGCGTCGGAAATCCCGCAGGGCGACACCATGAGTGCGCATATCCGCTTCAAGTCCGGCGGGTCGGCCTATGTGTCCGCCACACTTGCAACGCCGTTCATCTCGCGCTTTGCGGTGTTCGGCACGCTCGGCTGGATCGAGGTGCGGGACAAAGCGCATGTGGAATCGCCGGATGGGTGGATCGTCACCGAGGGCTGGAAGGACCAGCCGATCACGACCCGCGAAGTGTCACCGGCCGAGCCGGTCCGGGACAACCTGCGGGCTTTTGCGCGCGCTGTCCGCGGCAGAGAGACCTATCCGATCAGCGGCGAAGAAATGATCGACAATATTGCGCTGCTCGAAGCGATCATTCGGTCGGCCCGCTCGGGCGCAGTCGAGCAACTTTGAGATTGGCTTTGGGAGGAGCATCATGAAAGCCTTGGTATTCGAAGCACCGGACAAGCCTGTCATTGCCGATCTGGCCATGCCGGAAATCTCTGCCAACGAGGTCCTCGTCCGCACCCGTGCCGTCGGCATCTGTCATTCGGATTACGAACTTCTGGCCGGTCGCTACATCATTCCGATCTCCTATCCGGTGACGCCCGGCCACGAGTGGAGCGGCGAGATCGTCGAGGTCGGTCGCAACGTCACGGGCTTCAAGGCGGGAGACCGTGTCGTCGGCGAATGCGTGGTGCGCACGCCCGAGCGGCTTCATCATTTCGGTTTTTCGATAAGCGGCGCCGACCGGGAGTTCTTCGCCGTCAATTCGGAATGGCTGCATAAGCTGCCGGACGCGGTTGATGACAAGAAGGCGGCGCTGATCGAGCCGTTTACCTGCGGCTTCTATGCGGTGCTGCGGTCCGGCGGCACCAATGCCAGCGAGACGGTCGTCGTCTCCGGTGGCGGAACGATCGGTTTGGTCTCGGCGGCTGCTGCGATTGGCATGGGTGCGCGCGTCATCGTGGTCGATCCGCTCGCAACCCGTCGCGATGTGGCACTGAAACTCGGCGCAGATGCTGCGATCGATCCATCCGATGGCGGCGCCGCAGATCTGATCCGCGAGATGACCGGTGGTCATGGCGCTGATCTGGTGGTCGAAGCCTCCGGACATGATGCCTCGCTTGCGGCGGCGTTCGACTACGCAAGAGAAGACGGGCGCATGTCGATGGTCGGCATCAACATTGGCCGCAAAGTCCCTGTTGTCATCGGCCAGATCCAGATGAAGAATCTGACGGTCCGAGGCTGCATCGGCTCCCCCGGCGTCTGGCCGGCCGCAATCCGCTTCCTGGAGCGAACGGGAATCGACCTCTCGCCGATCCAGACCCATGACTATGCTCTGACCGATGCGGTGCAAGCCTTTGCCTTTGGCAAGGACGCGACCAAGAGCATCAAGATCACTCTTTTGAATGGATGAGAACATGACACATCACGCTCTCATTGTCGGTGCGACCGGCATTGCCGGCAGCAATCTTGCCGACTACCTGCTGGCCCAAGGCGGCTGGGAGATTTCCGGTCTGTCCCGGTCGCAGAGCCCGATTGCTGCCGTCCGGACCCTATCCTGCGACCTGACCGACGCTGCCTCGGTCGCCGCGGCACTGGATGGCGTGCGGCCGACCCATGTGTTCATCACCGCCTGGTCGCGGCAGGAGACGGAAGACGAGAACTGCAAGGTGAATGGTGCGATCGTCCGCAACGTTCTCGATGCCCTGCGTGGCCGAGGTGTGAACCACGTCGCGCTCGTTACCGGCACGAAGCACTACCTTGGCCCCTTCGAGAACTATGCGAAGGTCGCGCCGCAGACGCCGTTCCGCGAGGATCAAGAGCGCCTTCCCAACCAGAACTTCTACTACGTGCAGGAAGACGAGGTCTTTGCGGCAGCAGCGCGGGAAGGGTTCACGTGGTCGGTGCATCGGCCTCACACGCTGATCGGCTATGCGGTCGGCAACGCGATGAACATGGCGGCCACGCTCGGCGTTTATGCCTCTATCTGCAAGGAAACCGGCATGTCCTTCGTCTTTCCCGGGTCTGCCGAGCAGTGGCAGGCGGCAACCGACGTGACGGATGCCCGCATCCTTGCCAATCAACTCGCCTGGGCCGCAACGACGCCAGCAGCTGCCGACACAGCGTTCAATGTGGTCAATGGTGACGTGTTTCGCTGGAAGTGGCTGTGGCCGCGCATCGCCGCCTATTTCGGCATCGAAGCCGCGGACTATCCGGGCTCTCCGCAGCCGCTCGAGACGAAGATGGCCGATGCAGCGCCGATCTGGGATGCGCTCGTGAAGAAGCACGGCCTCAAGGAAAATGCGCTCGCGCGCGTCGCCTCTTTCTGGCACACGGACGCCGACCTTGGCCGGCAGGTGGAGACTTTCAACGACATGGCCCGCAGCCGCAAGGCCGGTTTCCTTGCCTACCAGGACACGACGGAATCCTTCACGGACGCCTTCGATCGCCTGCGCGCCGACCGGATCATTCCGTGATGACAGGACCACGCGACCAGCAAGGAGATCGACAGGCCATGGCTGACATCGGTTACTTTACGGAGACGAACTCGGTCGACACCGTCAATGCGCGCATGGGCGCTGACGTTGATCCGCGTCTTTCGCAAGTGATGGCGAGCCTTGTGAAGCATTTGCATGACTTCGCCCGGGAGGTCCAACTGACGCAGGACGAGTGGGAGACGGCGATCGGGTTTCTCACCCGCACCGGCCAGATCTGCACGCAGGAGCGGCAGGAGTTCATTCTTTTGTCCGATACGCTCGGTCTGTCGATGCTGGTGGATGCGATTAACAACCGTCGGCCCGAGGGTGCAACGGAAAACACCGTGTTTGGGCCGTTCCATGTCGAAGGCGCCCCGGTGAGGGAGATGGGCGCGCAGATCTGTCTGGACGGGAAGGGCGAGAGCTGCCTGTTCCTCGGCCGTGTGCTCGATCTCGAGGGCAAGCCGATCGAGGGGGCGCGGATCGACGTGTGGTCCGACAATGCCGACGGCTACTATGACGTCCAGCAGCCCGACATTCAGCCGAAATGGAACAATCGCGGCGTATTCGTCACCGGGGCCGACGGACATTACAGCTTCATCGGCATCAAGCCGGTGTCCTACCCCATTCCCGACGACGGTCCTGTGGGCGACATGCTCGCGCATCTGGGACGGCACCCATATCGCCCGGCTCACATGCACTACATGGTGCGAGCCGAAGGCTATCAGAAGCTGGTGACGCATACGTTTGTCGGTGGTGATGCGTATCTCGAATCCGACGCGGTGTTTGGCGTCAAATCGACCCTCGTCGCACCGTTCGACCGCCTTGAAGACGGCGACACGCTGTGGCGTTCGGAGTTCGATTTCACCCTCGTGCGACCTGACCAGTCAAGATAGGAGCCAGGCTTGGACAATTTCATCTATAATGGAAATCCGGCCCGCGTGATTTTCGGGCGTGGAACGATCTCTCGCCTGGCGGAAGAGGCCGAGCGATTGTCGGCCGACCGGGTGCTGGTGCTTTCAACGCCCGAACAGGAAGACCAGGCGCAAGGGATTGCAGAGGTTCTGGGATCGCGCTTTGCCGGGCTGTATTCGAACGCGCAGATGCACACGCCCGTCGAGGTGACGCAGGATGCGATGCGAACGGTCGAGAGCCTCTCCGCCGATGCCGTGCTGTCGATCGGTGGCGGCTCGACGACAGGCCTTGGCAAAGCCATCGCATTTCGCACCGACCTGCCGCAGATCGTGGTGCCAACGACCTATGCGGGCTCGGAGGCGACGCCCATTCTGGGTGAGACCGAGAACGGACGAAAGGTCACGAAATCCGATCCGCGCATCCTGCCCGAGGTGATCGTCTACGACGTCGACCTCACTCTGACCCTTCCGGTTGCCATGTCGGTCACGAGCGGCATCAACGCGATCGCCCACGCGGTGGAAGCGCTTTATGCCCGCGAGGCCAACCCGATTGTTTCGCTGATGGCGGAGCAGGGGATTGCCGCGATTGCCCGCGCGCTTCCCATCATTGCCCGTCGACCGAATGATCCGGACGCCAGGGCGGACGCGCTCTATGGGGCCTGGCTCTGTGGCGTGTGCCTTGGATCCGTCGGCATGGCGCTGCACCACAAGCTTTGCCACACGCTCGGCGGCATGTTCAACCTGCCGCACGCACCCATGCATACGGCCCTTCTGCCGCATGCGGTCGCTTATAACGCACCGGCCGCGCCGGAAGCCATGGCGCGTATTGCGCAGGCGCTCGGTGCAAAGGATGCGGCAACGGGGCTGTTTGATCTGGCTCAAGGACTGGGGGCTTCGATGGCTCTTAAAACTATGGGCATGCCGGACGACGGCATCGATCCTGCCGTCGAGCAGGCCATGGCCAATGCCTACTGGAACCCGCGAGTGCTGGAAAAGGATGGTTTGCACCAGCTCCTAGCCGGGGCTTACGAGGGCCAGCGACCAGAATAACGTCCTATAATGAACGGCCCTTGGGAGGGGGTAGCGATGAGCAAGTGGCTTAGTGAATACTGGCAGGTGATTTCGGATTGGCTTCGTGAACTGGGCGCGGCCCACGTCGTGGACGACGGCTCATCCGAGCGAAAAGACAAGCCATGATCAGGCACATCGTCATGTGGAACGTGCGCGGCGAGACGCCCGAGGAAAAACTCGCCTCTGCGCGTCTGATCAAGACCAAATTCGAAGGCCTCAAAGGACAGATCCCTGGTTTGATTACAATTGAGGTGGGGTTGGACATCAGCCGCATTTCCTATGCCTGCGACGTAGTTCTCTACTCCGAGTTCGACGACGAAGCCGCTCTCAAGCTTTACGCGGACCATCCGGCGCACGCGAAGGTGCGGGCAGAGCTCGAGGGCATCCGGATCGCCCGCCATCAGGTCGATTATATCTGCTGACCACACGTGTCGCCTGACCGCGCGATAAGCGCGGCGCGGCCCCGCCTTCATGCCCTTCTAGGAGACCATCGCATGACCTCCCATTTCAGCAAGACGCCGAAAATTGCTTTTCTCGGAACCGGCGCACAGGGTGCATCGATCGGAGCGGACTTCGTGCTCGCCGGTCATGACGTGACCTTCATCGAGCAATGGCCCGACCATGTGAACGCGATCCGGGAAAATGGGATCACCGTCAATCTACCGACCCGGACGATCAACGCCAGGGTCAAGGCCTTGCATCTCTGCGAAGTCGCGGAGATCAAGGAGCCGTTCGATCTCGTCTTCCTGGTGGTCAAAGCCTACGACACGAAATGGGCGACCCAACTGATCGAGCCGGTGCTGGCCACGGACGGCTTGGTCATCGGCCTCCAGAACGGCATGACGCACGAGGACATCGCGGCCATCGTCGGGCGGGAGCGGACTATCGGCGCCGTCATAGAGATCGCTTCCAACATGTTCGTACCCGGCGTCACCAACCGGCAGAACGATCACGACACATCCTGGTTTGCGCTCGGCGCCCTCGATCCCCAGACCCAGGAGAGGGTGGAGTCGGTCGCCGAACTTCTGCGCTGCACAGGGACCGTCGAGGTGACGGATGATATCCGCTCCGCCAAATGGATGAAGCTCGTCGTCAACGCCGCCGAACTTATTCCGTCTGCCATCGTCAACCTGCCGCTCGGCGATGCAGCCCGCAGCACGGGAATGCTAGAGGTGATGCGGGCGGCCGGCTATGAGGCCATGCAGGCGGCGATTGCCGATGGCGCAAAGATCGTCCCGATCATCGGCATGCCACCGGTCACCACAAACCATCCGGAGCGCTACGTCGACCAGATCTTCGAGGAGGTGCTCACCGTCTTCTCGCAAGCCGATACGCTCACGACCTCGCTGCAGGACTGGCGGAAGGGCCGGCGGGCCGAGATCCAGGAGGTCAACGGCTGGGTCATCGACACGCTGAAAGCGCATGGTCGGACGGCCCCGATCAATCAGCGGGTCGTAGACCTCGCCTATGAGATCGAGGCGAACACGCTTGAGGCGAAACCAGAAAACGCCGCTTTGCTGATCGAAACCTATGCGGCCAGCATCCCGGCGGGCTGAAGGTGCACTGATATGTTTCCCGTCTCGAATACACTTATCCAAAGCGGATATTTTCATGGTTTTCGTAGTCTTCAAAATACATACAGTTGATCGGAAGGAGTTCGGAGGAGAGAATTTCCTGACGTATTTGAAGCGCCGGATTGCGTACTTGTTCTAGCAAGAGATGCTGACCGGTCAGAGTGACAAATTCTTGGAGGAGCAAGAATTTGGGCAATCCGCAAATCATCGTGCCTTGTGAAGTTCTGACCGCGCAGCGGTTCGGAGCCAGCTACAGGCTTGCCGAAGCTTGAGGCTGAGGCCGACGATGCCAAGGATCTGTCCAGCAGATTGCTTCCTCCAGGTATGAACCATAACCGGCTCTGGGAGGAGGACGCGATGCCTGATTTTGCTGACAAACCGACGTGTCTCTTTGCAGACTTCAAGGCGGCGTCCAACGCCGCCGAAGAGATCGGCTTGCGCCGCCCGGCCATCGCCTCGGGTGAGGTGCGATCATCAAAAGGAGCCGACCGGTGAGTGCAGTCTCAACAATCCCCACACGGGCGGACAGCTATGCCCCAGGCCGGATGCAGCTGACGCGCAGTTTCGTAACCGTGATCTTCTCGACAATTATTCTTCTGGTCGCCTGCCTGGTCTTTGCGCCCTCAAGCGTATCCTGGGGTGCCCTGTCAGGCAGTCTTCCGTTTGCGGCGATCATTGCCATTGTCGGCCTTGGCCAGTTGATGGTGGTTCAGCAGGGTGGTTTCGACCTTTCGCTTCCCGGTGCCGTCTCTCTCGCCGTCGTGGTCTCGACCCATTACCCGCAGCAAAATGACGGATTGCTGTATCAGGCGGTGCTGCTGGCGCTGGTCTTTAACCTGTCGATCGGCTTTCTCAATGGCATCCTGGTCAGCATCTTCCGTTTGAACTCGATCATCGCGACGATCGGCACCAACGCACTTTTATATGCGACCGTCTTTGCCATGTCGGGCGGGGTGCCGTCTGTTACGACGGGCCTGCTCGCCAATATTGCCGGCGGTGAAACCTTCGGCCTGCCCAATGCCGTCTACTTCGCGTTAGGCGCCACCGCGCTGGTCTCCTTCATGCTGAAAAAGACCGTGGGCGGCCGCCGGTTCGAGGCGATCGGCGCAAGCCCTGCTGCCGGAGAGGCCGCAGGCCTGCGCGTGCGCTCCTATCAGATGATGGCCTATGTCTATGCCCAGCTGTTCTATTGCCTGGCCGGCGTCCTGATTGCCGGCATCACCCGCGAACCCACGGCCTTCCAAGGCGATAGCTTGCTGCTGCCGTCGGTTGCCGTCGTCGTGCTGGGAGGCACGTCGCTGCTCGGCGGGCGCGGTTTTCCCATCTCGACGGTGCTGGCGGCCTTCTTCCTCAACCAGCTGAGCCAGTTCGCGCTGTCGGTCGGTGTGCCCTATTCGGCGCAAACCATCATCCAGGCCCTGGCCCTCGGTTTCGGCATCGGCGTCTACTCGCTCCGGTGGAGCGGGAAAGTCAGAAAAACAACCTAACAATAACAAGTGGAGGAGCAGACATGAACTACGCAAATTTGAAGAAGGGCCTGGCAGTCTCGGTTGCGACTGCGGTCATCGCACTGGGAGGTGCGGGTCTGGCAAAGGCGGAGACACCGTCCTGGTGCGGGCCCAAGAAGGCGACGCTCGCCCTTCTCGACGGCTACGGCGGCAACAGCTGGCGTCAGGTGACGACGGCATCCGGCAAGCAGACCGTCGAACTGTGCCCCAGTATCACCAAGTATGAGTATGCCGACGGCCAGGGCGACACCCAGAAGGCAATCTCCGACATCAAGGGTATGGCCGCCAAGGGCGTCGATGCGCTGGTCGTCTTTGGCGACGCCGGCCCGGCCATGCTGCCGGCCATCACCAGCGTCTTCAAGGCCGGAAAGATCATTGTGCCCTACCGCGTCGCTGTTGGCGGCAAGGAAGGCATGAATTATTCGAAGTTCATCGGCTCGTCCTTCGAAAACGACGGCGTCACTTGGGGCAAGTGGATCAAGGGTGTGCTTCCCAAGGGTGGCAATGTCCTGTTCCTCAGCGGACCTGCCGGCAACAGCCAGGGCCTGGATGAGCTGAAAGGCCTGAAGAGCGTGCTCGGGCCTGAGTATGTCTTCGTCAATCAGGCGCCCTTTGCCGTCACCAACTGGGATCCGGCGCTGACGCAAAAGGTGCTGACCGCCGAAATCGCCAAGAACGCCAAGATCGACGTCATCGTGTCCGATTTCGGCCCGTCGCTGGTCGGTGCTCTGCCGGCCTTCACCAAGCAGGGCAAGTCCATCCCGGCGCTTGCCACGTCGGACGGCAACTCGCTCGGCTGCTTCTGGCAGGACAATCATGCCAGCAACCCGGACTTCAAGCTGTTCACCGTCGCCACCGGTAACGACAATGTCCGGCTGGCCGTGCAGTGGGCCGTCGCGCTTGCAACCGGCGGCGAAAAGCCGAAGGAGCAGATCTTCGAGGCGCCTGCCTACGAGGATTCCGTATCGGGCAAGCCCAATGCCGTTCAGTGCCGCAAGGATCTGCCGGGCGCCATCTATATGTCCTCGGCGCTGAAGCCGGAAGACCAGGCAAAGGCCGTCGGCCAGTAACTGAAACTTAGGCATCGCTGACCCCGGAGGGTTTACCTTCCGGGGCTCTGTCACCAGGACGGATTGCAAATAATGTTGGCAAGAAACAGTCAAGACGTGGCGCTGGACGCTCGGGATGTGGTGATCCGCCTTTCGGGCATCTCGAAATATTTCTCGGTTGTCGCGGCACTGGCCGATGTCAGTGTGGAATTCCGCGCCGGCGAAGTGCATGCCCTTCTCGGCGAGAACGGCGCCGGCAAATCGACCCTGATGAACATCATTTCCGGAACGCTGCAGCCGACCGAGGGAGAGATTCACTTCGAAGGCCGCGCCGTACAGCAAATGACCCCGGAAATCGCCAAGTCCCACGGGATTGGCATCTGCTTCCAGCATCCTGCCATTCTGGACGATCTGTCGATCCTGGAAAACCTGCGCGTGGCCTTGCCAGCCTCGTTGTTTGCGGGCGCAAAGCCCGACGATGTGGGCCGGCGCGTGCTTGCCAAGGTCGGCCTGCATCTCCCTCTTGGCATGCGCGCCGACGGTCTGACGGTTGCGCAGAAGCATTTGCTTGAGATCGCCAAGGCGCTGGCGCTCGAGCCGAAGGTGCTGATCCTGGACGAACCCACCGCCTCGCTCGACCAGGATTCGACCGACATGCTGTTTGCCCGCATCCGCGAGGTGGCGGCCGCTGGCACATCCGTCATCTACATCACCCATCGACTAGCCGAACTTCGCCAGATCGCCGATCGGGTCACCGTGCTTCGGGATGGTCGCGTGCGCGGCTCCGCCGTCATCGGCGAGATCAGCGATTCCGACCTGGTCGGGTTGATCGTCGGGCGTACTCTGGAATCGGCATTCCCGCCGAAAGCGTCATCGGCCGATACGGAGACCGGTCTGTCCGTGGTGGGCATCACCAACAGGGACCTGAAGAACATCAGCTTCGACGTGCCGCGCGGGCAGATCGTTGGGATCGCCGGTGTCGCCGGCAACGGTCAGCCGGAACTGATGCGGGTTCTTGCAGGGCTGAGGCCTGCCGAGGGGCAGATCGTCTTACGCGGGCGCGCACTCGCCCAACCGGAACTCCTCCATGAGGCGGCCTTCATGCCGTCGGATCGCCACGTCGAAGGTGTCGCCGGCAGTTTGACCGTTCGGGAAAACGCAACTTATTCCGCGCTTGAGAAGTTCGCGGTCGGTGGCGTGATGAGCCGCAAGAAGGAACTGGCGCAGGTCGGTGCGATCTTCAGTGAGCTGGCGGTCAAGACGCCGGGGATCGAAGCGCCGATTTTTGCGCTGTCGGGCGGCAACCAGCAAAAAGTGGTCATGGCCCGCGCACTTTTGTCCGAGCCGGGGCTGATCATTGCCGACGAACCGACGCAAGGTGTGGATGTCGGAGCCCGGTTTGAAATCTACCGAATTCTGCGCGAAGTCTCGGAGGCGGGGACGCCGGTTGTGGTGAACTCCTCCGATGCCGTGGAGCTCGAAGGGCTGTGCGACAAGGTCGTCGTGCTGTCGCGCGGGCATGTGGTCGAGATCCTCGAAGGTGACGACGTCACCGAAGAACGCATAGTCGCTGCGGCCGTTGGAGCGGAGACGCATGGCGACAGCAGTTCGACGGTGGCACAGCCGAGTACCGGCAGCCGATGGCGCGACCTGCTGCGGTCGGACAATGCTCCGGCGGTCCCGCTTGCCATCGTGACCGTGCTCCTTGGGCTCTATGTCTATGGCCAGAACGAGAACTTCTTCTCCGTCTACAACATCTACAACATCTTGCTTCTGGCGACCGCGCTCGGCTTTATTGCCATGGGCCAGACAGTGGCGCTGCTGATGGGCGGGATCGATCTTTCGGTCGGTCCTCTCGCCGGATTTCTGGTCGTGGTCGCGTCATTCTTCATTACCGACGACAATTCCACTGCGATGATGGCGGTCGGCTTCCTCCTGATGTTTGCCGGCGCCTTTGTGACCGGGGCTATCAACGGTGTGCTGATCCGATTTGCGAATTTCACCCCGATTGCCGCGACGCTCGCCATGTATATCGCGATCCAGGGCTGCAGCTTCCTGCTGCGTGACAATCCGGATGGCTATATCAGCGCGACGGTCACCGACTGGGTCAACTGGCAATTGGGTCCTTTCCCGGTCGCCTTTCTGGTACTGGTTGTTGCAGCGGTCGGCGCCGAATTCTTGCTGCGCCGGACCCGGGCCGGATGGCGTCTGCGGGCGGTCGGATCCGATGAACAATCTGCGCGCCGGGCCGGCATTCCTGTCGAACTCACCTTCATCGGCGGCTATATCGCCTGTTCGCTGCTGACCGCTGTCGGTGCCATCATGCTGATGACGCAGATCGGTGTCGGTGACCCGCGCCAGGGCGTGAACTACACGCTGGCCAGCATCACCGCAGTCGTTCTGGGCGGAACGAGCCTTTCGGGCGGGCGGGGAACCTTCATCGGAACCCTTCTCGGAGCCGTGCTTCTGACCGAAGTGCTGAACGCGGTGACATTCCTGGGGCTGACCCAGACCTACCAGTATCTCTTCCAGGGATTGCTGGTTGTGGTGGCAGCGCTGATCTACGCAAGCGCTGGCCGGCGGAAATCGCACTGACCTCATGGTTCTGAACACGAGTACCTGCCGTCGAAGCGTAAGAAGACGACCCGGAACACGCATCTTGACTGATTCCATAAATCCAGTATTCTGGATATATGGAATCAGAAGTCGCTATTCTCGCCCTTGCGGCGCTTGCTCAGCCAACCCGGCTCGAAGCTTTTCGCCTGCTTGTCAGGCATGAACCGGATGGACTGCCCGCAGGTGACATAGCGCGCGCGCTCGCGGTGCCGCAAAACACGATGTCTGCGCATCTCAATATCTTGTCACGCGCGGGTCTTGTTTCTTCGCAGCGCCAAAGCCGCGTCGTTACCTACCGTGTGGAGACGGAGACGTTACGGGAACTGGTGCTCTTTCTTCTCAAGGACTGCTGTGGCGGAAACGCAGAGCTCTGCGCGCCGCTGATTGCGGAACTCACCCCGTGCTGCCCTCCGGAAAAGGCGCTCTCATGACCGACAAGACATTCAACGTCCTGTTTCTGTGCACCGGCAACTCTGCGAGATCGATCCTCGCGGAAAGTGTTCTGCGAAAAATTGGCGCTGGGAAATTCAATGCTTACTCGGCGGGAAGCCAGCCTAAAGGCAACGTCAACCCAATGGCGCTCGATGTGCTTGTTGGCCACAAGTTTCCCACGGAGGGACTTCGGTCAAAAAGTTGGGACGAGTTTGCGGGTGCCGAGGCTCCGCAATTCGATTTTATCTTTACGGTCTGCGACAACGCTGCTGGCGAATCCTGCCCGGTCTGGCCGGGAAAACCAATGACCGCCCATTGGGGTATCGACGATCCTGTTGCAGTGGAGGGTACCGACGCGGAAAAGCGCATCGCCTTCACCACAGCGCTTCGCCACATGAAGTTTCGTATTGCAGCTTTCGCCGCGCTGCCTTTGGAAAGCCTCGAAAGGATAAGCTTGACCGCCAAGCTTCAGGAAATCGGTCAGCTCGAAGGATCGACAAACAAAAGGCCTGACGTTGCATGACTAACCCCATCGATATCGTCATCTACCACAACCCGGACTGCGGGACCTCGCGCAACACGCTTGCGATGATCCGCAACGCCGGCATCGAACCCCATGTGGTTGAGTATCTCAAAACCCCGCCAGCGCGCGCGCTGCTTAAGCAGTTGATCGACCGGATGGGAATTTCCGCGCGCGATCTTCTTCGCGAAAAGGGAACGCCGTTTTCCGAACTCGGTTTGGGCGACCCTTCCTTGTCCGATGAGCAACTGGTCGATGCCATGATGGACCATCCCATCCTGATCAACCGCCCGATCGTCGTCACGCCTGCCGGTGTCAGGCTGTGCCGACCATCGGAAGCGGTGTTAGATATTCTTCCAGCTGGCCAGCAGGCTGCGTTTGCCAAGGAAGATGGCGAAGTCGTCGTCGACCAGACCGGTCGTCGCGTCGTCTGACGCAAGCCATTCAAGCCGAACCCGTGCGACGATTTTGCCAAGGAGGCCGCCATGCGTCCCGAAGAACCAACACTGCGTCTGTCGTTCCTCGACCGCTATCTGACCGTCTGGATTTTTGCCGCAATGGCACTGGGTGTGCTGCTCGGAACTGTGTTTACCGGTCTGCCCGTAGCGCTCGACAGCCTGTCCATCGGCACCACCAATATTCCGATTGCCATCGGCCTCATCCTGATGATGTATCCGCCTCTGGCGAAAGTGCGCTTTGAGGAACTCCCTCAGGTGTTTGCCGACAAGCGGGTTCTGGCGATTTCTCTCCTGCAGAACTGGATTATCGGTCCGGTGCTGATGTTCGCGCTGGCGGTGATCTTCCTGCGGGACTATCCGGAATACATGACCGGCCTCATCCTGATCGGTCTTGCCCGCTGCATTGCAATGGTTCTCGTCTGGAACCAGCTTGCCAGGGGCGACAACCAGTATGTCGCGGGTCTCGTTGCCTTCAATTCGATTTTCCAGATCCTGTTTTTCAGCGTCTATGCGTGGTTTTTCCTGTCCGTCCTGCCTCCGCTGTTTGGTCTTGAAGGCAGTGTGATTGACGTCTCGTTCTGGACGATTGCGGAAGCGGTGTTGATCTATCTCGGTATTCCGTTCCTTGCGGGATATCTGTCGCGCCGCTTGCTGACCCTGAGCAAGGGCAGGGACTGGTACGAAAACGTTTTCCTGCCGAAGATCAGCCCGATGACGCTGGCCGCCCTTCTGTTCACGATCGTCGCCATGTTCAGCCTGAAGGGCGGAGACGTGGTCCGCCTGCCGGGCGATGTGGTGATGATCGCCATTCCGCTGACGATCTACTTTCTCATCATGTTTCTTGTCAGTTTTTGGATGGCGAGGTCGGTGGGGACAGATTATCCGCGCACGACAGCGGTTGCCTTTACTGCGGCCGGCAACAACTTCGAGCTGGCCATCGCGGTTGCCATTGCCGCGTTCGGCCTAGCGTCCCCGGTCGCATTTGCGGCCGTCATCGGCCCGCTCGTCGAGGTGCCTGTGCTGATCCTTTTGGTACAGATGGCACTGTGGATGGGCCGCAGATATTTTGCCAAATCGGCAGGAAGCCCGGCCGTGTAGCGCTCCTAGCGGGCACCGAAGGACGCACGGACCCGGCGTACTGGTTCAGGCCGGACGGCTCGCGAGATGATCGCCAGACTTTTGACGGCGCTCCAGTCGCGCAATCCCGACGAAGGCGACAATCGCACAGGCCCCGAGCGCTGTTGTGATGGTCAGTGACCACAGCGTACCGATATGGGCCATGGCAAACGCCAGCGCAAACGGTGCGGTCGCGGACAGGATCAATCGTGCGGCCATGACCTTGCCCTGCAGCCTGCCGTAGCCAGCGCTGCCAAACAGCATCAGCGGCAGGGTGCCGGTGACGATGCTGAAAAGACCGTGGCCCAAACCGAAGACAACGGCAAACGCCATGGCGCCTGTCACCGACGGAGCGGTGAGGGTGAGGATCAATACACCCCCGGGGATCAACGTGGCGGCAATCGTTGCCAAAGCCAGCGGCGGCAGATTGCCGCCGAGCACCATATTAGCAAACCGGCTCAGCACTTGTGACGGACCAAACAGCGTGCCGACAATGGCGGCCGTGGCCCCAAGGCCAAGACCCGACAGCAGCGGCACCATATGCACCAGGATCGCCGCACTGACGAGAGATTGCAAAGAGAACCCCACCACCATCAGCTTGAACCCGAACTGCCGGACGTCCGGGCTGAGGCACCCTTCGACGACTTGCGCCGTGCCGTTCTGTTTCTGCGACTTCCCCTGGGCAAGGCCGTAGGACAGCCAGGCGTGCAGAGGCAGGCAGACGAGCAGATTGAGCCCGGCAAACACCAGGTAGACATTCTGCCAGGACAGATGGGCGTGCAGAGCCGTTGTGATGGGCCAGAAGATCGTCGAGGCGAAGCCGGCGATGAGGGTCAGATAGGTGATGCTGCGCTGGGCGGTGCGGGGGCTTGCCTGCACCAGCAGCGCAAAGGCCGCGCCATATTGTACGAGATTGGCGGCGATCTCGATCACGATCAAAGCAGCGACGAAGCCGCTCTTGCCCGGCGCATAGGCACAAGCGACCAGCGCTGCCGCGGCAATCGCGGATCCGGCCGTCATCACCCGTCCTGCGCCAAAATGATCAATGGCCCGGCCGAGCCAGGGAGCGGTCAAGCCGCCCAGAAGAAGTGCCGCCGAAAGTGCGGCAAATATCCACTCCGTCGACCAGTTCAGGTCTCGCGCCATATCGGGTGCAAGAATGCTGAGCTGTAATAGAGAGTTCCATAGCCGATGATCTGGGTGAGGCCCAGGGCAAGGATAGTGCCGATCGGCGGCCGCTCGCTCATATCGACTTCAGATCCACGGCTGTTCGAGCTTTGCGGCCTCTTCCTTCCTCTCGCTATAGCGGTCTGTCAGGTAGTCGGACGCATCGCGGGTCAGCAGTGTGAATTTGACCAGTTCCTCGCAGACATCGACGACGCGATCGTAGTAGGCCGAGGGTTTCATGCGGCCATCCGTGTCGAACTGCTGCCATGCCTTGGCAACCGACGACTGGTTCGGAATGGTGATCATCCGCATCCAGCGACCGAGAATGCGCAACTGATTGACCGCGTTGAAGGATTGCGAGCCACCGGAGACCTGCATGACGGCAAGCGTCTTGCCCTGCGTCGGTCGCACCGAACCGGTCGTGAGGGGGATCCAGTCGATCTGCGCTTTGATAATGCCGGTCATCGCACCGTGCCGCTCGGGGCTGACCCAGACATGGCCTTCCGACCAGAGAGAAAGCGCGCGCAATTCCTGAACCTTCGGATCCGTATCCGGTGCGCCATCTGGAAGGGGCAGACCTTCGGGATTGAAGATCTTCACCTCGCATCCAAGGTGCTCGAGGAGCCGTGCTGCCTCTTCCGCCAAAAGACGGCTGAACGAAATCTTCCGCAGCGATCCATAGAGGATCAGGATCCGCGGCTTGTGCTGCGAATAGGGTGGTCGAAGTGCCTCAAGGTCGGGCTGGGAAATGAGATCAAGCGAGGCGGCTGGCAGATCAGCCATTTGGATACTCCATCGGATGAGATTGAAACGTTCGCATTTGGGGCTCCTATGACCCAGACCCGGCGAGTTCTGTAGGCCCGCAACCGGCGTCGGATTGGCCCGAACAACAGTTCTCCATCAGGAAATGTGCGAGGCCGTTGAGGGTCTCGAAATTCGCGCTGTAGACGATGGAGCGTGACTCCCGCTGAGCGCTGATCAGGCCCGCATGTTCCAGTTCTTTGAGATGAAAGGAAATGTTGGAAGGCGACACGTTCACAGCTTCGGCAATCATACCCGCCGCCAGTCCGCCGGGGCCGGCGACGACGAGCTTGCGAATGACCTGCAGTCGGGTCTGCTGTGACAATGCGCCAAACGCATCAAGGACCTGTCGCTCGTTCACCAGTTCATTCCTTGTCCAATAGTGACCAGGCGCGGGCGCTTGCCCGGCTTTCAAAGCCCTGTAAAGGCTATAGAACAATAATTATTCAAGACTTCAAGGATTATTGAAATATTGGCCGAAAACAATCTGCGTGACGAAGCCCGCGCGCTCGATCCCAGAATTCCATTCGGTCTCTCAAGCTGGTCGCAGGGTAGGGGCCGAGCTTTATAAAACCAAGGCTCGAAGCCGCAGCGAAGCTCGCGTTCCGAACGGTTGTCTTGTCGCGTGGACGCCAAACCGTTCGGACGCTTTCCAGTCAGCCTAGCGGGCTGGCGGAAATTCCAGCTTCTTTACGTCGTAGCCGAGTTCGCTCGCCTTGCGCACCATGCGGTTGAGCTTGGATTTCGATGGTACGGTTCGCGAATAGATCCACAGGTCCGACATCGACGGGTTGGCGCTGATGAACCAGGATTTATCCGGCGATTTGTAGAGCACGCGGTAGGTGAAGGTGATGAACAGTGGATAGCGGACGCGCATCGTTGCGTTCGTCGTTCCGTAATCCTGGATCTTCCCGGTCCCATTGATCGTTTTGAGGCGACCGTTTGGAGTATCGACACGACAACCGTCTTCGACCATGACCGTGTCAGGCGTTTTGCCCTTGCGGTAGGTGGAATAACCGGCAACACAGCCGTCGGTCAGGAACATCGGGGTCCTCCCGATTTCCAGCCATGTCCCCTGGTAATGATCCGGCCCGACTTTGACGACATCGGGAGCCGCGAGGGCCTGCGATACGACGCCGATCGCGAAAAGGCATGTGATTAAGTGCAAGCTGAGATGTCTGATAAGATTGTGCATATGCTCATCCTGTCGGTTGCCGATCCCGCGTGATCTCGAGGCAACCGTACTCCCCGCGGAAGTACTCGCAGTTGCCAAACGGAACCACACATCAGCCGCATCCAGGGTCGCCGAGACATGCGCCACAGGCACAACCAGTTTGTTTGCCGGCCAACGATGTGGATCTATGGCTGCGACGGGCAAAATCAAGCGCGTTGCCACGCGCGAACAACTGCTCGGCTGGTCTCGATCCAATGGCGCGGCTTATCGGGTTGGCCCTATCGCTTGGTAAGCAAGATTGCGGCAAAGGGCTCCGAGTTGACGTTCGTGAGAGGTTGACTTAGGAGGGGCCGCCGTGACGCTTGATGTCCTCGTCTTGCCCGCTGTCACAGCGTTGCTGCGATCAGACCTGCCTCGTGGACATCCTGTGGCCAGACCATCATAGAGCCGCGCCAGTGTAGGCGTTTGACAAGCCGGATTTTACACCATGAGTGCCCAACCCGAAGTCGCTGGTTTTTACGACGCGCGTAGCGGCAGCATCCAGTATGTCGTAAGCTGCAAGGCCACGAAGAAATGCGCCATCATCGATCCGGTTCTCGACTACGACGAGAAATCCGGAAGCACGGCCACGCGTCACGCCGATGCGCTCCTTTCACATATCCAGATGCAGGGACTGGACGTCGCGTGGATCCTCGACACGCATCCCCATGCAGACCATCTCACCGCAGCAGCATACCTCAAGTCGAAGACCGGCGCGCCGACCGCGATCGGCGCCGACGTGGTCAAGGTCCAGGCGCTATGGAAGGACATCTACAATGCGCCGGCGATGCCAACCGACGGATCCCAGTGGGACCGGCTGTTTTCGGATGGCGACCGGTTCGTGATCGGTGAGATCGAGGGCCGCGTCATGCATTCGCCCGGCCACACACTGGCATCGATCACGTATCTGGTCGGTGATGCGACCTTCATCCACGACACGCTGTTCATGCCCGACAGCGGTTCGGCCCGCGCCGATTTTCCCGGAGGCAGCGCTGAAGATCTGTGGTCGTCGATCGAGGCAATCCTGAACTTGCCCGACGACACCCGGCTGTTCACCGGCCACGATTATCGTCATGGCGGGCGGGAAGCGCTCTGGGAGAGCACCGTCGCGCAACAGAAGGCGCAGAACATTCACCTCCGGTCAGGGCGTGACGAGTTTATCCAGTCCCGCATCAGCCGTGACAAAACGTTGCCGTTTCCAAAACTGATGCTGCATGCCCTGCAGGTCAATCTGATGGCAGGAGAGCTGCCGCCAAAGGAGGCGAACGGCGTGAGGTACCTGAAGATCCCGATCGACGCCTTCCCTGTGGCGGCCTGGTAAGACATTTTGTCGGCGCCAAGCGCAACCTCACGAAATAGTGCGGCCGTAGGCGGTTTGATGCTTTTCAGAAGGGGATAATGTTTGCATATTGTCTCGGCAGACGACGATACAGTTGTCGGCAACCCTCGGTATAGCTTGGAGGAGCGATTACATGAAGCGGACGTGGCCTGAGGAATTTGACTTCATACTGGATGGGGCTGAGGAGGTTTCGCTGGAGGTTCCAGTGGCCCGCAAGGGAGATGTTTCGCAGGGCGAAACGGTAACGCGCCATGCTCTTAAGGTCCGTCTCACGCAACAGGATTACGAACGTGTCTGGCCGTTGGCGGAAACACGCTATCGTCTTGGCGGTAGCCGTACTGGCAAAGCGATCACGCTGATCGCCAACAATCCGCACTACCAGCAATGGCACCCGGCCGACGGAGGTTCGGACGCAGGCGATGCCGAGGGCGGCCGATCCTATGCGACCCGCTATGTGGTCGTGTTCTTCCTGCTCGACGAAGTGCGAGAGACTGCAGACGCCTGACCTCTTGAGATCGCAGCCGGCCTAGAAACCCGACTGCACATGAGAGAAAATCTCGACAACGAGAAGATTGAGTTGGCCGCCTATGAACGGGGCGGCCACTGCCAGCGCTACAAAGACAGCAACAATCTTTGGCGCAAAGCTCAGCGTGCTTTCCTGGACCTGCGTGAGAGCCTGGACAAGGCTGATAACCAGGCCGACTGCCATCGCGGTGAAAACCGCAGGCGCTGAAGCAAGGAGCATTGCCCAGACAGAGATCCGCAGGATCTCCAACGCGTCTGCTTCTGTCATTTCACACCAGCATTGAATGTATATTGGGCGGCGAGACCGCGTTTCGTATCTGCCTTAATACAGATTCGGCGGTTGTCAGAGTTAAGTATTGTTAAGATGCGTAAAACGTCTGGACTGCGATAAAATAACGTACAATTTGCGTATTGAAGCAGAGACGTAATGCGGAGATGCTTAGCCACCGCAGTTTATATCTTGCTTGTATTCCTACGCGCTTATGTGGCGCCGGACTTGGTTCGGTCCATGAAGATACGCGATTTTATTCAATGGTGGTTGGAGGCGTTATGGACATCGGTCTGTCGGGAGAAGTTCTTCCCTTCGATGAGGGCGATGCCGCTGATCTACTGAAGGTTATGGGGCACCCCGCACGGTTCAAAGTCCTCTGTCTGGTACAGGATTGCGAGCGCGACGTGCGATCACTCGCAAAGGCGGTGAATCTCAGCCAATCGGCACTCTCTCAACATCTGAAGATTCTCAGGGACGCGAACCTCGTCTCGGCGCGTCGACAAGCGCAGACGGTTTTCTATCGCTCTCACGAGGAAGGTGTCCGCCAGGTTCTTGACTGTATGCAAAGCATATTCTGTCCCGTCGCAGAGACTCACGATGCTGTGGCGGTTGCCTACGCTTAGACCCTACGCAATGACCTTGACGATGTCCCAGCTCTCTTCTGTCGATATCGACCGCTGTCTTGAGAATGCAATGAGCACGCTGCCGGTCATAGCAGCGCTTACATGCGGCATGAATTTTAAGGCAAAAACTCGTATTTTTGGCTCTATGCTTGACGATTGCCAGATTTAGCCTCGGTCAAACGATGGCGCAGCTTAAATCAAGTTCTGCTACTATAGCATAGGGCGAACTATTAACGGTTTTTTATCCCCTGAATCCTAGATTTGTGGTGCCAGATAGGCGCCGTGGCGCCGCATACCCATGAGGGTTTTATGGCCGTGAAGATCAGGAACAGCCGCCACCTGACAGTCTAACACCTGTTCGGTAGACATCTGGGTTTTTGAGCCCCCTTGCTTGCCCCGCGATGGCTTCGAAGCACGCGCGCCGGTGATGGACTGCGTTCCCGTCAGCAACAGATCGCACTCGCTTTAGCGGGCAGACCAACCATGCCTTGTTACCAAGGGACCGCAGCAGGGGACATACATGAGTACGCAGAAATCAGCACAGGCAACGCTTAACGACCGACTGGACTTCGCTGGTCTTGGTGATCCACAGCGCAGGACACTCGCAGCATTGGCGCCCATCATTAACGGGTCGCTCGATAGCGCGCTCGATGTGTTTTACGCCAAGGTCCGTCATCACCCGGAAACCTCCAAATACTTTTCCGGTGAAAATCACATCACCCAGGCAAAAGGACGACAGGCTCGACACTGGGAAACGATTTCCTCGGCAAAGTTCGACGAAGCCTATGTTGATGAAGTCACCATGATCGGCAAAGCCCATGCAAGGCTTGGGCTTCAACCGCGCTGGTACATTGGCGGCTATGCGTTGATGATCGAGAACATCGTGCGCGCCGTCATCGATAACGAGCTCGGTAGTTTCCTGGTGCGCGGCAAACGCCAGAAGATCGGAGACGACGTAACGACGGTTGTCAAAGCGGCCCTCGTGGACATGGATTACGCGATCTCCGTCTATCTCGACGTCCTTGCGGACGAGAGAGCCAAGGCCGAAGCGGAGCAGGCGACGCTGAAAGCGGAACAAGACACAGCGCTCTCAGCCCTCGAAAGTGCGTTGAGATCTCTCTCCGGCGGTGATCTGACCCGGCCCTTGGAACAGCCCCTCGCGGTCAGTTTCGACGGGCTCAAGCATAATTTCAACGATTCCGTATCGAGCCTCAACGGTGCTCTTTCCGAGATCTCAAGCACGGTCGGCTTCGTTCTCTCGCAGTCGGCCGAAATCGCCACTGCGACCGACGAAATGGCAAAGCGCACCGAACGGCAGGCCACGGCGCTTGAAGAAACAGCGGCAGCGCTAGAGCAGATCAGTTCAATCGCGCGGCAGTCTCAAACCCGGACGACAGAAGTCCAGGCGGTCGTAACGGCCTCTGCAACAGAGGCAGCAACGTCCGGAGAAATCGTAGAGCAGGCCGTCAAGGCGATGAGCGACATTGTCGAGTCATCCAAACAAATGAACGACATCATTAGTGTCATTGACGAAATCGCGTTCCAGACGAACCTCCTCGCACTCAATGCGGGGGTCGAAGCAGCCCGTGCCGGTGACCAGGGGAAAGGCTTTGCGGTGGTGGCGCAGGAGGTGCGGGAGCTCGCGCAACGCTCAGCCCGGGCCGCCAAGGAAATCAAGGATCTCATCTCGAGATCTTCTCAGGATGTCGCGCGCGGCGTCGATCTTGTGAACACAACGGGCAAGGCATTGAGAAGCATCGGCAGACAGGTGCAGACGATCGACGAACACATGGTATCGATTGCCATGTCGTCGCGCGAACAGGCGACTGGGATAGCTGAAATCAACTCTGCCGTGGGCAGCATGGATACGATCACGCAGCAAAACGCTGCCATGGTGGAAGAGACGTCTGCGGCGACGATAAAACTCTCCAACGAGGCCGAGAGACTTTCCGAGCTTGTCGCCGGGTTCAAAACGACGCCAAGCGCGGTGGGGCAAAGCAACGGTCGGGCGCATGCGCCTGCAGCTTCGCCTGCGCGACAAATGATCCAGTCGCTTCCTGGCAAACTACAGCGGTCGAAGGCGGCCAATGAAGGCTGGTCGGAATTCTGAGCAGGGCGACCCGGTACGCGACATCATGAGGGTAGTTTTGTGAAAATGCTGATCGCAATACCACTCGCACTGCTGGCTGCCGGGCTCTCCACCGCACAAGCGCTCGATAAACTGATCCTTTTGGTCAAAAGGAATCTCGAGCACCTGGACATCGGCAATACGGCGCAGTTCGATCTGAACATGCTCACGGGGTTTGCGGGTCGCCGAGGGTATAGGTCGGGATCCAAAGCGGCCGGGGCCGAATGGATAGAGATGACGGAAGTCGTCGAGTTTGTGACTCGTATTGTGGACGCAAAACTAGCTGGAGGTTTTTCACCCGCGAACCTCTCCATCGGGCGAGGTTGCGGCGAGGGAATGATGACAGACAGAACCTGCGACATGCAATATCGGGTGGATCTGCGGTTCTTGCCGTCACCGGTCGTCCTGCTGTGGCAATCCCCTAAAGCGAATAAGGGTTAGGCCGATGCTTTCGGATGAACGGGCGGCAGCCTCACTCTTTTCCAATGTGACACAAGGCGGAGATGGGCTGGACGGAATGCTGCAGACGCTGTTTCACATCTCTCCGCTTGCCTATGCCATTTCGACGGCCGGGCCAAACTCCGTTTATGTGCGGGTCAACCAGGCTTACATGGACCTCGTCGGGATGAACGAAACGGCACTGGTTGGTCGCAAACTGACGGATGTCGGCCTGATCGTCGATGGTTCAGACCGTGTTGCCAGGATCAAACTCCTTGACGAGGTTGGGTATTACTCCGCGCAGTCGGGCAAGATCCTGCATCGTGACGGGCGGGAAATTTCCGTGATGATCTCCGCACGCCGGATCACGATCGGAAACGGCCTCTACGATCTCGAGGCGCTGACCGATGTCACTGAACAGACGAGCGCGCAAATCAGACAGGAAGAGGCGTTGCGAGCCGCGGCCGTCACCGATAGCCTGACCGGGCTTCCGAACCGTCTTGGGTTCGAGCAACGGATCGCTCACTTTATCGAAGATCGCGCCAACCATGAGGAGTTCGGGCTCGCAATCTTCGATCTCAACGGCTTCAAGATCGTCAATGACATGCACGGTCACCCGGTCGGGGACGAGTTGCTTGCGGTTATCGGGAAAAGGCTGTTGTCGTCCCTGAGAGCGGGCGAATTCGTCTCGCGGCTGGGCGGTGACGAGTTTGCCCTCCTGTTCCAGTCAGACATGGGAGACAGTGAAATGCAGGAGCAGAGGCTCGCCGTGATGATGGACACTGTGCTGGCCGCCGTCACGATCGGAAGCAAAACGCTGCGCGTCGGTGCGGCGCTCGGTTTTGGCTTTGCAAGCGAGGTCAAGTGGTCGAGAACGGCTCTTGTCGCTCTCGTAGATCGGCGCATGTATCACGCCAAACTGACGCGGCGAAGTATTGCGATCCTCGGGCCGCCGGAGGCCTTGGCAACGGCCAACGGCTGATGCCACCCATGGCGACGTGTAAAGACCCTGCCGGTTACGAACCGGCAGGGTCTGATGTCGTGGTCTAGCGGCGGACAGCCTTGACATCTTCCGCAGTGACCGGCGGAGCGTCGTTATGCCAGGCCTGGCGCAGGAAGGTGGCAAGTGCTGCCGCTTCTTCGTCGTTCAGGCGGTCGTTATAGCCCTGCATGCGCACGCGCATGGGACGGTCCTTGGTCGAAGGCAGTTCCGCTCCGTGCAGCATGACATCCAACAGGCCCTTTGAAGACTTCGCGGTAACCAGCGAATTTCCGTCAAGCTCCGGGAAGATTTCCGCGGCACCCTTGCCGTTGACAAAGTGGCAGCCACCGCAATTGTCGAGATAGAGGCGGGGACCGAGCGGCATATCCGCTTTGGCTTCCGTCAGCATTTTCTCGGTGTCGGTAACCTCGGCCTTTTCAGGCGCCGCCGAAGGCGTTGCCGGTGCCGTGGAACCACCAGTGCTGCCGATCTTCTTGAGGTAGGTTGCGATCGCCAGATTGTCCTCGGGCGTCATGTATTGCAGCGAATCGCGCACCACCAGCATCATCTCGCCGGTTGCCGTGGAATGCGCGTTGCGGGCAGTCGTAAGATAGGCCGCCAGCTCTTGGGTGGACCATTTCTGCGGTGCGCTTTGCGGGCCGCGCAGGTCAGGTGCCGTATAGCCGTCGATCTCGCCGCCGGTCAGGAAGGCAGCGCTGCTCTCGTCGGTACCGTCCTGTGCCATCAGCAGGTTGCGCGGGCTGTGACAGGCGGCGCAGTGTCCGGCGCCCTGCACGAGATAGGCACCGCGGTTGAACTGCTCGTCCTGCGAAACAGGTTCAAAGCCCGGCTTGCCCAGCGCCAGCCAGTTCCAGGCGCGAATGCCCCAGCGCTGGTTGAACGGGAAGGACAGTGCCGTTTCCTCGACCTTGTTGGAAACTGCAGGCACCTCGGTCATGAAATACTGGTAGAGGGCCTGGATGTCCTCTTCCGTCAGCTTGCGATAGTTTTCGTAAGGCATGGCCGGGTAGAGATGCGCACCGTCGTTGCGAACGCCGTCGTAGAGCGCCGCGCGGAAATCATCGAGCGTGTAATTGCCGATGCCGGTTTCCATGTCCGGGGTGATGTTGGTGGCCCAGATCGTGCCCATAGGGCTGTGGATCGGCCGGCCGCCGGCGAAGGGCTTGCCGCCCTCCGCGGTGTGACAGGCCATGCAGTCACCGGCCCGCATGGCGTATTCGCCACTGCCTGCCGGTGCTTTGTAATCAGCCGGGAGCTGGGCAACCGCGGCAGTGCGCTGGACCGGCACGAAGATGAAGGCGAGAAGGCCGACGACGCCGAGAACGGCGAGGATGAGAATGACGCGAAGAAAGGTTTTCATCGTTGCTCTCCTCACACCAGTGGCCGCGGATTGGACAGGTACTGCGTCCGGATCGCATGCGCCGCCCAATAGGCCAGGCCGCCGACCATGCCGGTCGGGTTGTACTGGGTGTTCTGCGGGAAGGCGCCGGCGCCCATCACGAAGATGTTGTGCTTGTCCCAGGCCTGCAGATATCGATTGATTGCCGAGGTCTTCGGATTGTCACCCATCACAGTGCCGCCCACATTGTGCGTCGTCTGGTAAGGACGCACGTCGTACATGGCGCCGTCCTTCTTGAAGCCTTCCTGCATTGAGGTCGGGTTCATCGACTTGGCGATCGGCTCCATCTTCGACTTCATGAACTGGGTCATGCGGATGTCGTTCGGCTGCCAGTTGAACGTCATGCGCATCAGCGGACGACCGTGGCGATCCTTGTAGGTCGGGTCGAGGTCGAGATAATTGCCGCGATAGGACATATGCGAACCGTGCGAGCCGATCGACATCGAGTGGCCGTACCACTCGCCGATGCCCTTCTTCCAGCCGGCACCCCAGGTCGGCGTGCCCGCGGGGAGCGCCATGGAGCGGATCGGCTGACCGTTGGACTGGCCGGCACGCCAGTAGGCGCCGCCGATAAAGCCTTCACGACCGAAGTCGATATTGTCCATGCCGAAATCATCGATCGACATGCCGTTGGCACCGGTACCGATGAACGGATTGAACACCTCGTCCTTGAAGAACATCGTGTAGCCGCCGTTCATCTGGTAGGCATAGCTGCGACCGGTGACGCCTTCGTTCGTTGCGGGATCAAACGGCTGACCGATGCCCGAGAGCAGCATCAGATGGACGTTGTGCAACTGGTAGGCGGCCAGGATTACCAGATCCGCGGGCTGGAACACTTCTTCCCCGGCCTTTTCGTCAAAATAGGTGACGCCGGTCGCGGTTTTGCCGTCGGGCGCCATTTCGATTTTCAGCACTTCCGCATGGGTGCGGTATTCGAAATTCGGCTTGCGCTTCAACGCGTCGAGGATCGCCGTCTGCGGCGAGGATTTTGAATAGTTGTAGCAGCCGTAGCGCTCGCAGAAACCGCAGTGGTTGCAAGGGCCCATCTGCATTCCGTATTCGTTGACATAGGCCTGCGAGGCAATGCCGCCCGGGCTTGGGAACGGGTGACAGCCGGCAGCTTTCGCGGCTTCGGCAAATTTGGCTCCGTCCCAGGTCACCGGCATAGGCGGCATCGGGTATTCGCGCGAGCGCGGTGCCTCGAACGGATTGCCGCCCTCGATTTTCTTGCCATTGAGATTGCCGGCCTTGCCGGAAATCCCCGCGACATGCTCGAACCGATCGAAAAACGGCTCCAGCTCTTCGTAGCTGACGGGGTAATCCTGCAGGTTCATGTCTTCCGGAATGATGCCGGCGCCCCAGCGCTCTTCCACATGCGAGCGCAGACGGTATTCCGAGAGCTGCGGACGCCAGTTCAGACCGTTCCAGTGGGTGCCTGCACCGCCCACACCGATACCCGGCAGAAACGAACCGAGGCTGCGATAGGGCAGGGCAGCTTCATCGACGTTGCGACGGATCGTCAGGGTCGAATTGCGCGGCTTTTGCATCATGCCGAGACGAACGCCGTACTTCAGCTCGTCGATCATGTTCGGATACTGAAAGTCCGGAACGGTGTTCTGGTCATGGCCGCGTTCGAGCGCAACGATCTCCAGACCCTCGTTGGCGAGTTCCATGCCGAGGATCGAGCCGGTCCAGCCGAGACCGACGATGACGACGTCCTTCTTCTTTGCAGTGCGTGCCATCGTTATGCCCTCTCACCGGAAATCGAAACGGGACCGAGCGGGTAGGCGACGTTGTGCTTCAACACCCACTCCTTGTAGCTGCCGCGGGCACCTGGGAAACCGATATATTTCCAGGCCTGCATGCCGTGATTGCCACCATACATCGGGTCTGCGAAGTAGCCCTCCTTGGTGTTCTGCAAGAGGATCGTGAAGAAGTCGCGCAGTTCGGGCTCGATCTTCATCTCGTCTTTCTGGAGGGAGGTCAGGGCCTTGTCCTGGGTTGCGGCGTCAAGCTCGGCAAATATCTTGCCGTGCGTCTGCTGACACCATTCGTCGAACACCGGGATACCCTGCTGATAGATTTGCAGCGGCGTCAAAGGCGATTGCCAGCCGCGGAACGGATGGGCTGCGGCATCGTGCGGACCTTCCATGTACCAGTCTGCCGCCTCACCGAATCCACCGGCCAGTTCCTTGTCGATAAAGACGGGGACGCGGGCCTCGATGGCACCGGGACCTTCGCCTTCGGAGGGAATGAGCCGCGCCGTGGCAGCCATAACGAAGGCCCACTCAGTGGGCTTGAGACAGACCGGCTGGTATTCTTCGATCGGCGGCGGGGCCGGCGGGGTCTCCGCCTTCGACTGCATCACCACGCCGACGACGGCCGCACTTGCCGCCGAAGCTTTCAAAAAGCTACGGCGGGACGGTAACCCCGGGACATCTCTCATTGTATCGCTCCTTGGTGTCCCGACAGGGGGCCGGAACCGAATAGGCTGGAAACGTGAGGCACCCGTCGCTGCGACATATGGCCTCATTCGTTGCTGACCTTTAAACCCGCAAGGTTTGAGTATGCAATGCTTATGAGGTACGATTTATGAGAAAAATTTTGCGCTAATTAGCGATGCCGCCATGCGTGCGCACAAATGCCTACCTCTGCGGGAAGTTCGTGGCTTGCTCGACTTCATCGAGTATTATTATCAATTGTCAATTTGCCGGCGGATCGCTGTCGGCGTTCGAAATTCAGGTGGCGGGATCCGCAGGACCGGTCCGATACAAAAGGTGGGAGGGACACGGCCGGTTGCCGACGTCAGTGGATTGTCGGTGTTTTGCCGGAATACGCGTCCTGGAGGATCACGATCAGCCGCGAGGCAATAGCCCGTATTTCAGCTTGCTCCGATATCGAGAGATCGGCCTCGCTGCGAGCAAGAGTTTCCAGCGCTGCCGTCGTGTCGTTGACCATCCGGGCGACACCCATCCGGCTGAGCGGGCTGAGGCGCCAGTTCAGATGCCGGATGATACCGGCGAGATCGCCAAGCCGCTGAGCGCTGAAACGCATGTTCCTATCCCGTACTCACTACAATTCAGGACAAGGATGAGCGCTAACCCGTCAAAATTTGGTTACAGCGACTTGGTTACCGCGACGGCGCCAGTACGACCGGAAACGGACGCATAACGACGCGGGCTCTAATTTAGCATTAATCCTTCATTAGTTAGTTGCCTCTAAAATTCGGGTATCAGACCGTCGCGGTCGTGCCGTTGCTTCAGATGGAGGGGGTTCGTGATGAAATTCGAAGTTTGCCTGGTTACCGAAAGTGCTCTCCCATGACTTTAAAGTCTTCTGTCAGCACCCTTTCGGACCTCAACGAGATCGCCGTTCTGCGCAACAAGGCACGCGCAATCGACCGTGCGCAAGCGGTCATCGAATTTGATCTAACCGGCACGGTAAAGAACGCTAACGAGAACTTCCTTTCCCTCATGGGCTATTCGCTGGCCGAGGTGCGTGGCCGACATCACTCCATGTTCTGCGAGCCGGAGATCGTCGAAGCTCCCGAATATGCCGCGTTTTGGAGTGATCTGGCGGAGGGCAAGCTCCACGACGGAGAGTTCAAGCGCATCGGACGCGGCGGACGCGAGGTGTGGATCCGGGCGAGCTACAATCCGATCCTCGACGACAACGGCGTGACCATCGGGGTGGTCAAGTACGCGATGGATGTCACAGCGACCAAGTCGGTAGAGGCGGAACTCCTGGGAAAAGTAGCGGCGATCGACCGCGCAATGGCCGTGATCGAATTCGACCTCGAAGGCCACGTCCTCGCAGTGAACGAAAATTTCCTCACCCTGATGGGATATGCTCGGGAAGAAGTCATCGGTCAGCATCACCGGATGCTGTGCGGAGCCGACCAAACCCGAACACCCGCCTACAAGGCATTCTGGCAGAGGTTGGGGCGCGGCGACTATGAGAGCGGAGAGTACCGTCGTCTCGCCAAGGGCGGAAAGGATGTCTGGATCCAGGCGACCTACAATCCCATCTTCGATCTCAACGGCAACCCCTGCAAGGTGGTCAAGTATGCCTATGACGTGACTGCCAGCAAGATCCGGAACGCCGAGTTCGAAGGCAAGGTCAACGCGATCGGCCGGGCCCAGGCCGTCATCGAGTTCGACTTGCACGGCAATATCCTTGACGCGAACGAGAATTTTCTTGCCGCCGTCGGCTACTCACTGGAGGAAGTCCGGGGCAAGCACCACCGGATGTTCTGCGACCCTGCCTTCACGCAGACAGCGGAATACGCTTCCTTCTGGGACCGGCTTGGACGTGGCCAGTTCGAAGGAGGGGAATACCGGCGCCTCACCAGAAGCGGTAACGACATATGGCTTCAGGCGACTTACAATCCGATCCTCGACCTCGCAGGCCGCCCGATCAAGATCGTAAAGTTCGCCTCTGACATCACGCAGGCGAAACTGCGCAACATCGAGTTCGAGGGAAGGGTCGACGCGATCTCGCGGGGGCAGGCGGTCGTCGAATTCGATCTCGACGGACATGTCGTTTCCGCCAACGAGAACTTCCTACGGGTCATGGGATACTCGCTTCGCGAAATCACGGGGCAGCACCACAGCATGTTCTGCAGCCAGGATTACATCGTTTCGGAAGACTACCGGGATTTCTGGCTGCGCCTCAACAAGGGTGAATTCTTTTCGGGGCGTTTTGCCCGCGTTGGAAAGTATGGCCGGGAAGTGCACATTCAGGGGATCTACAGCCCGATCGTCAATCTGCGGGGCGAGACGGTGCGCGTGGTGAAGTATGCCAGCGACATCACCGATCAGGTCAAGCTCGAGCATGACATCCGTTCGAAATCGCAGCAAATGACCAGCATTGTCGGAGAACTGTCCGGATTGATCGCGGAAATCACCGCTAACACCCGCACGGCCACCACGCTTGCGTCCGAGACGCAGGGCAATGCGGAACAGGGTTCAGAAGCGCTGGGCAGCGCGATCGCGGCAATCGATCTCATCCAGAAGTCCTCCACGGAAATCTCCGATATCGTCAAGGTGATTGGCGAGATCGCCAGTCAGACCAACCTTCTCGCCTTCAACGCGGCAATCGAAGCCGCAAGGGCAGGGGAACATGGGGTCGGGTTCTCGGTCGTCGCGGGCGAGGTCAGGAAACTCGCCGAGAGAAGTTCGGAAGCTGCGCACGAGATATCCAAGCTCATCCAGGAATCGACCATGCGCGTCAACCAGGGAACGGACCGGTCGCAGCATGCGAGACTGGCTTTCGAACGGATCGTCGGCAGCGTGAACAAGACCGGCGAGTCCATCCGGGAGATTGCGCAATCGACGGATGCTCAGCAGCGTGTCTCAAGGACTGTTGTCGAGCTCATCAATGACCTGACGTCATCGACGGCGCAACAGCGCAAAGTGGGTTAACCCATGAACCAGATGGTCAGATCTCTCGCGATGCCGGAAGTGCTGAGAGGCAGTCGCCCTGCAACGCAGCAGTTCGGCCTCCTGCGCATTGGCGAGGCGATGCTTGCCATCAATGTCGAGAATATCCGAGAAGTCGTTCCGGCGCCCGGTGGGCTATCGAATGCAGGAATCGCGGCAACCGGCTTGTGCGGGTTGTTCGAATTGAGAGGCAGCACCATCCCGGTTATGGATATTCGACCGATGCTCGGCCTGCCGTCGACGGAGGCCTTCGGCGCCGTAATTTTGGTCCTGCGGGTAAGACAGAGGCTGATATGCATTTTTGCTGACGAAGTGCGGGGCATCGCGACAGAAGACGTCGCGGCACTCGATGAGCTGGGCGTGTCGCGACCCGCCGTACAGGGACCTTTGGTCACGCATTCATTCTTCCACAGCGGAAAGGTAGTCTCGGTCCTGGCAGCGGAGCGCATCTTGGCGTTGCCGGGAATTCCGTCGGTGCAAGAGCCAGTCGTGAAGGCGGTCGCAAAGACGAGCTCGAATGCGAAGCCACTTTTGCTGTTCACGTGCGGCGCGTTTTCTTTCGGCGTTGCGGCCGGGGTGGTCGAGGCCACCGCGCCGACCGCGCAGTTGAAGGATTCGCCGATGAAGACGGAGACCTGCCTCGGTGTCATCGATCATCATGGCACCCAGGTGCCGGTTCTTGATACGCTTCGGGTGCTTGGCATGGGCGTCCTGTCGGAACGCAAGCAGTCGTCCGTCCTCGTCCTGCGTTACCCCGACGACCGGCTGCTGGGCTTTGCGCTCGATACCGTCGTCGATATACGGCCGATACCGTTGGACGACATTATGGCGATGCCTGATCATGCCGTAGAGACCGGGTCTGTTCTCAGCGGTGTCTATTCCGTCGACGGACGGACATTGTTTCTCGTCCTCGACGAGCGGACAATGATGAGTGACGATGTCCTGCTGATGTTTTCGCGACTTTCATCCACCAAGCGCAAGACAGCGGCGGCCGGTCGAGCGCCGGGGCAGCGCGGAGACGCGTTGCTGCCATACTTGGTCTTCAGAGCAGGGGGAGACATGGCAACGCCGGTTGCCGATGTCCGGGAGATCGTCGAGATGCCCGAAGACTACGTTTCGTTGAACAATGTCGGACGCGGCACGATGGGCCTGTTTGTCCACCGTGGCACAGCTATCCCTCTCATCTCCCTTGCCAGACGGCTCCGGTTGCCTGCAGTTCCTCCCGGCCAAGAAAGTCGCGTTCTGCTCGTGTCGGACGGCCTCAAGACGACTGGCCTGGTGGTCGACAGTCTGGCACGGATCGAAATGGCCTCGAAATGTGCGACAGGACCGGACGCTACGGACTCCAGCGGGTTCGAGCATCGGATCCTGGGAGACTTCATGGTTCGGTCAGCGGACGGGCGGCTCCTCCCATATATCGACCTCAGAAAAGCCCTCGCTTGAAAGAGCCCGACTGTTGGTTGCAAAATCCACGGTTGAGTCTTTACCTTTTGTTAACGCTGAGACGCCAAAACTCGTGTTGACGATCTTCCAACGGATTCTGATATGCCCGTCAGCGCGCTTTCCATTCTTGATCCAAACGCTCTCGACGACTATTGCGACCTGCGTTCGGTGCCGAAGCATCGTCATTTCGGAAAAAACGACATTGTTGACCGCCTGCGGTTGGCGGTTCCCTTTGACTACATCTCCATCAGCGGTCTCGACGTCGACCACTACAGGTTCGGTCAGGGTTTTTCGATCGACACCGACATGCCTCCTGCATTCCTCGACGCCTATGACGCGGATCGCCTCTATCTGACCGACCCGTTCGTCCTAGCCGCGAAGGCCTCGAACGTGATCGTGGTGGAGAGCGAGGTCTACGCGGAAACTCCGCCGCCGCAGAGGCTCGTTTACCTCCAACGAACCTTCGGCCTGCACAACCGAACGCTTATCCCGATCCTCAGGAACGATGTCATTTACGGAGCGATCTGTTTTTCCCGCTCGACACCGTTTGACGAAAAGGAGTTGATCTTCCTTTCGCTGGTAGCGGAATCCATTCACACGGCTGTCACCAAGCCGCTGATGGATCGCTTCGCTGCCCACCAGCTTCGGCTTTCCAAGGGTGAAATTGCCTGCCTGACCCAGGCCAGTCTCGGGCTGACGAGCGAGGCGATTGCGGTCGCGACTGGATACCAGAACGATACGGTCAACAGTTACATAAAGTCGGCCGTGAAGAAGATCGGCGCGACCAACCGAACGCAGGCCATTGCCGAAGCTATACGCCGCCGGCTCATCGCCTGATCGCATCGCCCTAGCTAAAAAGCGATCTGCCACAGGGGGCGGTCATCTTTTCGACCGTAAGCGCCTGAGGCAACAGCAAAGAAGTAAGAATTGAGCGATACGTCTCGTAACGTCTCTTTCTACTCCAATTCTCATTTCAAGATTCACCTAATATAAATGCCTCCGCCCTAGAATTAAGGCGTCCACAGCGTTGAACACGCAATCGGCATGACGCCGATCTGGGAGGAGCGCGCGGTGTATTCCACCACGCATGCCCCGATGGGACGCTGGCCAATAGGCACCCCCCGTTTTGACAGCTTGTCGCGCGCGCCGCGAGTCTACTTCGTATCTTGGAGTTTCAAGTGATAAACCGCATCATGATCGCAGCCGTCATTGTCGCCGGCGCGCTGCTTCCTCTTCAGGCGACGGCGCTTGACTTGCCGAAAGGCAAGGTGGTGCTTACGGTGACTGGCACCAAGCTCGATCATCCCAACGTCGATGGCAAAGCCCAGTTCGACATGCCTATGCTCGAAGCCCTTGGGGGCCGCACGGGTGAAATGGAGACCCCTTGGACCGAAGGCGTGGTCAAGTTCTCCGGCCCGCTTCTGCGGTCTGTACTCGAGGCAGCGGGGGCCCATGGCACCAAGCTCAAGGTCATTGCGCTCAACGATTATGCCGCTGACCTGCCGATGGAAGATGCAACCTTGCTCGACACAATGCTCGCCACGCGCATGGACGGCAAGCTGATGTCTGTCCGCGACAAGGGCCCGCTCTTCCTCGTGTATCCTTTCGATAAGGACCAAGGTCTGTTCAACGAGAAATACTTCTCCCGGTCGGTCTGGCAGATCAAGGATATCGAGGTCGCTGAATGATCACTGCCGCCCAGCAGAGTGGCGATATCATCCGGAAAGCCAGCAAGGCGACCGTCGTGCTGCAGTGCTTTGCCGTGTTGCTGTTGCTGGGCCTCGTTTTTCTGTTTGCCGATATCTCAAGGAAATACTCCGCCCTGCAGGACGGCATTCGCGAGAACGCTTTGTGGTCCGTCTACCAGCTCGACCGGGAAGCGCGCCGGTTGCACGAGACCCTGCACATCATGCTCGTTGAAAACGACCTGACTCCGGAGCGCATCAAGGCTCTCGGGACGCGCTACGACATTCTGTACTCGCGAATGAATATTCTCGACAAAACCTCGTTCGAGACGAAGTTCAAGCTGGATGCGGCTGTTGCCGAGCAGGTCACTGCCATTCGCGACGCGGTGTTCGGTCGCAGCGCCGTTTTCGACAGACTGGCCGCAGGCGACCCCGTGGATCCGGTGCAGCTAGAGACAGCAGATTCAGAGTTTGAGAGGCTGGTAGAGAATACGGAAAAACTGCTTCTCTATACGAACAGCACCGTCAGCATCGAACGGGCTGAGGCTCGGGACGCAGTCCTTGACCTTCAGATGAAATCTGCGGGTCTCGTCGCACTTCTTGTCTGCTGCGTGGTATTCCTCATTCTTACGCTGCGACGTCAGCTCAAGTCAGTTCAGCTTGCCGGTCTCAGCCTAGAGGCGATTTCGAACCAGCTGAAGGAGTCATATCTCGCGGCGGAAGCCGGGAACCGCGCCAAGTCCCAGTTCATGGCGACGATGGGACACGAGATCCGCACACCTTTGAACGCCATTCTCGGAACTGCGGAACTACTGGAGTTGTCTCCGCTACCGCCGTCAGTTGCCCCTGGCCTGCAGACCATCAGGCGTTCTGGTCAGGCGCTTCTCGAGATCATCAACGAAATCCTAGACTTCGCAAAGATCGAACACGGAAAACTGGACGTCGAGACCCGCGCGGTTGACGTTCGGGCCGTCGTCACAGCCACGGTCGAAATGGTACGAGACAGGGCAACTGAACACGGAAATCGCATTGCGCTCGAACTGCCGATCTCGTTCACCACGCCGGTCATATCCTCGGACCCCACCCGTCTGCGTCAGGTTCTTCTCAACCTGTTGAGCAACGCCATCAAATTCACGAGCGAGGGCACCGTCACGTTGCGCGTGCTGGAGATTGGCGATCCGCAAGACGCACAGCTGAGGTTTGAGATTGAAGATACAGGCATCGGGATCGACGGTGAAGGTCTTGGCAAGCTATTCCAGCCGTTCTCGCAGGTCGATGCGTCTATCAGCCGGAAATACGGTGGTACGGGACTGGGACTGACCATCTGCAAGCAGATCGTAGAGGCGCTGTCGGGAACAATAGGTGTCAACAGCCGCAAAGGCGAGGGCAGCATCTTTTGGTTCGTAATCCCTGCCAACCCGGCCGAGAAGGGTCTTGTCGACGCCTTGGCGGCAAAGGCCGCGCCCCAACAGTTTCAGGCATGGAATATCCTTCTTGTCGAGGACAACGTGATCAATCAGCAGGTCGCGGCCGGGTTTCTCGCCCATCTCGGCCAGTTGGTCACGATCGCGAACGACGGGCTGGAAGCCGTCAAACTGGCGGAGACAACCCGCTTCGATCTCGTCCTCATGGACATGCAGATGCCGAGGCTGGACGGCATAGAGGCTACCAAGCAAATTCGCGCTTCCAACGGCCTTAGCCGGAACGCTCCCATCATCGCGATGACCGCGAATGCTTCTGACGACGACAGGCGGCTTTGCGAGGAGGCGGGGATGACGGGGTTCCAGTCGAAGCCGGTCTCGATGCATCAGCTTCGGGGTATCATCGGGTCTCTGGAGGCGGCTGCGGAAACTGCTGTGGAGCCTATCCAAAGTCCGAGCATCGATAACGCGTTCGAAACCCGGCGGTTGGAGATCGTGGAGGCACTGGGCGAAGAGACGTTCGACGAACTCCTGTCGAGCTTTTTCGAAGACGCAAGCCTACTCCTCACAGATCTTCACTCCGCCTTGGCCGTCAATGACCACCGTCATACCGATCATCTGCTGCACACTCTGAAGGGCGCAGCAAGCAGCGTCGGTCTTCAAGACGTGGCTGACCGGTCTCAGGACCTCCGTCATGCATCAATCACCGAAACCGTACTTGCAGACCTTGAAGACACAGTCACCCGCTACAGGCAGCTCCTTGTCGCATAAGGGACGTTCACATGCGCATTCTACTTGTCGACGACAATAAAACGAACCTCTCTCTCCTGACGAGACTCGTCGAGAAACTGCCGGACTGCGTCGCCATTCCCTATCTTCATCCCGAAGACGTGCTGGCAGATGCTCCAGCGCTCGAATTCGACATCGCCGTCATCGATTTCCAGATGCCTGTCTATAGCGGCATCGAGCTGTTGACCGAACTTGTTCGCTTCGAGAATTACCGCGACAAGCCCGTGGTATTTGTCACGGCCGATACCGATACGGCGACGCGCATGGCGGCGCTCAATGCAGGCGCGATCGACTTTCTGACGAAACCCGTGAACCCGCTGGAGTTCCAGGCCCGGATCAAGAACCTGGTCGCCCTCGTGGACGCGCGCAACAAGCTTGCTGACAAGGCCGAGTGGCTTCGTATCGAGGTCGAGAAAGCGGTCGTCGAGCTGCGTGCCCGCGAGGAGGAAATCATTGACCGCTTGACGATTGCAGCAAGCTACAAGGACTTCGAGACGGCCCGGCACACGCGGCGCGTAGGCCTTTATTCCGAGGCAATCGCGCGGGCCTACGGCATGGAGGCGCGGGCTTGTTCCGACATCAGGCTTGCCTCGCCGATGCACGATATCGGAAAGGTCGCCATTCCCGATGCCGTCCTCCTGAAAAATGGCAAGCTGACCGAACAGGAGTTCGCGGCCATGCAGCGGCATACGGTCGTCGGCTGCGATATTCTCCGGGAGTCGAAGTCGAGCCTCCTGCAGCTTGCTGCAGAAATTGCTGGCAGTCATCATGAACGCTGGGACGGGCAGGGGTACCCGTTCCGTCTTTCGGGTGAGACCATTCCGGTTTCCGGCCGCATCGTCGCCATTGCCGATAATTTCGATGCGTTGACGACCGCAAGGCCCTACAAAGAGGCGTGGAGCGTGGATCGCGCCGTGGCGCACATACGTGAAAGATCGGGGAGCCACTTCGACCCCCGCTGCGTCGATGCCTTCGACAAGGCATTGTCCGTCATTCTCGAAATCATGGAGACCGATCGCAGGGAAAGCCTGCTTTCAGTGCCTACAAGCTGCATCCCGGTTCACGCTGGGTGCTCGCAGTCGAAGGAATCCTTTGAACGCTGCCGCCGCGCAATCAGCGATGCCCGCGTGGAGAAAAATGACGGTACACTGACTGTTGCAATGATGACGTCACCAACAACACAGAACTACGAACTCGAAAATCAACCGACCGCTTTGCAAGGACGATGAAATGAACACTTTGCATCCTTCCAATTCTGCACGTTCCGGTGAGACCCTGGAAATCATCGCGTTCCGCCTTCACGACCAGGAGTTCTGCGTCAGGACGGTGACGATCCGCGAAATCCGCGGCTGGGGCCCCGCGACGCCGATCCCGCATTCACCCAGAGAGGTTCTGGGAGTGATGAACCTCCGCGGTGCAGTGATTCCGATCATCGACCTCGCCTGCAAGCTCGGTATGCGGAGTACCGAACCCAATGAGCGGAGTGCGATCGTCGTGGCGGAAGTCCACGGAATGGCCTTTGGTCTTGTTGTCGACCGGGTCTCGGACATCCTCACGATTCCCGTCGAAAACATGCAGCCTGTGCCTGACATGAACGCGGGTGCCGCGACGAGCTATTCCGACGGCATCATCGTCCAGCCCACAGGAATGATCTGTTTTCTGAACCTGGAACGAATGTTCGAAGGTTTGAATACTGCCGGCCTCATCGCCGCCTGATAGCTGCGCCGTTCGCACGCATCCGCCTAGACGCTCCGTGACTGTCAGATGACGGTTCGGTGCACGACCAAGCTTGGCTTGCGGAAGCAGGTACAACCTGAAACGCAACTTACGCCTCAATCGCACAACGTATGAGTATTTGATTAAGACGAATTGCTGATTTTCGCATCGTAACCACAGTTTAACGAATCTGCCCTACAAATCGAGGGAGTGGGTAGGCGCTCGTCTTTTGTCAGCGCGAGACCGATTTCAGGATTTGCACTGCCCGGTAAACGGCAACAATTTTAGTTTGGGCCAATCGTCTAGAATTCCTTTTCCGATCGACCCCTGCGGTACCGGCGAGCAAGACGCCGTGCCACTGCATACGGTCAGTTTTTCCAAAATCCACAATCTGCGACCATACTGACTTCCGGCCCGTTGTGCCGGTGGCAGGTCGATGCCCGATGAGAGGTTGAAAATGTTGATACGAACAAAGCTTCTAGCCTGTCTTTTCGTCCTCGCTACGGCGCTACTGTCGATGGCTGGTTTTGCTTTCTATGCACTCGATGAAGAAGGCAAGCTTGCCAATTCCATCGTTGAAGATCGCGTCATCCCCTTGGCGCAGTTGAAGCAGGTCGCCGACAGTTACGCGGTAAACATCGTCGATACGGTCCACAAGGCCCGCGCGAGAACGTTGACAGCCCGGCAGGCGACCGAAAACATCGAGACCGCCATGAAGGTCATCGACCTGCGATGGCGCGAATATCGCAACACGAAGCTGACAGCCGAAGAGCAGGCGATCGCTACGACCTTCGAGGCGTCTCGCTCAGCGGCCGATGCAAAGCTGAAAGGCCTGCTGACCCTGATTGCATCCGGCGATCTGGATGCCTTGGGACGCTTCGCCGACGCCGATCTTTATCCGACAATCGATCCGCTTGGTGGTCCAATCGACGAACTGGTGAAGCTTCAGCTTCGCGTCGCAGCCGAAACGCTCGCGACAGGAAAGGAGATGAAGGCTGGCCTGACATTGGTCATGGCGATCATTGCCTTCGCGGGTCTTACCGTCGTGGTGATTTCGGTGTGGACGGTCCGTTCTGCGGTTATCCGGCCGTTGACCGAGATGACGAGGGCCATGACCGAGTTGGCGAGCGGCAAACTTGACGTGCGCATCTTCGGAGAGGGCCGCCGCGACGAGATCGGTACGATGGCAGGCGCCGTTGGTGTCTTCAGGCAAAGTGCGAAAGATCGAGCTCGTCTTGAGGCCGAGGCCGATGCAAACCGAAGCGTTTCAGAGCGGGAGCGTATCGAACGCGACCGGATCAGAGCCGCGGAAGCCGAAGCGATGGAGTTCGCTGTCGATAACCTGAAACATGGTCTCGATCAGCTTGCGAATGGGAACCTCGTGCATCGGATCGATGCAGCATTCGTTGCGCAGCTTGATGTGTTGAGGACGAACTTCAACAGCTCCATGGAACGCCTCGAGCAGACCTTGCGCACTGTCGGCCAGAACGCGCAGACGATCGCGGCGGGTTCCAACCAGATCATGTCGGCCGCCAATGATCTTTCGAAGCGCACCGAGCAACAGGCTGCCTCTGTTGAAGAAACGGCTGCTGCCCTTGAGCAGATCACGACCACCGTTGCCGGATCGAGCAAGCGTGCCGAAGCCGCTGGCCGCCTTGTCACCGAGACAAAGGACAGTGCCGAAAAATCTGGCGATGTCGTGCGAAAAGCGATTTCGGCAATGGGCGAAATCGAGCGCTCGTCGAACGAGATCGTCAATATCATAGGGGTCATCGATGATATCGCTTTCCAGACAAATCTGCTGGCATTGAATGCCGGCGTCGAGGCGGCGCGCGCCGGGGAGGCCGGAAAGGGATTTGCCGTCGTCGCGCAGGAGGTCCGTGAACTTGCTCAACGCTCTGCAAAGGCGGCGAAGGAGATCAAAACCCTGATCAACACGTCAGGCGAGCAGGTTCGAAACGGGGTTCAGCTTGTTGCAGAAACCGGAAAATCGCTCACTGAGATCGTCTCCCGCGTCCAGGACGTCAGCGTCAATGTCACCGCCATCGTCGAGGCGGCCAAGGAGCAGGCGGTCGGGCTCAAGGAAATCAATACGGCGGTCAATACGATGGACCAGGGCACGCAACAGAATGCGGCCATGGTCGAACAATCGACTGCAGCCAGCAACAGCCTTGCCCGCGAAGCAGATAACCTTTTCACCATGATTGGTCGGTTCACGTTGAGCAAAGGACATGACCTTCAACCTCGAACCGGAAACGCCAACGGCGCACCCCATATGCCGTCCCCAGCCAGAAAGCTGATGGCGAGAGTGAACAGCTCTTTTCCAACAAGTGCTGCTGTCGCCGAGGCGTGGGAGGAGTTTTAGCCGCGGTCTGGTAAGGCTCCCAGGTCGGCCGGGATTACAAGCTACCGATGGTCGCGGCTGAACTAGGATTTGCATTTTTTAAACCCGCGGCCACTGCTTTGTTACGCTTCGTCTCTCTCGCTTCGTCTCTCACGCGTCGGCAAAGATAGCCGGAAATGGCGTGCTGATATCGGCGCTTCAGAGGCGGCACGTTGAACCGTAGCGGACGTATCTACCGTCTCAGCCAAGGCCGCTAAGCCTGCTACACGCCATCAATATCCGTTGGTTCCATAATGCATATTATCTGATAACTAGTTGATGCTCTCTGTTGGGCGGCTCGGATTTTCCACGTCGCTGAAACTGCATCTCCCCTTCGCTTTAACGACAGCGCACGGTATCGCTACCGCGCGCTGTCGACGTCATTCGAAGTTGCTCTAATGACCGTCGTAAGGTTCACTTGAACCCCGACGACCCCGCAGCCCGCTGGTGACTAGTTCCGCTTGGCGCGCCCGGGCTGTGCATTGCTGTCTTGCAGCAAGGTCGCCTGATCGGCGACAATCGCAGACGCCTCGTTTTTCAGGACGTCCTTGGCATTCTTGCGCGCATCCTCAAGAGCGATCTCAGCACTCAAGCTACGTTCATTTGCTTGCAGACCATCGTCTTCGCTGCCGACCAGGCCATTGTTGATCTGCTCGCGAGCCTTCAGACGACTGGCGACGGCTGCGAGTTCTGCCCGGCGTTCGGCCTCGTTGAGCGAGATGACCTTTTTCTCGCGCTGCTGCTTCAGTTCGGCAGCGTCCTCGATGAACCGCTGGAAATCCGGGTCATCCTTGGTTCGGGCTTCGTGCTGGGTCTGCAGTTGTGGCAGAACCGATGCGACATTTCCGACTGCGGCATATTTGGCAGGCTTGATACGTGTCCATGGCAGGGCATTGTCATAGCTCGCCTCACCCAGCGTCTTCGGGTCAGAAAGGCCCGGGAGGTTGATATCCGGCGTCACACCGCGAAGCTGGGTCGTACCGCCATCGACGCGGAAGAACTGTGCGATGGTCAGTTTCAATTCGCCATATTTCGATTCGCTGCTGCGCGTCGCCTGATCGAGATCCACGACGGTCTGCACGGTTCCCTTGCCGAAGCTGGGCTCGCCGATCACAACGCCGCGACCATAATCCTGGATAGCTGCAGCAAAGATCTCGGAGGCCGAAGCCGAACCGCGGTTGATGAGCACGCCGACCGGGCCCGCCCAAGCGGGAGCAGACCGATCGTCCTTCAGGATTTCAACCTTACCCTTGGCATCGCGCTGCTGCACGACCGGTCCCTTGCCGACAAAGAGCCCGGTGAGTTCAATCGCTTCAGACAGGGATCCGCCTCCGTTATCGCGCAGGTCAATCAGGACGCCATCAACGTTTTCCTGTTTGAGTTCAACGAGCAGCTTGGCGACATCGCGGCTGGCGCTCTTGTAGTTCTTCTCGCCTTTGCGTCTCGCTTCGAAGTCCTCGTAAAAGGCAGGCAGAGTGATCACGCCGATGCGGCGGGTGACACCTTTGTCCTCGACCGGAATAATGCTTTTCTGGGCTGCCTGTTTTTCGAGACTAACCCGGTCGCGCACGAGGCTGATAACCCGGTGGCTTCCGGTCTCACCGGTATCTGCAGGCAGCACGTCCAGACGGACGACAGAATCCTTCGCGCCACGGATCATCTGCACAATTTCGTCGAGGCGCGTACCCACGACGTCCTTCATCGGGCCATCTTCACCTTGCGCAACGCCTGCGATGCGATCGCCGACAGCGAGCTTGCCGGAGAGCTGCGCCGGGCCGCCAGGCACGAGTTCACGGATCGTGGTGTAACCGTCGCGTTCTTGCAGAACCGCGCCGATACCGACGAGAGACAGGCTCATGGAGATGTCAAATTCAGCCGCTGCCCTCGCCCCGAAATAGTCCGTGTGCGGGTCAACCGACGTCGTGTAGGCAGCCATGAAAGACTGGAATACATCGTCGCTCTTATAACGGTAGGTCCGATCAAGGACGTTCTGGTAGCGCTTGTCGAGCGTCTCGCGGATCGTCGCGTCTTGGGAGCCTGCCAGTTTCAGGCGCAGCCAGTCGCTTTTCACACGCTTGCGCCACAGGTCGTTGCTTTCCTGTTGCGACTGCGGCCACGGCGCGTCGTCTCGCAGCACGGAATACTCTTCCCGCTGGGTGAAGTCGAAACCCTGCTTCAGCAACTCACGTGCATAGGTCAGGCGCTCTGAAACGCGCTGCGAATAAACGTTGAAAATCGAGAAGGGAAGCTTCAGGTCCTCGTCCTCGATCGCATCGTCGATCTTCTTGCTGTTCGCGGCAAAGCTGTCGATATCGGATTTGAGAAAAAAGCTCCGGTCCGGATCCAGCGACTTGATGAAGCTGTTCATGATCTTGACCGACAGCGCGTCGTCCAGCGGTACGGGCTTGTAGCTGTAGCGGCCGAGAAACTGTGCGCTGATATTGGCCGCCTGTGCCTGCCGATCGAGCGGAGCCAAGACGGGGGGTGTGCCCGGTTCCAAGGCATAGGCTGCTGGTGCGATGGCAAGAAGTAGACCAAGGAAAGAATATCTCAGACGCATTCCGCTATGTTCCAATTGCGATGTCGGTTCGTTTTGCGCAATGGTGGTGCAACAATGATCGAGTTTTGGCAACTGTCTGGGTGTGCAATATTGCGTGTCCATCGCAAGAACCAGGACGAACGGCGTGCTCAGCGGGCCCCTGATTTCTGAAGAATGCCGTTCGCGGGCGTTCGGTCGTCAGGCTTCAATGCATGATCTTCTGAAGACCGCGCGGCAATCTATTCATGCATTCTGTGCTGTCAGAGGTCACAAGGAACTGGTCCTCGATCATCAGGGCACCAAAGCCATTCCCGTAGAAGGGCGTCTCGAGCGCCACCACCATGCCCGGCTGGATCAGTTCCTCATTTCCCATCGAGAAAAATGGCCATTCCTCGATGCCGGCACTGCCGCCGACCGAATGCCCGAAATGCCCACGATGATACTCGCTCAATCCCCCACGGCGGATGGCGGCCGTGACAACCCGATGCACCGCGCCGAATGTATTGCCGGGCCGGATCTGCTCGAGGCCCGCTTCAAATGCCTCGAGGAGGATCTTGTCGAGATCGTTCGCGAGCGGCGACGCCTCGCCGTAGACGAAGGTTCGTGCGCTATCGGAAGAATATCCCTCCACCAGCGTTCCCACATCTGCCTTGATGAGCGCACCCGGAACAACCGCTGGTTTCGCGTCTGAAAGATCCGGGCCAACGGAGATGTAGTCCCATGACCCGGACAGGCTGACGCCCTTCCCGATTGCGAAAGCCTTCGCGCCGGATTTCCAAGCGTCGGAAAGCGATTGGACAGAGGAGCCAGGCCGTATGGCCTCAACCATTCTGACAATGCCTGCCTCTGCCGCATTGGCCGCAAGACGCAATCGAGCGATCTCGACCGGCGTCTTCACCGAGCGCAGGCGGCGCAGAACCGTAGATCCATCGGTCAACAAGGCGCGGGGCAGATGGTGCTTCAGCGCGGCAAAATCGGCGGCGGGCATGAACTCCACGTCAACGCCAAGACGGGCCTCAGATAGACCGCGCTCACGAAGCAGTTCCCCCAGCAGGCCGAAGGACACTTCGCGATCAAAGGTTTCAGGCCTTTCCCCCGTCGACCCACCTCGGCGATAGCACTGGTCGATTTGCGCGATGGAGCCGGCGTCCGTTGTATCGACGGTGTCGATCCAGATCCGATGACTGCGCAGCTCGACATCAGGTGCGGATTTGCGGATGCTTGGCAGGGCGTGATCGCTGACGACGGCGGCAAGCGCGAGCCCCGCATCCGCGGGGACAAAAGCGATTGCTGCCCCTGCCCTGCCCCACATCGTTGCGACGCCAGCGGATGCGCCGATTGCGTAGCGGAATGCCTCGGGTTGGAATAGCAGCAGGCCGTCAAGATCGGCCTCTTGCATCAATCGCTCTGCCCTGTCCCGATCGATATCGCCCACTGCCTGCCCCCGTCGTCCGTAAAGATGCACCCTATGACATGGCGCACCGGACATCCGCCGGTCAAGATGCGGCCGCTCAACCCGTCGGCATATGTGTTTGTCGAACGTTCGATCCCGGTAGCGTCTGGGGATTGCGAACGTGCCGGGGATCGCGCAGCAGCGAGATCGAGCACACGATCAGTACGAATATGCCCACGAAAATTAGACCGGGCCGAAGACGAAAACTGTTCACCGAGTATAGGCCTTGTTGCTTCTCACTCAGGCAATGATGACGAACGAAGCTGACTCCCAGCTGAAGGGTGGCCGTCGGTCTAGGGCATTCAGGTGTGTGTCAGGATCCGATGCAAATCCGTGGCAATCCATATCGCCGAGGATCAACCAGTGCCGATCTACAGTCTGTCCAGAACCGCACCTCCTTTCTTCCGCCCGCGGATGGGTAGCGTTACCCTGGCTGTGACAGGTGCGCTCTATCTGGCGGCCTTTACCAACCGGATGTTTCTCACGCGGGCTTTCGCCTATTTCGACAGTCACCTCGCCTTTGCTGCCTTCATACTCGGTCTCGCATGCCTTTTCGCAGCATTGATCGTATCGTTGTCGCTCAAGTATGTCCTGAAGCCGGTTCTGGTCTTTCTCTTCGTGAGCGCTGCTGCGGGCTCCTGGTTCATGGACAGGTTCGGAACGATCATCGACGTCGACATGATCCGCAACGCCGTCCAGACGACGTCATCCGAAGCCGGGCATCTGTTGACACCGGCCTTCGTGCTGCACATGGCCGTTTTCGGCATCCTGCCATCGCTTCTGGTCTGCTGGGTCAAGATCGAACACAGGCCGTTCTTCGGCAAAGTCTTGTGGAACAGCGCGGCAATCGTTCCACTTCTGCTGGTCGCGCTCGCCTGCGGAATGAGCAGCGCTCGCAGCATTGCCTCGGTCACGCGGCTCCACAAAGACCTGATGATGACACTTAACCCCTTCGTGCCGATCGGCAATGCCATCGGCTTTGCCATGGCGACCGGCGAGGACGAAACCGTCGTCGTGAAATCGCTCGGGACCGATGCCCGCGTCATTGCCCCGACATCCTCCGGCCGACCGCGCGTCGTGGTGATCGTTGTCGGCGAGACGGCCCGTGCCGAGAATTTTTCGCTCGGTGGCTACGGCCGCGACACCAATCCGGAGCTCGCCCGCCGAGACATTACCTACTTCAAGGAAACATCAAGCTGCGGCACGGCAACAGCGGTTTCCGTGCCCTGCATGTTTTCCAACCTGACACGGCGCGGCTATTCCCATCGTGCCGGCCTCGCGAATGAAAATCTGCTCGACGTCCTCGGTCACGCGGGTGTCAAAACGGAATGGTGGGACGACAACACCGGCAGCAAGAACGTTGCAAGCCGTACCGCCTACCACTCGTTTTCCGATGCCAACGATCCCCGCTACTGCAAAGACAGGGAGTGCCTCGACGAGGGAATGGTCGCGGCACTCGATGGCTGGCTCTCGACAGTCAAGGGCGACAGCGTCCTGGTCCTCCATCAGATGGGAAGTCATGGCCCCGCCTATTCTGAGCGCTATCCCACGGCCTTTGCCCGCTTCAAGCCGGAATGCCGCAATGCTGAACTGGGCAATTGCAAAACCGACGAGATCGTCAACGCCTATGACAACACGATCCTTTACACGGACCACATCCTCGCGTCGGTTATCGACAGTCTGAAGGCGCGTCAGGACGTCATCGCTCCAGCCATGATCTACATGTCCGATCACGGCGAGTCGCTCGGTGAGCATGGCCTTTATCTGCACGGCGCTCCGTATGTCGTTGCGCCATCGCAGCAGACCCACGTGCCCTTTGTGCTGTGGCAAGGGTCGGAGTTGAAAACCACGACCGATCCGCAATGCCTCTCTTCCCGAGCGGCTGCACCCGCCTCACATGACAATCTGTTTCACACCGTACTGGGAATGATGTCCGTTCGGACTTCGAGCTACAAACCGGACCTTGACGTAATGGCATCATGCCGGCGGGTGAGAGACAGTAGCGGCGTTGCCAGCGCGCGTGCAGACTTCTGACCGTTCGACACTGGTGGTAGTCCGGTCAGACAGTTCTTCTCGACATCGCTTGCTGGGTTGGCAACAGGGCTCTCGTGCTTCGCTTGTGTGCGCACGATTGTCGCTCCACTTCCTGAGATTTCCGGCTATTCTCGCCTCCGGATCGCCGAAGCGAAATGGCAAAGGGATGGAGCAGACTGCTTGAGAGTTCTTCTGGTCGAGGATGACGTGACACTTGGGGAAGCAGTGCGCGACCATGTGGCGAGCGCCGACCATGCCGTCGACTGGACCAAGACGCTTGACGCTGCAGAGAGCGCCCTCTCGACGACCGGCTACGGTCTTGTCCTTCTGGATCTGCGCCTGCCGGATGGCAGCGGCATCGCGCTTTTGAAACGCCTGCGCGCCAAGGGTATTACCACGCCGGTGATCATTCTGACGGCGCATGACCAGATTTCAGATCGCATCGAGGGATTGAACAGCGGTGCAGACGACTACCTTGTGAAGCCTTTCAACCTGGGTGAGCTGACCGCGCGCATGTTGGCGGTCAGTCGCCGTTACAGCGGCCGTCCGGTTTCGCTTCTTCGCGTGGGCGATCTCGAGATCGATGCGACCGACCGCCGCGTTACCGCAACGGGCACCGTCATCGAACTTTCCAGCCGGGAATGGGCCGTGCTTGACGCGCTGTCGTCTCGTGTCGGCGCGGTCGTTTCCAAATCACAGATCGAGGAAGCGCTTTACGCCTTCGGCTCGGAAATCGAGAGCAATACCGTCGAAGTCTATGTCAGCCGCTTGCGCAAGAAGCTTGGCCGCGACCACATCACAACACTGCGCGGAATTGGATATCGGCTAGGGTAGATCGATGAGCATGCTTCTTTCCAAGACGGCGCCTTCCATGACCCGGCGTTTGATTTTGTGGCTGACCGTGGTGATGGCGTTTCTCTGGCTGCTTGCCGTGGGCCTCGGCCTCGTTGTGATGGAAGAGGAGCTCGCCGAAATTTTCGATGGCACTCTGCAGGATACGGCCGAAAGACTGGTTCCCCTTGCCGTCGACGACCTTGAACATCGCAGCCTCGTCGGCGCCTCCCCCCAACAACTACAGACCGCGAGTTCGAGCGGCGAACGGGAGTACCTGATCTATCAGGTGAGAGACACGGCCGGCCGGATCCTGATCCGGTCCCATGATGCGCCGGCAGAACCTTTCGAGGCGCCGCTGAAGGCAGGGCTGTGGCGAAACGACACCTATCAATTTTATACCGCGGCGAATGGCGATCGGAGTGTCTTCGTGCAGGTCGCCGACGCTTTCGAAAACAGAGAAGAAGCGCTTCGCGAAGGCGCCATGGCACTGTTTCTGCCACTTCTGCTGCTCATTCCCGTCTGCGGAATGGCGATCTGGTTCGTGGTGCGGCGAGCTGTCCGTCCCGTCGGTGCGTTGCGCGAGGAGATCGAAACCAAGGACGGCGGCAACACCGAGCCGATCGACGCGACGGCGCTTCCGAAAGAGTTGATGCCGATTGCCGCATCGGTCAATCGGCTGATGCAGCGCCTGCGCACAGCACTTGATGCGGAGCGTGAATTTACCGCCAACAGCGCCCACGAGCTGAGAACGCCGATTGCGGGCGCGCTGGCGCAGACCCAGATGCTGGTCGCCGAACTTGTGGGAAACCCTCATCGCCGGCGTGCCGACCAGGTTGAAGCCTCACTGACGCGACTGAGCCACCTTGCGGAAAAGATGCTGCAACTGTCTCGCGCGGAGGCGGGCATCGGCCTCGCCGACCACGCCGTCGATCTCGGTCGTGTTCTGGACATGGTGGTGACCGATTTTCAGCGCGGCATGGCCGATCCCGACCGGCTGGTCCTCCGCCATCCAACTGGCGCGCGCCTGACGGCGCCGGTGAGCGAAGACGGGTTCGCGATCGTGCTGCGCAATCTGATCGAAAACGCACTCATTCACGGGACACCGGATAAACCGGTCGAGGTGTTTCTTGAGGATGGTGGCCCAGTGCGCATTACCAACGGATCGCCGGTTATGAGTGCGATTGAACTTGCCGCCATTCGCAAGCGCTTCGGGCGTGGCCGGACCGAAGCCGAAGGCTCCGGTCTCGGTCTTTCAATTGTGGACCGACTACTCGGTCAGATGAACGGACAGTTGATCCTCGCATCTCCGGCGACAGGACGCTCCGACGGTTTCGAAGCGCGGATAGAACTGCGCCATCTCTAGGCGATCGACGAGCTCGTTCACATCGGAGGCACGACGCCGTTGGTGCCGACAACGACCCGGCCGCTCGACATGGAGCCATCGGCCGCCTTTTCCGACGGCACAAACACAGTCGCGCCTGCCTTGATATCCGCTTCGACTGCTGACGCGAACGTCACGATCGGGGTGCCCTCAGGGATCGAGATCTTTTTCTCCTGGCCATTGTACGTCACGGTGACCGTGTGGCCATCGACGGATTTGACCGCATCGGCAACCGTCGCATTGGTCATCGAGCTGTTCGGCTTCAGATCCCAGGCGTAGCTGCCTTCGCCGGTGCCTTTCATCGCCGCCGGGAAGATCAGAACTTCAAGAGCGCCATCACCGCCATCGGCAGTCGGCAGCGAGGCGATCCCTACAAAGTCACCAGGCTTGATGTCATCGATAGAGGCCTTGGCAACGCTCGACACCTTCCAGTCATCCTTGAGCGTGATCTTGGCATTCGTGCCTTCGCGGGTTTTGACAGACAGGGTCTTGCCTTGAAGGCTCTCGACTGTACCGCGGACCCGGACGGTGTCTGCCGCAAAGGCCGAAACACCGAGCGTGACGGCGATCAGTGCGCCTGAGAGTATCGTAAAGCCGGTTCTGGAAATGGAGGACATGGTCTCTTCCTTTTTGAAACCCTTGAGGTCGTGTCGTGCCGCCGGTGGATTCGGGTCGAAAACCCTCCGACCTTCGCCGAGCGCGGCACGATGCCGGCGCGGAATTGTTGTCGCGCAGAGGCGACAGATCAGCCCCTCGCCCTCATCGGCCACCTGACGATGCCCGCCGCAAACAGGGCGATCCAGATCAGAACAGGCTGCAACGGCAATCTGACCATGTGATAAAGCCACTGCCACTGCGAGGCATCTGGCGCAGTCAGGCTGGTAACTGCGTGCTTGATATTGGCAGGAAAGACGCAGGCTGCGTAAAGCGCCAGGCCAATGCCCGCATACCGACGCGACCAAGGAATAAGCAATCCGATCGCGCCTGCGATCTCGCAGAGGCCCGTTACAAGAATCACCTCCGGTGCATCAGGGACCCAGCTGGGTGTGATGCTGAGAAACGGCCGCGGCACGGTGATATGCAGGACGCCCGCTGCGGCATAGAACAGGAAGAGGCCCAACCGGCACCGACGGCGCCAGACGGTCAGGTCCTGTCCCTCGCGTTCCCTGGCGGGTTCAATCCTTTGCATCTGCCGCTATCCGTCGCTCCACCGACTTTGCAATGGAGGCTAAGTCCTTGCGTCGGCCCGCAACGCTTTCCATGGCAGCCACCGCCAGATCCCTCGCGATGTAGTCGGACTTGTGCCCGAGCTTGTGGACGACGATCAGTTTTGCGCCGCGGATATCGCGCGCCAGATGTTTGGCATGGATTTCGGGAGACACGATCTCATCGGCATCACCGGTGATGATCACTGTCGGCGCCTTGATCTTCGGATATTGTCGCGAGGCGGTACGTGCCCAGTCGCTGAGCGCCGAGATTTCCCGCGCATTATGGCGAAATGCGGTTGGGCTCAGCGCCTGAAACGCATTGGTCTCGGCAATATAGCCGGCTGGGACAGGATTGGGAGAGAAGACTGCGCTGGCCGCCCCCTTGATCGCCAGCAGCCCCACCGGTGGAACGACGAGCGCGCTGAAGACCTGGCCCGTGACAGGGGCTGTGGCTGCAGAATAATACCATGCGACGCTTCCGTCCCAGGGGTAGACCGCCGGCGACAGGAAGACGAGACCGGACACCATGTCCGGATGCCGAACTGCAAATGCTGCGGCGATGGCGCCCCCGAAGGAATGGCCGACGATAATGGCCTTGCCGATCCCCCGCTTCCTCATCAGTTGCGCGACGGCATCAGCCTGGCCATCCGGAAGGATATTCTGTTCGCTTCCGATATCGGAACTGCCATGGCCCGGTCGGTCGACGAACAGCAGTCGCGCCCTGCCCTGCAACGTCTTCCTGAACGAAAAGAGGGGATCTTTCAGGCTCGTGCTCGCACCATGGAGAAAAACGATCGGGGGAAGATCCGCTTTTTTGTCCGGCTCGATCAGAACGCTGTTGAGTTTGTAACCGCCGACATCGATCCGGACCGCTTGTGCCGCATGGTCATCGGCCGTCACCTGCCGCGCGCCGACGATGCCGAACGCCGCGAGCGCAAACCCCAGAAGCAAGACAATCTTTTGCATTAGTCCTCAATGCGTTTCGCCGAAATGAGCATTTCGCTCCTACTACGCGCGCGTGACAAGGAAAGTTTCAGTCCGGAATGATCAAAGGCGCAAGAGGCGCCCATAGTCGCAACACGCCGCGTTTGACAGCGGCGACGACGGGCGCGTTGCGGCGGATCGCATCTTCAGCCGTTTCTGCGGCAACAAGAATGAATTCGGCCTTCGCCCCCACAGCGATCGGTGGCGCCAGCATCCCCGTGATCTTCTCCGCATCTGTCGACACCATCTCGAAAACGCTGTGCATATCAGCTGCCGTCGAGAGCTGATCAAGATTGGCGTAGAGGCCTGCCATCCGAAGCAGTGAGGCGTCGCCATACGGTGTGAACGGGTTTTGCACATTGTTGGTGGCGAGCGCGACATCCACCCCGAAGCGCTTCATCTGGGCTGCCGGAGCGATCCCGCGCGGCCGCATCGGGTTGTCGTGCGATCCGTTCAAAAACGCGTCTGTCGCGGGCAAGACGACGAGAGCGATACCGGCCTCGGCCATGCTCCGCGCCATCCTCTCACGCTCGTCAGGGTCGAAGGCTGCAAGCTTCGTTGCATGGCCGACAGTGACACGCCCACCCCAGCCGAAGGCTTCGGTCTGCCTGATGATCTCGGGCAAAATGGAATTTCCGGGATCGAGATCGAAGTCGGCGTGGAAGTCGACATCAACGTTGTAATGACGGGCAAGGCCGAAGATGAGCTCGACATGGGCAACGGGATCAGGGTCCGTATAAGGACATCCGCCAATCAGATCCGCACCCATCTTCATGGCTTCGTGAAGAAGGTCGATGGTTTCAGGCTCGTTGGTCAGGCCTTCCTGCACGAAGGCGCAAAGCTGGACGTCGATGAGACCCGACCATCTGCGCTTCAGCCGCAGCAGACCTTCCAGACTTCGAAGACCTGCGCGTAGATCCACCTCGACGAAGCTGCGCATGCGCTGCGTACCCGCACGCACAGCCAATTCCAAGACTTGCGCGCCGCGCGCTTCGACATCCTCTGCGGTAAAGCTGCGTTTCGCTTGCGCCGTCAGCCGAACGGCTTCAGCAAGGGTCCCCTCGCACAGCGGGCAGCGGCCAAGGATCATCGCCTTGTCGAGATGGACATGCGCATCCGTCAGTCCCGGCAGGATCAGCACCCCTCCAGCATCGAAACGCGGCGACGATAGCTGTGCGGTCTGCTCTCCGATCGCGACTATCACGCCGTTCGAAACACTCAGCGACATGCCTTGGCGACCGTCCGCTAATCTCAGATTGTCGATGATAAAAGTACTCTGCCCGACAACGCTCATGAGACCACGCTGAGTAAACCGCTTCACAAAGACCAGACGTCGTTACTCGCCCATCACCCAACAATGCAAATATCCCATGTCGCATTGCAACGCGAGTGTTTCTCAGAGCGGCTGCGGGGAGTTGCGTTGGCTGGCTAACGGTCGGGAAATCGGCTTGTTGGGACGATTGCGCGGCGCAGTCTAGCTCACCGGCTCACAAGTCTGGACCTTCGCAATCTGGGCTAGAGCAAGATTTTCATTGTTTCACGGTTTCGTGATGGCCGGTCTGAAATCCGGGTTCGATAGGGCGAGATGCTCGTTGATGCAGTGGATCTGCGATGGATGAGCCTGCTTCGGGAGGTTTTCCGACCCATGCAAATTGGATTTTTTGATGGACATCCACATCTCTCGCTCTACAAACAGGTCATGGACGGGCTGCAGATGCGCATAACGAATGTGCGTCTGAAGCGCGCTTTTAGTGCGTGACGTCTGACTTGATACAATCCTCGCGATACGCTGATCGGATTGGTTCTTCGCCGGCGATGGCTATATCGCCCAAATAAAATACACGGACGACCTCTGGCCGGAAAGCCTATGCTTCCGCCGTAGAGTAGATCCGACTGTCTAGGAGAATGCCCGCGCTACCGAGCCCGGGCCAAATTTTTAATGGCTTATGCAACTGAAAATGACGCGCCGCTCGAAGCGACACCGACCAAGATCAGTCTAAACAACGTCTACAAAATCTTCGGCGAGCGGCCTGACAAGGCCTTGGGCATGATCCGCGCCGGCAAGACAAAATCCGAAATCCATTCAGCGACCGGTTGCTCCGTCGGTGTCAACGACGCGAGCTTCGAGATCAAGGCTGGCGAGATTTTCGTGATCATGGGCCTGTCCGGCTCCGGAAAATCCACCCTCCTTCGTCTGCTGAACAGGCTCATCGAGCCGACATCCGGTGCGATAAAAATCGACGGGCGTGACATCACCCAGATGTCGCGCAAGGAACTGATCGATCTGCGGCGCCGCGATATCAGCATGGTGTTCCAGTCCTTCGCGCTTCTGCCCAACCGTACCGTGCTCCACAACGCTTCCTTCGGTCTCGAGGTCGCAGGCGTCAACGAAGCCGAGCGTCGGCAGAAGGCTCTCGTTGCTTTGAAGGCCGTGGGCCTCGACGGTTACGAGGACAGCCTTCCGGATCAGCTGTCCGGCGGCATGAAGCAGCGCGTCGGCCTTGCCCGTGCTTTGGCCAGTGAACCGACCATTCTTCTCATGGACGAAGCCTTCTCGGCACTTGACCCGCTCATCCGGACCGAGATGCAGGACGAGTTGGTCCGTCTTCAGTCCGAACAAAGCCGCACGATCGTCTTCGTCAGCCACGATCTCGACGAAGCCATGCGGATCGGCGACCGTATCTGCATCATGCAGAACGGCAGCGTCATTCAGGTCGGCACGCCGGACGAAATCGTCATGAGCCCGGCCAATGATTACGTCCGCTCCTTCTTCCGCAATGTTGATGTCAGCCATGTCTTCAAGGCCGGCGATGTTGCTCGCAAGACCCAGGTCACGATCATCGACCGTCAGGGTGTATCGGCCGCCGCCGCACTCGAACGCATGAAGCACTTCGACCGCGAATACGCGATCATTCTTGGTCGCGACAAGACCTACCAGGGAATGGTCAGCCAGACATCGCTTGTCGAAAAGCTGCGCGCCAAGGCGGATGATCCCTACCGCGGAGCGTTTCTCACCGGGATCGAGACAATCGCAGCCGACGAACCGCTGTCGAACGTTCTCGGCACGGTCGCCGCCAGCGCCTGGCCGGTCCCCGTCATCGATGACGCCAAGCGCTATCTCGGATCGATCAGCAAAACGACGCTGCTTGAAACGCTCGACCGCGCCAGCTGATTTCCATTCACGACCTTAGAATTGTTGCAGCGCCCTGCCGGCCCATGATGCAGGCGGCGCTGTAGCCGGCCAGAAACCGGAGACAGACATGAATTTCAACATCGGCGACGGTATCGATACAGCCGTCAACTACATCCTCGACAACTTCTCCCCCTTTCTCGATCTGATCGCGTCGGCGATCGGCTTTGTAACCGGGACGATCCAGGATGCGCTGCTTGCGCTCCCGATGCCCGTCGGCATTGCCATCTTTGTCGCGCTATCCCTCTGGCGGGTCGGCCTCGGCTTCGGCCTGCTGACCGGCATCGCACTTTGGCTGGTGGACCACATGGGTCTTTGGAGCGCCATGATGGAGACGCTTTCCCTGGTGATCGCGTCGACGCTGATGGCAATGATCATCGGCCTGCCGCTCGGCATTGCCATGGCGCGCAAGGATAGTGTCGCAGCCATCGTCCGGCCCATCCTCGATCTGATGCAGACCATGCCGGCCTTCGTCTACCTCATTCCGGCAGCGATGTTCTTCGGGCTTGGAGCGGTGCCGGGTGCCATCGCCACGGTGATCTTCGCAATGCCGCCCGTCGTGCGACTGACCAATCTTGGCATCCGCCAGGTACATCACGAGTTTATCGAGGCAGGCAACGCGTTTGGCTGCACCTCGACGCAGCTTCTGTTCAAGATCCAGCTTCCCAATGCCCTGCCCTCGATCATGGCCGGTATCAACCAGACGATCATGCTGTCGCTGTCGATGGTCGTCATCGCTTCGATGATCGGCGCCGGCGGGCTCGGCAACACGGTTCTGACCGGTATCCAGCGCCTGGATGTGGGCACGGGCTTCGAGGGCGGTCTTGCCGTCGTCATCCTGGCCGTCATTCTCGACCGGATCACCCAGAGCCTCGGCCAGAAATCCAGAAAGCCGAACGCCCTCTGGCGCGCGCTTTTCAAGAGAAACGAGCGTGAGGACATGGTGACGGCAACCGCCTGATCCAGTCCTTCGCCGAACCGTGCGGGTGATGAACCCGCAATTGCAAACCTCCCAAAAAGGAGACTACATGTTCAAGACCCTCGCAACCCTCGGGCTCGCCGCCACTCTCATCGGTGGATCTGTGACCGCAACGATGGCGCAGGACGCCAAGCCGGTAAAGATCGGCTGGTCCGCTTGGTCCGATGCTGAATTTGTCACCAAGCTCGCCGCAAAGCTCATCAAGGATGAACTCGGCACGGAAGTCGAGCTGGTACAGTCCGATGTCGCTCCGCTCTACCAGGGTGTCAGCCGCGGCGATCTCGACGCGATGATGATGGCCTGGCTGCCGCAGACCCATGCGGACTACTACGAGAAGGTGAAGGACAAGGTCGAAACGCTCGGTACCGTCTATGACGGCGCAAAGCTGGGCTGGGTCGTTCCGGCCTATATCCCGGAAAGCGAGATCGCTTCGATCGAGGATCTGAAGAAGCCTGAAGTGCAAAAGAAGCTTTCCGGCATCGTGCAGGGCATCGATCCGGGCGCAGGTCTGACACGGTTGTCAGAAAAGGCCGTAAAGGATTACGGTCTCGACGACTACAAGCTGCAGATCTCCAGTGAGGCGGGCATGCTGACGACGGTCGATCGCGCCATGCGCAGCGAAAAGTGGTTCGTCGCCACGTCCTGGAGCCCCCATTGGATGTTCGGCAAGTACAAGCTTCGTTACCTGACCGACCCCAAGAAGTCGCTGGGTGAAGCAGAACACGTCGACGTTCTCGCCCGCAAGGATTTCAAGACCGAAAATCCGAAGGTTGCCGGCTTCCTCTCGCGCATGAAGCTGCCGATCGCTGATCTCGAAGCGGGGATGTTTACCGCGCAGGAGACGTCCTACGACGAAGCGGTCGCAAAATACATCAAGGACCATCCGGATCAGGTCAAGGCCTGGGTTGGAGAAGAAGGCTGACATAGGCCTCGGGCTTCGCGGTTATCCGCGGAGCCCTTTTGCTACTTGATGCCAGCGTCCAGTTGTTAGGAGCAGACGATGTTTATTGACGGAACGGATCTCGACCAGGCTACCGGCGATACGCTCGGCGGGCGTATCTCGCTGGCACGCGATGCGACTGATCTTTCGGTAGATGATGCTGCCCACATGTCCGGTGTCGACCGGAGTGTCTGGGAGGCCTGGGAGAACGACCGTGACGCACCGATCGCAACCGATCTCGAGATCGTCGCACGCTCCCTGCAGGTAAGCCTCGGCTGGTTGATTACCGGCCGCGGTGTCGGGCCGAAGTGGGACAGCTAGACTGTCAGCGTTGAAGCTCTACCAGAAGCGGAATTACCGCACGTTCAGGCCCGTACGACGAGCTGCAACCCGCTCGACGGCGGACAGCGTGTCGTAGATGAGGATCGCAAGAGCGCCGACGATCAGGCCGCCTTGCAGGATAAAGGCGAGGTTGTTGGCCTGCAGGCCGGCGATGATGACTTCGCCCAGGGTTTTTGCGGCAACGGTCGAACCGATCGTGGCCGTGGCGAGACTGATCACGACCGACAGACGGATACCGGCGAGGATGACGGGTGTGGCGAGCGGCAGCTCGACCTTGAACAGCCGCTGCAACCCGGTCATGCCTGTCCCGCGCGCCGCCTCCATGACAGACGGCGGAAGGGTCGTCAGCCCCGTCAGTGTGTTTTCGAAAATCGGCAGCAAACCGTAGAGAAAGAGCGCGACCAGCGTCGGTTTTTCACCAAACCCCAGCGTTGGAACCGCGAGCGCCAGCACCGCTACTGGCGGGAAGGTTTGCCCGATATTCACGAGGCCCCGCGAGAGCGGCAAAAACTCGGCGCCGATCGGCCGCGTCACGAGAATTGCCATGGGAACAGCCACAAGAATCGCTGCTGTCGTGGCGATGGCGACCGTCCTCAGATGCAGAAGCGTGAGTGTCAGAAGACTTCCCTGATTGTAGATCGCGGGCGCATTCTGCTGAACCAGCGGGCGCAGGATGGGATCGAACGATTCGGGCATCAGCAGGAACGTCAGCAGAAGAACGAGCAGTAACGCCCGCAGCATGAGAGGAAGCCACGCTCTCATGCCAGACCCGCCGCGCGCTTGGACAGTCCTTCGACCGAAACAGAACCGATGATCCGCCCATCGGATGCGCGAACAGGCAATGCCTGCTGTCCCGTCCACAAAAGCTTTGATAGCGCTTCTCGCTGGCTCATGTCTTCGGACAGTGGTTCCCCTGTCGCTTGATTGGGCTCGAGGGCGTCACCGATAGTCTGCATCGACAGGAGCCGGAACGGCCGCTCCGTATCGCCAATCAGCGTTTCGACGAACGGGGTCGCAGGCTGTCGAACCAGTTCGACAGGCGCGCCGTATTGAACGACCTTGCCCTTGTCCATCACCGCAATCCGGTCCGCCAGATGAAAGGCCTCGTCCATATCGTGCGTGACGAGAACGATGGTCGTGCCGAGCACCTTTTGAATGCTGATAAGGTCTTGCTGCGCCTTGGCGCGAATGATCGGGTCGAGAGCGCCGAACGGCTCATCCATCAGGAGCACGTTGGGTTCGGCCGCAAGAGCGCGTGCCACGCCGACGCGCTGTTGCTGCCCGCCGGAGAGTTCATGCGGAAAACGCGCCGCGAAATCGGCGGGGTCGAGCTGGAAGAGTTCGAGCAGCTCTTTTACTTTGGCGTCGATGCGGGGCCGGTCCCAGCCAAGCAGACCCGGAACAGTGGCGATATTCTGCGCGACGGTTCGATGCGGAAAAAGCCCGTGTCCCTGGATCGCGTAGCCGATCCTGCGCCGCAGTTCGAACCCCGGCAGGTCGCGATTGTCGACGCCGTCGAGCTTGATGGTTCCAGAGGTCGGTTCCACGAGCCGGTTGATCATCCGCAGAAGCGTGGTCTTGCCGGAGCCGGACGTTCCGACAATGACCGTTACCGTGCGCGGTTGGATCGTCATAGTCACTGTGTCGACAACCGTATTGTCGCCGTAACGCTTGGTGAGGGTCTGGATTTCGATCATGCGGCTTTGCCTCGAGTGCCAACAGGGGCGTTCAGTTCGACGAGTGCGTCCAATACGGTGGCTGCGGTGAAGGCAAGCACGACGGTGGGTACGGCGCCCAGGAGCACAAGATCCATTGCCGTCTGGCCGACGCCCTGGAAGACGAAGACGCCGAACCCGCCGCCGCCGATCAGGGCCGCAATGGTCGCAAGCCCGATATTCTGAACCAGAACGATGCGGATACCGGTCAGGATGACGGGCATGGCGAGCGGCAGTTCGATGCCGAACAGGCGTTGGCGCCCGGTCATGCCGACTCCGCGGGCCGCCTCGTTTGCTTCCCGGGGCACGCCTTCGAGTCCCACGACGGTGTTGGCGACAACAGGCAACAGGGAGTAGAGGAACAGCGCCACGAACGCGGGTGCAGCGCCAATGCCGCGTATGCCGATCGCGGCCGCACCCGGCACGTTGATGGCGATCCAGCCGAGCGGCGCGATGAGAATGCCGAACAGGGCAATCGACGGGATCGTCTGGACGAAGTTCAGCGTGTTGAGAATGCCGGCACGCAAGGAAGTGACTCGGTGGGCAAGAACGCCGAGGGGAAGACCGACGACGACGGCTGCAATCAGCGATCCGATCGCCAATGTCACGTGTTTTCCCGCCTCCTGCCAGAAGACGTCGGCGCGGCCCGCATATTCCCTGATGATGGAAAGTCCGTCCCAGAGACCCGAAGACAGGACGAGCGCGATGCCCGCTACGCTGACCGCCAGAAAGGCGATCCGAACGACGGGTGTTGGCCGCAGTCTGGCGATCGCATCGGCGGCGAGCAGAGCGAAGGCAAGCATCAACAGCCAGGCACCGGAGGCCGGCGAAACACGAGCATAGGTATTGCCGTCCGGCGTCAGAAACGACGCGGCGGAACCGACGGAGATGGCAAGTCCCGCGAGAACGGCCGCCGCAGCCGACAGCCTCAGATAAAGAGGTGTTTTGAAGAGTGTGATGAGGATCGCGACGCCGATAACGACGACGAAGGCGATCGACGTGGATGGCGGCAGGGATTCCCAGAGAGACTTCCCCTGCCCCGGCACGATCCGGTTGGGACGGAAAATCATGAGGGGCGCGAAGAAGGCAGCGTAGACCGCCAGCAGCGCCACGACGACACCCAGCTTATCGAGGCGAAGCTTCAATCCGATCCTCCTTGGCCCCCGGATGATGCATCCCGCCCTTTCGGGAGGAATGCATCAAGCAGACAGTGTTACTTCAGAAAGCCGTTCTTCTTCAGAAAGTCTTCGGCAACGGCCTTCGGCGGTTCGCCACCGAGCTGCACGCGACCGTTCAACTCCTGGAGCGTCACAAGATCGAGCTTTTCGAAGACCGGCTTCAGAAGCGTTTCGATTTGCGGATGCTCCTTCAGAACCGCTTCACGGATGATCGGAGCCGGCTGGTAGACCGGCTGGACGCCCTTGTCGTCTTCCAGAACGACGAGACCCGATGGCGCAATGCCACCATCCGTGCCGTAGACCATCGCCGCATTGGCGCCGTTGGTCTGGTTTGCAGCTGCTGCAATCGTGGCAGCGGTGTCGCCGCCGGACAGCGTGATCAGCTGGTCGGACTTGAGCGTGAAGCCGTAGGTCTTCTGGAAGGCCGGAAGGGCTGCAGCCGAGTTGACGAATTCCGAGGAGGCAGCCAGAACGACCTTACCGCCGCCAGCAACATACGAGCCGAATTCGCTGAAGGTCTTGATCTTGCCTTCGTCCGCGACTTCCTTGCGGATGGCGACCGCCCAGGTGTTGTTTGCCGGAGACGGGGTCAGCCAGACGATCTTGTTTGCATCGTAATCCAGCTTCTTGGCCTCAGTATAGGCCTTTGCCGCGTCCTTCCAGGCCGGGTCTTCGGCTTTTTCGAAGAAGAACGCCGCATTGCCGGTATATTCCGGATAGATGTCGATTTCGCCGGCGGTGATCGCCTTGCGCACGACAGGTGTGGCGCCGAGCTGAACGCGATCCGTCGTCTTGATGTCGTTTGCGTTCAGGATGGACAAAATGATGTTGCCGAGGACGCCGCCCTCGGTATCGATCTTTGATGATACGACGACTTGCGCCGATGCCGTGGCCGCAGATGCGGCAATGGCGAATATGGTTCCGATCACGATCTTGGGCAGGTGCACGGCCGGTATCTCCCTGTTTACAACTAGTCTTGCCTGGCGCGCCCAACCGCAATCGTCCGGACGCAAACGCCTATATATGCCGCCGGTTCAAGAAGAATAGTGGAGCAACGTCACGTCAGTCATTTGCGGTATGCCTCGTCCTGAAACCGAGGCCGTATGCCGTCTCCGGATCCGACAGCCGCTCGGAAACGACTGCCCGGCGGGAGGAACGATCGCGCCTTCTTCGAGTTATGTCGATGCCGCCCCTAGCATCCCTTTCAGCGAACATTTCGGAGGCCCACCCATGGCAGACAACATCAGCAATCCTGAAGGCAAAGGCCCTGCAGGTGGTTGGGGCTCGGTAAAGTCGATCTTCCGGATCTACGGCGAGAGTTCGCCTCCACCAGCGTTTCTCGAAACGTTGTCTCGCCAAAACAAGCCGGGCGGATTCATGTGCGTCTCGTGCGCCTGGCCAAAGCCCAAAAACTATCACCCTTTCGAGTTTTGCGAGAATGGTGCCAAGGCCACCATGTGGGACCTGACCAACTCCCGTTGCGGACCTGATTTCTTCAAGAAGCATACGGTGGAGGAGCTGAAGGGCTGGAAAGACCACGATCTGGAGATGACAGGTCGCCTAACCCATCCTCTCCGCTTCGACCACGCGACCGGACAATACGTGGAGGCCACCTGGAACGAGGCGTTCCAGAAGATCGGCGCAACGCTAAAGCGCCTGGAGAAGAAGAGCGTGGTCTTCTATTCGTCCGGCCATGCCGGACTGGAAGCATCCTACCTCTATGCCTTGCTGGCACGCGCCTATGGCAACAACAACCTGCCGCAGAGCTCGAACATGTGCCACGAGACGACGTCCGTCGGCCTCACCAAGGTCATCGGCTCGCCGGTCGGTACCATCGTCTGGGAAGACTTGGAAAAGACCGACGCCTTCTTCTTCTTCGGCCAGAACCCGGGCACCAACAGTCCACGTTTCCTCCATCCGCTGCAGGAAGCCAAAAAGCGCGGCGCGAAGATCGTCACATTCAACCCTGTTATCGAGCAGGGTCTCGTGTCATTCGTGAACCCGCAAAATCCGCTCGACATGGTCACGGGCAACGAGACCAAGATATCCGATCAGTATCTGCAGGTGCAGGCCGGTGGTGACGTCGCTGCCATGCTGGGTCTCTGTAAGACCGTCGTCGAGGCCGATGATGCGGCGGTTGCCGCTGGCCGGGCGCGCGTTCTCGATGTCGATTTCATCGCCGAGCATACGACGGGCTTCGACAAGTTCATCGAATGCGTGCGCGACACGCCTTGGTCGGACATTGTGCGCGAAAGCGGGCTCACGGAGGCTGGCCTGCGCGAGGCAGGCGCGACTTATATTGCCGCCAAGCGCGTCATCGGCGTTTACGGAATGGGACTGACCCAGCACTCGCAGGGCGGCCTTAACATCGCGATGCTAGTCAACCTTCTCCTCCTGCGCGGCAATATCGGCCGCGAGGGGGCTGGTTGCTGTCCGGTGCGTGGCCACTCGAACGTTCAGGGCCAGCGGACCGTCGGCATTGCCGAAAAGACCAAGCTCATCCCGATGGACAAACTGAAGGAACTGTTCGATTTCGATCCTCCGACCGAGGACGGAACGCACATCGTCGATGCGGTCAAAGGCATGATGGCAGGAACCATTCGCGCCACGATCTCACTGGGCGGCAATCTACTTCGGGCCGTGCCGGATCAGGTCGATATGGAGCGGGTCTGGGCCGAGCAGGAGCTGACGGTCATGGTCTCGACGAAGCTCAACCGCAGCCATCTGTTTCCGGGCAAGGAGGCCTGGATCCTGCCATGTCTCAGCAGAACCGAGATCGACATGCAGGCGACCGGAAATCAGTCCGTCACGACGGAAGACAGCTTCTCCCACATTTCCGGTTCGATCGGAAAGCGGACGCCGGCATCCAAGCAACTCCAGAGCGAACTTGCGATCGTGACCGGCATCGCCAAGGCAACCCTCGACCATAACCCGAAGCTGAAATGGGACGAATGGACGCGGGACTACAGCCTCGTTCGCAATCTCATCGAGGCAACCTACCCCGACGACTTCAAGCATTACAACCAGCGGATGTTCGAGCCCGGCGGTTTTTATCGCGGCAATGATGCACACGAACGGAAGTGGAATACCGAGGAAAAGAAAGCGGTCTTTACAACGCCGCATCAGCTCAACGCGTTGTCGTTCGAGGATGCGCCTGGTCGGTTCCGGCTGATCACGATGCGATCCAACGACCAGTTTAACACAACGATCTATGGCTATTCGGATCGATTCCGCGGCATCGAGGGTACGCGAGACGTGCTTCTCATGTGTCCGGAAGACATTGCTGCAGCAGGACTTCGGGAAGGTCAGGTCGTATCGCTCGTAAGTGACTTCGAAGACGGCAAACATCGCGAACTTAGAGGGCTGACGGTCAGAGCGCACAAGCTTCCGCGCGGCACGATCGGCGGGTACTATCCCGAATGCAACGTGCTGAACGCAATCGACCATCACGACGAGATGTCCAAGACGCCGGCGTCCAAGGCAATCCCGGTGAAGATCGTCAGCCACTGATCCCGAACGCGAGTACCGTCCGGTACAGTGCCCGCCACGCCAGGTAAACCAGGTTTGGCGGGCACACTTCGTTCTGCTCAGGCGCTTTCAATTTCGCCAAGAAACGCATCTCGATTGTTCTGCACGACCGCCAAAAGGTAGTCGGCGACGGCACGTACACGGGGAATGCGGCTCATGTCGCGGTGACGGACCAGGTAGTAGTGCCGGGTCAACTGCACCTCGCGGGGCAGCACCAGCTCGAGATCCGGCTGACGGCGCGCAATGAAATGCGGCAGGATGCAGAGTCCCTGGCCCTGAAGCGTCGCCGTCAGTTGCGCCGAGATGCTTGAGCTCTGAAACCGCGGCCGGATTCCCGGATGGACGTCGCCAAGATAGTCCAGTCCCGGCGCAAAGATCATATCCTGGATGTAGCCGATGAACGGGTGTAGCAGCAGGTCGTCGCGGCTTTTAATCTCCGGTCGCTCGGACAGGTAGGATTTTGCGCCGTAGATGTTCAGCCGATAGTCGGTGATCTTCTCGATTTCGTAGGGTCCGCCCTTCGGCGGATCGAGCGAGATGGCAATGTCGGCCTCCTTGCGCGACAAGGACATGATCTGCTGGATCGTCACCAGCTCGAGCGAGAGATTGGGATGCTGGACGGTGAAATCGCCGATCTGATGCGCGAGGAAGAAGTTCGCAATTCCTTCCGGAGCACTGAGACGGACGACGCCCTGGTGAGCAGCGCTCCCCGAGAAGATATCCATCTGCAACCGGTCCGCTTCCGCCTCCATGCGTTCCGCAGCTTCGATGAAGCGTTGTCCAATTCCGGTTAGGACATAGCCGCGCGGATTGCGCTCGAAAAGCTTGATCCGGAGACTGAATTCCAGCCGGTCGATGCGGCGCGATACGGTGGCATGGCTGGTGCGCAATTGCCGGGCCGCGACGGAAAGCTGCCCGGTTCGGGCGACGGCCAGGAAATATTGAAGGTCGTCCCAGGTGAAGTTCGGGCTGGCTGTCATGTCGGCGGTTAGCGCTCCAATGTCCCTATCTGTTCAAACGCTGTCACGGGTCTGTTCAAAATTGAACAGAGGCTGTTTGCAATTAATAGCGCGCTCCTCCTTGCGTCAACGTTCGTTTTACTCGACCATACCCACAGGAGGGGCTGCTTTGAGGAGGGTGGCCCGCCAAATTTGAACAGATTCGCGCGCTGTTATCTCTGGGAGGAGACCTTATGCGAAAGACGTTTGTGGCGTCCGTTGTTACACCGCTGGCCGTATTGCTCGCCAGCAGCACTGCATTTTCCCAAACGGCATCCGACGGCAAGGTCAGGATCGGTATCCTGAACGACCAGTCCGGCGTGTATTCCGATTTCGGCGGCAAGTCGTCCGTTGAGGCTGCAAAGATGGCGGTCGAGGATTTTGGCGGCAAGGTTCTGGATGTTCCGATCGAGGTCATCGACGCCGATCACCAGAACAAGCCCGACATCGCCTCCAACATCGCCCGCCAGTGGTACGATACCCAGCAGGTCGATACGATCATGGACCTGACAACGTCGTCGGTCGGTCTCGCGGTCCAGGCGCTGTCCAAGGACAAGAAGAAGATCACCATCAACACCGGTGCGGCGACCACTGATCTCACGGGCAAGTCCTGCACGCCCTACGGCTTCCACTGGGCATATGATACCCATGCGCTTGCGGTCGGCACAGGCGGTGCGATGGTCAAGCAGGGCGGTGACAGCTGGTTTTTCCTGACCGCGGACTATGCTTTCGGCTATTCCCTCGAGCAGCAGACCAGCGACTACGTGAAGGCCAATGGCGGCACGGTCGTCGGTTCGGTGCGGCATCCCCTGTCGAGCCAGGATTTCTCATCCTTCCTGCTGCAGGCGCAGTCATCAGGCGCGAAGGTGATCGGGCTTGCCAACGCCGGTCTCGACACGGCCAACTCGATCAAGCAGGCGGCCGAGTTCGGTATTGTCCAGGGGGGGCAGAAATTGGCGGCGCTCCTGTTCACGCTGGCCGAAGTGCACGGGCTCGGACTTGAGGCAGCACAAGGCCTGACGCTGACGGAAGGCTATTACTGGAACCTCGACGACAAGAGCCGCGAGTTTGCCAAGAAGTTTTTTGCCCGGACCAACAAGATGCCGAACATGGTTCATGCGGGCACCTATTCTGCCGTGACGCAGTATCTCAAAGCCGTGCAGAAGGCCGGTACGGACGAAAGCGACGCGGTGGCCAAAGCGCTGCATGAAATGCCGGTCGACGACTTCTTCGCTCGCGGCGGTACGGTTGGCGCAAACGGCCGAATGATCCACGACATGTACCTGCTGCAGGTGAAGAAGCCTGATGAAAGCAAGGAACCGTGGGACTATTACAACGTGCTTGCCACCATTCCCGGCAAGGAGGCCTATCTCGACCCGGCCAAGGCCGGTTGCGAGCTGGTGAAGTGAGCGATGGCAGTCGCATCGATCTCGACTAACGAGCAGCCACGGGTGGTCTTGTCCGCCCGTGGCCTGTCGAAGAGCTTTGGAGCATTCGCAGCCGTCAAGAATGTCGATCTCGATGTTCACGACGCCAGTGTCCATGCGCTGATCGGTCCGAACGGAGCCGGCAAGACGACGGTGTTCAACCTTCTCACCAAGTTCCTGCAACCGACGGCCGGTTCGATCACGCTGATGGGCGCCGACATCACGAAACTGCCACCCGACAAGGTGGCGCGGATGGGGCTGGTCCGCTCGTTCCAGATCTCGGCCGTGTTTCCGCATCTGACCGTGCGTGACAATGTCCGCGTCGCATTGCAGCGTCCGAGCGGGTTGTCGACACAGTTCTGGCTGCCGCTCTCCTCGCTCGACCGGCTGGATGCCCGCGCCGACGAGCTGATCGAGACTGTGGGGCTGAAACGCGAGCGCAACGCGCTGGCGGCCGACCTTTCCTACGGTCGCAAGCGGGTACTGGAGATTGCCACGACTTTGGCACTCGATCCCAAAGTGCTGCTGCTCGACGAGCCGATGGCCGGCATGGGCCAGGAGGATATCGGTACCGTGTCCGCCATCATCCGCGAAGTGGCGAAAACCCGCGCGGTGCTGATGGTGGAGCACAATCTTTCCGTCGTTGCAGATATCTGCCACCACGTCACAGTACTGCAGCGCGGCGAAATTCTGGCCGAGGGCGATTACGCGACGGTCAGCCAGGATCCGCGCGTCCGCACGGCTTACATGGGCACGGAGGAGGCATGATGGCGCAACCCCTGCTTCAGGTTTCCAATCTCAATGCCTGGTATGGTGAAAGCCACGTCCTGCACGGCGTCGACATGACGGTGCATGAGGGCGAAACCATCACCATTCTCGGTCGCAACGGCGTCGGCAAGACCACGACGCTGCGCACGATCATGGGCATCATCCGCGAACGCCGCGGCGAGATCCTCTTTTCCGGCCAGGACATGTCGCGGGTTCCATTGCACAGAACCGCCCATGCGGGTCTCGGCTTTGTGCCTGAGGAGCGTGGTATCTTCTCGACGCTGACCGTCGAGGAAAACCTCATGCTGCCGCCGGTCGTTGCGCAAGGAGGAATGCCACTCAGCGAGATCTACGAGCTATTCCCGAACCTTCACGAACGCCGCTCCAGCCCGGGCACGAAGCTCTCCGGTGGCGAACAGCAGATGCTGGCGATCGCCCGCATCCTGCGCACCGGGGTAAAACTGCTCATCCTCGACGAGCCGACCGAAGGGCTTGCGCCTGTCATCGTGCAGCGCATCGGCGAAGTGCTGAAGACGCTCAAGGACCGCGGCATGACGGTGTTGATGGTCGAACAGAATTTTCGCTTCGCAAGCCGCGTCGCTGACCGGTTCTACCTGATGGACCACGGAAAAATGGTGGCAAATTTCCCGGTCGGCGAACTGCAGGAGAGGATGGACATGCTGCACAAGGTTCTGGGGGTTTGAGCATGGTCGTAATGCAAACGGATCACCGCACGGACGACCTGGCAACGCGCTCGCGTCCAATTTCGGTAAAATCAGACGACGCCAGGAGCGCCGCACCATGACCATGATTTTCGGCATTCCGCTCCAGGCTTTCCTCGGACAGCTCCTGATCGGCCTGATCAACGGCTCTTTCTACGCACTTTTAAGCCTCGGTCTTGCGGTCATCTTCGGGTTGCTGCGGGTCATCAACTTTGCCCACGGCGCGCAGTATATGCTCGGCGCTTTCGTTGCCATGCTGATGCTGCAGTATTTCGGCATCAACTACTGGTTCGCGCTCGTTCTCGCACCTCTCGTCGTCGGCCTGTTCGGAGCAATTACCGAACGCTTCCTGCTGTCACGGCTTTACAAACTGGACCACCTCTACGGCCTGCTCTTCACCTTCGGATTGGCGCTCACCATCGAGGGCACGTTCCGGTATCTCTACGGTTCGTCGGGCCAGCCCTATTCGGTTCCGACGCAGCTTGCCGGCGGCACCAATCTCGGCTTCATGTTCCTACCCATCTATCGCGGCTGGGTGGTGGTCGTCTCCCTGGTCGCCTGTATCGGCACCTGGCTTTTGATCGAAAAGACCAAGCTCGGCGCCTATTTGCGGGCAGCCACGGAAAACCCGATCCTGGTGCAGGCGTTTGGCGTCAACGTGCCGGTGCTTTTGACACTGACCTACGGGCTCGGCGCGGGCCTTGCCGCCTTTGCCGGCGTTCTGGCGGCGCCGATCTACCAGGTCTCGCCGCTGATGGGGTCCAACATCATCATCGTGGTCTTTGCGGTCGTCGTCGTCGGCGGCATGGGATCGATCATGGGTGCGATCCTGACCGGCTACATGCTCGGAATCGCCGAGGGCCTGACGAAAGTGTTTTATCCGGAAGCATCGAGCATCGTGATCTTCGTGATCATGGCGATCGTGCTGCTTCTGCGGCCAGCCGGTCTTTTCGGCCGGGATGTTTAGGGAAGGATGCCAGAGATGAGCGACATCATCCACACCGCCGCCCCGCCGCGCATCGAGAGATCGGGCACAGCCACGAAAACCTACGCGATCTTCATCGGGTTGGGACTGGTGCTGCTCCTTGTTGCACCGCTGTTCTTCTACCCGATCTTTCTGATGAAGCTTTTGTGCTTTGCGTTATTTGCCTGCGCGTTCAACCTGTTGTTGGGTTACACGGGCCTGTTGTCCTTTGGCCATGCGACGTTCTTCGGCGGAGCCGCCTATTTTACTGCCCATGTCGTGAAGGTCTGGGGTCTGTCGCCGGAACTCGGCATTCTCGTCGGCGCATTCGGAGCGGCCGTGCTTGGCCTGATCATGGGCTTCTTTGCCATTCGACGGCAGGGCATCTACTTTGCGATGATCACGCTTGCGCTTTCGCAGATGTTCTTCTTCTTCTGCCTGCAGGCGGAATTCACGCATGGCGAAGACGGCATCCAGTCCGTGCCGCGCGGCCACCTGTTCGGCTTTATCGATCTCAGCGAAACGACGAACATGTACTATTTCGTGCTGGCCGTCTTCTTGATCGGCATGGCGATCATCTGGCGGTTCATCAACTCGCCCTTCGGCATGATCCTCAAATCGATCCGCGAAAACGAGCAGCGCGCCATCTCGCTCGGCTATTCCGTATCCCGCTACAAGCTCGGCGCCTTCGTCATGTCGGCGGCGCTTGCCGGGCTTGCCGGCGGAACCAAGGCGCTCGTCTTCCAGTTCGCGACGCTGACCGATGTCGGCTGGCAGATGTCCGGCGAGGTGATCCTGATGACGCTGCTTGGGGGCATCGGCACGCTGATCGGACCGATCTTTGGCGCCGGGCTTGTCGTGGCGTTGCAGAACTACCTCGCGACCTCGGAATTTCCCGTCACGATCATCACCGGCGTGGTCTTCATGGTCTGCGTCCTCCTCTTCCGGCGCGGCCTGATCGGGGAATTCTACGCCTCGCGGCTTGGCCGAAAACTGGGCTTCGAGCATCGCCGCTGATTGGCTGAAGATCATGGAAACCTACGACTACATCATCATCGGTGCCGGAAGCGCCGGCTGCGTTCTTGCGAACCGCCTTTCGGCCGATAGCCGCAACAGCGTGCTGCTGCTGGAAGCCGGCGGGACCGACAACTATCACTGGGTGCATATCCCGGTCGGCTATCTCTATTGCATCAACAACCCGCGCACCGACTGGTGTTTTGCCACCGAAAAGGAAAAAGGCCTCAACGGCCGCTCCCTGTTTTATCCGCGCGGAAAGCTGCTCGGTGGCTGCTCCTCGATCAACGGCATGATCTATATGCGCGGCCAGGCGCGCGATTACGACCTATGGCGGCAGATGGGATGTGCCGGCTGGGGCTGGGACGACGTGCTGCCGCTGTTTCGCAAGAGCCAGGACTTCTACAAGGGCGGCGACGATCTGCATGGCGAAGGCGGCGAATGGCGGGTCGAAAAGCAGCGTCTGCACTGGGCGGTGCTCGACAGTTTCCGCAAGGCGGCGGAACAGGCGGGCATCCCGATGATCGAGGATTTCAACCGCGGCGACAACGAAGGCTCGAGCTATTTCGACGTCAACCAGCGTTCGGGCATTCGCTGGAACACCTCCAAGGCCTTTCTGCGGCCCGCGATGAAGCGGCCGAACCTACGCGTCCTCACCAAGGCGCATGTCCGCCGCCTGATCATCGAAACCGGTGAGGTGAAAGGCGTCGAGTTTCAGCAGAATGGCGTGTCGCAGGTGGCTCATGCCCGTCGCGAGACGGTGCTTTCGGCGGGCGCGATCGGGACGCCGCATGTGCTCGAACTCTCAGGCGTCGGACGCGGCGAGGTTCTGGCGGACGCCGGGGTCGAGATGGTCAAGGAGGTGCGACAGGTCGGCGAAAACCTGCAGGATCACCTGCAGCTACGGCTGGTCTACAAGGTCACCGGCGTGCCGACGCTGAACGAGAAAGCCTCTCGCTGGCTCGGCAAGGCTGCGATCGGGCTGGAATATGCGCTGAAACGCTCAGGACCTATGTCCATGGCTCCAAGCCAGCTCGGGATTTTTACCCGGTCGGGTCCGGACAAGGAAACGGCTGATCTCGAATACCATGTCCAACCGGTCTCGCTGGACCGCTTCGGGGATCCGGTTCATGCTTTTCCGGCAATCACCGCAAGCGTATGCAATCTTCGCCCCGAAAGCCGCGGTTCCGTGCATCTGAAAGGCCCGGATTTTGCAGCAGCGCCGGCGATCCGGCCGAACTATCTTTCGACAGCTGCCGACCGCAGTGTCGCGGCAAGTTCGATCCGGCTGACCCGCAACATCGTCGCGCAGCCTGCTTTCGCCCGCTACCAGCCGGAAGAATACAAGCCGGGACCGGCGTACGACACGGATGCAGATCTGGAGCGCGCTGCCGGCGAAATAGGAACGACGATTTTCCATCCCGTGGGCACGGCCCGGATGGGGTCGGATCCCGATAGCGTCGTCGATCCGCGACTGAAAATGAGAGCACTCGGCCGGCTGAGAATTGCCGACGCATCAATCATGCCCGCCATCACATCGGGCAACACGAATTCTCCGACGATCATGATTGCCGAAAAGGCGGCGGCGATGATCTTGGCGGACAATCGGTAAGGGGGGACTATGAGCAAGGTTGCATTCGTTGGACTTGGGAACATGGGCGGGCCGATGGCGGCCAATCTCGTCAAGGCGGGACATGACGTCTGGGGCTTCGATCTTTCGGAGGCGAGCAGGAATGCCGCAAGCGCGCATGGCGTCAACGCGGCAAGCACCCTCCCCCAGGCTGTGCTGAATGCAGACTGCATTATCACCATGCTGCCCAAGGGCCAGCATGTCCTCGCCGTCTGGTCGGATCTGGCATCCGTGATCCCCGAGGGAACGCTGCTCATCGATTGTTCGACCGTGGACGTGGAGAGCGCCCGCAAGGCGCATGCTCTGGGCAGCGCGATGGGTTGCCTCTCTCTCGATGCTCCGGTGTCCGGGGGAACGACCGGCGCGGAAGCGGGCACGCTGACATTCATGGTGGGCGGCTCGGAGAGTGCGTTTGCGTCGGGTAAGGCTATCCTCGAAGCCATGGGCCGCAAGATTGTCCACTGCGGCGGCGATGGTGCGGGTCAGGCTGCAAAGATCTGCAACAACATGATCCTCGGCATCTCGATGATCGGCGTCTGCGAAGCGTTCGGCCTGGCTGAAAAGCTCGGCCTCTCGCATCAGGCGCTGTTCGATGTCGCCTCGACCTCATCGGGCCAGTGCTGGTCGCTGACGACCTATTGCCCCGTGCCCGGTCCCGTGCCGACATCGCCTGCCAACAACGACTACCGCCCCGGCTTTGCCACGGCGTTGATGCTGAAGGACTTGCTGCTGTCACAAGAGGCAGCACAACAATCCGGCGCCGCGACACCGCTCGGAGCCCACGCGGCCGACCTCTACGCCCAGTTCGAGGCAGCCGGACACGGCGGCGAGGACTTTTCCGCCATCATCCGGATGCTGCAGGAGATACCCCGGGAATAAGATGGTTTCGGAGTTGGAACGCCGGCATATGCCGCAAATTCAACCGGATATGCCGGTCAGCTCCTTCTGAACTTTAAGCAGTGACGGAATGTAACGGTCAGCGACAGCCTGCATCGGCTCCTCTGACGCGGCTAGCCCGATGTTCAGCGCGGCGACGACTTGGCCGCGGGGGCCGAATAGCGGGACGGCCAGAGAGCGAAGGCCGATTTCGACCTCCTGATCGATGCAGGCATAGCCGCGATCACGGATGCGGAGCAGTTCGCCCTTGAGCGTTTCGATGTCGGTCACGGTCTTTGCCGTCCTCGCCACGAGCGGCTTTAATGAAAGAAGATCTTCTGCCTGCTCGACAGGAAGTGCTGACAGCATCACCCGCCCCATGGAGGTGCAGTAGGCTGGAAGGCGTGAGCCCGGCATCAGCGAAATCGACATGACCCTGCGCTGCGCGGCCCGCGCGACGTAAACGATGTCACTCTCATCAAGAATGGAAACGGATGTGCTTTGGCCTGTCTGTTCGGACAGGTCATCGAGCCAAGGCTGCACGATCTTCGGCAATGGCATCGCTGCCAGGCATCCCGTCCCCAGTCGCAAGACGCGGGGCGTGACGGTGAAGAATTTTCCGTCATAGGCACAATAACCGAGTTCGGAGAGCGTCAGGAGGCATCGCCTCACCGTCGCGCGATCATAACCGGTGAGCTGTGAGGCTTCGGCGATGCTGAGACGCGGTCGCTCGGCAGAGAAGGCTTCTATGACCTTGAGGCCCTTTGCCAGCCCGCCCATCATGTCTCTCGTCTTGACGTCCACCAGAGCCTCATTTTGTGCGATAATCGTACAAAGAGACGATATCGCACAAATGGTTTGCCGTCCATCCTTATGGGATTTAGTTGTTTCTGCAGCGGGAGCGGTTTGCGGAGGATACTGATGGATAAAACAATTCGGACTTTGGCTGATGCCGTGTCCAAGATCACCGACGGTGCCACGGTGATGATCGGTGGTTTCGGAGGCTCCGGTGCGCCGATCGAACTCATCCACGCGCTGATCGACAATGGTCCTAAAAACCTGACCGTGATCAATAACAACGCCGGGAACGGACGCATCGGTATTGCGGCGATGATCGATGCTGGCATGATCGCGAAGATGATCTGCTCCTTCCCTCGCTCGTCCGATCCGCGCGCCTTCACCGATACCTATCTGGCCGGAAAGATCGAGTTGGAACTCGTCCCCCAGGGCACGCTTGCCGAGCGGATCCGCGCAGGTGGCGCCGGCATACCGGCCTTCTACACTCCGACGGGTTATGGAACGGAACTGGCCGAGGGCAAGCCGGTCGCCGAGTTCGATGGACGACATTATGTGCAGGAGCGCTGGCTCAAGGCCGACTTTGCCGTCGTCAAGGCGCATCTCGGCGACACCCATGGCAACCTCACCTATCGCAAGGCCGGCCGGAACTTCAATCCTCTGATGTGCATGGCGGCGACCACCACCATCGCCCAGGTCTCGCAGATCGTTGAACCCGGCGACATCGACCCCGAACACGTGATCACGCCCGGCATCTTTGTCGATGCGGTGGTCGAGGTTTCAAACCCTCAGCAAGAAGAAGAACTCATCCGGGCCGGAGTGGCCTATGCCGGAGGAATGAGCGCATGAGCGGCGAAACTCAGACACTGGACACCCGCGAAGACATCAAACTGTCGAACACGCAGATCGCCTGGCGTGCCGCGCAGGATATCGAAGATGGCGCCTATATCAATCTCGGGATCGGTTTTCCGGAAATGGTCGCCCGCTATCAGCCGCCCGGCAGACAGGCGATCTTCCATACGGAAAACGGCATCCTCGATTTCGGCGAGCCTCCGGCAGCCGGTGAGGAAGACTGGGATCTGATCAACGCGGGCAAAAAGGCCGTGACGGTCAAGCCTGGCGCGGCTTTCTTTCATCATGCGGACAGCTTCGCCATGGTGCGGGGCGGCCATCTCGACGTTGCAATCCTCGGCGCCTATCAGGTGGCGGAAAATGGCGACCTCGCCAACTGGCGCGTCGGCTCCAAAGGCGTGCCGGCGGTCGGCGGCGCGATGGATCTGGTGCATGGTGCCAAGCAGGTTTTCGTCATCACCGAGCATGTGACGAAGGACGGCAAGCCGAAACTTGTCTCCAAATGCACATTTCCCCTCACGGGCGTCGGCTGCATCACGAGGGTCTATACGAGCCATGCGGTGATCGATATCGCTGACGGCCGTTTTGTCCTGCGTGAAAAGCTCGCCGCAATGACCATCGAGGAATTGCAGGCGATGACCGGCGCGCAGCTCCATGTGGACGGCGCTGTTGCCGATCTTGTCGTACCGGCGCTTTGAGGAGAGATCGATGACCGAAGCATTTATCTGCGACTATATCCGTACCCCGATCGGTCGTTTCGGCGGCGCGCTGTCATCGGTCCGTGCGGACGATCTGGGCGCTGTACCTCTTAGGGCACTGATGGAGCGAAACGCTGCCGTCGACTGGGAAGCGGTCGGCGACGTGGTCTTTGGCTGCGCCAACCAGGCGGGCGAAGATAACCGGAATGTCGCGCGCATGTCGCTGCTCCTCGCCGGCCTGCCTGTTTCCGTATCCGGCACGACGATCAACCGTCTCTGCGGATCGGGCATGGATGCCGTGATCACCGCTGCCCGCGCCATCAAGGCCGGCGAAGCCGACATTATGATTGCCGGTGGCGTCGAAAGCATGAGCCGTGCGCCATTTGTGATGCCGAAGGCCGAGACTGCGTTTTCGCGCAACGCCGAGATCTATGACACCACCATTGGGTGGCGTTTCGTCAATCCGCTGATGAAAAAGCAGTATGGCGTCGATTCCATGCCGGAAACCGGCGACAACGTCGCGATCGATTATCACGTCTCTCGCGAGGATCAGGACGCTTTTGCATTGCGCAGCCAGGAGAAAGCCTCGGCAGCTCAGCAGAACGGCCGTCTAGCGCGCGAAATCACCGCTGTCAGCGTCCCGCAACGCAAGGGCGACAGCATCATTGTCGACAAGGACGAGCATCCCCGTGCGACCAGCCTGGAGGCATTGGCCAAGCTCAGGCCGGTGAACAAGATCGAAGGCGGCACGGTCACGGCCGGCAACGCATCCGGCGTCAATGACGGGGCAGCGGCACTCATCATCGCCTCGCAGGAGGCGGCCCGGAAATATGGCCTGACGCCGATTGCACGCATCATCGGCGGCGCTGCGGCTGGCGTTCCGCCACGGGTGATGGGCATCGGGCCTGCGCCAGCGACGCAGAAACTCTGCGCACGCCTCGGCCTGTCGCCGCAGGATTTCGGGATTGTCGAGCTGAACGAAGCCTTCGCCTCTCAGGGCATCGCCGTTTTGCGCGAGCTCGGAATCCCCGATGATGCAGAGCATGTCAACGCGAATGGCGGTGCCATCGCGCTGGGTCACCCGCTCGGCATGTCCGGAGCACGCATTGCCGGAACCGCGGCACTGGAGCTATCGCTGGGGAGTACGCGATACGCGCTTGCCACGATGTGCATCGGCGTTGGCCAGGGGATAGCTCTGGCTTTGGAACGAGTTTAGGGGGATTGCAGCCGGAGCTCGAAGACAATTCGACGCCTCCGGCAACCATTGGCGGCGGTGACTGTTGATAAGCGAGGCGCACGGCAAGAACACAAGCCGGATAGCGTCTCCCCCTCGAAAACTCGTAAGGATCGGCAGCATGAACGAACCGCAGGAGTTTGCGCACAGCACCAATGGAGATCGGTGGTTTATCGAACCTGATCCCGAGAACCATCGCGCAACCGTCACGCACCGTGGCAACTTGCCGTCCGGTGGCCACGAAACGCGGATTCCAGTGGACGTGTTCTTAAGTCAACACCCACGTGGCCCCGAGCACGACGCGCTTGAGCGGATGCTATCTGCACTTCCCGTTAGAAACTCCACGATTGAGACTGGGACTGCGTCCGGCCTGTCGATGCTGGCCCATCAGTATCTGCGTCTCGGTGGCCGTCGCAGCGCTACGCGTGCATGGGGAACCGATACCAAAGAAGCTGAAGATTTCTGGAACGAGAATATCGCTGTGCTCGACACCGGGGGAAGGCGTGAAGTCGAGACGTATCTGCCCACGATCGGAGGTCCGTGATCTCTGGTCGACTGTAGCGGTAGTCGGAGCCACGGGCATGAAACAAGATCGGCCGCGCAGGCTGCGGGCCGAGTTCATTCCAAGTCGGATTGGTGTCAGGCCTTCTTGGCGCGCTTTGCAATCAGTGCAGCGGTCGCAGAGGCGCGGTCTTCAATTTCTTTTGCAAGGCGCGCAGCCTTGAGCCGAGCCGTCTTTGAGTCACGTTCGGCGACGTGTGCGTTTAATTCTGCGACCGCTTCGACGCGGGAGAAAAACTGGGTCTGGGTCTGAGCAAATGCGGCTTCCGCACGCTCGCGCGACTTCGACATTGTTTCCGTCATTTCTTATCCAATCCTGGCGGTAGACGCCAAATAAGAAGGCCGAGCACGTATGCTCGGCCCTCACCAACTGCTACTTCGACAGTGCCAGTACATCCGTGGTCAAAGCGAAGCAAAAATCGAATTAAGCAGCCTGAAGGTTGCAGGCCGACATCTTGCCCGACTTTGCGTCGCGCTCAAGTTCGTAGCCCAGCTTCTGGCCTTCAACGATTTCGCGCATTCCGGCGCGCTCGACTGCGGAGATGTGAACGAACGCATCAGCGCCGCCATCGTCAGGCTGAATGAAGCCGAAGCCCTTAGTGGAATTAAACCATTTTACTGTGCCAGTGGTCATAGTGAACCCTTTCAAAGCATAGAGAAGAAATCTGCAAAACGAGATCTTGCAGAAGGTGATAGCGATTTGTTTTGAAGAGGAAGTTCGCTCAGGCGCTTCGTTCGAAGCGCAATAACCAAAGATCAGCAAGCAAAATATCGATAAACCACAAATAGCGGCTACGCTCCCGAAAGTCAACTTTTAGTTTCCCCGGCCCGACTGGAGCGCTTTCGAAGAGGCTGAGTGAGCGACAACGGAACCGATTGTGGATCAGCTTGTTTCTGCTCAGAACGCTAGACTGGAGATCAAACCATGCAAGAAACACGTCGCCCGACACCTCCCCATCCCGCCCAGCATCAGGATCCGCCAGGCCAGACCGCATTGATGGATCCGGCGCCGGATCATGGCGAACACTCCTACAAGGGCAATGGTCGTCTTGAGGGCAAGGTCGCGCTGATCACCGGTGCCGATTCAGGCATCGGCAAAGCTGTGGCGATCGCATTCGCCCGCGAAGGCGCGGATATCCTGATTTCGTACCTCAGCGAACACGAAGACGCTGAAGACACGGCGAAGTGGGTGCGCGAAGCAGGCCGCAAGGCAGTGGTCGTTCCCGGAGACATCAAGTCGGAAGAGCATTGCAACGCGCTCGTGAAGCGCACGGCCGATGAGCTCGGAAAAATTGACATCCTCGTCAACAATGCCGCCTTCCAGCGCACCTATGCCACCATTACCGATATCACTGCGGAAGAGTGGGACGAGACGTTCCGGACCAACATCTACGCACCATTCTTCCTATCGAAGGCGGCTGTCCCTCTGATGAAGCCGGGTAGCTCGATCATCAATACGACGTCGATCCAGTCGCGTCAACCTTCGCCACAGCTTCTCGCCTACGCCTCGACCAAGGGTGCCATCTCCAACTTCACGGCTGGTCTTGCCGAAATGTTGGCAGAACATGGGATCCGGGTGAATGCCGTCGCGCCGGGCCCGATCTGGACGCCTCTCATTCCCTCGACCATGCCGGCTGAAAAGGCGGCGAAGTTCGGCGAGCAGACCCTGCTCGGTCGTGCGGGCCAGCCAGCCGAATTGGCAGGTGCCTATGTTCTCTTGGCGTCCGACCTTGGCAGCTACATGACTGGCGCCGTCATTCCGGTGACCGGCGGCGAGATCATGATCTGATCCGTTCATTGTCGTTCGGTTTCGGGAAGGCTCGCTCCTCTCCCGAAACCGCTCTCGAAGAGCGAGTTTCGGTACCCAAAGAAACACGAGCCGGATCAGAGGATGTCTCGATCCCCAAACAAACAAGCAAGGAAAACCCAATGGCCGATCATTCCCAGTCGCCTGCTGCCGCTTCTCTTCTTCGCGAACAGGCAGCACAACGCGCCCGCACTCCAGACGAAGTCCTGCAACAGGGCCTCGAGGAGACCTTCCCGGGTTCCGATCCTGTTTCATCTTCGTCCACTGCCACAGGCTTTGGCGGCCCGAGCACGAGTTCAGACGAACCGCTTGTCGATGAAGCGCTGGCATCGGTCCACGACCGCGACAACTCGGCAACTGCCAAAGCACGAGATACGCTGACAGCCCTGCGCGCCGAGCTCGAAAGTTTGAAGGACAGAGCCGTAGAGCCGGCAACCTACCGCGAGTACGCGAACGAACCCCGCCTTATTGTGGACGACATCAAGCGCGGTATCCAAAGATCTCCAATCGGAGCCGTTGGGCTTGCGGCGGCTATCGGATTTCTGTGGGGCATCACGCGATAGCCACGTTCAACCATAAGTATTTGTGACGAAAACTGGAACACCCTGCATTTCCGCCCGTTCGTTCACTAAGAGATTACGCAAAAGTGTTCATGAACGGAGAATGGAAATGGCTTTCAATGTTCTGATTGTCGAAGATCAGCCAATTATTGCAATGGGTCTGGAAGACGCTGTCGAAGCGTTGGGGCACCATTCGATTGGCGTGGCGAGAAACAGAGCGGAAGCCACGTTGCTTGCTGCCACGGCGGATATGGCATTGGTCGATGTCAACCTCGATGACGGTCCAACCGGGCCGGGCATCGGGCGCGACCTCGCAATCGCCGACATCACCGTCTTGTTCATGACGAGCGATCCGGGCGCACTGGGGGCGGGCGTGAAGGGAACGCTTGGCGTGATGGAGAAGCCGATCCTCGATCTCGAGGTCGTGAAAGCAATCCAGTACGTAGCGGACAGACGCGCCGGGATCGAGGGCACGTGCCCGCCGGACCGCCTCAGAACGTTTCCCGTCACAAAGCAGTAAGGACCGGCGTCGTCCCGATATAGTGTCGGGGCGACCATTAGCCGCTCGCAGCGCCCTTCCACCTTTCAATCGAACAGTCGTCTATCGATTATCCGTCGTGTGCCCGAATAATATCGAGGAACGCGTCGCCATAGCGCTCAAGTTTCGCTTGCCCGACGCCGGATACACCGAGGAGCGCGTCGTGGGTTGTCGGCCGCTGCGTTGCAAACGCGATCAGCGTCGCATCGGCGAATACGACGTAGGGAGGGATCGCCAGATCCTTCGCAATCGTCATTCTCATCTTGCGCAATGCCTCAAACAAGACCGCGTCGGTTTCTCCCAACTGCGACCTTGGGTTTTTCGAGCCTGCCGTCTGCCCTCGTGGCGTCTTGCGGCCGGTCACCGGGTCCTTGCGGAAACGGACGGTCCGCTCGTGGCGGAAGACATCGCGTGCCGAAGGCTCCAGTTTCAAAGCTCCGAAAGCCTGGTGATCGACGCGCACCAGGCCTGCGGCAAGAAGTTGGCGATAGACAGACTGCCACGTCTTTTGTGCCAGATCCTTTCCCGCACCGAAGACCGGCATGTCCACATGGCCAAAGCGACGTGTCTTTTCGTTGTCATTGCCGAGCAGGACATCGATCAAATGGCCGGTACCGAACCGTTCCTCTGTTCGATACACGGCAGCGAGCGCCTTGATGGCGGCCTCGGTTCCGTCCCAGGTGTCCACGGGCTTGATGCAGGTATCGCAGTTTCCGCAATGCCCCGCATGCTCTTCTCCAAAATGTGCGAGTATCGCCTGTCGTCGGCAGCCGGCTGTCTCGCAGATCGCAAGCAACGCATTGAGCTTGGCGCGCTCGACCCGCTTGACGTCGTCGCCGGACGTGCCGTTGTCGATCATCCTGCCGCGCTGAATGACGTCGGCCATCCCGTAGGCCATCCAAACTTCGGACGGCAGACCGTCACGACCGGCACGGCCCGTCTCCTGATAATAGGCTTCGACTGAGCTCGGCAAATCCAGGTGCGCGACGTAGCGTACATCGGGTTTGTCGATGCCCATCCCGAACGCGACGGTCACGACAAGGCAGAGGTCTTCCTCTTTCAAGAAGGCGTCCTGATTGGCATCGCGAACCTCCCGGTCCATACCCGCATGGTAGGGCAACGCGCGGATGCCTTGCGCACTCAGCCACTCCGCGGTCTCCTCGACCTTCGCGCGCGACAGGCAGTAGACGATACCGCTCGATCCCTTGTGATTCTCCAGGAAGCGCAGCAACTGCTGGCGCGGTTGATCCCGTTCAACGATCTCGTAGGCAATGTTCGGGCGATCGAACGATGCGGTGAAGACCCGGGCATTGCGCAGGGTGAGCCTGTCGATAAGATCTTCCCGCGTATGCGGGTCGGCGGTCGCGGTCAGCGCCATACGCGGCACGCCCGGGTAAAGGTCGGCGAGTTCACCGAGCTGCCGATACTCCGGGCGAAAATCATGCCCCCATTGCGAGACGCAATGGGCTTCATCGATTGCAAACAGCGCGACCTTGGCGTCTCCGATCAACTCACGAAACCCTGACGTCACGATCCTCTCGGGGGTCACGTACAGCATGTCGAGCCTGCCAGCCGCCAGCGCGCGTTTGACCTCGCCGAACGTTTCCCGCGGCATGGAGGAATTGATCGAGGCGGCACGGACTCCGATCTGCTTCAACGCCTCGACCTGATCGCGCATCAGCGCAATCAGCGGCGAAACAACGATGCCGACGCCGTCGCGGCAGAGAGCCGGGATCTGAAAGCACAGGGATTTTCCTGCGCCCGTCGGAAACAGCACAACCGCGTCTCCGCCCGAAACAACATGGCGAACGACAGCCTCCTGGTCGCCGCGAAAGGAAGGGTAGCCGTAAACCTTCTGCAAAACCCCGACCGGATCCGCCTGCATACCGCTTTTGCGTTCACCATCTTGGCTGGTTGATTTCGCTTGCATGAGCTCGTTCCGCCTCCATCCTTGCTCGCGAGCCATCTCACAAGGCACGACCTTTGCAAAGCCCGCCGCCGCAGATATCGCCACTATCCATCAAGCGGTTCGTGCCCGAATGACATTGAGGCACGAAACAAATGACCTGATAGAAAATATCAATCGACATACCCCTAGATTTAAGTGGGCAGCGGGATCGCGACCGCGTTGCAAAATTAGCAAACGATAATATTAGATACCGATAATTTGAACACTTTAGGAACATTCTAAAAACCTGCCGGCACCGTTCAAAACGGATTCCCAGACGGTCATAGAGAATATCTATCATATTCTGATCGAAGCAGTCACCATACAGCTACTCTGAAACTGTTTGCAGAAACTGCGGACAGGCCAGCTCTCATGGGCCAGCTTTCTCAGGCCTCTCGGACGCAAAATGTCCGGCTCGCGATTGCATCGCAACATCGTGATGAAACAGCACCGTACGATTTGCCGCCTTCCGCGTTACCTGCCGAGCAACTCATCTCGGCAGCGACGAAACAGGCCAAATTACGATGATCCCCACACAGTTCTCCTACCCGAAGAAGGGGTTGCTGCCGCGGCTTGCAGCCATCGGCTGTGCCGTTGCACTTGCCGGCTGCAATCTGCAGGCCGAGGAGGAAGCAAAGCCACCGCGCCAGCCAACGGAAGTTGGGATTGTGACGGCGATAACAGAAGACGTGCCGCTCGTGAACGAGCTTGCAGGTCGCACATCCCCGTTCGAGACTTCTGAGGTCAGGCCCCAGGTGTCAGGGATCATCGAGGCTCGCTCGTTTACCGAGGGTGCTTTCGTCAAGAAGGGCGACACGCTCTACCAGATCGATGCAAGCCTGTTCGAAGCCTCGGTTGCGGAGGCACGCGCCAATCTCGAAAGTGCAAGGGCCGGCGAAGACAACGCGCGGATCGAATTCGAACGTTTAAAGCCCCTGGCGCAAAAGGGAGCGGTTAGCGAGCAGGCGTTTACGGATGCCACTGCAGCGCTCCGGTCTGCCACTGCGGCCGTCGCGCAGAACAATGCGAAGCTTCAGACCGCGGAGATCAACCTGCGCTACAGCAAGGTGACCGCGCCGATCAGCGGCAGGATCGGCCGTTCGCTGGTAACGACAGGTGCGCTCGTGTCGGCACAGCAGACGCAAGCCTTGGCGACCATCCAGCGCCTCGACCCGATCTTCGTCGATATTCAGCAATCCTCGACCGCGCTACTGAAGCTGCGAGATGCGATGGCCTCGAGCGAATTGTCCAAGGACACGGCCGAGGTGCGTTTGAAACTGGAAGACGGGCAGGAATATCCGCTTCCGGGCAAACTCCAGTTTACCGATGTCACCGTCAATCCGTCGACCGGGTCTGTCACACTTCGCGCCGAGTTTCCGAACCCCGACGCCATCCTGCTGCCAGGCATGTATGTCCGCGCAGTTCTCTCACAGACTCAGGCGAAGGATGCGATCCTCGTGCCGCAGCAGAGCGTGACGAGGAGCCCTACGGGAGAGGCAAGCGCGCTCGTGGTCGGCGACGGAGATACCGTCCAGCGGCGAGCGCTCCAGGTCGCTCAGGCTGTCGGCAATCGCTGGCTCGTAACCGAAGGCCTTGCTCCTGGAGACCGGGTCATCGTTGAAGGCGTGTCCAAGGTCAAACCCGACGACAAGGTCAAGATTGTCGACTTGGGTAAGAAGCAGACCGCAGAAGCAACAGAGCACAAGGCGGTCCCCGCGCTATGATCAGCCGTATCTTTGTCGATCGTCCAATCTTTGCCTGGGTGATCGCGATCGTGATCATGTTGGGTGGTATCGGCTCCATCCTGACGCTTCCGGTCGAGCAGTATCCGGATATCGCGCCGCCGCAGGTGAACATCCGCGCCAATTACACTGGGGCTTCAGCTGCAACGCTTGAAACCAGCGTGACACAGGTGATCGAGCAGCAGCTTACCGGCATCGACGGCCTCATCTACTTCACGTCGACCTCCAGCGCCGAAGGCCAGGTCACGATCGCGGTAACATTCGACAAGGGCACCGATCCCGATATCGCACAGGTTCAGGTTCAAAACAGAGTGCAGCAGGCTCTCTCTCGCCTGCCCCAGCAGGTGCAGCAGCAAGGTCTCACCGTTACAAAGTCCAACAGTGACTTTTTGCTTGTCGCCGCTGTTTACGATGAAACCGGTAAGGCGAAGGATTCCGACATTTCGGACTACATTGCCGCCAATCTCCAGGAGCGGATCGGTCGCCTTCCCGGCGTCGGCGATACCAACCTTTTCGGCTCGCAATACGCGATGCGGGTCTGGCTCGACCCAGGTCGCTTGTTTTCATACGGGATGATGCCGTCGGACGTCATCACCGCGATCGAGGCGCAGAATACGCAGGTTGCGGCCGGCCAGATCGGCGCCCAACCCTCCCCCGACACGCAGATGCTGAATGCGATCGTGACCGCCCGTTCGCGCCTGACGACACCGGAGGAGTTCCAGCGGATCGTCATCCGCACGGACGAAAGTGGCGCACGTGTCACCTTGGCGGATGTCGCCCGCGTCGAACTCGGACAGGAAAGCTATACGCGCTTCACCCGTTTCAACCGTCATCCGGCATCCGGCATTGCCGTTCAGCTTGCCCCCGGCGCGGACGCGCTTGAAACGGCCGAGCTGGTGAAAGCGGCTATCGATGGCGAAGCGGCAAACATGCCGGATGGCTACCGCGTCACCTATCCTCGTGACTCCACCGAGTTTATCCGGCTTTCGATCGAGGAAGTGGTGAAGACACTGATCGAGGCGATCGTTCTCGTCGTCATCGTCATGTTCGTCTTCCTGCGCAGCTGGCGTGCGACGCTGATTCCAGCACTTGCCGTCCCGGTCGTCGTGCTCGGCACGTTCGGCGTGCTTGCACTGTTCGGATATTCGATCAACACGCTCACCCTATTCGGACTGGTCCTTTCGATCGGTCTTCTGGTCGATGACGCGATCGTCGTCGTCGAGAATGTCGAACGAGTCATGGAGGAGGAGCCGGACTTAAGCCCCCGAGACGCGACGCTTCGCTCGATGGGTGAAATCCAGACGGCGTTGATTGCGATCGCGCTGGTCCTGTCGGCGGTGTTTGTTCCGATGGCATTCTTCGGCGGCTCAACCGGTGTCATTTACCGGCAGTTCTCGGTCACTGTTATCTCCGCAATGGTTCTGTCGGTCGTGGTGGCGCTGGTGCTGACGCCGGCCCTGACCGCAACCCTCATGAAACCACGCGTCAAAGAGAATGCGCCGAAGCGCACTGGTGGTCTGATCCGGCGATTTGGGACGATGTTCGACCGTGGTTACGGCTGGGTTCAAAAGACATATCTCGCGGCCGTCAATATCGCCATCCGCAGGATCTGGCTTTCGATCATCGCCTTTTGTGCGCTGGTCGGCGCCGTCGTGTTTCTCTTCCTCCAACTTCCCGGCGGCTTTCTTCCGGTTGAGGATCAGGGTTACGGCGTGGTTCAGTACACGCTTCCGCCCGGCGCAACACGCGTTCGCACGGTCGAGACGGCAGCCGCGATCGAAGACCACTTCCTCGGACCGGAGCAGGCGAATATTGCTGGCCTGTTTACGATTTCGGGTTTCCGTTTCAGCGGTTCCGGCCAGAACGTCGGTCAGGGTTTTGTGCAGTTCAAGCCATGGGACGAACGAGTGGGCGAAGAGAACGCGGCCGCCTCGATTGTGGCGCGTGCCACAGCCGCGCTCGGGCGCTCCTTGCGCGACGCCCAGTTCTTTGCGCTGACACCGCCATCGGTGCAGGGACTGGGTCAGTCCAACGGCTTCACCATGCAACTTTTGAACAATGGCGATCTCAGCCTGACGGAGTTCAAGCAGCGGCGCGACCAGCTTCTCGCTGCGGCGACGGCGGATCCGACACTTGCGCGCGTACGTCCGAGCGGACTTGAAGACGTCCCGACGGTACAGATCGACATAGACGACGAAAAGGTCGGCGCACTCGGGATCCAGCAGTCCGATGTGGATGCAACCCTGAGCGCAGCCTGGGGTGGCGTCTATGTCAACGATTTTGTGGACCGTGGGCGCGTGAAGCGGGTCTACGTCCAGGGTGACGCCGCCCACCGCGGCGCTGTCGAGGATCTCGATGGCTGGTATGTGCGCACGGCAAGCGGCGAAATGGCACCTTTCTCTTCGTTTGCCAAGACGAGCTGGTCCCAGGCGCCGACAACGCTGACGCGGTTCAACGGGTTGCAGTCCTATGAAATCCAGGGACAAGCGGGACCGGGCCTAAGCTCCGGTCAGGCAATGGACCGTATGACGGAACTGGCCGCGGACCTGCCGGGGACGTCGGTGGCCTGGAGCAGTCTCTCGTACCAGGAAAGACTGTCCGCCGGACAAGCGCCCATCCTCTACGGGCTGTCGCTTCTCGTCATCTTCTTATGTCTTGCAGCACTTTACGAAAGCTGGTCGATCCCGTTCTCGGTCATGCTCATCATCCCGCTTGGCATCATCGGAGCGGTCTGTGCTGTCACGTTGCGCGGACTGGAGAACGACGTTTACTTCCAGATCGGCCTTCTGACCACGATGGGCCTTTCCGCAAAGAATGCGATCCTGATCGTCGAGTTCGCGGAACAGGCGGAACGGGCCGGCAAGAGCGCTTACGATTCGGCCATGGAAGCCGCCCGCCTGCGGCTAAGACCGATCCTGATGACCAGTCTTGCCTTCATCTTCGGCGTTTTGCCGCTTGCAATTTCGTCCGGCGCGGGTGCACAGAGCCGCATCGCGATCGGTACGGCGGTCATCGGCGGCATGATCACGGCGACGATCCTTGCAACGCTTTACGTCCCGCTGTTTTTCGTGCTCGTACGGCGCATCTTCAGCAGTCGCAAAGCTAAGGCAGAAAATCTGGAGGCCAAGACAGAGACCGCATAGCACCAGCATGTCCGTTATAGATGTTGCTGTTTTTTTCGCGCGGTCCGGTTAAAACCTCATGATCTACTTCACCAGCGACACTCATTTTGGCGATCCCCGCGTGTTGCGCATCGACCGGCGACCGTTCCCGGACATGGTCGCGCACGACGAGGCACTCATTCAATACTGGAATGATATAGTCGGCGCTGACGACGATGTCTGGCATCTCGGCGATTTCATGCCGGTAAGCGGTGGCGATTGCGATGGGCTACTGGCGAAGCTCAACGGCCGCAAACACCTGATCATCGGCAATAACGACCCGGAGACCACGACGTCGGCCAGTGGCTGGACGTCCGTGCAGCACTATCATGAGCTTCATATCGACGATGTCCATCTGATCCTCTGCCACTACGCGTTTCGCACCTGGAACAAGATGGGCAAGAAATCGATCAACCTCCACGGCCACTCGCATGGCCGGCTCAAACCGCTGCCACGGCAGTTTGATGTTGGCGTCGATGCGCAGGGGCTTCGGCCGGTAACGCTGGAGGACGTCGTCAAGAAGAAGGCAGCGCCAAAGATCGCCTCTGTCGTGACGCAGGGCGGCGGACATGCAAACGGATAGAAGAGAGCGGTTTTTGTTGAAAAGGGAATTCCAACTTCTAGGCGCTGGCGCTTTGATGGTCGCGGCTGCCTTTGCCGACCCCGTCGCTGCCGAGACCGCACCTCCGGAACCAACCAAAGAGACGGAGTGCCTCTACGAGCGGCGCGACGGCGACGAAGCGCTCTGCATCGCCAAGGAAACGTTCAACGTCGATCTCTGTCACGCAATCGAACATTTCGCGACAGAACAGAAGATCCCGCCCGCCTTTTTCGCCCGCCTGATATGGCGTGAAAGCCTGTTTCGGCCTGAAGCAGTCAGCCCTAAGGGCGCGCAGGGTATCGCGCAGTTCATGCCCGATACCGCCCGTTTGCGCGGCTTGAACAACAGCTTCAACGTCATCGACGCGCTCGATGCTTCGGCCAAATATCTCGCTGAAATGAAAGACAAGTTTGGCAATTTTGGTCTCTCGGCAGCCGCCTACAATGCCGGAGAGGCAAGGCTTCAGCGGTTTCTTGGTTCAGGAAGCCTGCCGATGGAGACGCGGGACTACGTCTTCGCGATTACAGGCTATCCCGCGGAAGTCTGGAGAGACAATGCTCCGGCGGTTGCCGCACCCGATCTGGACCCTCAAAAACCGTTTAAGGACGCCTGCGTCGCGCTGGCGGACACTCGTCGCATCAACGATCCGGTTCTCGGTGCGTCAGCCGACTGGGCGCCCTGGGGTGTCCAGCTCGCCGCGCATTATAACCCTGGCGTTGCCGGCCGGCTGTTTGCGGCCTCGGCTGCGAAACTGCCCTCGCCGCTTAATGCCGAACGCGCACTTATCGTGCGCCAGCGCGGCGGAAATTTCGGTCGTCGTCCGCGATACGCAGCCCGCATCGGTGAGGAAAGCCGGGCCGCTGCAGTCAAGCTTTGCAATGAAATCAAAGCCCACGGCGTTTCCTGCACGGTTCTCAAGAACCGCTGAACCGTTGACCCTGTGTGTGGGCGTCGACACCGTTTCCTGAGAAATCGTCGGCGGGCCTTACTCGAATTCCATGATCAGTTCATCAACCGCGAGGCTCTGGCCGGGCAATGCTGTCACCCGCTTCACCACGCCACGACGTTCCGCCTTCAGGACATTTTCCATCTTCATCGCCTCGACAGTCGCCAGCGTCTGACCTGCTTCGACCTGATCGCCCACGCCGACCGTGACCGAGGTGATGACACCGGGCATCGGGCAGAGCAGCATTCGCGACATATCCGGCGGGACCTTGACCGGCATCAGGCGTGCAAGCTGCGCAACACGCGGTGAACGCACCCGCGCCCTGACATCCATACCGCGCCCACGTAGCCGGATGGCCGATCCGATCAGATCGATTTTCACTTCGGCAACTCTGTCACCGATGGTAAAACTGGCAAGTCGCTTGCCGGGCAGCCAGTCCGAAGAGATCGCGAAGCGACTGCCATCTGCAAATACGACGGCGCTTTCTGCCGATCCGGTCTCGATCGTGACCGTTTCCTCAGCGTCTGCCAGCGCCACGATCCAGTCCTTTGCCGTCACGCGGCCAGCGGTCGCAAGCGTTCCTGAGATCTGCAGCGCCCGCTGCCTGATCATCTGATGCGCAAACGCCGCAATCACTGCCAGCGTCCGCAACGCATCCGCATCGGGTTGCACACCGGAAAAGCCATCGGGAAACTCCTCGGCGATATAGGCCGTCGTCAAGTTGCCGGAGCGAAAACGCTCCTGGCTCATGACCGCCGAGAGGAAGGGTAGGTTGTGGCCGATGCCCTCGACCTCAAAACCGTCGAGCGCTGTCGCCATCGCATCGATCGCAGCCGTCCTGTCTTTCGCCCAGGTGCAGAGCTTGGCGACCATCGGGTCGTAGTACATCGAGATCTCGCCACCCTCGAAGACGCCGGTATCGTTGCGCACGATCGTGCCATCTTGCTTGACGCCCTCGACCGGCGGACGATAGCGGCTGAGCCTGCCGATCGACGGCAGGAAATTGCGATAGGGATCTTCGGCATAGAGCCGGCTTTCGATCGCCCAGCCCTCGAGCTTCACGTCATCCTGTCCGAAAGCCAGCTTTTCACCGGCCGCGATCCGGATCATCTGTTCGACGAGATCGACGCCGGTAATTAGCTCCGTCACGGGATGCTCGACCTGCAGCCGGGTGTTCATTTCGAGGAAGTAGAAATTCCTGTTGCCGTCAACGATGAATTCGACTGTTCCTGCGGAGAAATAACCAACGGCCTTTGCGAGCAAGACGGCCTGCTCGCCCATCGCTTTCCGGGTCTGCTCATCGAGGAAGGGAGACGGCGCTTCCTCGATAACCTTCTGGTTTCGCCTCTGGATCGAGCATTCGCGCTCCCCGAGATAGAGCGTGGTCCCGTGCTGGTCGCCGAGTACCTGGATCTCGATGTGACGCGGTTGCGTCACGAATTTTTCGATGAAGATGCGATCGTCGCCAAAGGAAGACTTCGCCTCGTTTTTGGATGACTGGAAACCTTCCCGGGCTTCGGCATCGTTCCAGGCGATCCGCATGCCCTTGCCGCCACCGCCGGCAGACGCCTTGATCATGACCGGATAGCCGATCGAGGAGGAAATCTTTACGGCCTCATCGGCATCCGCAATGAGATCCATGTGACCCGGCACGGTCGAAACGCCCGCTTCGGCGGCGATCTTCTTGGACGTGATCTTGTCGCCCATCGCTTCGATCGCCCTGACCGGCGGACCGACGAAGATGATGCCGGCTTTCTCGAGCGCTGCTGCGAACAGGGCGTTTTCCGACAGAAACCCGTATCCAGGGTGGACGGCATCTGCGCCTGTTTTCGCGACGGCATCGAGAATACGGTCGATGACGATATAGGACTGGTCGGAGGGCGCTGGACCGATATGAACCGCGTCATCCGCCATCCTCACATGCAGCGCATCACGATCAGCGTCCGAATAGACAGCGACGGTTGCGATACCCATCCGCTTGGCGGTCCGGATGACCCGGCAGGCAATTTCGCCGCGATTGGCGATCAGGATTTTCTTGATCATGCTTAGAGCCTCACAGCGGGATTGTGTCGTGCTTTTTCCAATGGGTCTGCACCTGCTTGTCGCGCAACGAGGCAAATGCCCTTGCGATACGACGGCGCGACGAATGCGGCATGATCACATCGTCGATAAAGCCACGCTCTGCCGCGATAAACGGGTTGGCGAACCGTTCCTCGTATTCCCGGGTGCGGGCTGCGATCTTGTCCGGATCGTCAAGCTCCGACCTATACAGGATCTCGGTCGCACCTTTAGCGCCCATAACGGCGATTTCAGCCGTCGGCCAGGCATAGTTGATATCGGCGCCGATATGTTTGGACGCCATCACGTCATACGCGCCCCCATATGCCTTGCGGGTTATCAGCGTCACCATCGGCACGGTGGCCTGCGAATAGGCAAACAGCAGCTTTGCGCCGTGCTTGATGACGCCGCCATATTCCTGCGCCGTGCCCGGAAGGAAGCCCGGCACATCGACCAGCGTCAGCAGCGGAATGGAAAACGCATCGCAGAACCGCACAAACCGCGCCGCCTTGCGCGACGAGTCGATATCGAGGCAGCCGGCCAGCACCATCGGCTGGTTGGCAACGACGCCGATCGTCTGTCCTTCCATGCGAATGAAACCGGTGATGATGTTTTTCGCAAATGCTTCCTGGATCTCGAAGAAGTCGCCTTCATCGGCAAGTGCCGTGATCAGTTCCTTCATGTCATAGGGCTTGGCCGCGCTATCTGGGATCAGCGTATCGAGCCGCATCTCCAACCGCGACGGGTCGTCATGGACAGGGCGAACCGGGGGCTTCTGGCGATTGTTGAGAGGCAGAAAGTCGAATAGCTGTCTGACCGCTTCAAGCGCTTCCACGTCGTTTTCGAATGCAGCATCCGCGACCGAGGATTTCTGGGTATGGGTCGTGGCGCCCCCCAGTTCTTCGGCGGTGACGATCTCGTTCGTCACGGTCTTCACCACGTCCGGGCCCGTCACGAACATATAGGACGTGTCGCGCACCATGAAGATAAAGTCGGTCATCGCGGGCGAATAGACGGCGCCGCCGGCGCACGGTCCCATGATCACCGATATCTGCGGGATGACGCCGGAGACTTCGGCATTGCGGCGAAACACTTCCGCATAGCCGCCCAGAGATGCGACGCCTTCCTGAATACGAGCGCCGCCGGAATCGTTGAGGCCTATGACCGGAGCTCCGACCTTTACCGCCATATCCATGATCTTGCAGATCTTCTGGGCATGGGTTTCGGACAGAGACCCGCCGAGCACTGTGAAATCCTGGCTGAAGACATAGACCTGGCGCCCGTTGATGGTGCCCCAGCCGGTCACGACACCGTCGCCCGCCACCTTCTGGGTCTCCATGCCGAAATCCGTGCAGCGATGGGTGACATACATGTCGAACTCCTCGAAGGAGCCCTCGTCCAGCAGGACCTCTAGCCGCTCGCGCGCCGTCAGCTTGCCCTTCGCGTGCTGGGCGTCGATCCGTCTTTGGCCCCCTCCGAGACGCGCCTCAGCTCTGCGTTGTTCCAGCTGTTCGATTATCTGCAGCATGCGTTGTCGTCTCCCATCCCCTCGTCCCCGTGCCCCAGCTAAGGCTGATGCGACAGCGGCGCGCCTTATGCCTTCGCGATCAAAGATGAAGCTGCGGCTTCGTCTAGAACTATTGCTAACCGCTTGCCGGAGATGACGCCAGCCCCTCCGATAGGCTGACGTCCGCATCCATTTCAAGCTCCCCCGCCCTCGCGGAAGCGGACAATCTGGCAGCTCAGCGAAGCATATATCGCCGCCAGGGATGCTCTTCGCGGAAGCCTAAAACTTCGCGGGCCTTGCGGTTCGAGAGCGGCGCTTCATCCCGACCCATCTCGCGCCAGACCGGCGTATCCGGACAATATTTTGCGAGGAATTCGGCGGTTGGCAGCTCGGCGGTGATCGTGTCGTTGACTGCGTTGAAGACCTGATAGCCAAGCCCGTCTTTCTCCAGGCAGAGATGGACGATCTGACCAAGGTCGCGCGCGTCGATGTAGCTCCACGCATTGCGTTTTCGCGACATAGGCTGTTCAAGGAAATCTGCGAAATTGTCGTATTCGTCAGGCTCGATCACGTTTCCGATGCGCAGAGCATAGACGTCGGCTCCGTAGCGCATGGCAAAGGCGCGAGCGGTTTTTTCGTTGACGACTTTCGACAATCCGTAGCTGTCCATCGGATCGCTGTCGTAATCTTCTTCCAGCGGAAACGCGTGGAAATTCTTGTCACCTTCGGCAAAGCAGACGCCGTAGGTCGTCTCGCTTGAAGCAATCACGACTTTGCGTACGCCGAGCTTCATGGCGGCTTCCAGCACGTTATAGGTGCCCATGACATTGGCTTCGAATGTTTTGTTATCAGGCTCGATCAGCACGCGTGGAACGGCTGCGAAATGGACGACCGCATCGGGTGCCGATGGTGGTGCGCCGTCTTCGAAGCCGGAGAATCCGAAATGCGTCGTCAACGCATTGAAGACCTTGCCGCTGTCGGTGATATCCGTGATCAGCGTATTCACGCCGGGCATATCGAGCGGTTTCAGATCGACATTCAGGACCGAGTATCCCTTCGCCAGAAGATACGATACCGCATGCTTGCCGGCTTTTCCGGTGCCGCCAGTGAAAACGATCCGCTTTGTCATGTTTCTGTTCCCTTCCCATATGTGAGCCATAACCGCCATGCCGGGCGGTCATGGTAGTCCGTGGCAACGTGATCGTCACGCCCCTCCGCGCAGCCTTACGTCGCAGCCGGCCAATCGTTGGCGGGTTCCTCGACAACACCCTTGTCGCTGGCGCGATCAGGCTCATCGGTTTTCGGAAGCCGCAGATCGACCCCTGTCTTTGCTATGACATCGAGCACATCGCTCTGGGATGCTCCAGCTGCAACGTATTCGTCGACGAGTGCCTCAACCTTCTGGCGAAGTTCGTTTGTCCAATGGCCTTCCATCACTCAGCTCCTTTTTTAAGATCGTCTAACAACTCTATCCATACAGGTGCATGGTCGCTCGTGTGGGCCCAGCCCCGAACATGCGTGTCGACCTCGGCTCGCGAGAGGTCGTCTGCGAGACCTGGGCTCAACAGGAAATGGTCGAGGCGAAGTCCTGCGTTTCGCCCATACGCATTCCGGATGTAGTCCCAGAAGGTGTAGATGCGCTCGTCGGCATGTAACCTGCGAATGGCATCCGTCCAGCCCTGCGCGAGAAGCTCCCTGAATTCATCGCGAACTTCGGCCCGGAACAACGCATCATCTGTCCATCGCTCAGGCTTATAGACGTCGAGTTCGGTCGGTATGATGTTGTAATCACCCGCGATGACGACCGGAACGTCTAATTCTATCAGCTCGGCGGCATAGTCCTGCAGTCGCGAAAGCCACGCGAGCTTGTAATCGAATTTCGGGCCGGGTGAAGGATTACCATTCGGAAGATAGACGTTGCCGACGAGGATACCGTTCACAAGGGCTTCGATATATCGGCTTTGGACATCGTCAGGATCGCCAGGGAGGCCCTTTCGAGTCAGCAGCGGCTCTTCGCCGCGCGCTAGAATCGCCACGCCATTCCAGGATTTCTGCCCGTGCCACACGGCGCCGTAACCGGCTGCTTCAATGGCTTTGATGGGAAACTTTTGATCAGGCGCTTTGAGCTCCTGCAGACACACGACATCAGGCTGCGATTCCTCCAGCCACTGGAGGAGGATATCGATTCGCCCGTTGATGCCGTTGACGTTGTAGCTGGCTATTTTCACGCGAATTGTACCCGAGTGCTACTATCGAGTTCGCGGCCCAGCCAAAATTTGCGGTGCTGCGTGTTGGTTTTGACAAAGCACAAGTTGACAGATCGATGCCGCCTTGCGGAGTCGCCGGCAGTTGCCCGGCATAGAGAAAGGGCGGCCATGAAGACCGCCCTTTCAGAATATGGATCAGATCGGAGTGTTGGTGCGGTAGCGACCGCGCTCGGCATCGATCTGGTCCTGTGTGTAAGGATCAGCGTTGTCGTCGAACTGCGACCAGCCATCATTGGTGTAGGCTGTACGACGCTCGTTGAGATCGACAGAACGCGAACGGGTCAGGATCGCTTCCGAAGCCACTGCCTTGTCGTCATCGACCTTGGCGACGACCAGCGAACCGCCGCGGCGTACGCCTTCGGCATAAAGGTGGGCGTCCTTCTCCGACACACCGGATTCGATCATTGCACCGACGATGCCGCCTGCTGCGCCACCGGCCACTGCGCCAGCGACAGCACCGGCTGCCGTTGCTGCAAGCCAACCAGCTGCTACAACCGGGCCAACGCCTGGGATTGCGAGCATTCCGAGACCGGCCAGAAGACCACCGGCGCCACCAGCGACGGCACCGATGCCAGCGCCTGTGCCCGCGCCTTCAGCAGCGTTGCTGCCCTGGCCTTCGATATCTTCTTTGCCGTTCTTGTGCGACACGATGCTGATGTCGTCGGATGACACGCCAGCATCTTCGAGAGCCTTCACCGCGGCGCGGGCGTCATCGTAGCTGTCGTAAAGTCCAGTAATGGTACGCATGGGAATTTCCTCTTCGTATTCGTTATTGTTGTTGGGACGATCAGGCTTACTTCGCCATCACCACATTGCCCTGGAAGTCCAGCGCCACGTTGCCGTGCTTGCCGTCCTTGGTACCCATGGCGCGCCAGATGCCCTGGTCGTCCAGCTTGAGACCGGAGACTTCCGCGTAACCGGCTTCTTCGATTCTCGATTTTGCCTGCGCCTCTGTGAAGCTGTTCTTGCCAGCAACCGGTGCGGCCGGATTTGTTTCGCCGGAGGTGCTCACCGCTGGTGTCGTCTCGGTCGTCTTAGGCTCTGTCTGAGCCAGAACGGCGGATGCCGAAAGAAGGACTGCAGCGAGGCCAAAGCTAAGTTTTTTCATGGTGTTCCTCCAAGTTCTGCATTCACTTTCGAATGCGCGGAGGACAACCCGTGGAGCCGGATTTTGTTCCGTCGAGATTAGGCACGGCGGATCAAGCAAGGACGCGCATCAACGTTCACCCACGATACGAACACGGTTGGTCCCCGATCTCACCAGTTGGTGAAAGAGCCGTCATCGCGGCGCAGGTGCGGCGGTTCGGTGTATTCGAAGCTCGACGCCTGCAGCAGGGATTCATTGACCTCGACACCGAGACCTGGCTCGTCCGGCACGCGGTAGAAGGCACCGTCCGTCCCGATCTGCTTCGGGTAGGTTGCAGGGTCACCGAAGCCCAGCTGCTCGGTCGGTGAGTTGCGGCACTCGAGCCAGGCGAAGTTGGCGACCGCTGCGGCGAGGTGCACGGATGCAGCCGTGCATACGGCGCCAAGCGGCGCATGCGGCATGAGGTCGACGTAATGCGCCTCGCACCAACCGGCAATCTTCATCGCTTCGGTGAAACCGCCGACATTGCAGATGTCGATACGGCAGAACTGCAGGAGGTCACGTTCGACATAGGGAAGGAATTGCCATTTCGACGAAAACTCCTCGCCGATGGCAAACGGTATCTCCGTCATTCTGCGCAGTGCTTCGTAGGCACCGGGCGTCTCGTCGCGGATCGGTTCCTCGATGAAATCCAGAGTGCCCCGCGGCAGCTTTTGACAAAACGAGGCGGCCTCGGCGACGCTGAGGCGATGATGGTACTCGACGCCGAGCGTAATCTCATTGCCCACGGCCTCGCGCACGCGGGTGACCCATTCGGCTGTCGTCGCGATCGACTCGCGTGGTTCGAAACGATCGCTGTTTTCCTGGCCGGTGGCGATCATCCGGATGCACCGCCAGCCCTGGTCCTTCAGGAGCAGCGCCTGCTCCACCATCTCAGGTCCCGGTTCGGCAGAGGTCGTTGCGAAGGCCGGCACCCGCTCGCGCTGCCGGCCTCCGAGCAATTGGTACACGGGCACTCCGAGAGCCTTACCCTTGATATCGTGAAAGGCGATGTCGAGGGCAGAGATCGCGGCCGTCAACACCCGTCCGCCCTCGAAATACTGGCTTCGATACATCTCCTGCCACAGGGCGCCGCACTGCATCGGATCCCGACCGATCAGAAACCGGCTGTAGTGATCGATCGCCCCGAGAACCGCCTTCTCTCGATATGACAGGCCCGACTCGCCCCAACCATAAATCCCCTCCTCCGTTTCCACCTTGAGAAGCAGTTGGTTGCGAACACCGAGTTTGGTGACATAGGGCTTTATCGCCGAGATTTTCATGAGAGCCGAGCCATGCTTGTCGGAGATCGGGTGGACTGAGCGTCAGGCAACCATCAGCGCGCCGCCCAGTTTGCACCACGTCTGAAGATCGTCTTCATCTGCGGCACGTCGAATTCCTTCGCCACATGGCCAAGCGACGAATAGAAGACGCGCCCTTTGCCGTATTTGCGCTTCCAGACGACAGGCATGACAACGCCGTCGATCCAGTAGGCGTGATCGCCATTGAACGTGGTCGTTGCCAGAACCTCGTTCGAGGGATCCACGTGCATGTAATATTGCTCGGACGTGTATGGGAAATCACTGATGCCCTGCATCAACTCGTCGTCCGGGCGGGTCACATTGACGGTGTAGTCGATGATGTTGCCGGGATGGGCCACCCACTGGCCGCCGATGATGAACTGGTATTCCACGCATTCGCGAAACGCGTCACCGGCGCCGCCATGGTAGCCGGCGATGCCGACACCGTTTTCCACGGCGGACGCGAGGTTCTTTGCCTCCTCCTTCTCGATCTTCGACATGGTCATGATCGGGACGATCAGGGACAGGTCGTGAATGGAGGGATCGGCAAACGCTTCCGTCGTGTTTTCGAGATAGACCTTGAAACCATCCTCCTGAAGAATGTCCCTTATGACATGAGCGCATTCCTGCGGTTCATGCCCGCTCCAGCCACCCCATACGATCAAAGCTTCGCGCATATCAGTCTCCTCCAGTGTGGTGTCAGCGGGCGATCTGCCCGTCTATCAAGGATTGCGAAAGCGGCGCCGGCCGCTCGGGCTTGGTGGTGATGTCAACGGTCTGCCCCTTGTCCGCCGCGGTGCCGAAGGCTTCCATGACCTCAAGGACATGCAGAGCCAGGTCGCCGCTTGCCCGATGAGGGCGGTCGGACAGGATGGCATGCGCCATGTCGGCAACGCCGAGCGACCGGTAATTGCCATCCGCATAGGGTTCCGTCGTCGGATGCAGCTCGAAGCTAGCGCCTTTCTTCAGCAGCTGAATGTCGCCGCCAAAATGGTTCGGATCGGGGACGATCAGCGTTCCCTCGGTGCCATAGACTTCGAGCGGCACATGCTTGTGGCCCGCGACATCGAAGCTCATGCTGATCTGCACCACGGCGCCGTTTTCGAAGGCCATGACGCTCGAAACATGCGTGGGAATATGCACTGGGATCTTCTGCCCGTTGCGCGGTTCGCTGGTGATCGTGCGCTCGTTGCGCGGAGTGACCGCAAAGCCTGCAACTTTGGCAACCGGACCCAGAAGGTTGACGAGGTCGGTGATGTAGTAAGGTCCCATATCGAGCATCGGCCCGCCGCCGGCTTCATAGTAGAAGTCAGGGTTTGGATGCCAGCGTTCGTGCCCGGGGCACATGAAGGTGGCGGTTCCGCCAACCGGCGTTCCCAGCACGCCCGTATCGATGATCGACCGGGCTGTCTGGTGCGAACCGCCAAGAAAGGTATCCGGCGCTGCGCCGATCCGGAGACCAGTCGACTTCGCGGTCTCCGCGAGCTTCTTGCCTTCTGCAAAGGTAATGCCGAGAGGCTTTTCGGAGTAGGTATGCTTGCCATGCGCAAGGGCGCGAAGACCGACCTCCACATGCGCCTTTGGCACGGTGAGGTTGACGATCAGCTGGATCTCCGGATCGCCGAGCAACTCATCGATGCTCTTGGCCGCAAGGTTGAACTCGCCGGCTCGCTGCTCGGCCAGACCGTGATTGAGGTCGGCGATGCCGCGGATGTCGAGGACCGGGAAAGATGCCATCGCTTTCAGATAGGCTGACGATATGTTGCCGCATCCGATGATGCCGATGCCGAGTTTTTGCATAGTCTCCTCCCAAAGTTGCAAATATGTGGTTCGCCTGCGCTAGAGGCTCGAAGCGGGACCTGTCGTTCCCCAGGGCGACTCGTAAAGCTCGCGCAACGCGACGACCGCCGCGCCCTGCGCCCACGCCTCGTCGGTCGACTGGTCGAAAACCAGTTCGGCGACTTCGCTGATCGAGCTCGGGATCGCGCGGGAATAGGATTGCTGCAGGCTGTCGGTAAACACGGCGCCGAGCCCCAGCGTCGAGCCGACGATGATGACGCGGGGCGGACCGAACAGTGTGACGATGTTGGCAATCGCCAAGCCGACCGCTTCGCCGGCCCTTACGGCGGCGCCCGACAAGGGATTGTTCTCGGAGGCGATCAGCGCCTGCGCATGCGCCATGCCGCGCCCAAGCCGCACGGCTTCGGCAAAGTGACCGACCATTTGCTGCTCGCCGAAAATGGCTGTCTCGCCCGCGACCGCTGAAAGCCGCAGAGTCTCCTCGCATGTCGCCCCAAGCACCAGATCGCCGAGGTTATGACTGAGACCGCCAGCGCCACGGAAAACCTGGCCGTTGTGAAGAAGGGCAAGGCCTAATGTCTGCTCCAGCGAGACGATGACGAAATCGTCGAGATCCCGGGCCTGACCGAACCAGTGATGCGACAAGGCGATCGCGTGCGCATCGCTTTCGACGATGGTCGGAAGGCCAAGCCGGCTCGTCATCTCCTCGGCAAAATTGATATCCGTCTCGCGAAAGATCGGGCTGGAGCGCACCTTTCCGGTGCGATGTTCGACAACACCCGGCAGGCCCAGGCACACTGTGTCGATGTCGCTCAGCGAAATCCCGGCATCGACGATGCACCGGCGCACGCCGTCTTCGACCAGATCGCTGATGACGGCGATCGGCAACCTGTCAACGCGGACCGGAATGGTGAGCTGCGACAGAACCTCGCCGCAGAAATTCGTGAGAGCAAAGACGAGGCGGTTGGTGGCGATCTTTGCGCCGACGACGCGTGCCGCATCCGGGTTCAGCTCCAGCATCACACGCGGCCTGCCACGTGCCGCCGTATTGCGGATATCGCCCTCGTGCCTTGTCAGGATCAGCCCGTCATCGAGCAGCGATGCGGTGATAGCCGAGACGGTCGTGGTCGACAGCTGCGAACGTTCGCTGATCTCGACCCGGGAAATCGGGCCGCGCCTGCGGATCTTGTCCAGCACCGTGAAACGATTGATCGCCCGCATCAATTCTGGATCTGCAGTCTTCATGGAAAGCCGGATGCCCGTATCGCTATGACGTTTGATTCCGATATTTATGTCGGATCGCGAATTAAATAGCGTCGACGAACTGCCTCTTGTCAAGCCAATGTGAGCAAAACTTCAGCGAGTGTGGTTGACAATGATGCAAATGTCGTTTGAATTAATCCGCATAAGGGAAAAATTGAGGATGGTTGTTTCCCTTTGGAGGAGGAAGAATGACCTATCACCACAAGGCAACGTCCTATACGGGCGTTCGGATCACTGCGCTCGCCGCAGCCACTGCACTTTCGACGCTGTTCGGGACCCATACGGCAACTGCTGCACAGACGGTCGTGAAGTGGATGCACGTCGAAACCGTACCCGCCTATATCAAGACGTGGGAAGACATCGCCAAGAAATATGAAACGCAGCATCCGGATGTCGATATCCAGCTGCAGTTTCTCGAAAACGAAGCGTTCAAGGCCAAGTTGCCGACGCTTCTGCAGTCCGACGCGGCGCCTGACTTCTTCTACAGCTGGGGTGGCGGCGTTCTTCGTCAGCAGTCCCAGACGGGCGCCCTGATGAACCTGACAGAGGCCATGAACGCAAACGGCGGCGAATGGGCCAAGACCTACAAGCCAGCCGCCGTCGCCGGCCTGACATTCGATGACAAGATCTATGCCGTCCCTTACCGCATGGGGACCGTCAGCTTCTTCTACAACAAGGAGTTGTTCGCCAAGGCAGGCGTCAAGGCCGAAGACATCAAGACCTGGGACGATTTCCTGGGAGCGGTCAAGACGTTGAAAGGTGCCGGCATTGCACCGATCGCAGGTGGCGGTGGCGATAAGTGGCCGCTGCATTTCTACTGGAGCTTCCTCGTCATGCGCAATGGCGGCGAAGCGGTGTTCGAAGCCGCCAAGAATAAGGAAGGCGAAGGCTTCATGCACCCTGCGGTGATCAAGGCCGGCGAGCAACTGGCAGAGCTCGGGAAGCTTCAGCCTTTCCAGAATGGCTATCTCGGCGCCAACTGGCCGCAGACGCTCGGTGCGTTCGGCGATGGACGGGCTGCAATGCTTCTCGGCTTTGAAAATACCGAGCCAAACCAGCGCAAGAATGCCGGCGACGGCAAGGGGCTTGCTGCCGACAACATCGGCCGCTTCGGGTTCCCGATTGTCGAAGGCGGCGCCGGCAAAGCCACCGATACGCTGGGCGGGCTCAACGGCTGGGGCGTCAGCAAGAACGCTTCGCCGGCGGCTGTCGATTTCCTCCGCTTCCTGACCAGTCAGGAGATGGAGCGGCAGATGGCCTCCGAAGGGATGATCATTCCTGCGGCTGTCGATGCCGAGGAAGGCTTGAAGAACCCGCTGATGCGGGAATCTGCCGACCAGCTCGCCGCATCCACCTGGCACCAGAACTTCTTCGACCAGGATCTCGGTCCATCGGTTGGCCGCGTCGTCAATGATGTCTCGGTCGAAATTCTCGCCGGGCAGATGACCGCCGAAGAGGGAGCGCAGGCAATCCAGGACGCGACCGAACTGGAGTAAGCCGACAAGCCGGTGGCGGCAGCGCCGTCACCGGCAACGGCACTTCTGAATTGGTGCGACAAGGATAGACCGGATGAACAACATGACCGCGAAGATCAGCGGCGCCTCCGTCATGGGTGTGCCGGAAAAGGTCCGCTACAAAAGCCCGACCGCGCGTGGCCGATTGCCGGCGCTGATCATCTTCCTGCCGCCTGCCCTGCTTCTGTTCACGCTCTTTGTGATCCTGCCCATGGGCGAAGCCGCGTGGTACAGTTTCTATCGCTGGAACGGCTACGGCACGCCGACCGAATTTGTGGGCGTTCGCAATTTCGAGGTGCTGTTCAACAACGCCGCCTTTTCGACGGCTTTGATCAACAATGGCCTGATCATCGTCGTGTCCCTGCTGCTGCAGGTGCCGCTGGCAATCTGGCTCGCTGTGATGCTCGGCAAGAAAATCAGGGGCGTCGTCGCATTCCGGCTGATCTTCTTTCTACCTTATGTTCTAGCCGATGTGGCCGCCGGCCTCATCTGGCGCTTCGTCTATGACGGCGACTATGGATTGTTCGCCGCAATCGCCGGCTTTCTCGGCGTCGCGACACCCTATGTTCTGGCCGACAGGGATCTTGCGATCTACGCGGTGCTGGCGGTCGTCATCTGGAAATATTTCGGCTTTCACATGATGCTGTTCATCGCCGGCCTCCAGTCGATCGACAAGAGCGTCATGGAAGCGGCCGAAATCGACGGTGCCACTGGCTGGCAGAAATTCCGCTACGTCACCCTGCCCTTGCTCGGGTCGACCGTGCGTCTCTCCGTCTTCTTTGCCATCATCGGATCGCTGCAGCTGTTCGACCTGATCATGCCGCTGACCGGCGGCGGTCCGTCGAACTCGACGCAGACCATGGTCACCTTTCTCTACACCTACGGCGTCACGCGCATGCAGGTCGGATTGGGGAGCGCCGTCGGCGTCGTCCTGTTCGTCATTTGTGTAACGATCGCCTTCGGTTACAAAAGGATATTCATGCGCAATGACTGACACATCGTCCACAGTCCGCGTGTCCACAGCAACGCGCCTCTATGTCTATGTTTCGCTGTCGCTGGTCGCTGCCATCGTGCTCGTCCCGCTTGTGACCACTGCATTGGGCGGCTTCAAGACGCTCGGCGACCTGCGGCTCAATCCGTTCGGACTGCCCAGCGAATGGGTCTGGTCCAACTATGTCGATATCCTGTTTGGAGAGCGCTACTGGCGCCAGATGATGAACTCGCTGATCATCGCCTGCGTTACCGTGTTCCTGACACTCGTCGTCTCGTCGATGGCGGCTTTCTGTTTTGCGCATATCCGTTTCTTCGGCTCAAACCAGCTGCTGAACTACTTTCTGATCGGGCTGATGTTTCCGGCAGCAACGGCAATTCTCCCGTTGTTCATCCGCATTCGCGATCTTGGCCTGCTCGACTCCTATTGGGGCGTGATCCTGCCGCAGGTCGCATTCGGGCTCGGCATGAGCATCCTTCTGTTCCGCAACTATTTCCGCAATCTGCCGGAAGAGCTGTTTCAGGCGGCGTTTGTCGATGGCTGCGGCTATATCCGCTTCTTCTGGTACATATCGTTGCCGCTATCGCGGCCGATCGTGGCAACCGTGGGCATCGTCACCTTCGTCAGCAGCTGGAACAGCTACATCCTGCCGCTGATCATGCTGAACACCGAAAGCAAATATCCGTGGCCTCTCGGCATCATGGTCTATCGCGGCGAGTTCGGCACCGACTGGCAACTGGTGCTTGCCTTTATCACGCTCACCATCCTGCCGACGATCATCGTCTTCTTCCTGGCCCAGAAACACATCATCGCAGGCCTCACCGCCGGCGCCGTAAAGTCTTGAATTGAAGGATTAGCATCATGGCATCGGTTGGCCTTACAAACGTTCGCAAGAGCTACGGCGCGCTCCAGGTGGTCCACGATATCTCGCTGTCGGTCGATGACGGCGAATTCATCGCCCTGGTTGGGCCGTCGGGCTGCGGAAAGTCGACGCTGCTGCGCATGATCGCGGGGCTTGAAGACATCAGCGACGGCGAAGTCACGATCGGCGGCACGGTGGTCAATGCCATGACGCCGCGGGAACGCAACATTGCCATGGTGTTCCAGTCCTACGCACTCTACCCGCACATGACGGTCGGCGAGAACATGGGCTTCAACCTCAAGCTTGCCGGTGTCACCAAGCCTGACATCGCCACCCGCGTCGGAGAAGCAGCCCGCATGCTGGCGCTCGAAGATCTTCTGGACCGCAAGCCCAGCCAGCTTTCCGGCGGGCAACGGCAGCGCGTCGCGATGGGACGGGCAATTGTGCGCGATCCGGCAGTCTTTCTGTTCGACGAACCCTTGTCCAATCTCGACGCCAAACTGCGCGTGCAGATGCGCACCGAGATCAAGGCGCTGCACCAGAAGGTCGGGACGACGTCCATCTATGTGACGCATGACCAGATCGAAGCGATGACCCTTGCCGACCGGATCGTCGTTCTCAATGCCGGCCGCATCGAGCAGGTCGGCACGCCGATGGAGCTCTACCGGACACCTGCCAACCTCTTCGTCGCAGGCTTCATCGGCTCTCCCGCGATGAACCTGCTCGACGGCACGATCGACGGCGAAAACGACAGACCGGTCGTTCGTCTGGCGGAAGGATCCGCAATCGACATTTCACCGCTACGCAAGGTCCGTCGCGGCCAGAGCGTCAAGCTCGGGCTCCGCCCCGAACACCTGACGGCCGGCGGCGACAACATTGGCGGCGAAACGCTGCTTGTCGAACCGACGGGCGCGCAGACGCATGTGCTGTTTGAATTCGCTGGCCAGCAGATGACCGCCATTGTCGATGGAGACCATCCCGTGCGACACGGAACGCAGTTTCGCGCCGGCATCGACAAAAACCTCGTCTACGTCTTCGACCGGGAAAGCGGCGTGAGCCTCTGACGCCAATTCAGCGCTGCACGTGATCGGGCGGGTCGTGTGCCCGCGCGGCTCATCTGCGTCACAATGTCCTCGTGGTTGCAACGCATTGCATGGGTTGCCGTAACTCATTATGACCTTGGGCTGCATGATGAGCTGATAGGCGAGATGATCCGGCGTTTTGGGCAGATTAGACAGGTAGGGTTGCGCATTCTCTGCAGCCTTGCGTTTCTGCTGCTTGGATTTGCCAATTCCAATCCGACCGCCAATGCGCGCTCGATCGAGACCATCGCGATTGCGTCCTACATCCTCCCGGACGGAAGTCTGCCTGATCTTTGCCTTCCCTCGGAAGCCGGGAAAACGCATCACCATAAAGGTGAAAGCAAGATCTCCTGCGACGGCTGCCGGCATGTGACGGCATCAATACTGCCACTGCCGACAGATACGTTGGGTGCGCCGATCCTGCGCGAGATCGTGCACGCGCATTGGCAATCCAACGAAAGCCTTTCTCGGTTCGTCCTGCTGACCGGCACCTCGGCCAGAGGGCCCCCTCTTCGTAGCTGACGGAATAAGCAAAACCGATTCTGCTACGTCAAAGGCGAATACCCATGTCGACAATCCGAGCGAAATTTCTTGTAGCGGCCGTGGCATTGATGCTGCCCGGCACCGCCTCTTCCCAGCACATGCATGCCCACGGGGCCGGCGATATCACGATCGAATCCGCATATTCCCGCGCCATGCTGCCGGTAGCAAAGGTCGGAGGGGGCTACCTGACGATCAACAACGCCGGCGCGGCCGATCGGCTTGTCGGAGCAAAGTCGGATCGTGCCGAAGAAGTCCAGATCCACGAGATGAAGATGACCGGCGCCGTGATGGAAATGCGGGAACTGGACATTGGCATCCCCGTGCCGGCCAAGTCTACCGTCAAGCTGGAACCCGGTGGCTATCATCTCATGTTCACGAATGTCTCTAGACCTTTCAAGGAGGGCGAGACGCTGGCGGTCACGCTGATCTTCGAAAAGGCCGGGCCGATCGAGGTCGAGTTTGCCGTCGGACCGTTTGCCGGCGCGCAGAAGCCTCATGCCGCACACGGAGGTCACGACTGATGACGAAGAACCCGTTCATGCTGGTTGCAACGACAATCTCGGCAATCTTCATCACTGTCCTCGTCGGAATCCTCTTCTTCACGTTCAAGGATGAGCCAAGAAACACCACATTCAATACCGCGTTTTCTCTGATCAACGATCGGGGAGAAGCGGTCGATCAGTCGATCTTCAAGGGCAACCCGTCACTGGTCTATTTCGGCTACACGCATTGCCCGGAAGCCTGCCCGACGACGCTTTATGAAGTTGCTGGATACCTCAAGGAACTGGGTGAAGATGGCCTGCCGATCAAAAGCTACCTGTTCACGGTCGATCCGGAACGGGACACTCCTGACATTATGAACGGCTATGTCACCGCGTTTTCCGACCGGATCACGGGGGTGACCGGAACGCCTGAAGAAATCCGGCGGGTGGTCGCCGGATGGCGCGCATTTGCGGAAAAGAAGCCGAACAAGAGTGGCGGCTATTCCATGAGCCACACGATGGACCTGTTCCTGATCGGTGCGGATGGTCGGTTGAAGGGGCTCATTCCCTATGGCTCGGATCCCGACGTCGCCATCAGCAAGATCCGCAGCGCGCTCCTGTAGTCTCACGAGCGGGGTCATAGCTCATGGCGGCCATGAACCAATGTAGATGCCGACAGATACGGATCATTTCTTAAATTAAGCCATGCTAATCTATTCTTAAGCGGTCTCTGACATTGCTTTTCCGCAAGTGTGGAAAGTACCATGATCTCTGGTCGACATATCGGTCCGGCAAATCGTAAATCTGCACAGCAGGTTTTGACGAAAGGACCCGCGTCCGCCAAGGACAGCATCTTGTCGAAGCGACGACTTTCCGAAGCCCTCTCAACCGATGCGATCTGGCCGGCATTTCAGCCGCTTGTCGATCTGCAGAACGGTGCGATCATCGGCTTTGAGGTTCTTGCGCGTTGGACCGAGTCCGAAGCAGGTGCCATCGCACCTTCAGATTTCATTCCGTTCGCAGAAACCAGCAATCTGATCGGCGCTTTGACGCAAAAGATCGTCCAGGATGCCTGTCGCAAAGCTGCAAGCTGGAGGGGAGACTTTGTCCTCGCGATCAACCTGTCGCCGACGCAGTTTCAGGACCCAGACCTCTTCCACTTTCTGGCTTCGATAATCTCGGACACCGGGTTTCCGATGAACCGGATCCATATCGAAATGACGGAAAGCGCACTGCTCGATGACGATACAGTCGTCAGGGAAAACATAGCATCGCTCAAGTCTGCCGGCATGGGCATCTCCCTCGACGACTTCGGGACCGGCTTTGCCAGCCTGACGCGGCTTCACGCGTTCCCCTTCGACAAACTGAAGATCGACACAAGCTTCGTGCGCTCCATGCAGCATGACAGCGGCAGCCGGAAAATCGTCGCCTCGGTCATTGGGCTGGGGCAAAGCCTTGGCATGACGGTTGTTGCCGAAGGCGTTGAAACCGAAGAACAGGCAGAAATGCTGAAGCGTCTTGGTTGCGACGTTGGACAGGGGTGGCTGTTTGGCAGACCTGTCGACGGCGATGCGACAGAACGGCATCTCGCTGTCAGCAAGCAGAAGCCACTCACGGAACGCCGCGGAACCGGCTCGCTGTTCCAGCGGGTCCATCAACTGGAAACGCTCTATGAGGCGGCACCGGTCGGTCTCTGCTTTCTCGATTCAGACTTGCGCCATGTCAGTGTAAACAATCGGTTCGCTGCAATGCTGGGATTAACGCCCGAGCAGATGATCGGGCTCACCGTTCACAGTTTCATGCCGGCACGAGAGGCGCGCCGGGTCACCAAAGATCTTCAGCGAGTCCTTGCGGGCGAGCCTTTGATTGTGGACGAATATCGTCCGCCCGGAAGTGAGAACATTCTCCTCGTGGTGAACCAGCGGGTCGATGACGACGCCGGCGAGCCGATCGGCATTTCGGTCACGGCGATCGATGTTACCGGTCACAAGTCGATGGAAAAGGCGCTGACCGAGACGGAAGACCACGCACGATGGTCGATCGAACTCAGCCCCAACATTCCCTGGTCGAGCGATGCCGAAGGCATTGTCAATTTCATGGGGCCAACGCCAGACCCGACGATGTCCAGGATGCGTGACCGGATCGCGGACTGGTACGGTCGGATGCATCCGGACGACAGTTTGCGGGTTCGACGGGAATGGCTTGGATGGCTGCCATCCGGCGACCCCTTTGAAACCAGGTTTCGCATGCGTCTGCACGACGACAGCTGGCGATGGATGGTCAGTCGAGCAAAGCCTCATCGCGATGCGACCGGCAAGATCGTGAAATGGTACGGCACCATCACCGAGATCGTGCCCACGGAGGTCCCGCTGGACGGGAAAGTATCCGTGAAGGCTCCTCATGTCTGGCATGATCCGGACCAAGCTGATGTCCTGCCGACGCAACACTTGATCTCGATGCTGATGAGGATGTTTGAGTCCGCGCCCATTGCCATGGCCATCACGACGAGCGACACGAAAACCTCGAGCTACGTCAAAGTCAACGATGCCTATCTGAAGCTCACCGGCCTGAAATGGGACGAGATCAACGGAAAGAAGCTGATTTCCGAGGGTGCCGCGATCGACAATCCCGCCCGCGACAGACGGCACCGGCTGTTGCGCGAGGACGGCGCCTACGAGCTCGAAGATGTTGAGATTGCTCATTCGGATGGTACGATCATCCCAACCCTGATTTCTGCGCAACGCACGATCGTAGATGGCGTTTCATTCGATGTGGAGGTCATTGTCGATGTGTCTGCCCGCGTCAGGCAGCAGCGCGCTATCGAAAGCGCTCTGAAAACCTCCGCGCAGACCGATGCCCTGTCAGGACTCCCAAACCGAGCCTGTTTTGATGAGGTTGTTGCCGGAGAGGTTGCCCGCAACCTGCTCAATGATAGAAAGCTCGCCATCGCCTACATCGATCTCAACGGCTTCAAGATCGTCAACGACAGTCTGGGGCATTCCGCAGGCGACGAAGTCTTGCGAACGATCTCGGCGAGACTTCGCGAAAGTTTCCGAGCGACGGATTTCATCGCCAGGGTCGGAGGAGACGAGTTTGCTATTCTTCTCGACATGGATCGCAAGTTTGCGGGCGATATGCAGACCCATATTCAGGAAACGATGGAAAGGGTGTTCAAGCCGATCCCCATCGATGGCCAGGTGACATTCACGGGTGCCGCGGTCGGCGTTACGTTCCTAAAGGCCGAAGACACGCCGCAAACTTATGTCAAACGCGCTGACGACTATATGTATCTGGCGAAAGCCACCGGAAAACGGGTGGCCGTCGTGTGTTTCGGTCAGGTTCTCGATCCCCCGACGACGCATAAAGTGGACCGGACGAACGGTGTTCGCGACGGCTGAAGTGTGTCGACGGCCGAACTATCGGCAGCCGATATTTCGAGGTGTTGTGCCAAGCCCTTTCGTGCAGGGCAGGTCTGATACCTATCCAGACTGCCGCTGGTCGTCGTCAGTCCGGCGCGACTGACGACGGAGGCCGGATTGTGGCGGCATCGTCGGCCGCTGCATCGTTCTCTCCACCAAACGCGGCATCAGCCTGCTGGTTGACCTTGGTCACATCGTCGCTTTCCTGATCCGACATGTCGGCTGGATGCTCGGAACGCTTCCAGTGATCGTCATGGGACCCTTCAGGACGGCCTTCTTCCTCCCACAGTCTGTAGGCCCGTTCGCGCTGTTCCTGTTCTCTATCGGTCATGGTTGCTCCTCCTAAGTTGCGAAGACATAACCAGCGGACGGGCCCCGGGTTTCCTTGAGGCGGATGACATAGAATAAAATTTTTGTCAGCTCGCCGCGCAGGCTCTGCCGGACAGCGATCGCAAGCGATTGACAAAGGCCGTTTCTTTGTCCAACCTTGGCGTCATTCCGAGGGGAGCATCGAACGGTGCTGAGATGGCGGTGAGCCGGACCCTTGAACCTGATCCGGGTCATACCGGCGTAGGAACGGAAACGGCGCAATACCGCACCTCTTTCTTATTCTCCGCTCGCCTGGATCTCCATGATGTCAAGGTCAGGAGATCAGCCATGCTTACGCTCTCGAGAAATCCCCGAATAGGACGAATGCGGTTCGACGGTTTGAACCCGCGTCGCTGACATGCAGTCCCGGTTCGCAGCCCTCGGGCTTTTTCTGCTACTGGTAAGCTGGCAGCTTGCCGTTCAGGTTTTTTCACCGCCGCGCTATCTTCTGCCGTCACCACTCGCGGTGGTGCAGGCATTGGTGGGTCAGAGCGGCTTCCTCGCCCACCACACGCTCGTCACCCTGAGCGAAATCCTTGCAGGTCTCATCGCAGGCAGCATTTTCGGTGCGGCGGTTGCGTTTCTCGTTGTGGCATTCCCGCGGGCCGGCAGGCTTGCCTGGCCGATCATCCTTATCCTGCAGACCTTTCCGGTCTTCGTGCTGGCACCCATCCTGGTGCTCTGGCTCGGTTTCGGCATGGCGTCGAAAGTGATGATGACGACGCTCGTCATCTTCTTCCCGGTCGCCTCCGCCTTCGCAGATGGCCTGAGGCGGACGGAACCAGCGATTCTGGAAGCCGCCGCGCTGACAAGAGCGACGCCCTGGCAGATCCTTGTGAGGCTCAGAACACCGCTTGCGCTGCCGGCGCTCGTGTCCGGTCTGCGCGTCGCCGTGCCGCTCGCGCCCCTGGGTGCCGTGATCGGCGAATGGGTCGGGGCTTCAGCCGGGCTCGGCTTCGTCATGGTTCAGGCGAACGCCCGCATGCAGACCGACACCGTTTTCGCAGCCATGACCATCCTGGCCCTGACCAGCGTCGCGCTGCGCCTGGGTTTCGACCGTCTCGTAAAGGGACACCCCCATTGGGCGACCGAGACCGAACCACAGACACAGTTATCATCGTGAGGAGAGACGACCACCCATGAAACGCATGCTTCTGGCCTTTGCCATTGCCATATCCGCCAGCATGAATGCATCCGCAACGCATGCCGCAGAAAAGCTCACCGTCATGCTTGAATGGTTTGTGAACCCGGACCATGCGCCGCTCGTGATTGCCGCCGAAAACGGCTATTTCAAAGCCGCCGGCCTCGATGTCGAGCTGGTGCCTCCCGCCGACCCGTCGACGGTGCCTCGCCTCGTTGCCGCCGGCCAGGCCGATATCGGCATCCACTACCAACCGAACCTGTATCTCGATCGTGCAGCCGGCCTGCCGCTCAAGCGAATCGGTACCCTCGTCGAAACGCCCTTGAATACGGTGACGGTTCTCGCCGATGGCCCGATCAAGAGCCTCAAGGACCTGCGCGGCAAGAAGGTCGGCTTTTCCGTCACGGGTTTCGAAGACGCGATGCTGAAGCGCATGCTCGAGGGCGAAGGCATTGGGCTTACCGAGGTCGAACTGATCAACGTCAATTTCGCCCTCTCGCCGTCGCTGATCGGCGGCAAGGTCGATGCCACGCTTGGCGGCTTCAGAAACTTCGAACTGACGCAGATGCGGATCGAAGGGCACGAGGGCCGTTCATTCTTTCCGGAAGAACACGGCGTCCCCGTTTACGACGAGCTGATCTTCGTCACACGCGACGGGCTGGCGACAGATCCTCGCCTGCCCCGCTTTCTCGAAGCCGTCGAGAAGGCTGCAATTTTCCTGACCAATCACCCCGATGATGCCTGGAAACTGTTCATCAAGGCCTATCCCAACCTCGACGACCCGCTCAATCGTCAGGCGTTCACCGACACGCTGCCGCGTTTCGCCAAACGGCCTGCAGCGCTGGATCGGGGTCGCTACCAGCGCTTCGGTGAGTTCATGGCCGCGAGCGGCCTTATTCCGCACGCCCCGCCGGTCGATGACGTGGCGATCGAAATCCGGTGATGACAATGAACAATTCCCCGACGCCGCAACAGGCCGGCGATCTCCTGGCACGTGTGAGGGCCCGGCGCCCGCGCGTCCATTGCCTGATGAACACCGTGGTGCAGAAATTCGTTGCTGACGGCATCACTGCAATCGGCGCCATCCCCTCGATGACCTCCTCCCCGGACGAAATCGTCGGTTTCGTCTCCAAGGCTGATGTCCTCGTCGTCAATCTCGGCACGCTGGATGCTGACCGTCGCAAGGTGATCGAACTGGCTGTCGAGGTCGCAAACGATCATGGAAAACCCTGGGTCCTCGATCCCGTTCATAGCGACTATTCCCCCGTGCGGCTGGAGTTTGCAAAGACATTGATCGCCCGCCGCCCAACAGTACTGCGTGGCAACAGCGCGGAGATGGCGCTGTTCGGAGACATTGGCGAAACACTGAAAATCGAGACCGGCGCTCACGATCGCCTGACGGATGGCGCGCGAACCGGCACTGTTCGTAACGGCCACCGATGGATGGCGGATGTCACCGGGACCGGTTGCCTATCGGGCGGCGTCATCGCCGCGTTTCTGGCCGTGGAACCGGATGCTATGGCAGCGGCCGCAGCAGCGCTGGCGGCGACCGGCGTCGCCGCGGAACAGGCCGCCGAGCACGCGCGCGGTCCCGGCAGTTTCGCCGTTGCCTTCCTGGATGCACTGTCAGCGCTGACGCCCGATGAACTCAGCCTGCACGGAAGGATCGACCATGAGATTTGATTACCGACTGAACCCGATCGTCGATGCTGGTCTCACCGATGTCGGCGACCTTGCGGATCTTGCAGCAAAGGCCGCGAGAAACGGCGCGACGCTGATCCAGTACCGCGACAAGACCGGCTCCACCCGGCAGATGATCGCCATGGCCAAAAGCATCAAGGCCGCCCTTGATGGCACCGGCGTGCCGCTTGTGATCAACGACCGTGTCGATGTGGCGCTTGCTTCAGGCGCCGACGGCGTGCATCTGGGTGCTGACGACATGGATGCCGGGACCGCACGCCGGCTGCTCGGCCCCGACACCATCATCGGCCTCACCGTCAAGACACGTGCCGATGCGGAACGCGCCGGACGAGCTCAGGCCAGCTATGCCTGTATCGGCGGGGTGTTCGAGACCCTGTCGAAACAGAACCCCGATCCACCGGTTGGCCTCGAAGGCTTGCGGGATCTGCGCGAACGGTTGCGACAACTGGATCCGACCCTCCCGGTCGGCGCCATCGCGGGCATCGGGCTCGAGCAGGTGCGGAGCGTCATCGACGCGGGGGCCGATGGTGTCGCGGTCATTTCGGCAATCTTCCGCGCACCGGATCGTGCAGACGCCTGCCGCAGTTTTCGGCGCCGGGTGGATGATGCTCTGAGCGAGGTGAAGCGATGACATCCGTTGCCATGACGATCGCTGGTTCCGACAGCGGTGGCGGCGCCGGCATTCAGGCCGATATCAAGACCTTTTCCGCCCTCAACGTCTTCGCCACCAGCGTCATCACCGCCGTGACCGCCCAGAACACGCGGGGCGTGAGCGCCGTCGAAGACATTTCGTCGACAATGATCGGGGAGCAGATGCGCGCAGTGCTCGCCGATATCACGGTCCATGCGATCAAGATCGGCATGGTGTCCCGCTGCGAAACAATCCACGCGGTTGCCGGGGGGCTGACACACTATAGCGGTCCCGTCGTCCTCGATCCGGTCATGGTCGCGACCTCGGGCGATCGGCTGCTGCGCGAAGATGCGATCTCCGCCCTCATCGCCAGCCTCGTGCCGAAAGCGACGATTGTGACGCCGAACCTGCCTGAAGCTGCACTGCTCACCGGCATGCCGGTCGCCGAAACCCGATCCGATATCACCCGTCAGGCGGAGGTGATTCTCAACGCCGGGGCCCGTGCCGTGCTGATTAAGGGCGGGCATGGAGGCGGCCGCGACAGCATCGATCTCTTGTTCGATACGTCAGGCGTCACGGAGTTCTCGGCAGCCCGTGTCGATACGAAAAACGACCATGGCACAGGCTGCACGCTTGCGGCGGCGATCACCGCCGGCCTCGCCCGCGACCTGTCGTTGCATGAGTCCGTTGGCGCTGCAAAAACATATCTTCAGGACACTTTGATTGCCGGAAAAGCTCTTTCTATCGGCGGCGGGCATGGCCCGGTCCACCACTTCTACAAATGGTGGCCGGCATGAACCGAGCTATGGCGGGTCCGGTGAGGCCCGGCCGCCTGGCGCAATTCGCGTCGCGGCTCGCCTCGCCGATTGCCCTCCTTGTCATTTGGCAGATCGCCAGCATGACGGGACTGCTGTCGCCGCGCATTCTGGCCGGACCGGGCGACATCGTCGCGACAGCCAGCCGCCTCATCGCGGCCGGTGAACTGATCAACGGGCTGATCGTATCGTTCCTGCGGGTGCTTGCAGGCTTTTCGATCGCGCTCGTCGCCGGGATTGTTCTGGCTCTGATCTCCGGCCTGTCTCGGTTCGGAGAAGCGGTGATAGACCCGCCGATCCAGATGCTGAAGGCTATGCCGTTCCTGGGTCTTCTGCCACTGTTCATCCTCTGGTTCGGGATCGGCGAGATACCGAAGATCGGGCTCGTCGCCTTCGGCGCCATCTTTCCGATCTATCTCACCCTTTACGGCGGCATTCGCGGCATTGACAGGAAGCTGATCGAGGCGGGGCAGACGATGGACCTCGGCACGACAAGCATCATTTGCCATATCGTCATTCCTGGCGCCCTGCCCTCGCTGCTCGTGGGCGTCCGATACGGCCTCAGCGTCGCCTGGCTCAGCCTCGTCGTCGGCGAACAGATCAATGCCGCAAGCGGCATCGGATACACCATTTCCTATGCCCGCGACTTTATGCAGACAGATGTCATCGTCGTCTGCCTTCTAGTCTACGCCATCTTAGGCCTGCTGACCGATGGTCTCGTACGCATGATCGAGGCTTATGCGCTGCGCTGGCGTCCGGAGGTGTTCGGTTGATTCCCCTCGTCGACATCAGGCAACTCACCCGCTCGTTTGGCGGCGCGGCCGTTCTCGACGGCATCGACCTCGCCATGGCGCCCGGCGAATTCGTCGCCCTGCTCGGCCGCAGTGGTTCCGGAAAAACCACGCTGTTGCGCATTCTCGCCGGTCTCGATACCGCCGCGGCCGAAAGGCTGCAGCTGACCACCCGGCGTTCGGTGGTTTTCCAGGAACCGCGCCTGCTTCCATGGAAAAGCGTCATCGACAACGTCGCGCTCGGTCTGCGACACCCGGATGCCCGGACGCTCGCCACACATGCACTGGAGGAAGTCGGCCTGTCGCACAGGATCGACGCCTGGCCACTGACGCTCTCGGGCGGCGAGGCGCAGCGATCGGCGCTTGCGCGGGCTCTCGTGCGTGAACCCGAATTGCTGCTGCTGGACGAACCCTTTGCCTCGCTCGACGCGCTGACGCGGTTGCGGATGCATGAGCTCGTCCTCGCGCTGTGGCGCAAACATAGCCCGGCGGTGCTACTCGTCACCCATGATGTCTGGGAGGCCGTGGCGCTTGCAGACCGAATCCTGGTGCTCGATCAGGGACATTTCATCCGCGAAATCAATGTCGATATCGACCGCCCCCGTCGCCGCGACGACCCCAGAACGGGCCGCATCGAAGCGGCGCTGCTGGAAGAGCTCGGCGTCCTCCCCACGCAAGACTGACTTCCATGTGAAAACCGCAGATTGGACTGAGCTATGATTTCCAAGCGTACATTCCTTGCCGCCGTCACCCTCTTCAGTGCCGCCGCCGTGTTTGCCCCTCCTGTCCAGGCAGCCGATCAGGTGGTGCGGATCGGCTGGTTGCGGGGACCCAACGACATCACGCTCGCCAAGTCGCGCGGCACGCTGGAAAAGGCGCTGTCCGAAAAAGGCATCAAGGTCGAGTGGGCCGGTCCCTTCCCGGCGGCAGCGCCTGCTTTCGAGGCGCTCAACGCCGGCAGCATCGATATCACGGCCGGAAGCTCGACCTCGGCGATCGCAGCCCTCTCGGCCAGGATCCCGCTGGTGATCTTTGCCTATCAGAAGATGGCGTCAGGCTCTGAGGGTATCGTGGCGACGAAGGGTTCCGGCATCGCCACCATCAGGGACCTGGCGGGCAAGAAGGTGGCGGTCAACCGCGGGGGCACAGGGGAATATCTGCTGATGCGCGGACTGGAGACGAACGGCATCGATCCTGCAAGCGTGGAACGCGTCTATCTCAGCCCCAGCGACAGTGGCCCAAGCTTCAGCCAGGGCCATGTCGACGCCTGGGCGACCTGGGATCCGTTCCTGACCATCGCGGAAAAGGCCTATGACGGCACGGTCATCGCCGATGGCGCCGCCATCAGGTCCGACAACGCTGTCGTTCTTGTCGCGAGCCGCGAATTCGCCATGGACAAGGCCGATCAGCTGCAGCTCGTCTTCGATGTCATCAAAGCGGAAAACGCCTGGGCAGTCGCCAACAAGCCGGAGGCCGGGGCGATCTGGGCGAAGGAAATGAACGTACCCGCCGATCTCGGGGCAAAGATCGGCGAGAACAACGCGGTGCCGACGACCGGCGTTTCCGAAACGGACGTGAAGCAGATCAATGCCGTGGCTGAGTGGTACGTAACAAGCGGTATCATTCCGGCGGTGCCCGATATCGCTGACGGCGTCGTTGAGCTAAAGTAAGTCTCGACGGGCTCGCCCGGCCCCTGCGTCGCTCGGGGTCGATTGCCGGCAAAATCGTTACTGCCCCGTGCGCGATGCAGCCATGCATCGAAAGTCCGTGTCAGATGGGAAGATGGCCTCCCGGGCGAGAGCGATATTGCGATCGTTTCACCCGGGAGACCGGTTCTCAGGCCACTTCGCAAATATCGAGGATGGTCAGCATGTAGACGCGGATCATGTCGAGGAAATCGACGATGTCGACGCGCTCGTCCGGCATGGTGTTGTAGCGACCACCCGGGCCGCAGACGATGCCTTCCATGCCAAGCTCGTGGTAGAGATGGCCGGCATCTGTGCCGTAGAAACGCGTCGGCGTGATCGCGCCGGTCGGCTGCTTCTCCCCTCGGACAGCCTCATAGGCCGCATTGATCGATTTGACGATGCGGCTATCCGGCGAAACCTCGAAGGGCGGCATCAGAGGGCGGCCTTCGATCATCTCGGGGACGAGCTTCGCCTTCAGGCCCGGGAAACGGCCTTCGAGTGCCCGCAACTCATCGGCCAGATCGGCGAGAACGCCTTCCTGCGTCTGGCCCGGTGCATAACGGCACGACCCTTTGAGGCGAACGAAGTCGGCCACTTGCGGCGGACGCCATTCCTCGAGGTCGCGACCGAGCGCGCCGTGGACGACGCCCACATGGCCGCGGTTGATCGAGCGGTGGACATCGCTTCTGGCACCGCTGAAGGTCATCGCATTGATGCGCGGGATGATATCGCAGGCGGCGGCAATCGCGTCGACGGATTCCTCGCGCTTCGACAGGTGGCGGGTGTCGCCGGTCAGCTCGATGACATAGCTCAGTGCTGCCGCATGCATGGTGACGGCAACGAGGTCGCTCGGTTCGCTGTTGATGAAATAGTCGGCCTTCACGCCGCTTTTGATGGCAGCAAGTGTGCCGACGCCGCCCTGCAATTCGCCGACGACGAAGGTCAGGATCACGTCGCCCTTCAGTTTGACGCCCGCCTCGAGCAGCGTCTTCACCGCGCAGAAATAGGCGGCATCGCCGGCCTTCATGTTGGAAACGCCGATACCGTAGATGAACTTGTCGTCGACAAGACCCGCATAGGGGTCGACGGTCCAGCCTTCGGTGACTGGGTTGGTATCGAGATGGCCGTTGAACAGCAGGCTCTTGCCGCCGCCTTGGCCTTTCAGACGACCGATCGTGTTGAACCGCCGGCCATCGTCGAAGGGCTGCAGCTCGGCTTCGACGCCGATCTTTGCAAGCTCAGCCGCCATCCAGCGCGCCAGAACCTTCTCGCCCTCGGTTTCCGAATGGCTCTTGTGCTGGACCATCTTCGACAGAAAATCGAGGCAGGCCTTTTCGTCGATCCGATCCACGAGGGACTTCGGGTCCATTGTCATGCTCCTTGATGCGGTATTACTGGTATTGAGCGGCGGCGCGCGGCACCGCCTCGATCAGGCGGCGGGTGTATTCCGCCCGGTCGGGACTATCGATCTCGGACGCCTTCACCACCTCGATCAGATCGCCGCGATACATTACGGCAATCCGGTGGGCGATCTGGCGGATCAGGTTGAGATCGTGAGTGATGAACAGGTATGCGGTACCGCTGGCCTTTTGCAGTTCCAGCAGAAGCTCCACGACCGACGCCTGCACCGAGACGTCGAGCGCAGAGGTGATCTCGTCGCAGATGACCAGCTTCGGTTTGGAGGCGAAGGCACGGGCAATCGCCACGCGCTGCTTCTCGCCGCCCGAGAGCTGATGCGGATAGCGGCTTGCGTGGGTGCGCGGCAAGCGCACCTGTTCCAGCATGTCACCGACCTGTCGCTCAAGATCGCTGGCATCGCCGAACAGTTTCAGCGGCCGCGAGACGATCTCGAAAATCTTTTGGCGCGGATTGAGCGAGGCATCCGGGTGCTGAAAGATAATCTGTACGTCCTTGCGATAGGCATTGTCCATATCGCCGAGATTGCGGATCTCGCGTCCTTCGAAGCGGATCTTGCCCTCGAACCGGTTGAGACCGGTCATGGCCTTGGCGAGCGTCGATTTGCCCGAGCCGGATTCGCCGACAATGCCGAGAATTTCTCCCGGACTGATGCTGAGGCTGATCGCATTGTTGCCGGTCACGCGCTCGGTCTTCCGGCCGGTCAGTGCCGAGAGAAACGGCTTGCGACCGAAATGGACGCTGACATTCTCGACCTCAACCAGCGGCGTTTCCGTTGGGGCAACATCATCGTTCACCAGCCGGCGGGCGGGATCGGGAACCGCGTTGATGAGCTCGCGGGTATAGTCCTGTTGCGGATTGGTGAAGATGTCGCGCACCGTTCCCTGCTCGACGATCTCGCCGCGCTTGATGACCGCGACGCGGCCGGCGGTGCGGGCGACCAGCGCAAGGTCGTGAGAGATGTAAAGCGAGGCGACACCTGTTTCGGCCTGCAGCTCGACAAAGAGGTCGAGGATCTGGCGGGAGGTGATCACGTCGAGGGCCGTGGTGGGCTCGTCAAAAATGATGCATTCGGGATTGCAGGCGAAGGCCGACGCGATCACGACACGCTGCTTTTCGCCGCCGGATGCCTCATGCGGCATGCGGTGCATCATCTGCGCCGGCGTCTTCAGCCCGACATGGGCAAGCCGCGCCTCTCCTTCCGTCCACGCCTGCTGCCAGGACAGGCCGCGGTGGCGAACGAGAACTTCGGCCAGCTGCTTGCCGAGCGAGAGGGTCGGGTTGAGCGACGTGCTCGGATCCTGGAACACCATGCTGATACGGCGTCCGCGAAACGTTTCCATTTCGCGCTCCGCCTTTTCCAGCAGATTGTCGGAGCCCAGCTGGATACGTCCGCCGGGCTCGCGGGCGTTCTTCGGAAGGTAGCGCATGATCGACCATGCGAGCGACGTCTTGCCGGACCCGGATTCTCCTACGAGGCCAAGGATTTCGCCACGGCTGATGGCGAGATCGATATTCTTCAGCGCGTGAAACGGGCCGTTGGTAGTTTCGTAATCGAGCGAATAGTTCTCGATTGTGAGAACTGAGGTAGCGGCCGAAGTGTGTTCGGTATTGGTCATGATTTTCACCTCAGGCCCGCGGATTGAGGGCATCGCGGAGACCGTCGCCCAGGAGGTTGAAACCGACGGCGACGATGGCGATCGCCACGCTCGGCCAGATCAGGATGCCGGCGGAAAGATGCATGTAGCGGCGCGCTTCCGATACCATCAGTCCCCATTCGGCAGCCGGTGGCTGGGCGCCGAGACCAAGAAAGCTCAAGGTCGCAAACAGCATCACCGCGAAGGACACGCGAATGGTCATCTCGACGATGATCGGCGCAATCACGTTCGGCAGCATTTCGCGGCGGATGATGTAGCCGGCACTTTCGCCCCGTGCGACGGCGGCGTTGACATAGTCCTGCTTGCGCACCGACAGCGCAACGCTGCGGGTGATGCGGGCCATGCCCGGCGCAAATGCGATGGCGACGGCGACCAGCGCATTGACGGTGCTGGAGCCGAGAAGGTTGACCACCAGAAGGGCAAACAGCAGGCTTGGTATCGACATGACGGCATCGATGGTGCGCATGATCAGTTCGTCCGCACGACCGCCGAGAAAAGCGGATGCGGTTCCGATCAGCGCCCCGATCAGGGTACCGACGATGGTGGCCAGAACGGCCATGACGACGGTTGCCCGCGCTCCGATCAGGAGCCTGCTGAAAATGTCGCGACCATACTGGTCGGTACCAAGCCAGTAGGTGAGGCTCGGGCCTTTATAGCGGGCAAGAGGCGACAGCTTTTCCGGATCGTGCGGCGCAACCAAGGGACCGAAGACGACGACTAGCAGCACGAACACGACGAGGAAAATTCCGATCGCGCCCTGCGGCGTCTTCAACAGACGTTTCGTGAAATCAATCATACTGGATCCTCTTGTCGAGCCAGGCATAGAGGATGTCGGCGATGAAATTGACGATCGAATAGGTGGCGGCCATGATCAGCACGCCGGCCTGGATCGCCGGCAGGTCGCGGGCCTGGATGGCGACGATCAGCTGGCGTCCGATGCCGGGAATGGCGAAGATCTCTTCCACGACGATGACGCCGCCCAGCAGATAACCGACATCGAGCGCGACGATGGTGATCGTTGGAAGAAGCGCGTTGCGCAGCGCATGGCGGCGCAGAACCTGTCCACGGGAAATGCCCTTCAGCCGCGCCGCGCGGATGTAATCGGTATGCAGCACGTCCACCAGTTCGGATCGCACCATGCGCGAGACATGGGCAATCAGGATGATCGAGATCACGCAGACGGGCAGGACGAGATGGGCGATCCCGCGGGAAAAGTCCTCGGTCAGCGGCACGTAACCGGTCGGCGGCAGCCACTTCAGCCAGTCGGCGAAGAACAGCACGGCGATGGTCGCCGTCACGAATTCGGGAAGTGCGACGCCCGCATAGGAGATCAGGCTCACCACCATGTCGGCGACCTTGCCGCGGCGGATGGCGGCGATGATGCCCAGTGGAATGGCGAGAACCAGCATCAGGCCGATCGACAGGAAAGCCAGAAGCAGCGAGCGACCGAGCGCTTCGAACATGACCGGGCCGACCGGCTGGCCGGTGCGCAGCGAAGTTCCGAGATCACCCTGAACTACATGCCACAGCCAGGTCAGATACTGCTGCCAGATCGGCGCGTTCAGGCCCATGGTTGCCCGCAGCGCGTCGAGCGCTTCCTGGGTCGCGTTTTCGCCCAACATCATGACGGCCGCATCGGCCGGCAGGACCTGGGTTATGGCAAAGACGATCAGCGACACGACGAACAGCGTGTAGACGATCATCACCAGCCGCTTGGCTATGTAATTCGGGGACAGGGTCGTGTTCCTCTGACAAGAGAGCCGAACGCCCGATGGCGTCCGGCAGGTTTCGAGATCAGCCGCGCTTCGGTGCGTCAGATGTCAGCGAGACATAGTCGAGACGGAACACGGATGCGCGCGGATGCGCCTCGTATCCGGAAACCCAGCTGCGCTTGGCCGACAGCACGTCGAAGAAGGACGGAATGATCGAGGGAACCTCCTCGTTCATGATCTCCTGCGCCTTAGTATAGAGCTCGGTCCGCTTTTCGGTATCAATCGTCCCACGAGCTTCGTTGACCAGCGCGTCGAACGCCTTGTTGTTCCAGCGCGTCTCGTTCCAGGAGGCATCCGACGTGTAGAGCAGCTTGAAGATGCCGTCAGGGGTGGGCTGCATGTTGTAGAAACCGACGTAGAACGAGCCCTTCTTCCACACCTGCTCGAGGTATGTCGCATGCGGCATCGTCTGCACGTTGATGGTGATGCCGACTTCCTTCGCCATTTCCTTCAGCGCGACGGCAAGCTGAGTGCGGACCGCGGGGCGGTCGGAGGCGACAAGGGTGGCTTCAAAACCGTTCGGGAACCCGGCTTCTGCAAGCAGCTTCTTGGCTTCCTCGATGTTCTGCTCGCGCTGCTTCACGCCCTTGAAGAACTGGTAGGAGCCGTTGAGCGGCGTGTCGTTACCCTGCGTTCCGAAACCTTCGGTGACGAAACCGACCATTGCTTCCCGGTCGACAGTCAGTGCGATGGCGCGGCGAACGCGAGGATCATTGAACGGCGCCGTATCGCAACCGAAATTGATGTTGCAGAACTGGCCGGACGGCGTGCGCAGCACATCGACGCCATCGCTGCCGTCGAGGCGCAGATATTCGGTCGGCTGGATGGTCGAGACGATGTCGATATCGCCAGAGATCATCGCGGAACCTTCAGCGGAAATGTCCGGGAAGACCTGCACTTCGACGCGGTCGAGATAGGGACGAGCCGGGTCGTAATATTTCTCGTTGCGCTCGACGACGATCAGGCGATCGGGCTCATAGGAGACCAGCTTGAACGGGCCCGTGCCGACGGCCTTGGTAGACAGGCTCTTGAGGTCGCCGGTGGCGATCGATGCTGGAATGATACGGGCGCTCGTATAGGCCATGGAAACGGGAAGGTCGGCATAGGCGCCGGTCAGCTTGAACATGACGGTTGCGTCGTCGACGGCGACGATATCGGCGATCGGGCCAACATTGTTGCGGCCGGGGGATGCTGTCGCTGGATCAAGGATTGCCTTGAAGGTTGCGACGACGTCCTTGGCCGTGAACGGCGAGCCATCATGGAAGGTAACGCCGGTGCGCAGCTTGAACGTCCATTCGGTCAGCGCCTCGTTCGGTGTCCAGCTTTCGGCCAGATCCGGCTCGACCGACATGTCGACCTTGAGACGGGTGAGGTTGCTGTAGAGCAGCTCGGTCACCAGGTATTCCGGGTTGACGCGGGTCAGAAGCGGGTGGATGACGCTGACGGCCTGGTCGACGGAGATTTTCAGCGTACCGCCCTTGGCCGGTGCTGCGGCCTGGGCAGAGCCCAGCGATGGCGTTGCGAGAATGGCGGCGGTGCCGGCCAGGAAGAAGCGGCGTTTCATTTCCAGCATGTTTATCGTTCCCTTTATGCTTCGATGCTGCTTGGTATGGCTATATGCGACTTTCAGGCATGGCCTCGGCAGCGAAATCCGCCGCGAGATAGGCGAGAATGCTTTTTGCGAGTGCGATGATGTCCTGTCGGGTCGTGTGCTCTTCCGGGCTGTGGATGCAGCTTTCCGGGCGGCCGAGGCCACCGAGCAATACTTCAGGGCCAAAGCCGGCCTTCTGGACATAGCCGAAATCCGAACAGCTGGCGGCGCCCCATTTGCGGAAGTCTTCCGGCTTGTATCCGAAGCCGAGCGATAGCGCCTGTTGCCAGCGCGGCCAGTGCGGGCCGTCGGGATCGTCGGTCGGGATCAGATGGCCGACAAGATCGACTTTGAGCCCGAGCTCTGTCCCTTCGATGCAATTTCGGATCGTCGCTTCGATCTCGGCGCGTGCGTCCTCATAGCTTTCCTCCGGGGCATATCGACGGCTGACGAGGATCTTCACCTCGGCCGGAACCTGCCCGCCCGCTGTGCCGCCGTTGACGGCGGATATGGTCAGCTGTGGCCGCAGCGGCCCGGTTGCATGCGGCGGCGGCGCGAGCTTGGATGCGCGTTTGGCCACGTCAGGCTTTAGCGCTGCGAGCGCATTCAGAACTGGCAGGGCGCCCTCGATGGCATTCACACCCGCGCCGGTGCGATTGCCCTCGCCGGCATGGACCGCATGGCCCGTAATCGTGACCTGCAGGTTGAAGATCCCGAAGCAGCCCGCCCAGATGCGTGGCGCGGCCGTTCCGTTGAAATTGAGGATATGCCCCTTGAGCATGCCCTGTTCCGCGAGATAGCGAATGCCGGGATACAGACCGCCTTCTTCATCCGTGCACAGGAGCAGCATCGGATCGTAAGCGAGAGAAACGCCGCATTCGCGTGCCGCCCGAAGCGCCAGAAGCGTCGCAGCGATTGTGCCCTTCATGTCGGCAGCACCAAGCCCGAAAAGGTCATCGCCTTCGACCGTCAGCTTCAGCGGATCGCGGCTCCAGCCCGGAGCAACCGGAACCGTATCGACATGATAGTAGAGACCGCAGACAGGCCTGTCCGTTTCGCGCCTTGCAACGAGATTGATGCGTTCGCCGGAAGCCGGTCCGCCCTCGACATGCCAGAGGTCGTGAGGCACCGTCACGCGCTCGAATTCGAAGCCAAGCGGCATCAGCAACTCGGTCATCAGATCGGCAAACGCGCCATAGCCTTCGCCCGGTGGAAAGGTGGTGTCGACCGCAACCATCCGTGCAAGATCCTGCACGGCCATCTCGACATCGCGGTCAATCGCTGCCATGGCAGACGTCAGGGGCTCAGAAGTGGTGCCTGGTTGCTTTAGGCTCATCTCGGTCGTCCTCCGCATTCCGGCAGCCTTCACAACTCGGCTCATTAATATAAACTATATAGTAATACAGCTAGATCGGCATCACGTGTCAACTCCAAAGAAGAGGCAATTCATTGCCTGATAATTCAGCAAATGCCGCCCGACTGAGCGACCTGTCTCTGCCTCTCTATGAGGTCGTGAAACGACAGATCACTGAGGCGATCATGATCGGCGCCCTGGAGCCCGGCTCCGTGCTGCCGAGCGAGATCGCCCTGGCGCAAACCTATGGCGTTGCTGTCGGAACGATTCGACGCGCGCTGATGGATCTCACCAACGACGGACTTTTGAGCCGACGCCGCAAGACCGGGACCGTCGTGACCGGACGCAAACCGCAGCACGGATTGCGCCTGTTCTTCCAGTATTTTCGTCTTCACGGGCTGGACGGCTCGCTGAGCAAATCCGTTACCAAGGTCACGTCGCTGGAATTCGGCGAGGCTTCGGACGAAACAGCGGCGAAGCTGCAGATTGAAACGGGCCGGCCGATCGTGCATTTCCACCGCGTCCGCTATATCGACGACCGGCCAATCATGCACGAAACATTGACGCTGCCGCGCGAGCGCGTCCCCGGCTTTCCGCAGAAGCAGGAGGACATCCCGCCGCTCTTTTATCTGCATCTCCTCGAAAACTACGGGATCCGGATTTCGGCGATCCGTGAACAGATCGGCGCGGACCTGGCATCGGAGGATGATGCACGCTGGCTGAACCTGACGCTTCCAGCCGCAGTCATGACGATCGACGAAGTGGCCTACGACCAGATGGCCGTGCCAGTGCTCATCTCTGCGCACCGGGCGACGACTGCGGACCACCGCTACGTCAACGAGATACAGTAAGCGCGCGATCAAGCTTCAACACTGAAGCATCTGACGCGATGAGCTTTGCTACATTAGCGCAACGTCTAGAAAACCAAAACGAGATGGCGAAACCGCCGCGAGCGTGATCCGGGCTCGCGGCGGTAACAGCTTATTTTCAACGGCTTGGAGCCTATTGTTAACTCAGAATTCTTCCCAGTCCGCAACCGCCAGGGCAGCGGAAGACGAGGCGTTAGCAATCTTGCGCGGCATTGCGACGGCTGCAGGGCGATCGGAAATGGGCTGTGCGACCGGTCTTGAAGCGACGGGGCGATGGGCGATCGGATTGTGCTTCTGCAATGTCTGGGCCGGGGCCCGATCGTTGTCGAAATTGAACTGTTCGAGCAACTGGAACAGCGCGGCCGCTTCCCTTGCCATTTCATGGCTCGCAGCTGTCTGCTGCTCGACCATCGCGGCGTTTTGCTGTGTGCCCTGATCGACCGTGTTGATCGCACGGTTGATTTCGGTCAGCGCGGTGGACTGTTCGCGTGAGGTTTCGACGATCGCGGTGATGTCGCCGTTGATACCTTCGACATGGGTCGCGATCTCGCGCAGGGCGGCGCCTGCCTTCGTGACCAGCGAGACGCCGTTTCCGACATGCGTGCTGGAGGCCGTGATGAGTGTCTTGATTTCCTTGGCCGCTGTCGCAGAGCGCTGCGCGAGTTCACGCACTTCCTGAGCAACGACGGCAAAGCCTTTTCCGGCCTCCCCTGCGCGCGCCGCTTCAACACCGGCGTTCAGCGCCAATAGGTTTGTCTGGAAGGCGATTTCGTCGATCACACCGATGATGTTCGAGATTGCCTTCGACGACGCTTCGATCTGGTCCATGGCACCAATCGCTTCACGCACCACGTCACCGGAATGGTTGGCATGCTCCTTCGTGCGAGCAACCAGTTGGCCGGCTTCCTCTGCGCGTCGGCTGGAATCCTTCACGGTCGTGGTGATCTCTTCCAGAGCAGCTGCGGTCTGCTCGACCGATGCGGCTTGCTGTTCGGTCCGCTTCGCCAGATCGTCCGCCGATGTGCGAACCTCATTCGAACCGGCCGAAATTGCCTTCGCGTTTTCGGCAACCATCACCATGGCCTGCTTCAGCTTCTGCGACGCGGCATTGAAGTCGGTCCGCAGGCGCTCCAGTGATGGAATAAACGGCTTTGCAATTTGCTGCGAAAGGTCACCATCGGCGAAACGCGTCAGACCTTCCGCGAGGCGCTCGACGTTCTCGACCCGGCCGGTAACATCGGTGGCAAACTTGGCGACCTTGATGACCTTGCCACTGGGATCGAAAACAGGGTTGTAGGAAGCCTGGATGTAAACGCTACGGCCGTCCTTGCTGATGCGGCGGAACTCGTCGGCAACATATTCGCCGCCGCGAAGGCGCTCCCACAACTGCGTGTATTGCGGGGATGCCGCTTCGGTCGGGTCCATAAAGATCCGGTGATGCTTACCCACGATCTCGTTCAAGGAATATCCGAGCGCCGACAGGAAGTTGTCGTTGGCGGTAAGGATTTCACCCTGGGGCGTGAATTCGATGGTTGCCTGCGCGCGGGAAACGGCTGAAAGTTTGGCTGCGCTGTCGAGCCCATTCATCTTTGTTTCGCTGATGTCGTTGGCAAACTTGATGATCTTCAAGACCTTGCCGCTGCCATTCTTCACCGGATTGTAATTGCCGCGGATCCAGATTTCCTGGCCGTTTTTCGCAATGCGCTTGAATTCGCTGCACTCGAACGTGCCGCCCTGAAGCTTGCTCCAGAAGGCTTTGTATTCAGGCGTTGCAGCGTAATCTCCGTCGACAAAAATCCGGTGGTGCTGACCGATAATCTCCTGCTCGCTATATCCCATCAGATCGCAGAAGTTTGTATTGGCTCGCAATATGCGTCCTTCGGTATCGAACTCGATGATCGCGAAGGACAGGTCTAAGGCCGAAAGGATTTGATTAGAGTTTGCGCCGAAAAAATCGAACATCACGAAGCCTTGCGATACAGGTGATTGGTCAACCTTCATCGCAAACAATTGTTAAATTAGTAATTAAGACTTGGCAAAAAACAAGAATAAGCCTTTGTAAAAATACATTTAAGCGTTGATCAATAATATATTCCTATTACCTAATCTAGGTTGGGTAGTCTCACGTTCAGGTTGCCGGAAGTAGAGGCGAGCATCCTGCGCGGCGTGCCCTTCCTGCCGCCATCAGTCCATCTTTAGCAATCCGATAACCCTCTCTCGACAAACAGTCATGTTCCGGGGCTTGGCATCCATTGCCTGGAAACGTTTGCGGATTACCTCTCGGTCAACTCCGAACGGTAACCGACCATGAACGCTGTGACGTCTATCCTCCACACATTGGAACCTCATCCGTTTCAGCTTCTCAACACCGAGAAAATACTTGAGTTGCTGCCGCGCCCGGTCTTGGTTGTCGGATCCGATGGTCTCGTCGTCTACGCCAACCAGGCGAGCGAAGTCTCATTCGGCGCATTTCCCGGGGGCGCCGTCCACGCGCTTTTTACGGGCTTGGGCACAGACCTGCCCGACACCAGCTGCGCCCCGGTTTCAGTCACGTCCATCCACAGCGGTGAGAGCTTCGATGCCGCGTTCGTCTCTTTCGACGACGGGCAGTATCTCGTTGACCTGCGACCTGCATCGCAGAACCAGGGCATCGCCATCAAGACCGATGTCGACGAACTGACGGGCCTTGCCAAGCGGAACGCCTTGCTGTCGCACCTGTCGTCCGCTTTGAGCAACGGTTTTAAATCTTCATCGATCGCCGTCCACTGCCTCGATCTTGACCGCTTCAAGATGGTCAACGACACGCTGGGACATGCAACAGGCGACCTTCTTTTGAAAAAGGTGGCCGACCGCCTCAAGGCCGCGTGCCGCAAAAGCGATGTCGTTGCGCGTCTTGGCGGGGACGAGTTCGTGATCCTCCAGCATGATGTCGATGATCTTGCTGCGGCCGAAAAACTCGCTTCGCGGATCGTGGACCTTGTCGGCCGCACCTATGTTCTGAACGGTCACACAATCAATATCGGCGCAAGCGTCGGGGTCGCCTTTGGCGCTGATGCGCTCCAGCCAGACGACCTGCTCCGCAACGGTGATCTTGCTCTCTATGAGGCAAAGAAGGCCGGGCGCGGACGTTACCGCATGTTCGAAAGTGGGATGGACGCTCTACTCCTCGGACGTCGGGAAATGGAGATCGATCTCCGCCGCGCGCTGGCCCTGAAGCAGTTCAAGCTGAACTATCAGCCGTTCCTCGATGTCTCGACCAAACGCGTGGATGGCTTTGAGGCCCTGCTCCGCTGGGAACATCCCGTCAAAGGCAACATCCCGCCTCTTTCCTTTATCTCGCTTGCGGAGGAAAACGGCCTGATCGTCAAGATCGGCGAATGGGTGTTGCGCACGGCCTGCCTGGAGGCCATGTCCTGGCCGAATGATATGATTGTCGCCGTCAACGTCTCGCCGCTTCAGTTCAAAGCGGACACACTGCTGGAAACGGTCGCATCGGCGCTAAGGCACTCGGGACTGCCAGCCCATCGCCTGGAAATCGAAATTACCGAGGGCGCCCTGCTCGATGACACGGATAACGTCATCCAGACGCTTAATGCCATGCGCGCGCTTGGCGTCAGAATCTCCATGGACGATTTCGGCACTGGCTATTCGTCCTTGAGCTACCTGCAGAAGTTTCCGTTCAACAAACTGAAGATCGATCGCTCGTTTGTCGCCTGTGACGACGCAGACAGCGAGGCGATCCTGCGATCAATCGCAAGTCTCGGGACGAGCCTTGGGATGTCGATCACGGCTGAAGGCGTCGAGACGGCGGAACAGTTGGCGCGCATTCGAGGCGAACGCTGCACCCATGTGCAGGGCTACCTGACGGGACGGCCCATGGGCACGGATCAGATTCCGGCGTTCCTGGCACAACACATTTTATAGAGGGGAACTGATAATGGATAACAGCTTGTATCGCCTGGTCTACTACAGCCGCAACCAGATCGGCGACGATGGCGCGGCGTTTAGCTCAAACGTCGACGAGATCCTGGCGAAAAGCCGGGTGAACAATCTGCGTGACGAGATCACCGGGGCGCTTCTGTTCAACGCGGGCTGCTTCGCCCAGGTTTTGGAAGGTCCGCTCGAGCGGGTAGAAGCCGCATTCGAGCGCATCCAGCAGGACGAACGCCACGGCGAAGTTTCGCTGCTGGCCGTGGACCCGATCAGCAATCGGTATTTCCCGAACTGGGCAATGGGTTTTATCGGGACATCCGAAGCCCACGCAAAGCGCTTCGCCGACGTCGGCTCGTCAAGCGGTTTCGATCCGTCGCGGCTAAGCGGCGAGCAGATCCACACCCTGTTGCGAGACCTCGCAATCGAAGAAGAGGCCGCCTGATTCCAATACGGCCTCCTCCTCCAAAAACATCGCTTGCTGCTCAGCGTTGCAGCGGGGCGTGATCGGACGAAGCCTTACTTCTTCGCAGGATCGACCTTCTGCTGGTAGCGACCCACGATCTCACCCTTGCCGATCACATGACCGGCCACTGCGGCGAGAAGAGCATCCCGGTCGGATGTCGGGGGAAGAGCCAGCATCTCGTCGAGCGCAAGAACCTGGAAGTGATAGTGATGCGCCTGGTCGCCGGCCGGCGGCTTCGGTCCGAAATAGCCGTGACTGCCGGATGTGTTGCGGCCCTGAAGGACGCCTTCCGGTTCGACGAGGCGGAGCTGTTCCTGCAACCCTTCCGGCAGGGACGTCACCGTCGCCGGGATATTCCATGCCAGCCAGTGAACAAACGGCTTGGTCGGTGAGGAGCCTGGATCCTCTACGATGATCGCGTAGGACGCAGCCTTCGGGACGGTCTTCCAGCTGATCGCCGGTGAGACACTCTCGGCATATTCGCTATGACGCTGCGGCATAAGTTCGTCGTTGTCAAAAGACGAGGACGAGACGGATACGCTGCCTTCCGTCTTGGTCTCCGGGCGATCCATGGCAAGTGGCACATCGATACCTTTGGCGGCCTGCGCCTTCATAGGTTCAGCGGGCGCAGCGGGCTGCGCTTGTGCCTTTTGCGCGTCGCCGGTGTAAGCCACCCTGTAGATGACACCGTTTGCATCGTCGGCCATCAGCAAGGCGCCATCCTTGGCGACGGCCAGTCCGACCGGTCGTGCAAAATGCGTCTTGCCACCATCGCTGAGGAAGCCGGTGACGAAAGGTTCGAAGGATTTCGGCTTGCCATTTTCGAAGTGAATGCGAACAATCTCGTATCCGGATGCCGGGTTACGATTCCAGGATCCGCGCATGGTTGCAAACGCATCGCCCGAGAACTCGGCCGGAAACGACGTTCCGCTGTAGAATTTCATCTGCATGGGGGCTGCGTGTGCCGTGTAGCCGAGTTTCATCGGATCGCTCTGCGCCTTCCACTCCTCCTTGGTCACCCCGCCGACCGGTGTCGACTGCGGATAGATGTCGCCTGCTCCGTAAACATGCGGCCAGCCATATTGCTTTCCCTGTTCGATGAGGTTGAGCTCTTCTGCCTGCACCTCATCACCGAGGAGATCGATGCCATGGTCGAGCCCCCAAAGTTCACCGGTCTCGCGGTTCCAGTCGTAGCCGATCGTGTTGCGAAGGCCGGACGCGAAGATGGTGCGGCTCTTGCCATCAGGGGTCGTCCGGAGCACCGTTGCGTTTTCGGCATTGCTTTCGTTGCAGGCGTTACAGGTGGAACCGACGCTGATGTAGAGCATGCCATCAGGACCGAACTCCATGACGCGGTTGGGATGCTGTCCGGAATCCGGCAGATCGCCAATGATCATTTCAAGTGGCCCGAGCGTGCCGTCGTCCTTGATGTCCGCGACGAACACCTCTTTGACCGTGACGAGGTACAGCCTGTTATCCTTGATTGCCAGACCGTGGGCCTGCGCACGCGCTGCCACTTTCACCGGTGCGCCGTCGGCCTTGCCGTCGCCGTTCTCGTCCTTCAGCAGCAGCACGTCGCCTTCCTCGCGGCGGCTGACATAGATATAGCCCTTATCCGACACGGCGATGATGCGGCTGTTTCCGAGACCCTGGGCGAAAGGCTCAACGGTGAAACCTTCCGGCGCCTTCAACGTGGCGATCCGTTCCGCGGTTGCCGGAATCTTGTTCGGCTTGAACACGTTGGTCGTGATCTGGACTTCGGTTCCATCGCCCTGCTGTGCATAGGCTGCGCTGCTCAAGAATACCGCGGTCGCGACCGACGCGACGCCAAGAAGTCCAAATTTCATCACTGTATCTCTCTCGTTGACTCGCCCCGTAACCAGCAACCGGAGCCATAGTTCCTCCACCGAGACGCGGAGCGAGAGCACCGCCGTGGTTTGAGACGTCAAATCGAACGAGTGCGCAGTGTCATCCTTTCGGTGACTTTGGCAAAGGGTTGCCAAACAGATCAACCGGATCGGGAACCGCCGACGCGCTCCCCTTCTGGTCGTCGGATAGTCTGCCACCAAAGGAGCGCGAACTGTTCGGCCTTCCGGCCCACAGCACCATTTCGATCTTTTCTCCGGCCTTGATATCTCTGTGAGCGATGAAATAGCCGCGGTGGTCCGGTGCGCGCTCGTGGCCGGCTTTTTCATTTTCGAATAGGCTGACATCGCCGGGCTTTGCCTCGTAGCGCATCGTGACGTCCCTCTTGTCTTGTCGTTACCGGTCCCATGGCGGGATAAATCTGCGGTCGTTATAGGCGGACAGGAAACCGGAATGGATGGGGTCGAGCCAGTTCTCGTCTTTCAGAAAGACAAGGGCATCATGAACGAGACCGCCACCCGATGCCTGAACCTTGAGCATTGCCCGGAAACTTCCCTCTTCACCAACGTCTTCCAGCTTATCCAGAACCGGCAGATCGTTTTCAGGGACTTCAAACAACTCCCCTGTCACCTGCAAACCGGTTCCCGGTTGTTCGAGCATCATCGGCCCGTAGAATGGTGCTGCTATCAACAGGGGGTAGGGCTCGACCGTCACTACATCCCCGATATATTCCGAATTCCCAAGCCCCTTATCGTGAAGCGCAAAGCCTCTTTTCAGGGTGCCGTAAATGAACACTTTCACATGGTTCTCCTATCCGTGAGGTCGAATAACCCGCTCGTCATCGACCTGTTCCGTGCACGGCAACGCGGCATCCGGTCGCTGATGTCTCACCGTCATGGCGGCCTGACCGCGTGAAGAGAAAACTCAAAGTTCGAAGGGAACAGGGCGCGACAAACTAAGTTCTTGCAGCCTGATAAAATTGCTGACGCGAGAATGGCAGGTTCATGTGAGTATCGTTGAGTCCCGAAATGAAAACGCCCCCTCTCCCCTCCCCGCATCGGAACAGACCCCGCATCTGAAACTACCGCCGGGTTTGGTGGCAACCCGGCTTGAGGCATCGCTCCGGAGCTCCGGTCGTTCGCTCTGCTATGTGGCATTGAGCGAAAATGCTGCGCAAAAAACAGCGGATGCCATGGCAGCGCTCTTTCCCTCGGTCCAATTCATTGTTCTGCCGCCTTGGGACTGCCTTCCCTATGATCGGGTTCCGCCCTCGCGGCACTGCATGGGTCGACGCATGGACGCATTGCGGATATGGACCAGGCCAAGCGACACGCCGCGACTGCTGCTGACATCGATCGACGCGACGCTGCAGCGCATTCCGCCGGCGGGGGTCATCGCAGATGGCCAGATCGAACTGGTGGTCGGCGAGCCATTCGATCGCGAGGCATTCCTGAATTTCGTCAGACGATCAGGCTATGTGGAAGAGGGCGTTGCCGACGATCCCGGCGAACTGGCGGTGCGCGACGGGATGATCGACATCTATCCCGCCGGCGCCCCGGGCCCAATGCGCATCGTCCTGTCGGAAGACGATCACGTGACCGAATTGCGTGGATTTGACCGCGTCTCGCAGCGAACCGAGAGCTACCTTGAACGGTTGAGCTTCGGTCCGGCATCCGAAGCCATACTCGCAGACGTCATTGCGGTAGCCCCTGCTCCAAAATCTGAGACGATGGAGCGCCAGCTTTCCCGCCTTTACCCGGACATGGTGACGGTTTTCGATATCCTCGGCAATGCCGCTTTGACTGCGGCTCCGGGCGCAGCAGACCGGGTCGTACGGAATCTGGAAATCATCGACGACGCCCGCCAGTCCCGCACGGAATTCGGTAAGACCGGAGCATCCTCTCCTTGCTCGTTCTATCTTGACAGCGAGGAGTGGGAACAGCGCTTCACCGGCGTGCAGACCAGCGCACTGGATCTCGAACAAGGGGGTGACCTGCCTTCCGGCGCGTCGGATGCGGACCCGCGCAAGGCATTGGTCAAATTTGCACAGGAACGCCTGGGCGATGGAATGAAGGTTGTAATTTCCGGGCATGGCAAGGCATCAGAGGCGCTTTGCCGCCGTGTCGCGAAAGCAACTGGTGTATCGCCTCGGTCCGTCGACAGCTGGACGCAGGTGATGGACGCCAAATCCGGCGCGCTTTTGAAGCTTGCCTGCGCCCTCGATCACGGGTTCCTCGACGTCGCGCAAAATGTTGCTGTCATCGCCGCGGGCGATGAACACCGACATGTTTCCAGTGCAACTTCCTTTCTTGGCGAACCAGATCTTCGGATCGGCGACGTCGTCGTCCACGAAGATCACGGCATTGGCATTCTAAAAGATCTGGAGAGCATCGCCGTTGCAGGTGTCGCGCGTGACGCTGCCCGTCTGGAATATCGCGAAGGTGCTTCCGTGCTTGTTCCGATGGAAGAATTCGGAAAGCTGTGGCGCTACGGTTCCGAACCCGAGGCGGTCTCGCTCGATCGTCTTCACACCGACGCCTGGCAAAAGAAGCACGAGAAGATCGTCGCGGACATCAAATCGACGGCGCGTCATTTTTCGACCATCGCAAAGCACAGGCAGGCCTCGCCGGCCGAGACGTTCATTCCCCCCCGCGCCGAATTTTCAGCCTTCATCCGACGGTTCCCTTTCGCCGAGACACCAGATCAGGCCGAAGCCATCAAGGCCACGCTTTCCGATCTCGCGTCCGGGCATGCGATGAACCGCCTTGTCTGCGGCGATGTCGGCTTCGGCAAGACGGAGATCGCACTGCGGGCCGCAGCAGCGGTAGCACTTGCGGGCGGTCAGGTGGTCGTCATCGCCCCAACGACTGTTCTCACACGTCAGCATTTCGCCACCTTCAAGCGACGCTTCGAAGGAACAGGCATCTCTGTCGGAATGTTGTCACGGCTCGTCAAGCCAAGCGAGGCGAAGCAGGTCAAGGCGGCGTTGGCCGAGGGTGAAATCGACGTTATCGTCGCGACCCATGCGATCCTTGCAAAAGACGTGCGCTTTGCGCATCTCGGGCTTTTGATCGTGGATGAGGAACATCGGTTCGGGCTCAAGGATAAACGGGCCATGAGCGCGCTCGCGCCGACCCTCCACACGCTCGCCATGTCGGCAACACCTATCCCACGCACCTTGCAGTCGGCAATGGTCGGAGTTCAGGAGGTCAGCCTCCTGACGACTCCGCCCGCCCGGCGCCGACCCGTTCGCACATCGCTTGCAGCATTCGACAACGCATCGATGCGCACCGGATTGATGCGAGAATACCGCCGGGGTGGACAAAGCTTCGTCGTGGTGCCGCGCATCGAGGATATCGAAGCCGTCGAGGCGATCCTGCGCAAAATTGTTCCCGAGCTCGCGGTTAAGGTCGCGCACGGCAAGATGCCGGCGGCGACGATCGACGAAGCGATCGTCGGTTTCGCGGACGGCGATGGCGATGTCCTTCTCGCCACCAACATTATTGAAAACGGCCTCGATGTGCCGCGCGCCAATACGATGTTCATCTGGAATGCGGAGCGGTTCGGTTTGGCCCAGCTGCACCAGTTGCGTGGACGGGTCGGCCGTGGAGGCGCGCAGGGCATGACCACGCTTCTGACGGAAGAAGGTGCAGAACTGCCCGAGGAAACGCGCTTGCGGCTTTTGACACTCGTAGAGAACGACCGCCTGGGCGCCGGGCTTGCGATCAGTCTGCGCGATCTCGATCTGCGCGGCGGGGGCGACATCGCCGGCGAGGATCAGGCTGGGCATATGAAGGTCATCGGCATTGGCCTTTACCAGAAGCTCCTCGCGCGTGCCGTCGCGAAACTGGGAAAACGACTTTCGGCCACCAGAAAGCGCGCAATCCTGCATCTTGACGTCGCGGGCACGATACCGGCGGATTACGTGCCGGATCCGGCTGTCAGGCTCAATCTCTATGCCAGACTTCTGCGGGCATCCTCACAGCGCGACGTGAATGATCTGGAGGAAGAGTTCGAGGATCGCTTCGGCGAATTGCCGCAGGAGACGCTGCTGTTGTTGCGCACAACCAGGCTGCAGCTTGCAGCAGGCCATCTCGGTATCGCCAAACTCGAAGCCGGACCGAAGGCGATTGCGATGACCATTGCCAAGATGCCGGCAAGGGTGATTTCGGCCCTGACGAAGAAGATTGCGGCAATCCGGCGGGAAGACCGGCTGATATTTGAGACGGTCGCCCAGACCTGCGACGAGCAGCTGAAGTTCTTCGAGCGACTCATTCTGGCGGCGCGAAGGCCTTGAGGCTTTACGGTTTGACTTGATCGACGATAGCGCGGGCCCGTACTGTGGGCCCGCGAATTTTTGTCAGAACCCCGCGTCGGAGGCTGACGATCTGTCAGTCTCGCGGAGCGCCTCCTGTCCCCGCATATCGCGCCTCTGATGCCTCAACGTGCTCGTCACGTTTGTTGTCCGCATACGCCGTGCTTTCACCGGTGTTGCCAAACTTGTCCCTTATCCCGTCGGACATTACGTACCTTTCTAGTTGCTGATTGACGGAACACCCCGAACAAGCCAAGAACAAGCAACGCCGCGGGAACCCACTTGGAATGAAGCCCTTACGTATGCAATTGTTCGAGATGAGCGACCACGTCCGCGATTCCCCGGGAAAGCGCTGGGGAGTGGCGGTTGCAGCGTTCGGGCTTGCGCTCTACGCGCGGTTTCTATGCGACCATCTCCTGCCGCCGGGCTTCCCGTATCTTACCTTCTTCCCCGCGGTAATCCTGACGACGTTTCTGGCGGGCGTCTGGCCCGGGGCCGTTTGCGCCGTGGCCTGTGGCGTGGCTGCCTGGTACTGGTTTATACCGCCGTTTGCGATGTTCGAGATCAACGGGTCGGTCCTCGTTGCTCTGACCTTCTACGCGTGCGTGGTCATCGTGGACATTCTGCTGATCCAGGTCATGCACAAGGCGGTCGACGATCTTCAGGAAGAACGCCTGCGCAGCGAAGACCTGGTGCGCGAACAGCAGCGCCTTCTTGCCGAGCAAAAGGAACGGGAGCGCCAACAGCGTGTGTTGCAGCGCGAATTGTCCCACCGAATGAAGAACACGCTGGCGATGGTTCAAGCCGTCGTATCCCAGAGCCTGCGCAATGCGACAGACGTGAAGCTTGCCGGTGAAATGGCGTCGGCCCGCATCGACGCACTTGCCCGGGCACAGGATACGCTGACGGCAACGAACTGGTCCGCAGCAGATGTCGAGACGATTGTACGGACATCCGTCGAACCGCACCAGGACAGTCCCGACCGCTTCGATATCTTCGGGCCTCCGATGGTGCTCGAAGCACAACCTTCCATGGGTTTGGCACTGGCAATCCATGAACTTGCGACAAATGCCACCAAATATGGCGCGCTCAGTACGGCCGACGGCAAGGTCGAGATCCGCTGGACGGCGCCCGGCGAAAACGGCTTTGCCTTCACATGGATCGAAAGCAAGGGGCCGGCCGTGAGCGAACCGACGCGGCGCGGCTTTGGCTCCCGCCTGATGGAGCGCGTTGTGCCGACCTATTTCAACGGCGTCGCCAACGTGGACTACCGCACGGATGGTTTGCACTACCGCATCGAAGGCGAACTTCTTCCGAAAGAGCCTCAGCCTCTTCAGAGCTGACGCAATATGCGCCATTGGCCGGTTGCGACAACGACGACGATCGACCCAATCACTATTCGACAATCATATAATTCTAGTTCGATTATAATAATCAATTATATTGCAGCGCAGCAGGTTCGGTGGAACACTGGCGATAACAAGGGCCGCAAAGGCCTGGAGCCGCCAGTAGGAGAACATCGATGAAACCATTTATCAGGGCCGGCTTTGTCGGCTTAGCTACTCTGCTTGCCTGCACGCCAGCCTACTCCCTCGGAGACACGATCAAGACCGCGATCGACGCGACCTTCGCGCCGCACGCGATGCCAACACTCGACGGCAAGATCGAGGGTTTCAACGTCGATATGGCAAACCTGATCGGCGAACGGTTGGGCAAGAAAGTCGATCTGACCGGAGCGCAGTTCTCCGGCCTCATCCCAGCACTTCAGGCCGGCACCTACGACTTCCTTGTCGCACCGGTCACCGTGAACAAGGAGCGCGCCGCCAACCTTCTCTTCACCGAAGGCTTCATGGACACCAATTTCGGCTTCGTCGTGCCGGCCAATGCGCCTGAATACAAGACGCTGGAAGACTTCAAGGGCAAGACGATCGCCGTCAACAAGGGCTCTGCCTATGACAGCTTCCTGCGGGAGAAGGAAAAGGAATTCGGCTGGAAGGTCGAAAGCTACGGTACCAATACCGACGCCGTGGCAGCCGTCATTGCTAGACGCGCCGATGCGAACCTTGCCGGCAACACTGCCGCTGCATGGGCGGTCAAGAAGAACCCACGCCTGAAACTTTCCTTCGAATACGAAACTGGCCTTGTCTGGGCGCTTTCCTTCCGCAAAGGCGACGAGCAGAACCGCGATCTCGTCGATCGTGCGATGGAATGCCTGAAGCTAGACGGCTCGATGGCGAAGCTTTCGGTCAAGTGGTTCGGCGTCACGCCAGAAGCAGGCACGACGATCGTCACCCCGACCAAGGGTTTCGGGACGCCCGGCTTCGACGGTTACAAGGACGATGACCACAAGGCCTCCTGCGATAACCTGAAGTAACGCTCTGCAGCACGGGCAGGCGCTTCAGTCGCCTGCCCTCCCCCTTGATCAGACAGGATGCGGCAGCCGGCCGCCAATCGTCTCTCCCACATGAGATCGCGGTTGGAATCCAGCCGGCAAATCTGTCCGCATCGTGCCTGCCGGAGGTACCACAATGACCAATCGCCCAATGCTCGAAGTCGTCGCGCTGGAAAAGCGCTTCGGGACCACCACCGTCCTCAAGAAGATTGACCTGAGGGTCGCCGAGGGCGAACTCGTGTTCGTCATCGGGCCATCCGGTTCCGGCAAGAGCACGATGCTGCGCTGTTGCAACCGGCTCGAGGAACCAAAGTCGGGCGATATCATCGTCAACGGCCGCAACATCATGGCTGGTACCCGCCGCGATCTCGACCGAATGCGGCTGCAGATCGGCATGGTGTTCCAGGGGTTTCACCTCTACCCACATATGAGTGTCCTCAAGAACGTCACCCTTGCCCAGCGCAAGGCGCTGAAGCGCTCGAAGGCAGAAGCCGATGCGCGGGCGATGGACATGCTCGAACAGGTTGGCCTGGCGCACAAGGCCGACGCCTATCCCGGTGAACTGTCCGGGGGCCAGCAGCAGCGCGTGGCGATCGCCCGCTCGCTGGCGCTCGACCCGAAAGTCATGCTGTTCGACGAGCCAACCTCAGCGCTTGATCCCGAACTGGTCGGTTCCGTCCTCAAGGTGATGAAGGACCTGAAATCCAAGGGCATGACGATGGTCGTCGTCAGCCACGAGATGGGCTTTGCCCGCGAGACCGCGGACCGGGTTGTCTTCATGGATGGCGGTGTCGTCGTCGAAGAAGGCACGCCGGACGAGCTATTCGGCAACCCGAAGGCCGATCGCACCCGCGCATTCCTTTCGCGCGTTTCCGGGTAACGGCGATGGACCGGTTCCTCGAAACCTTCTACAACCCGGTGGTGATGGCGAAATATACGCCTGACATCATTGCCGGAATCTGGGTCACCCTGCAGATTGCCTCGGCGGTGATCGTGGCTGGCATCCTGGCCGGCCTCGCGCTCGCCTGCCTGCGCAGCTATGGCGTCAAGACGCTCAATTTCTTCATCATCTGCTATGCCGATATCTTTCGCGCACTGCCGCCTCTGGTCGTCATCCTGATCCTCTATTTCGGGTTCCCGTCGATCGGCATCCAGCTGTCCGGACCAATGGTTCTGTTCCTCGTTCTGGCGGCGACCCTTGCAGCTTTTGCCGAAGAAATATTCTGGGCCGGGTTCTCCTCTGTCGAAAAGGGTCAGTGGGAGGCAGGCATAGCAACCGGGCTCGGTTTTACCCGCACGCTTGCCTATGTCGCGCTGCCCCAGGCCGTCCGCCTTGCCATACCGCCGCTCGTCAACCGCGTGCTCGCCATCACCAAAATGACCGCGCTCGGCTCGGCCATTGGCGTGTCGGAAATCCTGTCGAGCGCCACGACGGCGCAGAGTTTTTCCGGCAGTGCCACGCCGCTCACTATGTCGGTCGCCGCCTATCTGGTGATTTTCCTGCCGATGGTGGTCTTCGCCCGCTGGCTGGAAAGCCGGACCGCCTGGAAGAAGCGATAGGAGGCTGACATGGATATTTTCATCGACCAGTTCTTCAATATCGACATCATGCGCCAATCGTTGCCGTTGATGATGTCCGGCCTCTGGATGACGCTCAAGCTGTGCAGCGCCGTCATTCTGCTGGGCCTGATCGGCGGCCTGTTCGTCGCGCTCGGCAATATGAGCGAGCGCCGCTGGCTGCGCTGGATCTCGATCGCCTATACCGATCTCTTCCGCGCCCTGCCGCCGCTGGTGTTGCTCATCTTCATCTATGCCGGCCTGCCCTTCGCCGGGATCAACATCTCGCCGTTCTACGCCGTCGTCATCGCATTCCTGCTCAACAACTCCTCCTATTATGCGGAGGTCTATCGCGCGGGTCTGATCTCGGTTGCCAAGGGACAGTGGGAAGCTGCCCAGTCGACTGGCCTCAGCCCGGTACAGACGCTTGCTCATGTCGTCCTGCCGCAGGCCATCCCCAACGTGCTGCCGGACCTGCTGTCCAACACTGTGGAAGTCGTCAAGCTCACCTCGCTTGCCTCCGTCATCTCGCTGTCCGAGCTTCTCTACAATGCCGGCATGGCGCGGTCGGTCACCTACAATGCCTCGCCGCTGGTGCTGGCAGCTCTCATCTACCTCGTGCTGCTGTGGCCGCTGGTGCGCCTCGTCAGTCATTTCCAGCGGCGCCTTGCCGCCTGATCGCTTTCGAAAGGAAACTCCGATGACCATCATGAAGATCGCAGGTGCCCAGCTCGGCGCCATCCAGAAAGCCAATAGCCGCGAAAGCGTCGTCATCCGCATGATTGCGCTTCTCGATGAAGCCGCATCCAAGGGCGCAGACATGGTCGTCTACCCAGAGCTGGCGCTCACGACCTTCTTTCCCCGCTGGTACATGGAAGACCAGGCCGAAATCGATTTCTGGTTCGAGACGGAAATGCCGAACGCCGCCACGCAGCCGCTGTTCGATCGCGCCCGCGAGCTCAACATCGCCATCACCTTCGGCTACGGCGAGAAGACGCCGGACGGACACTATTACAACACCTCGATCGTTACCGATCGGCAAGCCAATATCGTCGGCAAGTATCGCAAGGTGCATCTTCCCGGTCATTCCGAATACGATACCGAGCGCGCCTTCCAGCATCTCGAGAAGCGCTACTTCGAACCCGGTGATCTCGGCTTCAACGTCTGGCGTAACGAAGGCGTCATCATGGGCATGGCGATCTGCAACGACCGCCGCTGGCCGGAAACCTTCCGTTGCCTGGGCCTGCAGGGCGTCGAGCTGGTCACGATCGGCTACAACACGCCGTCGGTGAACAGCCAGATGAGCGCCGAAGGTTTGGAGAAGCGGCTTTTCCATTCCGACCTCTCCATGCAGTCCGGCGCCTACCAGAACTCGACCTATGTCGTCGGCGTCGCCAAGGCCGGCAATGAGGACGGCCACCCGCTGATGGGCGGCTCGATTATCGTCGATCCGGACGGGTTCGTTCTCGCCCGCGCCGTGACCGAGGAAGACGAGCTCATCATCGCCGAATGCGATTTCTCCAAATGCGACTTCGGCAAGAAGACGATCTTTGATTTCGAGCGCCATCGTCGTATCGAGCATTACGGTCGCCTGACGAGCCAGACCGGCGTGATCATCGAAGTGTAAGGAAAGACCGACATGACAGCGTTTGATACGGTCATTCATGGCGGTCGCATCGTCACCGCATCCGACATATTCGATGGCGATATCGGCATTACCGACGGTCGAATTGCGGCGATCGGCGAGAAGATCGCTGGAGGAAGCCGCCGGATCGATGCCGGCGGCAAGCTGGTCGTTCCCGGCGGCATCGAGGCGCATGCCCATATCGCCCAGGAAAGCTCCGCGGGCGTGATGACCGCCGACGACTACTATTCGGGCTCGGTCTCCGCCGCCTTCGGTGGCGATTCCTCATTCATCCCGTTCGCGGCTCAGCATCGCGGCCAGTCGATTGCCGAAGTCATCGCCACCTATGACGGCCGCGCCGCGCCGCACTCGGTGCTCGACTATTCCTATCATCTGATCATTTCCGACCCTTCGGCTGATGTCCTTGCAGAGCTACCGGGCGTATTTGCGCGGGGCATCACGTCGTTCAAGGTCTTCATGACCTACGACCTGATGAATATCGGCGACGGCGGCATGCTCGATATCCTGACGATTGCCAAAACCCATGGGGCGCTCACCATGGTCCATGCCGAAAACAACGACATGGTGAAGTGGATGAACAAGCGGCTCGCGGCGGCCGGGCTGACCGCGCCAAAATACCACGCGATCAGCCGTCCGGAGCTTGCGGAGGAAGAAGCGATCAACCGGGCCGTCTCGCTGGCAAAGCTGGTCGATGCAGCACTCTTCATCGTCCACGTCTCAACGGCTGGCGGCGCTGCCATCGTCCAGCGCGAAAAGCTCGCCGGCACGAAACTGTTTGCCGAAACATGCCCGCAATATCTGGCGCTGACCCGTGATGATCTCGATCGGCCCGGCATGGAAGGGGCGAAATTCATCTGCTCTCCACCGCTCCGCGACGCGGCAACGCAGGAAGCGCTCTGGCGACATGTGCAGTCAGGCACGTTCGAAAGCGTCTCCTCCGACCACGCGCCCTACCGTTTCGATGCCAGCGGAAAATTTGCCAATGGTGCCGATGCGCACTACCCGAAGATCTCCAACGGCATGCCCGGCATCGCCATGCGCCTGCCCTATCTGTTTTCGGAGGGCGTCGCTAAAGGCCGCATCACGCTGCAGCAGTTCGTTGCACTCTCAAGCACCAATGCGGCCAAGACATTCGGTATGGCTAAAAAGGGATCGATCGCACCCGGCTACGAAGCCGATATCTGCATCTGGGACCCGGAAGCCCGCCGCAAGGCAACGCTTGCCGATCAGCACGACAATATGGACTACACACCGTTTGAGGGCATGGAGATCGAAGGCTGGCCAGTCCTCACCATGAACCGCGGTGATGTCATCGTCGAGAACCGCGAGTTGATGGCGGACCGTGGTCGTGGCCGTTTCATTGCCCGCAGCCCTGTCGACCTGACGGGCAAGCCCGGCTACCGCGCCAAGGAATTCGATCCGGCGCAGAACTTCGGCGTGGAGATCGCCCCATGAGAAAAGTCGGCCCGATCCTCGTCATCAACCCGAACAGTTCGGAAAGCGTCACCGAAGGCCTGCGCGTGGCGCTCTCCCCGATGCAGTTTCCGGGTGGTCCCGTCATCGAATGCGTCACGATCGATGAGGGTCCGCCCGGCGTCGTCAGCCAGCGCCATGTGGATGAAGCGTCACTGCGCACCGCCGACCTGATAGAAACCCGACCGGATGCATCAGCCTATGTGCTCGCCTGCTATTCGCAGCCCGGGCTGGACCTTGCCCGGTCGATCACCAAAAAGCCGGTCTACGGCATCCAGGATGCGGGCGTGCTGAGCGCGCTGGCGCTTGCGGATCTCTTCGGCGTCATCGCAGTCGCCGAAGGTTCGATCCCCCGTCACATGCGCAACCTTCGCCGCCTCGGCGTCGATGGCAGGCTTGCCGGCGAGGTCGCGCTTGAAGGCGCGATCAGCGTCGCCGATAGCGGCCATGGGGAGGAAAGCTACGCGGCACTCGTGAAGGCCGGGCTGAAATTGCGCCAGATGGGCGCCGGCGCGATCGTGCTGGGCTGTGCCGGCATGTCCGGCCATCGCCGCAGACTGGAAGAGGAGCTCGGCATCCGCGTGATCGACCCGACCCAGGCCGCCGTCGCGATGGCGCTTGGCGCAGTTCTCACCTGAACGCCATGACCGAAATCGAGCAGAAACCGGATATCTCCCTGCGCCTCCTCGAGATCTTCGGGGCCATGATGCGCTGCGAAACGACCGTCGAGGCCGCCGAGCAGTTGGGCATTTCCCAGCCCGCCGTTTCGAACGGCATCCGCCAGCTGGAAAACCAGCTCGGCATAACGCTGTTCGAGCGCCTGCACCGGCGGCTTGAGCCAACCGAGGAAGCGACGCTTCTGTTTGAAGAGGTGCGTCCGGTCTTCAGCATGTTGCGCAGCTTTTCCGCCCGCGCCCGCTCCATCAGGCACGGCACATCGGGACGGCTGCGCGTCATGTCGACGCCGCCGCTTGGCAATACGGTCGCACCGGTGGCGCTCGCACGGTTCCTGAAGGACCGTCCGGATGTGTCTGTTGCCTACGATGTTCGCCGGCTCGAACACGTCATCGAAGCTGTGCAGAGCGGCGCCGCCGATGTCGGTCTGGCGATCGCGCTCGAGCGTCATCCTTCCGTGAATGTAGAGATCCTGTCGCGTACCCATATGGTCGCGCTTGTGCCGAAGGACCACCCGGTCGCCAGCCGGCAGGAGGTGACGGTCAGCGATCTCTCCGAACACGGCTTCATCGGCCTCGAAGCTGAATCGCGCATGGGCCAGATGCTGCGCGATGCCTTCGATCGCGAAGGTAACGACTATGAGCCGCGGGTCGAGGTGCGCTACTGCGCAACGGCTGCGGTTCTGGCCGGAGCAGGCGTCGGGGCAGCGGTCGTCGATCCCTATAGCGCCGCCTACCAGTCATCGGAGGGCTTGGTGCAACTGCCCTTCCAGCCGCCCCGCGAAGTCGCGGCCGTCCTGATTACCCGCAAAGGCGTGCCGCGCTCGCGTCTGCTGCACGGCTTCATCGCCGAACTGAAGCGAGCCGCCGGCGATGTGTTTTGAATTCCCGACATACTGAAGGAGATTGCCTTGTCCCGTATCGTTTATTTGAATGGCGAATGGCTGCCCGAGGCCGACGCTAAGGTCTCCGTGTTCGACCGCGGGTTTCTGTTCGCAGACGCCATCTACGAAGTGACCGGCGTCATCGACGGCAAGCTTCTTGAATATGACGGCCACGCCGCCCGCCTGAAGCGCTCGATCGGGGAACTGGGCCTGAACCTGCCGATTTCGGCCAGCGAACTTCTGGAGGTTCATCGCGAGATCATCAGACGCAATGAACTCAAGGAAGGCCTGATCTACCTCCAGCTGTCGCGCGGCCCCGCCGATCGCGACTTCGCCTTTCCGAAGGATCCGACACCGACGCTGGTTCTCTTTACCCAGGCAAAGTCGGTGATCGAGAACCCCAAGCTCGCAACCGGCCTGTCCGTCGCTCTGCTGCCCGACTGGCGCTGGGAGCGCCGCGACATCAAGACCGTGCAACTGCTTTATCCCTCGATGGCCAAGATGCAGGCGATGGAGAAAGGCGCTGATGACGCCTGGCTGGTGGAGGACGGCTTCGTCACGGAGGCAAGCTCGGCAACCGCCCATATCATCGACAAGACTGGCAGGCTGATCACCCGCCCGCTGTCGAATGCAATCCTGCACGGCATCACGCGCGCAAGCGTGCTTGATCTCGCCGAAAAAGCCGGCATTCCCTATGACGAGCGCGCCTTCACACCCGATGAAGCGATGAATGCCTCGGAGGCCTTCATCACATCCGCCACCAACTTCGTCATGCCGGTCACCCGCATCGACGGTGAACCCGTCGGCGACGGCAAGCCGGGGACTCTGACGCTCAAACTGCGCGAACTCTACATCGCCGACAAGATCGCCAGCGCAATCTAAGCGCCGCGAGGCCGCCGTAACAGCGGCCTCCGCAATCTCCGGGTCGCCTTACTCGATCCTGAACACCACGTCGTGGGTAGCAACGAAGAATTCGCCGTCAGGTGTGACCCAGCCGCGAAACATGCCGTCGGTGTTGTAAGGTGTGGCGATCGTTCCGTCGGCTCCGACGGCCACAAGTCCGGCACCGATAGCGTGCGGCTTCAAGTCTTCCATGATCACCTTCGACGCCGCCTGCTCCACCGTTTCGCCGAGATAGCCGATGCGGCTTGCGACTTCATGGCCGACGGCATAGCGGATGAAAAACTCGCCCTTGCCGGTGCCCGACACCGCGCAGAGACCGTCACGGGCATAGGTGCCGGCGCCGACGATCGGGGTATCGCCGATGCGGCCGACTGGCTTGTTGTTATAGCCGCCGGTGGAGGTTGCTGCCGCCAGATGTCCGGCACTGTCGAGCGCGACGGCACCCACCGTGCCGTGTTTTTCGGATTCGCTTGCCGCTGCAGCCGTGCCGGCCGCCGCATGCGCCTTCATCGCAGCCAGCGCTTTCACGCGTTTCTCGGTGGTGAAATAATTGGGTTCGACGACGTCCAGCCCCTCGACCTTCGCAAATTCGTCGGCCGCGTGGCCGCCCATCAGCACGGCTTCGCCCTTTTCCATCACCCGCCGCGCCGCCTTGACGGGATTGCGGATGCGCCGCACCAGTGTCACGGCGCCTGCTTCGAGGGTCGCGCCATCCATGATTGAGGCGTCGAGTTCGTGCTCGCCGGCGGCATTGAGGGCTGCGCCATAGCCGGCATTGAAATGGGGGCTGTCTTCCAGCACCACGACCGACGCCTGCACGGCGTCAAGCGCCGAGCCGCCGGTGCTCAGCACCGCCCATCCGGCTTTCAACGCATGACCGAGATCGACGCGCGCCGCTTCCCATTCCGCCTCACTGAGGCCGAGCTTTGCCATCACGCCGCAGCCGCCATGGATTGCCAGTGCAATCTTGCCCATGATCTTCTCCTTCCCATGAATAAAAAAGCCGGGCAGCAGAACTGCCCGGCCAAGTTTACCTCCGGTTGGCGTGGAGGCTATTTCGCAGGCCTGATGTTCATGGCCAGTGTGTCTTCGTCCGAACGCGGCACGATGGTGATGGTCTTTTTCATGCCCCAAGCGGATACGATCGAAGCGATCGACAGATTGGGACGATCGGAAGCGACCAGCGCGTTGGCGTCCTTCAGGTACTGTTCGCGCTTGCCCGCATCCATCTCGACACCGGCCGCCTCGATCAGCTTGTCCATCTCAGGGTTGGAGTAACCGCGGATGTTGAAGGCGCCGAGCTTCTTCGTCGGATCGTTGGTATGGACCAGCGACGAGAGCGTGTAGTTCGCCTCACCCGTCAGCGTGCCCCAGCCGGACATGGTCAGCGAATAATCGCCGCGTGTGTTGGCCGGGAAATAGACGGCGCCGGGCTGTGCGTTGGCTTCCACCTGGATGCCGATCGCAGTCAGCATCTGGGCGATCGTCGTGCCGGTGTCCTTGTCTCCCGGCAGGCGGTCGTTGGTGAAGGAGAACGTCACCTTAAAACCATCGGGATAACCGGCGTCGGCAAGCAGCTTCTTTGCCTTCTCGACATCGGAAGGTGCCGGCTTCACATCCGGATTGTAGCCGAAGATGTTGGGCGTCACGAGCTGCGACTGGACGGTGCCCATGCCTTCCATGGCGATCTCGGTGATGGTTTCGCGATCGATTGCAAGATCGAAGGCCTCACGAACACGCGGATCGATGAAGGGGTTTTTCGGAAGCGGCGAACCGTTCTTGGCGGTCACCTGCGGCGACTTTTCGCGGAAGTCGAAAGCCATGTTGAACAGGTAGACGCTGTCCTGGCGAACGATCGTCAGCTTTGAATCCCTTTCCAGCGTCGGCACGTCGGATGCCGGAATACGGGCGATCAGATCGACCTGGCCGGCCTTCAGCTGTGCAACGCGGGCGGCGTCGTTGGGAAGCTCCTTACGGATGACCTTGTCCCACGGCTCTTTGCCGCCCCAGTAACCATCGAAGCTCTGAAGAACCAGCTGCTCCTTCGGCGTCCAGGACACGAACTTGTAAGGACCGGTCCCGATCGCGGCCTTGCCGGAATTGAAACCTTCCGACGCCTTTTCGGCGCTGTCGGAATAATCCTTGGCAGCGATATGCGACACCACGAACAGACGGATGAAATCGTTGGGCAGGGTTGGCGCCGGTCCGTCCGTCTTGACGCGGATCGTCAGCGGATCGACGATTTCTACGCCCTTGACGCGGCGGACGTAGATCGTTGTCGGGTTCGGGCCAGCGACTTTCGGAATACGCTCGATCGAGAATTTGACGTCCTCGGCGGTGAAGTCCGAACCGTCATGGAATTTGACGTTCGGGCGCAGCTTGAATTCCCAGGTCGTGTCGTCGATCGCGGTCCAGCTGGTGGCAAGGCCCGGCTCGAGTTCGAGATTGTTGCCCGACTTGATCAGCGAGTCGTAGATGTGCTTCATCGCCTCGGCGTGAGTGCCGGCGGCGGTGAAATCGGGATCGATCGACAGCGGACCGGCGCGCACGCCGATGGTGAGGTCGGCGGCAAGTGCTGCGCTCGAAACGCCGCCGAGCAATGCTGCGGCGAGCACGATGGTGCGGAATGTCCTGGAAGCCGTCATTCTTCGTTCTCCTCTATTGTTGTCATTGGTGGCCAGTTGGGTGAATCGACGACGACCTTGGCGAGCAGTTCCGACAACATCAGCTGTTCGGCAGGCGTCAGCGACGAGATCATGGCTCTCTCGCGCTCCACCATCGGCTGCATGGCCTGATCGACGATGCGTCTGCCCTCCTCGGTGATGTAGAGGACAAAACTTCTGAGGTCCGCCTGGTCGATTTCGCGACGGACGATGTTCTTGTCGATCAGCTTCTGGATCGCCCGGCTGATCGTGTTCTTCGGAAAGCCCGAGGAATTGCAGATGGCACTGGCCGTCAGTCCGTCGGACAGGCCGAGCGAATAGATGACGACGAATTCCGGCCGCGCCAGGCCGTGTTCCTTTTCGATCAGTCGGTAGATCGGCTCGTTGAACTGCAGCGCCAGAAAGTTGAACCGGAACGACAACCAGCAGGGGTTCTTCCACAGTTTCACGGATACCAGGTCCTCGACGCCATGCGTGCCGGCGGCGGCTTTTCCGCCCTCCCGCAGCAGGGTCTCCAGTGTCGGTCCACGCGTCTGTCGCACTCTTCGGTCGCTTTCGAGCTTCGTGAGGTTTAGTCCCGTATGGAACTTGACGATCGTTTAAATGGCTGTCAATTTCTTTTTTTAGTCCCGTATGGAACTTTGCTTCCTGCGACACAAAGCATCGGAAAGCACAAATATTGTGCGGCCATGCGGAAAACAGAACGTTCTTTGCGCAGTTGCGCGAAGTTTGAGAACGAGGGTAGCGAATTGAAGATTGCCGACATGAACTGGATGCTAGTCGAAGAGCGCGTCGCAAAAGATGATCGCTGTATTTTACCGATCGGCAGCGTCGAGCAGCACGCCTATCTCAGTCTCGCGACCGATATGATCCTGGCTGAAAAGGTCTCGGTCGATGCTGCCGAGCCGCTCGGCATTCCAGTCTTTCCGGTCGTGCCTTATGGCCTTGCCTCCTCGTTCGCAACGTTTCCGGGAACGCTGACGCTATCGCTCGCCACCTATATTGGCGTCATCGAGGATCTGCTCGACAGCATTTACCGCTCCGGTTTCCGGCGGATCCTGATCGTCAACGGGCATGGCGGCAACACGCCGGCGACGGTGGTGATTTCCGAATGGCTGAATGCCCACCCCGACGCATCGGTCAAATTCCACGACTGGTGGCGGGCGCCGCAGACGCTGGCCAAGGTGCAGCAGACCGATCCCGCCGCATCGCACGCGTCTTGGATGGAGAACTTCCCCTGGACACGCACCACCGACGCGCGTCAGCCGACGACTGCCAAGCCACAGATCGACTACGCGGCGCTTGCCCGCGTCGGCGCTGCGCAGAAGCGTGAACTGCTCGGCGACGGCAATTATCACGGCCTCTACCAACGCCCCGATGAAGACATGGCTGCGATCTGGGAGGTCGCCGTTTCCGAAACCCGCGCGCTGCTGGAAGGCGACTGGCACTGACCACCGCCTGACCCGCATCACATTTTCGAACCCCGCACGAGACGGGAGAACAGGGAACGAATGTTTGGATTCATCCTGCAAAGGCTGTGGCAGGCGCTGATCGTGGTCCTTGCCATGTCGGCCCTGGTATTCTGCGGCGTCTATGCCGTTGGCAACCCGATCGACGTGCTGATCTCGCCGGATACGACGCAAGACATCCGCGCCGCGGTCATCGCTCAATATGGTCTCGACCAGCCGCTCTGGCAGCAATATTTTACCTTTGTCGGGCGCATCCTGCACGGCGATTTCGGCCGCTCCTTCGTTTACAACATGCCGGTCAGCGAACTGATCCTGACCCGTCTCCCGGCAACGCTCGAACTGACGCTGGCGGCCGTGCTGTTTGCCAGCCTCGTCGGCATTCCGATCGGAATGTATGCCGGCTACAAGCCGCACAGCCCCATCTCGCGTGCCATCATGGCGCTTTCCATCCTCGGCTTTTCCGTCCCCACCTTCTGGTTCGGCCTGATGCTGATCATGGTGTTTGCCGTGCAATGCGGCTGCATGCCGGCCGGTGGACGCGGCGAGACTGCCAGCCTGTTCGGCGTCGACTTCAGCTTTCTGACCGGTGACGGTTTCTCCCACATGATCCTGCCGGCGCTGAACCTCTCTCTGTTCAAGTTCTCGCTGATGATCCGGCTTGCCCGCGCCGGCACCCGCGAACTGATGCTGAGCGACACGGTGAAATTTGCTCGCGCCGCCGGCCTTTCGGAATTTACGGTGCTGAGCCGGCATGTGCTGCGGCTGATCTCCATTCCGCTCGTCACAGTGTTCGGCCTCGAACTCGGCTCGACGCTTGCGTTTGCCGTCGTCACCGAAACGATCTTTTCCTGGCCGGGCCTCGGCAAGCTCATCATCGACAGCATCACCTCGCTCGATCGACCGGTCATGGTCGCCTACCTGATGTTCGTCGCCCTCCTGTTCATTGTCATCAATTTCGTGGTCGATCTCACCTATGCGCTGCTCGATCCACGCTTGAGAAAGGGGCGTGCCTGATGCGCGACACTCCACTCTCCCGTTTTCTCAATGAATTCCGCCGCAACAAGGTCGCCACCGGCGCTGCGGTGTTCGTGTTTGTCATCGTGTTCATCGCCCTGATTGCGCCGCTGGTGACGCCTCAGGATCCTTACGACCTCGCGCATCTGGTGCTGCGAGACGCACGGCGCCCGCCGGGCTATGTCGGGACCGGCGGCTACACCCACTGGCTTGGAACGGACTCGCAAGGCCGCGACCTTCTGTCCGCCATCATCTACGGACTGCGGATCTCGCTGCAGATGGGCGTCATCGCCAGCGGCACCGCGTTCGTCATCGGTGCCGTGGTCGGCTGTGCCGCCGCTTATATCGGCGGTCGCTTCGAAAGCCTTGTCATGCGCATCGTCGACCTGCAGCTGTCGTTCCCGGCCATTCTGCTCGCCTTCGTCATCGCCGCCATTCTCGGCCAGGGTCGCTACCAGCTGATCCTCGCGCTGATCTTTGCCCAATACGCCTATTTTGCCCGGACCGCCCATGGTGCGGCGGCGGCCGAACGGCAGAAGGATTATATCGAGGCGGCGCTGTCCATCCCGCTGTCACCCTGGCGTGTGGTGCTGCGGCATATCCTGCCCAACTCGCTGCCACCACTGATCGTGGTCGCCACCGTGCAGATCGCCAGCGCGATTTCGCTTGAAGCAACGCTGTCCTTCCTCGGCGTAGGCCTGCCGCCGACCTACCCGTCGCTCGGCATGCTGATTGCCAACGGTTTCCAGTATCTGCTCTCTGGTCGTTACTGGATCTCGATCTATCCCGGCCTGGCGCTGATCATCTTCATCGTCTCACTCAATCTCGTCGGCGACCAGATCCGCGACCAGCTCAACCCGAGGCTCCGCCGATGACCGATACAGTGACAACACCGGCGACACCGCTTCTCGAAGTCACCAACCTCAAGACCTGGTTCCCGAGCGGCCGCGGCGAGGTCAAGGCTGTCGATGGAGTCTCCTTCTCGATCGCCCCCGGAGAGGTGCTGGGCCTCGTTGGCGAATCCGGTTCCGGCAAATCGATCACCGGCTTTTCCATCATCGGCCTGATCGACGAACCCGGCCGCATCGTCGAAGGATCGATCAAGCTCGAAGGTCGCGAACTGGTGGGCCTGCCCTCCCATGAGCTGCGCGCCATCCGCGGCAAGACCATTTCGATGGTCTTCCAGGACCCGATGATGACGTTGAACCCGGTCCTGAGCATCGGCACACAGATCAAGCTGGCGCTGGAAGCCCACGAGAACATCGGCAGCGCCGAGGCCCGTGAGCGGGCGATCAAGGCGCTGGCCCAGGTTCGCATCAGCGACCCTGAACGCAAGGTGGATTTCTTTCCGCACCAGTTTTCCGGCGGCATGCGCCAGCGCGTGGCGATTGCGATAGCGCTTCTGCACCGACCGAAACTGATCATCTGCGATGAACCGACGACGGCGCTCGACGTATCGATCCAGGCGGAAATCCTCGCCGAGATGAAGGAGCTGGTCTCCGAGCTTGGCACGGCGCTGATCTGGATCAGCCACGACCTTGCCATCGTTTCCTCGATTGCCGACCGCGTCGCGGTCATGAAATCCGGCAACATCGTCGAGATCGGCCCGGCACTCGGCGTGCTGACGAAACCGCAGCACGACTATACGCGCGCGCTGCTCGATGCCCTGCCCTCGCGCGCCAAACCCGGCGAACTTCTGTTGCGCGGCAGCGGTATCGCAGACGCGGCACCACCGCCGCGCAAATCGGCAACCGCCAACCTGCCGCCCCTCGGAAGTCCCTATCTGGTCATCGACGATGTCATGAAACGCTTCGAAAAGCCGGCCGGGTTGTTCAGGAACCTGGCGATCAAATCCGGCCTGTCGCAACCAACAAACGTGGTCCACGCCGTCGCCGGCGTCTCACTGACCGTCGAGCGTGGTGAAGTTCTAGGATTGGTTGGCGAATCCGGTTCCGGCAAATCGACGCTCGGACGTATGGCAGCCGGCATCACCGTGCCCACATCGGGCACGATCCGCCTCAACGGCCAACCCGTGATGAGCGCCGGTCGCGCGCCAAAAAAGATCACCACCCGCATCCAGACGATCTTTCAGGATCCGTTTGCCTCGCTCAACGGCCGCATGCGCATCGGCGACATCATCGCCGAGGGGCCGCTCGCCCACCGTCTGGTGAGCCGTGCCGAGGCGGCGGTTTATGTCGGACAATGGCTGGCGGCCGTCGGTCTCGACCCAACCTTCGCCAACCGCTTTCCACACCAGTTTTCTGGCGGCCAGCGCCAGCGCATCGCCATTGCCCGAGCGCTCGCCATGCAGCCGGATGTGATCGTCTGCGACGAGCCGGTCGCCTCGCTCGACGTATCGATCCAGGCGCAGATCATCAACCTCCTGATCCGCCTTCGCGCCGAACTCGACCTGTCGCTGGTGTTCATCAGTCACGATCTGTCGGTGGTGCGCCACCTCTGCGACCGCGTCGCCATCATGTATCAGGGCCGGATCGTCGAGGAGGGTGACGCCGGCGCAATCTATGCGGATCCGCAGCACGCCTACACGCAGCGACTGCTGGCGGCCGTACCGGTGCTGCCGCAGGCAGCCGAATGACTTAAACGGAGGACGGGATATGGAACCCTGGGAATGGGACGAAGCGACCTGGCGCGGCAAGGTCGACAAGGTGCGGGCCGGCCGTTCGCTGAAGCCGAAGACCTGGAAGAATGGCGCCCGCTGCGCCGTCGCACTCTCTTTCGACAGCGACCATGAGACCAACGAACTGCGCGACGGCGGCGTATCCATCGGTCGCCTGTCATGGGGCCAGTACGGCAATCGCCGGGGCGTGCCGCGCATTCTGGAAACGCTGAAGGCGGCAGACGTGCCCGCCACCTTCTTCGTGCCGGCGGTTGCCGCCCTCCTCCATCCGGAGGAGCAGAAACGAGTCATCGCCGAGGGCCACGAGATCGGCCTGCATGGCTGGATCCACGAGGTGAACACGCAGGTTCCGCCGGAGAAGGAACGCGAACTGCATCTGCGCGCCGCCGATACGCTGGAAAAGATCACCGGCGTCCGTGCCGTCGGCATGCGCACCCCTTCCTGGGATTTCTCCGCCGTGACGCTGGAGATCGAACGCGAACTGGGTCTACTCTACGATTCATCCTTGATGGCCGATGACGATCCCTATGAATTGGTCGAGAATGGCGTACCGACCGGCATGGTCGAGCTACCGGTCGAGTGGATCCGCGACGACGCCGTCTATTTCAACATGAACCGGTTTACCGCCCACCGCCCCTACACGCCGCCGCCGGCCGTGCTCGATATCTTCAAGCGCGAGTTCGACCGTGCCTATCAGGAAGGCGGCCTGTTTCTGCTCACCATGCATCCGCATGTCTCCGGTTACCGCTCGCGCATCTTCATCCTCGAAGAGCTGATCCGGCACATCACGCAGCACGACGACGTATGGTTCGGCACCCATGCCGACATTGCCCGCTTTGCCAAGGAGAATGCCGATGGCTGACACGACACGCAAAGTGGCTCTCGTCACCGGTGGCGGACGCGGCATCGGTCGCGCCTGCGCGCTGGATCTGGCAAAGCACGGTTTCGATATCGTGCTAGTCGACCTGATCGAGGACGATCTGGCTCGCACCGCCGGCGAAATTGCCGATCTCGGCCACCAGGCACTGACCTTCGTCGCCGACGTGCGCGACTACCGACGCGCCGCTGAGATCGTCGCCGAAGTCGATGCGCACTGGGGCCGTATCGACGTGCTGTTCAACAATGCCGGAAAGCCGATGCCGAAGGGGATCGAGGAGATCACCGAGGACGAGTTCGACACGACGATCGATATCAATCTCAAGGGTGCCTTCAATTATATCCAGCCGACCGTACCCCTTATGCGCCGCAACGGCGGCGGCCGGATCATCAATATGTCGTCGATGAACGCCCACACCGGTGGCGTGACCAGCGCTGTCAGCAAATTCGCCTATACATCAGCCAAGGCCGGCATTCTCGGCATGACCCGGGCGCTCGCCAAGGAACTCGCCCCCGAAATCGTCGTCAACGCCATCTGCCCGGGTGTGATCAAGACGGAACGCTCGAACGCCATGATCGACGCCCGAGAAGCCCAACTCGCCGCCGGCATTGCTATGAAGCGCGTCGGCACGCCACAGGATGTGGCAAGCGTGGTCACCTTCCTCGCGACATCGGAGCCGAACTTCCTCACGGGACAAGACATCCAGATCGACGGGATGCAGTGGGTACGGTGAGGTAGACACGCGTAGCGGCGGCTCGACTGGCCAGTAGGGTGGTGATTGTTTCTGGTCGCAGGATCGACCATCATCCGCCCTGCAAAAAGCTGGGCAGAGGCCCTTAAAGTTCCGCTATCGCATCGAACATCGAATGACGGCGTCTACCTTCAATCAACTTTCAACCTGTCAGCACTTGATCGACACAGCAGATAGCGGAGGTGGCCTTGATCGCCGAATGTAACCGCTTGCCGGTCGCGAGGCGCCGTGTAATGGTTTGTTTGGAAAGCAATACAGAGGTTTTCTATGGAAGTCAGATGGTTAGAGGACTTCCTGTCTCTCGGCCATTTCTTGAACTTTACGGCCGCAGCCAAGGACAGGAATATCACACAGTCAGCCCTCAGCCGCCGCATCATGCAGCTTGAGCGATGGGCGGGACTGACGCTGGTCGATCGCTCGACCTATCCGGTGCGGCTTACACCGGCCGGCGAAAGCTTTCTGCCGCGGGCTCGCAAGGCAGTCGATACAATTTCCTCGCTGCGCGAGGATACGCTGCGAACTCACAGCGCTCCTGAAGAAGTAGTTTCCTTCGCAACGATGAGTACTCTGGTCCTAACATTCTTCCCGCTCTGGATGGAGAAGGTCGAGGCACTGGGGGAGCCGTTCCGGACGCGGTTTTCGGAAGCCTATTCCTCATTTTCCGGAAATGTCTCCAAGCTGCTCCGCAACGAATGCGATTTCCTTCTGACCTATGCGCATGAAAGCGTGCCGGCGATCCGCGATCTCGCGGAGCACCCCTATCTGACGCTGGGCTCGGAACGCGTGATTGCCATTTCCGCCCCGGACGAGGCAGGTAAGCCGATCCACCCACTCACGATCGGCGGGGCGCCGGTGAATTATCTCAGCTATCGGGACAGTTCGTTCTTTGCGCAGGCACTGCCACAAGCGATCTTCGAAAGAGCACCTTTCCAACTCAATACCGTTTACGAGAACGCCATGTCCGCTGCCCTCAAGGCCATGGCCGTTGCGGGCCATGGTGTGGCTTGGATTCCGGAGAGTCTTGCCGTCAACGAGCTCAAGAACAGGCAACTCGTGAGAGCTGCCGATCCTGCCTATGATATGATCGTTGAGATCAGGCTCTACCGCTCCTTCCGGCTACGATGCAAAAGCGTTGGCCGGTTCTGGAGCCGGGCGGAGGCGGTCGGCATGCTCGCCGACCGGGTTGCGCTGCCATAAACGGCCTCAGGCAGCCGTGGCACGGCGATCAAAAAGCAACTCCAGAAATTTCAGGTCGGGCTGATCGTCAAGCTGATCGAGTTTTGCCTGGATGAGGTCGATATCCTCGAGATCATCCAGGCAGTTGCTGATCTTTGCTCGACGCGCATCACCGGAGAAGGGATCGGCGAGACCGCCGCGCGCGGCTGCGCGTTGTGTTTCCAGCACCTTTCCGTCTGCGAGTGTTATCTTCAGCCTGTGCGGTAGACTGGATTTGGCGGCAGCCTCCTCCTCAGCGCTGTAGTGTGTCATGGATATCTTCGCCAGCAGCGGATCGCTTGCAAAACGTCCGATCGCAGCGGGCGTAAAATCCGACAGAGATAGCGTCTTCCGGCGGAGCGCCAAGGCCAGGCAGTATTGCATGGAAAACCGCGCCTGCATCTCGTCCCTCGGCTCCGGATAGGCAAGGTTTCGGTAATTTGCGATGCCGACATGGCATTCGGCCGAGACAATTTCGTCGATGTCGAATTGCTCCGTCTGCATCAGGTCGAGGGCCGCATCGATTATTATGTGTGTCGAACCGCAGCATGGATGCATTTTCGGCATTACACCTGATGTTTCGATTGTGTGTTCTTTTGTCTGGACGATATGATCAGTGTCGTATCCGAGAGGCTGGATGCCACCGAACATTTCGAGGAAGCCTTGCTCGCCTTCGAGAATATCGAGGCGGCCGCGTAGTCCTTGCGCCGCGAGCAAAGCGGCCTCCACGGCATTCCGTGCCGCCATGCCGGCGTGGAAGGGTTTGACCGGCGTGCCGAACTGGCCCTTTGTGCCAGACGCCATGCTGGCGCCCAGCGACAGGGCCCGCGCGATACCGGCGGCATCGAGCCCCAGCAGCGTCGCGACGCCGGCAGCCGTGCCGATGCTGCCGACGGTCGAGGTCCCGTGCCATCCGGCGGTGTAATGGGAACCCGCGACACCACTCCCCACAAATGCCTGTGCCTGTAGCGCAACGAGATAGGCATCCAACAGCATGCGGCCACTCGCGCTCACGCGATCGGCAACGGCCAGCAATGCCGGTAAGATGACTGCCGACGCGTGGCTCATGCCCGGGCGGAAATTGTCGTCGTAGTCGAGTGCGTGTGCCGCTGTCCCATTGACCAAAGCCGCGACGGATGGCGAATGCCGCCCACCGGTGACGAGTGCTGCCTCTCCGTCCGATTGCCGTCCGAACGCATCGGCAACGGCACGCGTGCTCATGTCGTTGCGACCAGCGTAAAGGCAGGCGAGCGTATCGACGATCGCGTCGCGCGCCAGACGGCGGGCCGTGTCGCTGCTGGTCGGTGGTGACCAGCACCAGTTCGATATGGTTTCGATGACGGTCATGTTGGAAGGCCCGTTGCTGGAAATGGGAAAGCAATCCTTTTCGCGCCGAGGAGCGCATTTCAGGACGAGGTATCGTGGGGCGGTGGAGATGCGATCAGGACGTATTGCTCATGGCTGCAAGAAGCAGACGCAACAATTTCCCCATGCCGAAACGCGTGACCTCACGCCCTTGTATTTCGGTGTCGACGCGATGGACGACCACCATGTCGAGTGCCGGGATGACGAGGCAATAATGGCCGCCGGCACCCATTGCCGCGTAACTTCCTTTCGGCGTCACAACGCCCGGCAGAAAGACGCCTTCCCGCTCCAGCCACCACATATAGCCATAACCACCATGCGTGCCGGCATGCGAGTAAGGCATGACGCATTGCTGGGCCCAACCGGGTGGCAGAACCGACGCGCCGTTCCACACGCCCTGCTGCAGATACAGCTGTCCGAAACGTGCGAGATCTCTGCTCGACATGCGAAACGGATAGGCGCGGTGCTCGCTGATGTCGAAGCTTTCGTGCCAGCCATCCGGCTCATCGCCTGCAAGCGTGAGATCCTGCATGCCGATCGGTCCAGCGATCCGGCGCGCGAATGCCTCGTGCACGGTTTCGCCCATCAGCGTCTCGAAGATCGTGCCGAGGGCGTTGAAATCCCAGTTGTTGTAGCACCAGAACGTTCCCGGCGCGTGCGAGTGGCGTGGCTCCTTGATGCGCCGCATCCAGGGCGTCTCGTATCCGGCAGGGTGATAGATGCCGGAGCGTGCCGTCAGGAGGTCATAGACCGTTGCCTGCCTTTCTATATCGCTCAGGCCTTCGCGGTCGTTGATGCCGAGATGTTCGAGCGTCGCGGAAAGATCGATCCGCCCTTGCTCGACCTCGAAGCCGATCAGGGCGGCGAGGAAGCTCTTGCGCATCGAATGGCAGAGAAATTTGCGGTCCGGTTCGCCAAGCGACAGAACCAGCTTTCCATGCCTAACGACGAGAAGCATGTCGGTCGCCTGGGTTGCCGCAAAGGCACGCAACACATCGAGACCATTGCCATCGAATCCCGCCTCGGTCTCGCTCCCGTGCCATTCCCACTCGTTGCCTGGATTGGCGACGGACGAGGCAGCGCTCATGCCGCCACCTCCAGAGAGCGGGCAACGGCCTCAACACTCGCCTGAAGGAACTCCCGCGTATAGTCTTCCTTCGCTTCGGACTGTCGGATCTGCTGCGACGTCAGCTCCTCGAGGATACGCCCCTTGTACATCATGCCGGCGCGCTCGCAGATATGAGCGATAACGGCGAGGTCGTGGCTGACCATCAGATAGGTAAGGTTTCGCTCGCTCCGCAGACGCTTCAGGAGATTGAGGATTTCCGCCTGCACCGAGACGTCGAGTGCGGAGGTCGGTTCGTCGAGCAGCAGGATTTCCGGTTCAACGATCAGCGCCCGCGCGATCGCCACACGCTGGCGCTGGCCACCCGAAAGCTCGTGTGGATAGCGATACCGGAAGGACGCACCAAGGCCAACGGCATCGAGCGTCTCAGCGATGCGTTCGGAATGTCGATCGAAGCCGTGGATGCGCAACGGTTCCGACAAAACCTTTTCGACGATCTTGCGCGGATGAAGCGAGCCATAGGGATCCTGAAAAACCATTTGCGCGCGGCGGAAGAAATCCTTGCTGCGCTTCTTCGGCAGCTCGCGATCGGCAAGCGTCAAAGCGCCGTGGTAATCGCTGTTGAGGCCCGACAATGCCCTCAGAATGGTCGACTTGCCGCAGCCGGATTCACCGATCAGGCCATAGGCTTCGCCTTTTGCGATCCGGAACGAAACGTCGTCGACAACGCGGTTGCGCGCATGGTGCGGGCCGAAGCTGATGGAGAGACCGATCGCCTCGATAAGGGGTCTTGCTGCGATCATGCCAGAACTCCATTGCGATAGACAGGACCATCGAGCCAGTCGGGATCTCGTACCGGCACCGTCAGTTCGTCTGCCTCGACATCAAGCCGCGGAAGGCTTTTCAGCAGGGCTTGCGTGTAGGGGTGCTGCGCCTTGTGCAGGTCCTTCGCCGGCAGGTCTTCCATGATGCGACCGGCATACATGACCAGTACCCGATCGCAGAAATCCGCCACGAGGTTAAGGTCGTGGCTGATGAACATCAGGCCGGTGCCGCGGCGCGTTACCAGTTCATCCAGAATGGTCAACACCTGACGGCGGACCGTCACGTCGAGGGCGGAGGTCGGCTCGTCCGCGATGATCAGGTCCGGCTCGGGGATCAGCATCATGGCAATCATGACGCGTTGGCCCATGCCCCCGGAGACTTCATGCGGATAGAGCTTGAAGACACGTTCCGGATCCCGGATCTGCACCGATTCCAGCATGGCGAGCGCCTTGGCCTTCGCTTCCGCTTTCGGCGAATTGTGATGCAGGCGGTACGCTTCGACGATCTGCTGGCCGATGCGCATCAATGGGTTGAGCGAGTATTTCGGGTCCTGCAGGATCATCGAAATGCGGTTGCCGCGGATCTTTCGCATATCCCTTTCGCTGGCTGCGAGCAGATCGGTATCCTTGAAGCGCATATGGCTGGCGGTGATCTTCGCGACTTTCGGCGTCAGCTTCAAAAGGGCGCGGCCGGTCTGTGACTTGCCGGATCCGGACTCGCCGACGATGCCGACCTTTTCCCGGCCGATGGTAAAGGACAGTCCGCGCACGGCATCGAAGCTGCGTTGCGGGGTCTCGAAGCGGATCGTCAGATCCTTGACGTCGATCAGCGGCTTATCCATTGCGGGGATCCAATACGTCGCGCAGGCCATCGCCCAACAGGTTGAAGGCAAGGCTGGTGATGAGGATGGCGGTGCCGGGAATGGCGGCGATCCACCAGCTGGTCATCACGAATTCGCGGCCGGATGACAGCATCGTGCCCCATTCGGGGCTCGGTGGCTGGGCGCCGAGACCGAGAAAGCCAAGGCCCGCCGCCGTCAGGATGATCGCTGCCATGTTGAGGGTGACGCGCACCACGACCGAAGGAATGCACATCGGCATAATGTGGCTGAAGATGATGCGAAGGCTGGATGCGCCCTGAAGGCGTACGGCGGCGATATAGTCCGAGTGCCGAACGGTAAGCGTTTCGGCACGGGCAAGGCGGGCGATCGGCGGCCATGAGGCGAGCGAAATGGCAATGATCGCATTCTCGATGCCAGGACCAAGCGCTGCGACGAAGGCAAGCGCGAGGATGAGGTTGGGGAAAGCGAGAAACACATCGACGATGCGCATCAGGACCGTATCCACCCAGCCGCCGAGATAGCCCGCGGTGGTGCCGACGATAAGCCCGATTGGTGCGACGATGACAGTGGTCAAAAGCGCGATATAGAGGGTGATGCGGGCGCCGAACAAAAGCCGGCTGTAGACGTCGCGGCCGAGTTCGTCCGTTCCCAGCCAATGCTGCGCGGATGGTGCGAGCAAGCGTGCCGCGAGGTTCTGATCATAGATGTCGTGCGTCGCGAGAAGCGGTGCAAACGTCGCTGCGATCAGCAGGAAGACGATAACGCACAATCCGAACAGGGCGGAACCATTGGCGCGCAACCGCCTCCATTGCAGCCACAGTTGCTGCATGCGGGCATGCGAGGGCGAGGTCGGAACCGGTGCGCGCAGCCAGGCGCCAAGTCCCGTTCGGGCATTGGCGGGCAGCGCGGTCGAAGGGGTGATGGCTTTGTCAGTCATGGCGGCCTCAGCGGGTTCTGGGGTCGAAGACGCGATAGAGAAGATCGCAGATCAGGTTGAGCGTCACGAAGATGACACCGACGAGAAGCGAGCAGCCAACCACGGCATTCATATCACCGACGAGAAGTGCGTTGGTGAGGTAGCGGCCGAAGCCTGGCCAGGCGAACACCGTTTCCGTCAGCACCGCACCCTCGAGCAGGAAGGCGTAGGAGAGCGCAACGACGGTCATGACCTGAACCGCGACATTGCGGAAGGCATGGATCCAGACGGTTCTCGCCCAGGACAGGCCTTTGACACGCGCGGTGACGATATATTCCTGGCTCAGCTGCTCGATCATGAAGCTGCGCGTCATGCGGCTGATATAGGCAAGCGCGCCAAAGCCGAGGATCGAAGCCGGCAGGATGATGTGGCCGAAGGCATTGCGAAACACTTCCCAATTGCCGACGAGCGCCGTGTCGATCAGGTAGAAGCCCGTGATCGGCTCGATATCGAATTCGTAGATGAAATCGATACGACCGGGCCCGCCGATCCAGCCGAGCGTCGCGTAAAACAGCACCAATCCCATAAGGCCGAGCCAGAAATTCGGGGCCGAATAACCGATCAGGCCCGTGAAGCGGATGACGTTGTCGAGCCAGGAATTACGGTACATGGCAGACAGGACACCAGCCGGAATCCCGAGGCCTGTCCCCATGATGATCGACAGCGTGGCAAGCTCGATCGTTGCCGGGAAGACGCGCGCGATATCGTCGATCACGGGCTTGCCCGTCGTCAGTGCGTCGCCGAAATCGAGAACCACGATGCCCTTGAGATAGACACCGAACTGGTACCAGAGCGGTTTATCCATGCCGAGCGCCGCCGACATCTTCTCATACGCCTCCTGCGTGGCATTATCGCCGAGGATGGAGGCAACCGGGTCGATCGGCAGCATTCTGCCGATGAAAAATGTGAGCGCCGCGAGGCCAAAAAGGGTGACGAAGACCGGTAGCAGCGTCTTGCCCAGAATGCTGAGCACGACGAGGACCGGATTAGGCTTCGTACCGTTCCCCGCATCGCTGCGGGGAACCGAGTGGGTGATGTCCGCCATGATGACTCGCCCTACTTGGAGGCCATATCGTAGTAGACGCGGAAACCGTTCCAGGTCCAGTTCTGAACCTTATCGCTGATGCCGAGGATATTATACATCTGGAACATGATCGCCGACGGCCCCTGCTGCATCGTGTCCTTCTGCAGCTGGTAGTAGATCTGGTTGCGCTTTTCCGGATCGCCTTCGAGAAGCGCCTCCTTGATCCGCTTGTTGAAGTCTTCGTTCTGGTAGGCTGAGCGCCAGGCCGGAATCTGCGTCAGCTTGGCTTCCGGGCGGTTGTCCGGATTGTAGATCAGGCGCGAGGCGTTGCCGTGCGCATCCGGTACACTGGTCTGCCAGGCGAGCATTCCAGTCTGGAATTCGCGGCCACGAATACGGGCAAACAACTGAGAATTGGCCATGCGCTCAAGGTTCAGTTTAACCCCGACCTTGGAGGCGTTCTGCTGGATGCTCTGCGCGATCGGCGCCGAGTGCGGCAGCGTGCCGATCAGCACGTTTGCCTCGAAGCCATTGGGATAGCCGGCTTCAGTCAGAAGCGCCTTGGCCTTTTCGATATCGAGCTTGAAGGGCTGGCCTTGTTCGGCATCGAGCGCACCGGTGGCGCCGAGCTGTGCAAAGCTTGCACGCGGCACGCCGAGATATTTCATCACCGACTTGCCAAGGCCGTCATAGTCGATCAGGTACCGCATCGCGAGGCGCACCTTCTCGTCCTTGAAAACCGGATCGAGCGCATTGAAAGTCCAGAAAAACAGCTGCGGCTTCAGGACACGTTCGACCTTCAGGCCGGGCTTGCCGTCGAGATCGGCCAGATCGTCCGGCGACAGGTCACGGGCGATATCGACGTCACCCTTCTGGAGCAGCAGGCGCTGGGTGCCCGGCTCGGCGACGTGGCGAATGAGCACGCGCTTGAGCTTGGCCGCCTTGCCGTAATAATCGTCGTTGGCTTGGAGTACGATAGATTCACCGGCATTCCATTGCACGAGTTTGTAAGGCCCGACGCAGGCGGTGTTGGTGGCAAGATACTTGTTGCCGAAATCGCCGTTGACTTCGTTCTTGGTCAGCGTCGCCTGATCCAGCAGCGCCGAAACGCGGTTCGCACCGATCGCCTGCAGGATGAGGTTGGTCGGATAGGGGTTGTCGAGCGTCAGGACAAGCGTGTTGTCATCCTTGGCAACGATACGGTCCTTCACCGTGTCCTTGGTGAAGCCGTATTCGGTCAGCGTCGCGGCGTTGCCGTAACCCAGCATCACGACGCGCTGCATTGACCAGGCGAGCTCCTTCGCAGTGGCGGCTTCGCCGCTCGGGAACTTCATGCCTTCATTGAGGTGGAAGGTGATCTGCTTGCGATCCTCAGACACGTCCCAGCTTTTCGCAAGCAGCGGCATGACCTTGGATTCATCCTTGGGATCGAAGTCGACAAGCGAGTCGCACGTGTTCTGCAGAAGCTCGTTGGTGACGACCTCGCCGACCTGAGCCGGATCGAACGTGCTGATCGCATCGACATTCCATGCCATGACAAGTGCCGAAGCCGGCGTCGCAGCGTGGGTAGGCAGAGCAATCGAGGTGAGCAATGCAGCGGCAGTGGCGGCAATCGCCCTCTTATGCTTGGCAAAGTGTTTCGTCATCATGCTTTCAGTTCCCCGGTTTTTGAATCTTGAACGCTGATTTCAGGCCGAGGGCTTTTCCGCCCCCGGCAGTTGGATCTCAGGCAGCCTCTTTCGGGCGTGGCTGAAGCGGCGGATTGACGTCTTCCGGGATCGGGCAGACGTATGCCGTCTTGCCCAGGCGCGCCTGATGGTCGGCCTTGGCGGCTGCCAGCAGTTCCGCGTCTTCCAGAAGATCGATCGCCGTGCCGGCCATCATCTTGGCGGCATGGGTCATGCCCTTGTGCGCGGCCGGCGTCTTGCCCTGCGCCGTCACCTGCCAGGAATGACCCGGCGTGCCGATGGCAATCGTCGCCGTATGGGCTTGGACGGTCGGCATGATCCAGCTGACATCGCCGACATCGGTAGAACCGATCATCGGCTCGCCTTGGACATCGAGCGGCACGATGAAATCACAAAGCGGCGTTTCCTCGCGGCGCGGCAGGCCGGTGCGCAGATAGGCGTTGTCGATATCATCATCGCTCAACGTCGCCTGGATTTCAGCGGCAAACGCCTTGTCGGCGGCGTCGAAAGGCACAGGGCCAAGCCGTTCGAGAATGCGCTGCATCGCCTCTTCCAGCGGCCGGTTGCCGAGCAGATTGGAGACCGCGCTCATGATGGAGATTTCGACCGTCGTGTCGGTCATCATCGCCGCACCATGTGCCACGCGCTTCACGCGTTCGTTGAGGTCGAGCATGCCCTTGAGGTCACGGGACCGGATGGCGTAACGCACGGCTGACTTCGCCTGCACGACGTTCGGCGCGATGCCGCCGGAATCGAGCATGGCATAGTGGATACGGCTGGATTCCGGCACGTGTTCGCGCAGGTAGTTGACGCCGACATTCATCAGTTCGACGGCATCGAGCGCCGATCGGCCGAGGTGAGGTGCTGCGGCGGCGTGCGAGGCGCGGCCGGTAAAGCGGAAATCCATGCGCGTATTGGCAAGCGACTGCGCGCGGGCGACTTCGGTGAAGGCACTCGGGTGCCAGGTGATCGCCGCGTCGACGCCATCGAAAGCACCTTCGCGTGCCATGAAGGACTTTGCCGCACCGCCTTCTTCAGCCGGGCAGCCGTAATACCGGACACGGCCCGGCGTGCCGGATTTCTCCAGCCAATCCTTGATCGCCGTCGCGGCAAGCATGGCGGCAGAGCCGAGGAGATTGTGACCGCAGCCATGGCCGTGACCGTTACCCGGCAGGGGTTTCGGCTCGGCGATCCCTGCTTCCTGGCTGAGGCCCGGAAGCGCATCGTATTCGCCGAGGATGGCGATGATCGGTCCACCCTCCCCCGCTTCGCCCATCACGGCCGTCGGAATGCCAGCGACATTCTCGGTGACCCGGAATCCCTGCTCGCGCAGCATGGCTGCGTGCTCGGCAACAGACGCATATTCGGTATAGGCGATTTCAGGCATTCCCCAGACGCGGTCGCTGAGCGCTTCGAATTCCGCCTTGTGTTCGTCGACGAGATCCCAGATCGGCTCACTGTTCTGCATGGTAAAAATTCTCCAAGAAGGCTGCTGTTAAAGGTGTTTCTGTAGAAAACGGGCGAAAGCGGAAAACACGGTGCGGCGGTTCTCGAGCCGGGCGAAACCATGCCCCTCGTGATCGATCCGCAGATAGTCGCAGTCATGTCCAAGGCCGCTCAGGCAGGAATAGACGTCTTCGCTCTGGCCCATCGGCACGCGCGGATCGCGGTTGGCATGGACGATCAGCAAGGGTGCCTTCATCCGGTCGATGCGGTTGATCGGCGAGAACCGCTCCAGTGTTTCGCGCATCACAGTCGGATCGCCATACTCGGCAACCCGCTGCTGCCGTCCCCAGGGGCCGGTTGCGCGCAGATGGGTGAGGAAGTTGCCGACGCCGTAAAAATCCACGCCGAGCGACCAGAGGTCCGGATCTTCCGTCAACGCCGAAAGCACCATGAACCCGCCATAGGAGCGGCCGAACACGCCGATGCGATCGTCATCGACGTCCTCGCGGGCGCCGATCGCCAGCCTGATCGCCCGCAGGTCGGACACGGTATCCATCCGGTTTTCGCGATCGTCGAGTTGATGGAAGATGCGGCCATAACCGGTGCTGCCGCGAATGTTTGGGGCAACGACCATGACGCCCTGGCTCAGCAAGAACTGGACGTCAGCGCGAAAATCCGGACGCCACTGCATCTCCGGGCCGCCATGCACGATGAACAGCACGGGGTATCCCAGCAACGGAGGCGGCGACGCCGGAACGTAGACACACGCCGGGATCAAGCGGCCATCGAAGCTCTCGAACCGCTCGACAACCGGTTCGATAAAGGCGCCGCCATCGAAGCCGTTCGTCTGCGGCGCCACCAGTTGGTCGAACTGGCCAGTCGCGAGGTCGACCTTCCAGAGAGATGAGGGCTTCGACGCACTTTCCAGGGGGAAGACGAGCGACCGACCATCAGGCGTAAAGGCGACAGAGGTAATGACGCCGGTGGGTTGGTGGTCGAAACGGATCAGATTGCCACCATCGCGATCTGCAATACCGATCCGGCTCCAGCCATCCTCGTTGACCACTAAAGCGATGCGGTCCCGGCCGGGAGACAATGCCATCGCCTCTATATCGCGCCCCGCGAACTCCAGCACCGGCGTGATCTCGCCGCCATCGGCCGAAAAACGAGAGATGGCCATGAAGTCGCGGTTCTGATCGCTGATTGTCAGTCCACCGGTGCCATCCTTGAAAAGCCGGGCGGCAAGATAGCGAGCCTTGCCGTCATGCGGCATCAGCGGCGCAAGAGAGCCGGTGGCGATATCGAGACGATAAATGTCCTGGTCGTTGCCGGAGCGCAGGGATTCGCGCAGCAGGAGCGACTGTCCGTCAGGCATAAACGCAAGAACTTCTCGCATGCCACTGCCGACATGGACAACCTTCGTTTCGCGGCTCGCGATGTCGGTGACGTGGACGTCCATGTCATAGGGTGAACGAGCGTTGGAAGTATACGCAATACGCGTTCCCTCAGGCGACCAGGCTCCCCAAAGATGCACCACGGTCGTGGCGGATGTCAGCGCAACAGGCTCTGCCGTCAGGTCCGTGAGCAGCCAGAGCTGATGACGCTCATCGCCGCCACAATCCATTGTGAAGAGGATTTGCGGTCCCTTCGGGTTGAAGGCAAAAGCCCCGATGGGTTCCGGCATTTCAGTCAGCTGACGTGCCTGCCCTCCCGCAAATGGACGGATCCAGATCTGGTGAAACCCGGTGGCGTCCGATAAATATGCAAGCCACTGCCCATCAGGTGATACCGCCGGCGATTTGACGGAGCCGATCCCGATGAATGGCAGGATCGCGGATGCGTCGATCGTTCTCGTCATCGATGGTTATGCTCCAGATTTTGGTCCCGGTTGTCGGCCAGCTGGTGCGACAGCCTCTCGGATGCGGCCTTGAGCTCGTCGAAGAGCGGGCCTTTGGTCGACTGGTGGTTGGCTTCCGTAACGATGGTGAAGCCGGCTTCGGGCCAGGCTCGATGCAGCCGCCACGCTGAAAGCATCGGCGTCACCGTGTCGTAGCGGCCATGCACGATCTGGCAGGGAAGATGCCGGATGCGGTCGATATCGACGAGCAGCTGCCCCGGCTTCAGAAACGCACCGTTGACGCAGTAGTGGGTGAAGATGCGGGCGACGGCGAGGGCCGCCTTGGGATCCATTAGGGCGGCGACATGGGCAGGATCCGGCAGGAACGTCTGCGTCTTCGCTGAAAAGCCGCGGAGGCTCAGTGCGGCGGCGGCTTCCACCTGCGGGTTTCCGCTCGTCAGGCGGCGGTGGTATGCCGATAGCAGGTCACCGCGTTCGTTTTCCGGAATGAAGTCCGCGAACTCCTCCCATTCCTCGGGAAAGATCGAGCGGACACCGTTAAACCACCAGTCGATATCGTCCGGGCCGGCCAGGAAAATTCCGTGCAGGCGAAAGCCGAGGCACCGTTGCGGATACGCCTGTCCATAGGCAAGTGCCAGGCAGCTGCCCCAGGAACCGCCGGCGACCACCCACCGTTCGATACCGAGCGCCGTGCGGACACCCTCAATATCTTCGATCAACGCATCGGTCGTGTTTCCGGTAAGCTCGGCATGAGGGGTAGATTTCCCTGCGCCCCGCTGATCGAAAGTGATGATGCGGAACGCAGAGGCATCGAATGTCTTGATCTGCTGTGGCGAGATGCCGGCACCTGGCCCTCCATGCAGGATGACGACCGGAACACCGTCTTTGCTCCCGAATTCCTCGACATGCAGGACATGCATTTCGTCAGCTTGCACGAGATAGGTAAGGGGCTGTTGGCTTTGAGGCATTTCGATAAGCACCACGACAACGTCCAATATGCATAAAATTTATGCATGTATAAGATTTAATCATGATGTCGCGGAGAGACAGACACGTCCAATGAAAATTGGTGATGGGCCATTCCAAAGCGGAATAGTTCTACCTCGTAAGTCTCGTGAGAAGCTGTCCTTCAACTGCGAGCACTAACGGAATTGGTCCCGTTGTGGCTGCCTCGGCCGCTACCCGCCACTCATCGTATCAACAGGATGGGTTCATCGCGCACGGCATTTGATAACTTCGAAAAATTTCGAAGACCTGTGGAAAACAAAAACCAGTCGGGCTTCTAGACACCGACGGTCTTCACACAAAATCACCGCTTCACTTCCTCTGATGCAGCACCACCCCGAGTTCATGCCACTCACGACCGTCTTTGCGGATAAGGTCATCGGCTGAGGCTGGGCCCATGCTGCCGGGGGCGTAGGGTTCTGGAACCGAGCCGTCTTCTGCCCAGGCGTCCAGGAAAGGCTGGACGGCAGCCCATCCGGATTCGATGCTGTCGGCGCGTTGAAACAGCGCCTGATCGCCGATGAACAGGTCGTAGATCAGGGATTCGTAGCCCGTCGTGTTGCCGATGTCGAACCTGTCGGAATAGCGGAAATCCAGTGTCACCGGCACTGTCTCGACGGATTGGCCGGGGCGTTTGATCGAGATTTCCATGCTCATCCCTTCATCCGGCTGAACCTGAATGACGAGCCGGTTGGGCGGCAGACGACGCGTCACGTCCGTTTCGCGAAACTGGGCAAATGGGACCTTGTTGAACGTGATGACGATTTCAGTGTCGCGGGCGGTCAAAGCCTTTCCCGTCCTCAAGTAGAACGGTACACCGGCCCAGCGCCAGGTGTCGGCATAAAGCTTGAGGGCCACATAGGTTTCGGTCCGACTGTCGGGCGCGACATCCTTGGTGTCCCGGTAGGCTGACAACGACTTGCCGCCGAGATCGCCCGAACCATAGGCGCCGCGCACGCTGTTTGCGGCGGCCTCTTCAGCCGAATAGACACGCAGCGCTTTCAGCACCTTGCCCTTCTCGTTTCTAATAGCCTCGGCATCGAAACTGTTCGGCGGTTCCATCGCGATCATGGCCAGCAACTGGAACAGGTGGTTCGGAACCATGTCGCGGAGAGCACCTGTCGCATCGTAGAACTTGCCGCGACTGCCGACATCGACAACCTCCGCCGCCGTGATCTGAACATGGTCGATATAGGTGTTGCTCCACAGGCCCTCGATGATCATGTTGGCAAAACGGGCCGTCATCAGGTTCTGCACAGTCTCCTTGCCGAGAAAATGATCCAGCCGGTAGACCTGGGTTTCCTCGACATTCGACAATATACGGGCATTGAGAGCCTTCGCCGAGGCAAGATCGGTCCCGAAGGGTTTCTCGATCGCGACGCGCCGGAAGCATGTCTCGGTTTCCTGCATCAGGCCATGCACTGCCAGCTTCTCGACGATCGGTCCGAACAGAACGGGCGGGACGGCGAGGTAGAAAGCAGCATTTGCCGACGATCCAAGCCGCGTTTCAATCGCCTCGTAGATATCGTCCCTGGTGAAATCGCCGCTCATATAGGAAATGCGGGATCGCAGACTGAACCAAGCGTCGTCTTTGCGGGTCGGCTCTTCGCCGTCTGGGCTGAGATGGGTGAGGAACTCATCGAGCCGACCGCGCAGAAATTCGTCGTCGCCTTCATCGATCCCGACGCCGAGGATAGCGAGATCGTCTCCGACCAGGCCGCTGCGTGTCAGGTTGATGATCGCCGGAATGAGCAGGCGACGCGTCAGGTCGCCGGTGGCGCCGAAGATGACGAGAGTAACGGGCGGTGCTTTTTTCGGGATCACGCATAGCTCCTTCCATGAGGTCCTCACGGGGATATAGGCTTCTCGGTGCAACCAGCAATTCTCGAAAGGGAAATAGAGGCGAGTTGCGAGAAGGGTCGGCGCCGCGACGACTTGGCATCCACGCGCCGACGAATACTCACACCGGACCCGCATACCCAAGCCACCTTCCGCATCCGACAAACGCAGAATGCAAAGGAACATCGGCGAAACGGCGTTGTTTGTGAGGCGGCGAGCAATTTGGAGACCGGCATGGATCAGGCAAGCGCTTTCAACAGACGCAATCTTTTGAAACTTGGAGCCGCAGGCGCAACGGGGGTGGTGTTGTCCACGACGGTTGCCGGCGCTCAGAGCTACCCCGCACCGACGCAGGTGGACACCGGCATGGTCGAGGACGGCAAGGTCAAGTTCCCGGAATGGCGCGGGCCCGATGAGACCCCGAGCGGAAACCCGTCAACGCCGCTTCCTCCGGAAGATAGGGTCGGCTTTGCGGTCGTAGCTCTCGGTCGTCTCAGCCTCGAAGAAATACTACCCGCCTTTGGCGAAACGAAAAAATCGAAACTCGTGGCGCTCGTGTCCGGAACGCCGGAGAAGCTATCGGCGGTCGCGCGGCAATACGGCATCGCCGAGGATGCCTGTTACGATTACGAGAGCTTCGACGCCATCAAGGCCAATCCGGACATCAAGGCCGTCTACATCGTTCTGCCCAACAGCATGCACCGCGAATATGTCGAACGGGCAGCGCGGGCAGGCAAGCATGTCCTTTGCGAGAAGCCCATGTCGATCAGCTCGGCGGACGGGCAGGAAATGGTCAAGGTTTGCGAAGAGCAGAACGTCAAGCTGATGGTGGCCTACCGCATCCAGTACGAAGCCGCCAATCTCTACCTCGCCGAAAAAGTCCGCAGCAAAGCCTATGGCCGTCTTGTCGGCATGTCCGCGATCAACGTTCAGACGGTTGCCGAAAACGGTGCCGAGCAATGGCGGCACAAGAAGGCTCTTGCCGGTGGCGGATCACTTCCTGACATTGGGCTTTACTGCCTGAACACCGCACGCTTCCTCACAGGTGAGGAACCGGTCGAAGTCATGGCGACGCAATACAGCCCCGAAGGTGACCCTCGCTATGCCGAGGTCGAGGAAACGGTCTCGTTCACCTTGCGCTTCCCATCCAATTTCATCGCCAACTGCTTCACCAGCTATGGCGCGCGAGACGACAAGCATCAGCGCCTCAATTTCGAAAAGGCCACCGTGGATATGGCGAACGCCTACAAATACGACGGCCAGAGCCTGACTGTCACCGAACTGGACGGCGAAAAATCCGTGCAGAAAAAGGTCGAGATCGCGCTCAACAACCAGTTCGCGGCCGAGATCGACCACATGGCGACCTGCATCATCGAGGACCGCAAGCCACGAACGCCCGGCGAGGAAGGTGTGCAGGATCATGTTGTGATGGAAGCAATCTACGAGTCAGCGCGATCGGGAGCGCCCGTGAGGCTCCAGGCCCCGGACCGACTCGACGCCTTCCGCGGACCACCAGCTGCGGTCGAACTCTGACGCCGGTGTTTGCGCAAGCGCTTGTGTCGTGGACGTGTTCACAAGTTCAACCAGCGCTCTACCCATACGGGAGATTCGCCCTATCTCCGTTTTACAACAATGAAAGAGACAGATGAAAAAGCTCGCAATTATAATCATTTCGATCATGACCGCGTTTACCGGATACGTGCCCGCGCAGGCCATGCCGAAGGCAGCGATTACCGCGGCTGCACCGGCGGCTGACGTCCAGCAGGTCCAATACCGCAACGACAACCGCCGTTACGTCCCCCGTGGCGAGCGTCGATACAACAATCGCTATGATCGTCGTGACCGCTACGATCGCCGCAACCGTTACAGCAACCACCGCCGCCATGACCGTCGCTACGACAACCGTCGTCGCAACAACACCGGCGCCATCATCGGCGGCTTGGCTGCAGGTGCACTCATCGGTGGTGCGATCGCTTCGCAGAACCGCAACGGCAGCAGCAGCTGCGCAGCGCGTTACCGCTCGTATCGCGCTTCGGACAACACCTACCAGCCGAACTCGGGCCCACGCCGGGTTTGCCGCTAACATCTTCACGGGTGCGTAAATGAGAGACCCCGCCAGCAATGGCGGGGTTTTCGTTTTTTTGGGCTACGGCAGTGGATTCGAGGCCGCATCAACTCACCTTAGGAGTTATTCCGAACCGCCCCGAACCCTCTCCCCGCAGCAAATGTTCGGCCAACGGGTGCCCGTGCAGGAACCTCGCCGCCGACTGGTCGTTTGCTTTGCATGAAGCCTTAACGCCATCCCGGCTATGGCTGCGAAATCGAGGAGAACACCATGGCAAGCGGTCAATTGAAAGCACTGCTCGGCGTACTCGCCGTTGCTGGATTTCAGAACAGGGACAAAATTGCGGAGCTCCTACGGGGCGTGAACAAGACCCAACCGGCTGGAGCGAACACCGCTCCGGAGACCAGTCCCCGGCAGACAAGTGGTCTTGAGGATCTGCTCGGCAAGCTTACGGGCGGCAAGGAAGCAGGCGGCCTTGGCGGAATTCTGGGAGGACTTGCGTCCGGCGGTGTCTTGAGTGGTGGTCTGGGTGACCTCCTGAAAACCTTCCAGCAGAACGGATATGGTCAGAAGGCCGAATCTTGGGTCAAGCCCGGATCCAACGAGGATATCGATGGGGATCAGCTTGCCGAAGCGATCGGACCCGAAGTTCTCGATGAACTGGCAGCGAAAACAGGACTGTCGCGAGATGAGATACTTTCGCGGCTGAGCAAGGATCTTCCCCGCGCGGTCGATGAGCTGACCCCGGATGGCAAGGTCCCCGCAGACGACCCAACATCGACAGTGTGATTGGAAGGGGCACCATCCCTTCATCATCAAGCAAAACGGTAGATCCCTATGAAACTTTCAGACGATGCGCGTTCCATCCTGGTGTTTGCGGCCTATCATCAACTCCTCAGCGGTGACCCCGTAAAGGAAGTCGTTCTGGACGATGGTGCTGGTCATCACGCAAGCTCGAAGGGCCAGGCAGAACTCGAAGACGGCGGCCTCATCCGCATCGACGGAAAAAGAGCGGAGATTACCGACGAAGGTCAAAACGTTCTCGGAACTGTCATCGATGCCATTCGAAACGCCACGGCGGGTTGAAGCAGAGATTAAGCTCAGCGTTTGAGGGCCTGATTTTCTTCGACCAGCCGACTTCCATCTCAAGAAGCAAGTATCTGCTCTCAGGAATGAGACAGAGGCTTCGTTGCGTTCCCCTTCGGTCAGTCCTGAAGGTTTCTCGTCCGACACGCATCTTAGGGGAGCCCTGCTGCTCGTCATCCGCAGGTCCGGGTCACAGCCGAGAGGTTGCCGGCCACGCTGACGGTCGGCGCGATCGTGCTGTTATGATGCCACAGTACGTCATTGCTCAAGGTTGTAACCGTGCCTCTCCGCTGCCGCCTAGCTAGAGTGGTTTCAGTTGGCATAATCAAAAACCCCACACCGTCAGCGAGAACCGCGTATGGTCGAGGTGAGCAGGCATTGAAAGAGAAATCCCGCCTCGAGAGGCGGGATTATCACTTCAGTCGACCAACGCTCATTAGCACGCAGATCTTACGCTGCGATCTCAGCCGGCGCCTGTGCACGGGCGGATGACCTGACGCGGCGGCTGCGGACCGGTCTTGTCACCTCGGCAATGATGGAGGCTGCAACGATCTGTCCGAGTTCGGCAGCACTTGTGATGCCCTGGATGAACGGACGTTTGTGGAGAAGATATGAGACAGCCGGGACGTACAGTCGCCTCACCGGTCGCACGCCCGCGATCAGCGGTCGGCACTGGTCGTCCACGTCAATCCCGCCCGTACGGCGGTGATTGCCAATGGCTGTCATCGTCTTTGCCTCGGATATCAGCCCTCGTTCGATAAGGGATGGGAATGGCAGGTCGGTCGCCGACAGAGTTTTCTGGCCCGTGGCGTCGATAAACGTATCGAAGCGCAAGGTGGTACCGGCGATTTCGACAGTAGCGCCCCGTTCAAGACCTTCTTTCACGATCTCCGAGTCATCGCCAAGGGCAACGATACCAAGACAACCGCTCCGATGAAGCGCAAGTAGGCGCTCGATCGACAGGTGCGGAACGGTCGCATAGTCGTCGGCGAAAATGCTCTTGAAGTTCCGGTTGAACCGGCCAAGGTCGTCAGCGTTCATAAAGCCGACCGCCGTCTCGATGATCTCATGGGTAATGAGAATGGCGTAGCGCCACGGAACAGTGTGCTTCTGGGCATAGTTCCGCTTGGCTTCGGCAAGGTTAGACGCCGCCCATTCGAACGGGTCTTCCTTGTCGCGAACCCCGTAATACGCAACGGCGAACGTATCGACAGTCAAGCCGTCTAGACCGATGGCCTTGGAATAGTCCGGATCGGCAACAGCAAGTTCCTGGCGAAACAGCTCGAAAATGTCATCGAGCAGTCCGCTGCTGCCAAGCGCGATGCGGTCATCGACCGCCTGCTGCGTGCAGATCTTCGGCTCAAGATAGGGGATCGGAAAATAGAAATCGGCTTCGGGAAGAAGACCCTTGCGCGACATCATCACGATATCAAGAGCCTGGCCGTCCGCGTTGACGGAGTACTCCAGTTCGCCACCCTTGCTTTTGGTGAATTCACCGAACTTGGTCGCGACCGTCATGACGGCATCGATCGCACTCAGCGAAGTCCCCAAAATTCCGATCTTGCCGCTCGGGATGCTCTGCAATGCGGTTGCGGGCCATGGCGCCTCGAAGTAGCCGGGCGACGTCTCAGGTTCGGACGGAAAGCTATGTCCGGTCGCAATGACGACGTAATCAAACAGCGCCTCTGCGCCGCCGTGTTCAGGGCTCAGGCACAATTTGAACTGATCACCGACAGGCTGAACGTCGTCGACGGATGCGTTCTCAAACACGTCGACCGTATGCCTGGAGGCCCGCGATGCGTCGATGATCGCGTCGAACTGAGATCTGAAATAATCGCCAACCACGACACGCGGATAGAACGCACGGTCTGTGATTCCCGAGCGATCAACACCAATCTCGTTCAGGTACTCGTCGGACTGGAGTGCCAGCCAGTCGTGGAGCATCACCGGCAGAGCCGGCACCTCGATGCTCGGTATATTCGACAGCATCGCGAGGTCGTTGATGCCCCGCTGGTAGGGTGTTCCCTTGCCGGCGACGTCGGTTCGCTCGAAAATTGCGATATCCAGAGAGGCGCTGCATTTCACAAGGTCCTGCAGTGCGAATATGGCTGTCGGACCCGATCCAATAATGGCTACGCGTTTACGCATCTAAATCTCCTGCCCCGCGGAAAGCGGCGCACATTGACAGAACAACCGACATCGAAAGATGTTCCCCATCTGTCCAGACTGAGCAAACAGCAACGAGCCGGATTTCACCCTGGCTGATATGGGGATTTCTCCGCGAACTGCGATGTCCCACGTGCCTTCGTGTCGTGTCGGTCCGCTACCGTACAGGCGCAATATGTTGATGAGGCGCTCAACGAGTCCCATGTATCGGGGAAGCAATCACAGAGATGGATACGATGGTTTCAAGGATCAGGAGAACGCTGACCATGGGCGAACGCGCGGCCGCCTTCGAGCACACCAATGCCGTTGCGCGCGAGACTGCAGATGACGAACGGCGACGTCGGGAGGAAAAAAGCGAGCGCCTCCGGAAACTTCGACTGGCGGCAGAGCAAGGTGACAAGTCGAAGTGTTCGGCTGGATGAAACTTTTCATGCCAACCGTCATTAACGCTCCTCCACATCAAGAAAAGTGAGGAAACACGATGACCCTTCAAGGCAAAAAAATCGCCATTCTAATTGCTCCGCGCGGCACTGAAGAGCCCGAGTTCAAGCAGCCGAAAGACGCGGTCGAGGCAGCCGGTGCCACGGTCACTGTCATCGGCCTTGAAAGCGGCGAGGCCCAGACGAACAACAACGACCTCGACGCCGGGAGCAGCTATACTGTTGACAAGACGGTCAGTGACGTCGCGGCTGACGAGTTCGACGGCCTCGTCATTCCGGGCGGATGCGTGGGCGCCGACAAGCTGAGAGCCGACAAGGCGACGATCGCCTTCGTGCACGCATTCTTCCAGCAGGCAAAACCCGTGGGCGTCATCTGTCACGCGCCGTGGCTTCTCGTCGAAGCAGACGTCCTGAATGGCCGGACGGTGACATCGTATCCGACAGTTCGCAAGGACATTGAGAACGCTGGTGGCATCTGGGTCGACAAGGAAGTTGTTGTCGACAAGGGGCTCGTGACGAGCCGCACCCCGAAGGATTTGCCGGCTTTCTGCGCGAAGATCGTCGAGGAATTCGAAGAGGGCAAACACCCACAGCAGGCCCGTAGCGCCTGAGTAACTACTCAGGATGCGGCTCCCCGAGGGGCCGCATCCCCCAGCCGGCGAGCATATTAGCTTGCGCTGGAACCAGGTGCACTATTCTGGCGTTTTTCGATTTTGAAGGAGCGCCAGATGATTGCAGCCACGCCCGTCCGTTATACCCCAGACCTCGAAACAGTCAAACCTGATGAGCGCGAGACGATCTCGGGTCTGATCGATCAGTTCGACATCATTCTTGAAAAGACTGCCGAGGATTACGGCCATGCCGTTCGGTCCGTGCACGCAAAAGCACACGGCATCCTTGAGGGTACAATGACCGTCAAGGACGGGCTGCCGCCCGAGTTCGCGCAAGGTCTGTTTGCCAAACCGGGCGAACATCCGGTCTACATGCGTCTTTCCACAAACGCCGGCGACATTTTGCCCGACGCTGTCGCTCTTCCACGCGGGTTGGCGATCAAGGTTGTCGGCGTCGAGGGTACCCGCCTGCCTGGCGCGGACGGCACTAACCAGGACTTCGTGATGGTCAACGGCCCGGTCTTCCAGACGCCGGATCCCAAGAAGTTTCTTTCCAGCCTCAAGCTCCTTGCCAAGACCACGGACAAGATGGAAGGCACAAAGACCGTGATGTCCAGCGTGCTTCAGACCGTCAACAAGGGCCTCGAAGCCGTCGGCGTGACGAGCCCCACCATTCAGTCCCTCGGCGGCGCGCCGAATGTCGATCCGCTCGGCGAGACCTATTTCAGTGTCACGCCGTTTCGCTATGGTGACTACGTCGCGAAGTTCCGCGTGAAGCCGATCTCACCGGATCTGACCAAGCGCACCGGAACCGTAATCGATGCCAGCGTCCGCGAGAACGCCATCCGTGAGACGGTCCAGGCGGAAATGCAGGAAACGCGGGGCCTGTGGGAATTCCAGGTCCAGCTCTGTCGCGATATCGAAGCGCAACCGATCGAGGACCCGACCGTAGAATGGAAGGAAGACGAAGCTCCGTTCGTGACCGTTGCAACTTTGAGCGCCGCTCCGCAGGATAGCTGGAGCGACGCCAAGGTGCAGAAGGTCGACGAGGAAATGCGGTTCAGCGTCTGGACCGGCCTTGCAGATCACCAGCCTCTCGGCGGCATCAACCGGGCACGTAACGAAACCTACCGCCACTCTGCCGACTTCAGAGCCAAGTTCAACGGCTGTCCGTTCCACGAACCGCAGCAGTAAACGCAGGGTAAACACCGGATTTCGGCGAGATCGACGTCTCGCCGAAATTCTGCGTTTAAATTTCAAAAGAAGGCGGCACTGGCGGATATGCCGTACGGATTGTCCTCACATTCCGCTGCGCCTCGAAACGGCCGGAACTATGCGGCTCGCGGACTGTTCGCCTCCTTGAATGAAAGGAAATGCGATGAAGCCCGAAGATGAACCCAGTATCGACAAAATGAGAGACCCGCCTGAAGTCCGAAAGAAGAAGGGACTGTTAGGGCGCGGAGTGATCGTCGTGCTTGGCATATACGTGCTCGGCGCCTTCAGCCTGTATATCGCAATCGTCATCTACGGGCTCATGAGCTCGTCGTGACAGGACTGGAAGGAATGACCGTGAAGAACCCACCGGTTACCGAGGACGCCGACAAAACGCTGATCGAAAATGATGGGCACCAGCGCTTCAAGGAAAGCGTCGACACGACGCGAAATCCGGAGCAGGAACGCAAAGACGCCTCGGAGAAAACAGGTACGCCCGGATACGGCACAACCAAGTGAAAGGGCGCTGATGTCACAGAGCGGAAATCAAGGCCCGGACTGGTGGTTCGCCTGGCTGGGCCGGGACAACACAGGCACTGGCATGCTGCGGTTCCTGGCGCTGCCGCTGTCGTTCATCGTGGTGGTCGGAATTATATTCTGGACCATCTGGCCATCATGAATCTCTGACCAGAAGGAGAATAAAATGAGTGACGACAAAAAGACCGGAAGCGATGCGGATCGCACGAGCGAGAATGCCGACAAGGACCGTGAGGATTTGCTGAAGAAGGCTGAAAAAGGCCTTGAAGACGCCAAGGGCGAAAAGCCCGAGGGCGAGATCTGAAACGTCTCAAGCAGAATAGGTCTGGCCGGTCGCGAAACCGGCCAGACCCTCAGATCAGAACTGGCGACGCAGGCCGAATGTCACAGCATGGCTGCGGAAGTCGGTGCTCGACGTGGATCCGTCGCGGGCCTCGAAGTTGAAATCGTCGGCAGCTGTGAAGCGATACCCGATATCAAACGTCGTGTTGTCGAACAGCGAAGTGTTCGTGAACAGACCGATAGCCTGCAGATTGATGCCGACGCCGGCATCAAGGTGGTAGGCGAACTGGGTCTCGGAATCATCCATCAGCGTGCCGGTACCGGTTCCGCTGACGCCCTGCTTGCGCAGTTCCAGGTTCATGAAACCTGCACCGCCGCCGACGTAAGGCGTGATCGCGCTGACTGCGCCTTCAGCTGCAAGCGGGATATCGAGATAGCCATTGACATAGCCCTGGAACGAGCGAGCGTCGCCGTAGGAGTCGATACCACCAACGCCGCCAAATCCGGAAACGCTGTGTTCGTCGACAGACGCGCTGCCATAACCAAGTTCAAGCTCGAGGCGCGGCGAAACGAAGCCCATCGATCCGAAGTTATAGCCGGCGCGCAGTGCGCTGTAGTAGCCGACATCATACTCGGTGGACACCGACGCGGCGCCGAAATCAAAGCCTGTATCGTCAAGGAAGTTTACGGAGCTCAGCGAACCAAAGTAAAAACCTGACGTCGCCGGTGCGGCAAGCGGAGTTTCCATGGGCGCGAGATCTGCGGCAGACACCGGGACTGCGATTGCCGAGGCGAGGAGAACGGTGGCCAGGGCTTTTGAGAGAGTGTTCATGACATATCCTTTAGTGGTCCGATGCCTGATCGGTGATTCAATCCACTATCAGAGTCGCGCTGTTTGCTAACGGAAAGAGCTAATAAAGATGATCTTGCAGTAGCGACTGCACAATCACAGTTGCAAGTCCGCCACATGACTTCTGTCATGTTCAGCAGGTCTTTCGCGCTCGGGAGCCGGCAACGTGCCTTATCCCAGACCCAAGGCGGATCTCGCTGCCGCATCGGCCTGTTCATTTCCCGAGATTCCGGAATGCCCTTTGCACAATTGAATTGTAACAAGCGGGTTGCGCTCGAGGAAAGCGTCCAGTTCGCGCCATACATCTGCATCCGGGATTGGCCGACGACGTTCGTGCGGGTTTGATCTTACCCGCTTCCAGCCGTTGCCGCGCCAGATGAACCGCCATCGATGGCACCCTTCGACGACATGGGCGGAATCGGTCCAGATCACCGCAGCCATTCCCGTCGCTTCGGCTTCAAGCCAAGACGCCGCCCGCATGACAGACAGCACCTCGAACGTATTGTTCGAGCTGCCGATGGTCGTCCCCGAGGCGACATGGATCTGCACGTCGCCTTTGAAAGCGACGATCGCCCAGCCGCCAGATCGGGAAGTGGCGTCGAACGAACCGTCGGTATAGACCTGGAAGATATCGGTCATCGGGGAAAGCATAGCATCGACAGATCCGGCGACAATGTCCACTTGCTTGACCGAGCCTGCCGATTTCTCCCCATCCATCACGATCAGCGCCTGAAGGTCGCGAACAGCTTTCGGACGCTGTCTCCGCCCAAGATGACGAGGTCGAACTTCCGGCCAAACAGCAGCCACTCCCAACAGATACCCTTCATCTGCCAGTGCACGGCGCGGCTGCACGCGGCAGGAGTCCACAAGGGTGACAGCTGTCCCTTGTCTTCAGCCTTGGCAAAGATGCGCTCCATGTTTTTAGTGTGCTCAGCGCTGAGGGCGTCCATCTCCTGCAGGACAGGTTCGAACTCATGTTCGAAGTTCGTTCTCAGAAGGATCGTGAGGAGCCGCTGACGCTGGACGTCGCTTGCGAGCATCCCAAACCAGTCGAGAGCAATGGTTTCCACCGCCGAGATCGGATCAGTATCCTCGCAACCCGAGCCGGCAGCGTCGCTCATGTCGACCCGGGGAAGCTGCGCCGCGTTGTAGAGTTGGAGGAACAGGTCGCTCTTGCTGGCAAAGTGCCAGTAGACCGCTCCACGTGTGACACCAGCGGCAGCCGCGATTTCGTCCAGAGTACTGTTGGCGACGCCTTTCTCGAAAAAAAGCTGCTCGGCTGCGGTCAGGACGGCACAGCGCGTCTCGGCCGCTTCGGCTTTCGTTCGTCTCATCCTTGTCCTCCTCTTCCCGCTCTCCCCTACTCCGCCGCTTTGGGAGCTGCCTTTTCTGCTTCGTGGTTCGGCTCCTTCACGCGGAAGACTTTCATCACGAAGACGAAGAACACGGGAACGAAGAAGATGGCCAGCAAGGTCGCCGAGATCATCCCGCCGAGCACGCCGGTGCCGATCGCATTCTGACTGGCAGCACTGGCACCGGTGGCAATTGCCATCGGAACGACGCCGAGGGTGAACGCAAGCGACGTCATCAGGATCGGGCGGAAGCGCAGATGCGCTGCCTCGACCGTCGCATCAAACGTGGAGCGGCCTTCGGCGCGGAGGTCCTTGGCGAACTCGATGATCAGAATGGCGTTCTTCGCCGACAGACCGATAATGGCGATCAGACCCACGAGGAAGTAGACGTCATTCGACATTCCCCGAAGCATGACGGCCGCAACCGAACCGATGACCCCGAGCGGCACCACGAGCATGACCGAGATCGGGATCGACCAGCTTTCGTACAAGGCTGCCAGCAGCAGGAACACGAAAAGCACGCTGAGCGCGATCAGGGCGGGTGCCTGCGACCCCGACTGTATTTCCTGCAGCGACTGGCCGGTCCATTCGTAACCGAAACCGTTCGGCAGTTCGCCAGCAAGCCGTTCCATCTCGGTGATGGCGTCACCGGAGGAGAAGCCCGGTGCTGCCTGGCCGGCGATGCGGATCGACGGGTAGCCGTTATAGCCAACAACCTGCGACGGGCCCCGGACCCATTCGACCGACGCGAATGAGGCCATCGGCACCATGCCGCCATTGGCGTTGCGGACGTTGAGCCGCAGCAGGTCTTCTGTCTTCATGCGCTGCTTGCCGTCGGCCTGAACCTGCACGCGCTGCATGCGTCCCGCATTCGGGAAGTCGTTCACATAGGACGAGCCGAGGTTTGCGGTGATCGTCGAGTTGATGTCACCGAATGTGACACCGAACGTGTTGGCCTTCTCGCGGTCGATAAGAAGGTTGACCTGCGCTGCATCCGGCATGCCTTCGATGCGAACGCCGGCGAGAACCGGGCTCTTGGCGATTGCGGCCATCAACTGGTCGCGCGCCGCGCCAAGTGCCGTCTGGCCGTTGCCGGCACGATCCTGCAATCGGAAGGTAAAGCCGGACGAGTTGCCGAGACCCTGGATCGGCGGCGGCGACAGCGAGAACGCGATCGCATCGCGGATGCCGAAGATCTGGCCGTTGATCCTCTTTGCGATCGCATCAGCCGAATCCTCGGGACCGCGATCCGACCAGTCCTTCAGGGTGATGAAGGCGAGCGCGGCATTCTGGCCGCTGCCGGAGAAGGAATAGCCGTTGATGGCGATAATGCGCTCGACGGCCTTTTCACTGAGCGCGATCTTTTCGATCTGCGCGACGACCTCGGTGGTGCGGTCGGTGCTTGCCTCGGCCGGTGCCTGAACGTCGACGATCAGGAAGCCTTGGTCTTCGTTGGGCAGGAACGAGCTCGGCAGCTGCAGATAGGCCCAGCCGAGGCCGACCAGAAGCGCGACGTAGATGACCATGAAGCGACCGGATCGCTTGATGATGCCACCGACCGTGCGCGAATAGCCGTGCGAAGCCTTGTCGAAACCGCGGTTGAAAATGCCGAAGACGCCCTTCTTCTCGTGGTGATCGCCTTTGATCGGCTTGAGGAACGAACCGCACAGTGCGGGCGTGAGCGACAGGGCAAGGAAACCCGAGAACAGGATCGAGACCACCATGGTCAGCGAGAACTGCTGATAGATGATGCCGACCGCACCGGGGAAGAAGGCCATCGGGATGAACACCGCACTCAGGACGAGCGTGATGCCGATGATGGCGCCCGAAATCTGGCCCATCGCCTTGCGGGTCGCCTCCTTCGGCGACAGCTTTTCCTGTGCCATGATGCGCTCGACGTTTTCGACGACGACGATGGCGTCGTCGACGAGAATGCCGATCGCGAGCACCATCGCAAACATGGTGAGCACATTGATGGAGAAGCCGGAGACATACATCACCGCACAGGTGCCAAGCAGCGCCACCGGGACGACCAGTGTCGGGATCAGCGTGTAGCGGATGTTCTGAAGGAAGACGTACATCACCACGAAGACGAGGATCATCGCCTCGATCAGCGTATGGATGACCTTCTCGATCGAGACTTCCACGAACGGGCTGGTATCGTACGGGATCTCGTATTCAATCCCGGACGGGAAATACTGCTGCAGCTCGGTCATGACCGCGCGCACGCCTTTCGCCGTATCGAGTGCATTGGCAGTCGGCGACAGCTGGACGCCGATGGCAGCGCTTGGCTTGCCGTTGAGGCGGCTGGAGAAGTTGTAGCTTTCGCCGCCGACCTCGATGCGGGCGACATCGCGCAACCGCACCGACGAACCATCGGGATTGGCACGCAACACGATCGCTCCGAACGCCTCGGGATTGGTCAGTTGGCCCTGGACGTTGATGGTTGCGGAAATCTGCTGGCCGATCGGGTTCGGCGTCGCGCCGATACGACCGGCGGCAACCTGGGCGTTCTGGGCGCTGATCGCAGCCGTAACATCGGAGGCCGTCAGCTTGAGGCCGACCATCTTGTCGGGATCCATCCAGATGCGCATGGAGCGCTGGGTGGCGAACAACTGAGCACTGCCGACACCGGGCACGCGGCGGATCTCGCCAAGCACGTTTCGGTTCAGATAGTCGCCGAGACCAATGACGTCAGTATTGCCGTCCGTGGAGGTCAGCGACACGACCATCAGGAACGATGTGCCTGCCTGCTCGACGCGCACGCCCTGCGATGTGACGGCACCCGGGAGGCGGGGTTCGGCGCGGGCGATGCGGTTCTGCACCTCGACCTGCGCTTCGCCGATATTCGTACCGGGCGCGAAGGTGACGTTGATCGACACACGGCCCGACGACTCAGACGTCGATTCGAAGTAGATCAGCCCGGGAACGCCGTTCAGTTCTTCCTCGATCGGACGCGTCACGCCCTGGTAGATATCGTCTGGCGAAGCGCCCGGATAGTTGGTGGAGACGGTGATCTGCGGCGGTGCGACATTCGGATACTGCGCAATCGGCAGCATCGGAATTGTCAGCACGCCTGCGAGCATAATGAAGATTGCGACGACCCAGGCGAAGATCGGCCGGTCGATGAAGAAACTTGCCATGTAACCTGGTCCTTACTTCTTCGCCGGCTCTGCAGGAGCCGCATTGGCGTCGCCTTGCGCCGACTGCTCCGTCGCCGGCTTGTCCGCGGACCAGGGCTCAGGCTTGACGGTGGCGCCGGGAGCCGTCTTCTGGAACCCCTCCGCAATCACGCGGTCGCCGGCCTTAAGGCCCTGCGAGATGACCCAGCGTTCGCCAAGCGCACGACCGACGGTGACGCGGCGCTGCTCGACCTTGTCTTCGGCGCCGACCACGAGCACGCTCGCCTGGCCGCCGGAATCGCGCTGCAGGGCCTGCTGCGGCACGGCGAAGGCGTCGCGCTCCAGACCTTCCTCGATCTGCACGCGGACATACATGCCCGGGAGGAGATCCCCATTGGTATTGGGGAATTCACCGCGCAGGGTCACCTGCCCAGTGGTTTCATCGACCGCTGCTTCCGAAAACAGCAAACGGCCCGTTTCCGGGTATTTGGTGCCGTCGTCGAGCATGAGATAGGCGTTCGCCTCGTTCGGTCCCGTCATCAGCTTGCCGTCCTGCAGCGCCTTGCGCAGGCGGATCAGATCGGCGGCCGGTTGGGTGAAGTCCGCATAGATCGGGTCGAGCTGCTGGATGGTCGCGAGGTTTTCAGAGCCAGTCGAGCTGACCAGGGCGCCTTCCGTGATCAGCGCACGGCCGATGCGGCCGCTGATCGGTGCCGTGACATTGGCGTATTGCAGGCTGAGCTCGGCCTGGGCAAGGCCGGCCTGGGCGACGGCGACCTGAGCGTCCGCCTGCGCCAGTGCAGAGATCGCGGTATCGAGGTCCTGGCGAGTGGCGACGTTCGATTTGCTGAGCTGGGTCTGACGATCGGCGGTCTGGCGAGCCTGCATCTGCGCTGCCTGCGCACTCCGAAGCGTGGCCTGCGCGCTGTCGACCTGAACCTGGAACGGTGCCGGGTCGATGCGGTAAAGCACGTCGCCCGCCTTGACGATGGAGCCCTGTTCGAAGACGCGCTCGACGATAATCCCGGAGATACGCGGGCGCACCTCGGCGAGACGGGTCGGAGCGATACGGCCGGGCAGATCGCTGGTGATCGGCAAGGTCTCGGGCTGCACCGTCACCACGCCAACGGGCGATGGAGGCGGCGCCGGAGGTGCTGCGGCTTCTTCCTTCTGGCACCCGACGAGGGCGAGGAGGCAGGTGATGGTCAGGATAGATCGCAACGCCTTAGGCATCGAGTGCTCCGCACAAGGATAGTTTACATACAGTCGGGCACGTATATAACCGGCGTCTAGTTTTGTGCAATGCACATAATCGGTGGTTCACGAAGGATTTACGGATGCTGTCAGGATTTTTCGGAGCGGTTGAAGATACACCTGTTTCTCCGGCGAAAGCCGTCGTCGTTGCGATTTCGAGCGACGGCCTGGCTGACGTCGCGACGGCTGAGGACGCTCGATGAACACCGTGACCTGCCATGGACACACCATTCGGATGCTGAACATCAGCGGCACCCTTTGGATCGCGGCACCTGACGCGCTTCGTGCGCTGGGCGTCGATATTGCGCGTAAGGGTGCAAGTGTTCACCTGCAGAAGCTGCCGCGAACGGAAGTGAGACTTGTCACGTCATCCCAGTATCCGGACCTGTTCGCGGGGCGCCGCGGCAACCCGAGGATGAACCTCGTGACAGAGCAAGGGCTTGCTTTGCTACGAGAGCAATCGGGAAAGTTCTGCGTGGGATAGGCATCTCTCCCCGCCGGACCCGCGTCACCGCAGCGCCTCATCGAACGCCGGTCAGGCCACGAATGCAGGCACAGCGGACTACGAGACGCCTTTACTGACCACTCTCGGGAGCTCAGCCCACAGCCACCTCCGGTGCCTGACCTGCAGCTTTGAAAGCAATCCCTTGGATAATCTCTCCGACGGACGCTTGCCGCAGCGTCGCGCGGGCATATCTGTTGCTGGATTGAATTCGAGCAAAGGACCATCCAATGGCTGACCCGACGACATACGATACGGACCGCGGTGAAGGCGGCGAGACCCACCAGCATGTTCCGTCCGATGGCTCGCATCCTGCTCAGGCCCACCTGACGACAAACCACGGCGTTCGGATCTCCGACAATCAGAACAGTCTGAAATCCGGCAATCGCGGTCCGAGCCTGCTTGAGGACTTCGTTCTCCGCGAGAAAATCTTTCATTTCGACCACGAACGCATCCCTGAGCGCATCGTGCATGCCAGAGGCTCTGCCGCACACGGTTACTTCGAGCTCACGGAATCCCTCACGGACGTGACAAAAGCCGACGTGTTTCAGCGTGTAGGGGACAAGGTTCCGGTTTTCGTCCGCTTCTCGACCGTTGCAGGCGGCGCTGGCTCTGTCGATACCCCTCGCGACGTTCGCGGCTTCGCCGTCAAATTCTACACGCAGGAAGGCAACTGGGATCTGGTCGGCAACAACATTCCGGTCTTCTTTATCCAGGATGCAATCAAGTTTCCCGATCTCATTCACTCGGTGAAAATGGAAGCTGACCGCGCCTATCCGCAGGCCGGTAGCGCGCACGGTACCTTCTGGGATTTCGCGTCGCTGATGCCTGAGACCACCCACATGCTTCTATGGGCCATGTCGGACCGTGGCATTCCGCGCTCGCTGCGCATGATGCAGGGCTTTGGCATTCACACGTTCCGCTTCGTCAACGAAGAGGGCAAGTCGACCTTCGTGAAGTTCCACTGGAAGCCGAAGCTCGGCGTTCAGTCGACGATCTGGGATGAGGCGCTCAAGCTTCAGGCCGCCGACAACGACTACCACCGTCGCGATCTCTGGGAAGCCATCGACAGTGGTGATTTTCCGGAATGGGAGCTCGGCGTTCAGCTTTTCGACGAGGAATTCGCAAGCAAGCTCCCCTACGACGTGCTCGACTCCACCAAGATCATCCCGGAAGAGATTTTGCCGGTCAAGATCGTCGGTCGGCTTGTGCTTGATCGCAACCCCGATAACTTCTTCGCCGAAACGGAACAGGTGGCTTTCCTGCCGTCGAACGTCGTCCCGGGAATCGACTTCTCCAACGATCCGCTGTTGCAGGGCCGGTTGTTCTCCTATCTGGATACCCAGAAATCGCGTCTCGGCACGGCCAATTTCCATCAGCTGCCGATCAACGCGCCGAAGTGCCCCATGCAGAATTTCCAGCGTGACGGCATGATGCAGATGAGCGTTCCGAAGGGTCGTGCCAATTACGAACCCAACAGCCTCTCAATGGCTGGAGAAGAAGGCGGCCCACGCGAGTGTCCCGCAACTGGCTTCCGGTCGTTCGAACGGGCGACAGGTGATCAGGAACAGGGCGACAAGCTGCGGGTCCGCGCCGAGCTCTTTGCCGACCATTACAGCCAGGCACGAATGTTCTGGAAGTCTCAGACAGCGTCCGAGCAAGCGCATATCGCGTCGTCTTTCGTGTTCGAGCTTTCCAAGGTCGAGTTCGATCACGTTCCGCCGCGCGTTATTGGTAATCTCCTGAACGTTGACGAGGAGTTGGCGCAGCGGGTCGCCGATGGTCTCGGAATCGACCTTCCGGCTGCCAATCCGGCTGCACGGGAACCGGTCGATCTCGATCCGTCGCCAGCCCTGTCGATCCAGAAGAACATGGTCGAGACGGTCAAGGGTCGAAAGATCGGCATCCTTATTGCTGATGGCACCGATGCGAAGGCATTGAGTGATCTGAAGAACGCCATCAGCCAGGCTGGCGCCACCGCATTCGTCGTTGCGCCTAAGATCGGAAAGGCAAAACTGTCCGACGGCAACGTAACGAAAGCCGATGGTCAGCTCGCCGGTTCGCCGTCACAGCTCTTCGACGCGGTCGCGGTTCTCCTCTCGAAGGAAGGCAGCGACATGCTGACCCGAGAAGCAGCAGCGGTCCAGTGGGTGATGGATGCGTTCGGCCACCTCAAGGCTATCGGCCATACGAACGAGGCCCAGCCACTGCTGCAGAAAGCCGGCGTCGAAACCGATGACGGTGTTGTCGGGATGGACGGCTTCCTGAAGGCCGCTGCAAAGCGGTACTGGGATCGCGAACCCAAGGTGCGCATGCTCGCCTAACGCAATAAATAGCCCGGCGTGTCACTGCTTTCGTGGCATGCCGGATATAGCAAATGAGGGGGTGGGAACGGACCGTTCCCACCCCCTCACGCGTTTATGATGGTCGCGATTTCGATGACCAGCTGAGTGCAGGATCCCAGTCAACGGTCCCGATCGGCTAGTTGAAGGGCCGGCTGACAGTGCGCTTGACGTCTGCCATGGAGGGGCCACGGACTGTCCGGTATCTTGCGGCGACAAGGTTATAGATACCGAACGCTGCGAGCCCGGCTGCGATGACGATGAAGATGGTCGCACCGCCCGGCAGCTCGCTCAACCAGTCCATCGCGTCAGCCATGCCGCCAGCTTGATCAGGATCGACCTTGAAGCCGGCATAGGCAAACAGGATGCCGACAACGGCAAAGACGACACCGCGGGCGACGAGACCGTATACACAGACATAAGTGAGCCAGCTGGCGTTGCTCGGGATGCTGATATACTTCTCGAATTTCCGCGTCAGGCCCTTTATCATGGTAACGACACCTCCTGCGAACAGTCCAATGCCGGCGATGATGGCGAGGTAGGAGCCGAAAGGTTGGGACATGATCCATGTCGCCAGGCCCTTCTCTCCAGAACCACCGCCTCCGCCGCCCGAAAAGACCGAAAGCCCGATTGCGTAGATCCCGAGACCGACATAGGTCACGGCGCTGCCGAGAAGGCTTGCCCGAATGACCATTCCTTTGGCATCGCTGCCATGTCCGTCACTGTCGGCCAGAGCCTGGGCAAGCCGCCAGGCCACAAAACAGAAAAGCCCGATGCCGATTATCCCGACCCACACCTTGCCGAACGGTTGATCCAGCAACGACGATATGGCCGACTTGCTTTCGGGACGACCGCCGCCGAAGCTCGAAAACAGCGCCAACGCCGCAACCAGAAGAAAAACGACACCTCGCGCGGCATAGCCGAACTTAGCTAGCATCTCAAAACGAAATTCCTGCGGCACGCGCTTCTCCCTGGACGACGTCGGTAAAGGATCGAAACGCTCGGTACGGCATAAGGTTGTCGAAAACTACAGGTGAACCTCAAAGAAGAACCGCATCGCCTTCGTTCACATCCCTGTTTGCCACAAAGCGCAAGCTGCAGCGCCAAAGCGCAGGCCGGTCGAGCGCGCCTTATGGCTCGCCCAGAACGAAAAAGCCTGCCGCGGGAGGAGGTGCGGCAGGCTTTTCGAAAAGATCGAACAACGGCTGGGAGGAGGAGTGCCGCTGTTCTGCCAGACGCCCATTGGGAGGAGTGGGTCGCCTGGAACACGAAGCTCTGCGGGAGGAGGTGCATTGCTTCGTTGGAAGACTGGATATTCCATTTATCCGAATGTAGGAAGGCAGCATGTTGCAGTGCAGCTATGCACAATACGCGGCACTACCTCGTTGACGGCTCGAGGATGAGTGCCCATGAGTCGCGTTCTCTCCTAGAATTTTCTGACCGGTGACGGAGCTTTGTCGGATCGGCCTGGTTTTTTCTTTGGAGCCTCAGACGCGAATGCTGCGGGCGGGTACCAGTATCCGTCGCTGTGGCGCCGGTAGCCCTGACGGCGTTCCTTCATACCGCGGTGGCCCTTGAGCATATGCTGTTTGCCCTGTTGCTTCTGGACAAGCTGAACGTCACCCCTGGAAAGCGGCTTCGCCCCCATCATCTGGGCATTGGCAGTGGAGATCCCGGTCAGCACGAGTATGCCGACCAATCCTGTCGCGAGGTATGCAGAGTATTTCAATGTCAGCTCCTTTGATAGCAAGCGAACAACAGCAAAAGCTCCATGCGGTTCCTATCAGGGATCTGACATTTACGTTTATTTACAGTTATTTACACTTACTGAAAATCGCCTGATCAGCAAGCGAGAGGCGCTCAGGAATATCGGCGCGAACCGATCATATGAGATGGTTGTCAGCCGAGTGCTCGTTTCCCGCTGCATCGGTCTTTGGTGTTGTCCCGGTAATATCCCGCACGACGATCAAGATCTGTGCGCTGTTTAGATGCGGCGTCTGAAGCGGCCGCGTGACACAAAGCACCCAAACCGTCGTGTGGCTTTACCGCGCGGAACATTTAGCCAAGAGCACGCGTTGGAAAGCAAATTGTAAATTAGGCATGCTCATGAACGACTCGATCTCGGCGAAAAGGGGGGCACAGGACGCCGGGGACAAGCTTCTTGCAGAGCATTCTTCCAAGGATCCCTTCTCCGCAGCATTCAAAGCAACCCGGATGCCGATGATCATCACGGATCCGCGCCAGTACGACAATCCGATCATCTTTTCCAACAAGGCCTTTAGTGACCTGACCGGATATCCGGCGGACGAACTGGTGGGACGCAACTGCCGTTTTTTGCAAGGACCCGAGACCGACCCAGCGGCAGTTCAGAAGATAAGGGAAGCGATCAGGGACCAGAGGTCGATCGCGATCGATATCGTCAACCACCGGAAAGACGGCTCGACATTTTGGAACGCTCTTTTCATCAGCCCTGTGTTCGACGATCAGGGCGATCCGCTCTACTACTTCGCGTCGCAGCTTGATTTCACGGACGACAAGACGTTGGAGATGCAGTCCGCTTCGGCGCGTCGGAGAGCCGAGGCGGAGGTCGCTGCCCGAACAGCAGAACTCACCCAAGCCCTCGAGGCAAAGACGACCCTCGTCCACGAGGTCGACCACCGCGTCAAGAACAACCTGCTGACCATCGCTTCGATCGTGAAACTCAAGGCCAGGAAAACACGGGACGAAACGGTCCGGCATACGCTCCTGTCGGTCCTCAACCGTGTTGAGGCCCTTAGCACGGTGCAACGCAAGCTCTTCATGTCGAACGACGTCGGTCGCTTCGATGTCGCCGACTTTGCCCGCGATCACGTTGTCGACCTTGTGGGATCGCTCGGGCGCGACGATATCCGGATCACCATGGATCTGTCACCGGTTCTTGTGCCCGCCGCCAAGGCCTCCCCACTGTCTCTGATCGTCAATGAACTCATTGGCGATGCGGTCCGACGCGGATTGAGCGTGGGCGGTGGAGAGATCCACCTCGTGGTCAATCGTCCAAACGGGCATTTCATCATCGAAGTCCGCGATACGGCCGATCCGGTCGACGTCGACGAAGAGGATAACGAATTCGGACGGCTGATGCTGGAGACGTGCTGCCGTCAGGTCGAGGCCGAGATCGAACGTGAGGTAGAGGGTCGGCGAACCACTGTCCGCATCATCTTGCCGCTAGATAGCTGATATGGAGCATAGCTTGAAAATCATGATCGTTGAAGACGAGGCCCTTCTGGCGCTTGAGCTCGAAGAAGAAGTCGAGGCGGCGGGCCATTCTGTAATCGGTCAGGCCATGAACCGGAAAAAGGCGCTGGCCATTCTGGAAGGCCAGATACCGGAGTTTGCCTTTGTCGATGTGCATCTGACCGATGGCCCGACCGGACTCGAAGTCGGGCGGCACCTTGCCGACCGGGGGATCCCGTACGTATTCATCACCGGAAACCTGAAGCGCATTCCGGAAGATTTCGTGGGTGCAATCGGTGTAATCGAAAAGCCGTATACGATGAACGGCTTGAAGAATGCTCTCGAATACATCGCGCGACTTCTGCGCGGCGACATCGGGTTGAGCGTTCCACCCAGCATTATCGTCGCGCCGCCTGCACCGTGACTGAGACTGATTGAACTACCGGAAACTCCCCGCAACATTCGCCCACTGCCGTCTCGCGGCTACCTTGCACTCGCAGTTCAGAAACGGCCGACAATGACTTCGACACGGATATCCATACGCTTGCGATCGGATACACAATGAACACGGTATCCCAGCGACCGCACGAAGTCGCATTGGCAAACACGATGGACGTTGCTCTCATGGCGGAAATCCTGTCCGCAAGCGACGACTGTATCAAGGTTATCGACCTCGCCGGCAACATTACGTTCATGAGCGCTGGCGGCATGCGCGTCATGGAAATCGACGATTTCGAAACCATCCGCAACTGTCCTTGGCCTGATTTCTGGAAAGACGACGGGAACGCGGCAGCGCGCGAAGCGCTTGAGGCTGCGCGCTCCGGACGTAGCTGTAGCTTTGTCGGGACGGCGGAAACGGCCAAAGGAAACTCGCGGTGGTGGGAAGTGAAAGTTTCCCCAATCCTTGGAAGAGACGGCAAGCCCGATCGGATCCTGTCCATCTCCCGCGACATCACAGGAACGAAAAAGGCGGAACAGGCAGCTATTCGCTCCGAGCGCCGGATGAAGGAAACTCTCGAGGCTGGAAGCCTCGGGTATTGGGAGCTCGACCTCGCGACGATGGCACTCCAGACCTCTGACGTGTGCCGGGAAAACTTCGGTCGTCACAGGGACCAGTCCCTCAGCTATGACGATCTGCAGAGCGCTATCCATCCCGACGACTTGCCCCGCATGCAAGCCGCGGTGGAGGAAACCCTGGCAGGAAGCTCGGACTACGATGTCCAGTACCGCGTCATCCGTCCCGACGGTGTTGTGGCCTGGGTGCTCGCGCGTGGCCAGCTCGTCCACGATGACCGGGGGCAAGCCGTCGCGATGTGCGGCGTATCGCTCGATATCACCGAGCTCAAATCCATGCAGGACAAGCTTTCACGAAGCGAAGAGCGCCTGCAGCTTGCTCTCGGCGCATCGACAATGGTCGGCATCTGGGATTGGGATCTGAAGACGAACCTGATCTATGCCGACCCCAACTTCGCCGAGATCTATACGGTAGAACCGGGTCGCGCAGCCGCTGGCGCGCCGCTTGAGGAATACACTCGGAATTTCCATCCCGACGACATGCCAGCGTTCGAAGCGGAACTGGGGCGGTTGTTCGAGGGACAGTCGACCTTCGATAACGAATACCGCATCATCCAGCCAGGTGGCGGTGTTCGCTGGGTCCACGCAAAGGGCCGTCTTATCCGCGACTCCTCCGGCGAGCCCGTGCGTTTTTCGGGTGCATCTGTCGAAATCACCGAGCGTAAGCAGGCCGAAGAAACACAAAAGCTGCTGATGCACGAACTCGCGCACCGGGTCAAAAACACGCTTGCCGTGGTGCAGGCCATCACCACCCAGTCTTTGCGCAATGCCCAGACGGTGGACGATGCGCGCGACAAGATCCAGTCGCGCCTCTCCGCTCTTTCCAAAGCGCATGACATGCTGACGCAAGAGGATTGGCGCGGAGCCGAATTGCGCGATGTGGTGGCCAACACTGTCTGCAATATCGGGATGCAGGACAGCGACCGCATCAAGGTTCGTGGGACGACCGTCATGCTCGGACCCCAGGCTGCCATGTCCTTCGGCCTGGTACTTCACGAGTTGATGACCAACGCCGTCAAATACGGTGCGCTTTCCAACGAGGTTGGCCATATCGATATCGAGTGGTCTGTCGTGCCACAGGGTGGCGAGAACAGGCTTCAGTTTAGCTGGATCGAAGTGGACGGACCAATCGTCGCCGTTCCAGAGCACAAGGGTTTCGGATCAAAACTGATCAAGTCGAGCCTGGGCTCGATGGGATCTGTTGATGTCGCTTATAATCCCACAGGACTTGTGCTGAAGATGGATGCGTCAATGGCTCAAATCGGGGCGGTGCTCACAGTCTGAGGTGGCAGCAGCCAACACTTCCCGACAGTGCTAGCTGTTCAGCCATGCGTCCTTGACGTCGGCCGTCGCGTTATCGGGCTTGGAATCCCCAATGAAGATCAGTACCGGTCCGCTGTTCTTGCGAACCGGATCGTAGAAATCGAGTAGATCAGGATACTCGTTTTGGATGAAGCCCGGGAACGGTTGCTGGTCGCGTAGGAAATGGTCGACCACGACCTGGTCGCCGTGCACGGAGTTGGGAACGGTTCCGCAACTGCCCGGCGCAATCCAGTGATCCGGATCGCGTTTGAACCGCTCGTACAGAAACGAGAAATCGTCTTTGTTCCAGCGCATCAACGCGGTCGACGCTCGAGACTTCAGGAAATGATCCTCCATCACAACGGCATCGCCTTTTGATGCAAGCTCGCTGGCCGAGGACATGAAGATCGTGTCCAGGTCGCAGAGTATGTTGACATCGTCGGAGAGCTCGGGACGGAAAGCCTCGAATTTCGACCACCACTTCGGCCAGTCATGGCGAAATTTGACTGTCTCGACACCGTCCATTGCCTCATTGAAATCCGTGACACAGACGATGCGATCAAGGCCTGCAATATGCCGCCTCGCCCCGCGGGCAAGGCGTTCCACCCAGATCGGCTCGTAGCGCCCCCCGGAGCGCAGGACGGTCGTCAACGTGACCATGATCAGACGACCTTGAGCAACGGGCTTGCAATACGCTGCGCACCACCCATCCAGAGCTGGTCGCAGAGCTCTTCCAGCCAGTTTGCGGCCCTGGCCGCAGCGGCCGGCTCGTGCAGAGTTGCAAGTGCTTCCGTGTCGAGCTCTTCGGCACGCTGCAGAAGCCCCCGCCATCCCTCGTAATCTCCCGGCCAGTATGGAGCGGAAACCGCTGCGCCAAGTCGGACGAGCTCGGATGCCTTGCGATGCTGTTCGGAAAAATACCGCCATTCGGGCATCACCACGAATTTCCGGGCCGCACGCGCAATCTCATGAACCGTGTTGTCGCCAGCGGAGGCCACAACGATATCGGCCGCTGCGATATGGTCCGTGACGTTGTCGACCCAGCCGAGTTCCTTCAAATTGGGGAAATCCGTCTCATGGCCTTCCCGCAGAACAGGACCGGCGACGAGCCACAGCGCATCCGGGACGGCCCGTGCGGCAATCGTCAGCGGCGCATAGGGCGTGCCGCTGCCGCCGCCACCTGTCATGACCAGCACGATCTTCTGATCCGAGGGCAGCCCAAGTCTCTGGCGTGCCTCTGCACGGGACAGAACCTGATCGCGGGTGGTGCAAAGACCACCCGTATAGAACGTCTTGTCGCGAAGATGGCGCGGATAGTCCTGCTGCTCCATACGCTCGTCGAACGGCGCCAGAATGCCGACCATCGCTTCGTAGGATCCGATATGACCGACGTCGTTGCGGTCGCCGTGGAGGCGCATCTGAACTGTTGGGGTGGAGCAGATCCGACCCAACATTCCGATCTCCGACGACACGTCCACGACAAACAGACCAATATCGCGGTCGTCGAGATGCTCGACGATGGTGCGCATCGTTTTCCGCATCGACGGCAGGCCCAAGGGAACGCAGTGCATGACCGATGGTGTAGGCTCATCGAACAGCCGCGCGGTCGGGACCGTTTCGCCGATCATGTTCGGCAGCGCGACGACCTCGACGCTTGAGCTTACGGACTCGAAATAGTCCGGCCCGGCCGTCAGAACAGAGACCTGCCTGTCCTGGCTGAAATGCTCGGCAATGGCCATAATACGGTTGGCATGTCCGCGGCCCTGATGATGGGCGAAAAACGCGATTGGCTTTTTCATACTCGATAATTCCTATGAATACAGAACGGTACCGGGCTGTCGCGCGGCCTCAATTTCAGTCGGGTCCGGAAAGCGCAGGACGTCCAGCGCATCGCCATCCTCCTCCCATCGGATCAGCCCCGCCTCGCGGAACTGGCCAAGCCAGTAGCCCATGCACCAGCGGCCATGCTTTTCCTGAAAGAGGCGGGCATTGCGAAGGATCGGGTCGAAGTTGTGCAGAGGCGGTATGAGGACCGGGTGATGCTGGTGGTAGACGCGCGCGCCACCCACCCGGTAGGTCTTCACTCCGGCCTGCTCTGCCGATGCGGCGAAGTCGGTTTCTTCCCCGCCATAACCGACGAAGCGCTCATCCATACCGCCGATCGCTTGCCACGTGCTTTTTCGCAGCGCGAAGGACAGGCCCCAAAGCTGGCCGCCATCCGGTTCCTGCTCGACACGGCCGAATTCAGGAAACCGAGGCTTGGAGACATGCGGTTTGCCGAGCTCGAGCACACCGTAGTCTCCCCGGAAGTCGGTCACTTCGGCAGGCAGATACAGAACTTCGCTCAGACAGATCCCGTCATGCTCGTTCAAGGCGGCAAAGTAGGATTCAACAACCGTTGGCGACGCGATGCAGTCAACATCGAGAAACATGAGTGTTTCCCCCGACGCCGCGTTTGCCGCCGCGTTCCGCGCCTTGGCAAGAGGCAAGTCCTCTCCCTCGACGAACACGTGCTTGACCGGAAACGGCAGGCTCGGCAGATCCTCGAAAGGCTCCGGCTGCATCCAGGCGATCACGAGCTCCTTGGGAAGGCACGACTGCTCCCCAAGGCTGCGCATCAGGTTGGCGAGATGTCGCTCGCGGCCACGAACCAGGGTCAGGATACTGAGAGACATTCAGCCTCCGCCTGTCTGCGGAAGTGGAGAACGCCTTCGATGATGCCTGCCGCATGGGTTTCTGAGGCGATATAGGAATGGCTGAGTGCAGGAAGCGTGGCCAGTCCATCCGAGTAGTTGGCGACGATGATCGACTGCGGGATGGCCTGAAGCATCTCGATATCGTTGCCGGAATCGCCGGCGACGAACACCATGTTTTCAGACAGTCCAGCACCACGACGGACGTAGTCAACGGCCGTACCTTTCGATGCCTTGAGCGGCAGGACGTCGAGGTACCGTCGATGGCTGTGGATCACCGACGCGCGCAAACCGGCCTTTTCCAGCAGTTCCTTGATGCGTGCCACGACGCCGCTCGAGCCGTCACTGAAATAGCTGAGCTTGAAATCGCGCTGTTCGAGCGACGCCTGCGGGGTGAGGAAGCCTGCCTTGCGCAGAACTCTCTCGATGCCGCTTCGGTCCCAGTTCTCGGCGATGCGCTCGGCCCAATGCCGGTCATACTCGTAGGAGACGCCGTTCTCGCTCAGGTGATAGATCTCGGATCCGACCGAGGTGATCATGACTTCCGGCCTCGGCACATCCTCCTGTTCGAGAATGGCCATGGCGCTGTGGAAGGAACGACCGGTCGCGACCCCGAACGACAATCCACTCTGCTGTCGCCGCCAATTGCCAAAGGCATGCAGATGCGGAACCGATCCCACCAGAGTGTTGTCGATGTCGCTGATCAGTAGCTGCGAGGGCTTTTCCGTCTTGGCTGCGGGCTTGTCGATCAGCTCCGAGAGCAGGCCGTGATACCGTTCGGTATGTCGCGCCCAGTCATAACAGGCGACAGCACGTTCGCCGGCCTTGGAGTAAGTCTGCCACGTTTCGGAGCAGCCCAGGATTTTCAGCGCGGCGGAAGCAAGACCGTCCTCGTCGCGCGGGTCTATCAACACACCGTTGCCGCAGGTCTCGACGATATCATTGGGGCCGCCGCTGTCTGTCGCGATCAAGGGCAGACCAACGGCCGAGGCTTCCAGGAGCGTCAATCCGAACGGTTCGTTGAGTGCCGGATTGACGAAAATGCCACCGCGATCGCGAGCATAGGCATAATAGGCTGGCACCAGATCCGGTCGATGCATCTTCGGATAGGCGATCTTGCCGTACAGATCGTAGGTATCGACGAGATGAAGGATTTCGCGCAGGTTGTCCGCGAGATCCGGTTCGAGCTCGTCGATTTCGCAGCGGTTGCCGGCGAGGATCACGAGGTTCGCAGCTTCCTGGAGCGCTGGCGACTTTCCGTAGGCCCGTACAAGCCCGATCAGGTTCTTTTTGGTGACCGGGCGCGCGATGGCAAGCAACACAGGCTTTTCAGGTTCAGCGAGGAAACGAGCGAGCTGGACCTCGACAGTTTCCGATGACTGGGCGCCCTGAAAAGCATCGAGGTCGCTGCCGGGCGGAAGCACGCGGATTGTGCCGGCGTCGTAGTTGTCATATCCTTTGTACTGCAGCTCAGCCTCGTCGCGCGAGGACGCAATGATCAGGGACGCCTCTGCAAGCGCGCATTCTTCCGCCGCAAGACGATGCGTCATGGATGCATCCGATGCGATTTCCGGCATGGCCGCAATTTTCACCCTGCCGAGCGAATGCCCCGTGAAAACGAAAGGAATGCCCAACTCTGTTTTGATCCGCGCAGCGACGACCGCAGCGTCGGCGTAATGCGCATGGACAATGTCAGGAAGCCCATGTTCGCGAAGGTGAGCGATCAGCGCGTCGCTAAAGGATGCAACCTCTGCATGCATATCCTCTTTGCTGACATAATCGGGGCGGTTGGTACGCAACCGTACAATCGAAATCTGGGGGCTCACGGCCTCGGAAGGCCGCTGATAGTCCTCGCCGTGGCCTTCGAAGGCACGCGTTGCGATCACTATTTTGGAGTCGGTGTCAGAGGCTTCACAGGCGCCGACAAGATCCATCAAGTAGCGGATATGCCCGCCGGTATCGGCCGTTAGCCCATACTCGACATTATTTCCGCGCAGACACCCTTGAAGTGCGACATGAAGAACGAACATACACAACCTTTCTGAGCAACAAGGATACAAAATGCTAGAATGCGCACCGGAACTCCCGAAGCCGATAAGGGTTGCGCAGGTTGCACCAAGTATCTTCCCCGTTCCTCCCCGCGATCATGGCGGAACGGAGCGTGTGATCCACGATCTCTGCGTAGCGATGCAACGCCAGGGTTGTGAGGTTACCCTGTTTGCGGCATCCGACAGCACCACGCCGGTCACCCGTATCGGGTCCCTGCCGAGCCTGCAGTTTCTGGAGAGCGAACACGGCACCGTGCCGCCTTCGATACCGGCAGTGCTCGAAAGCGTGACGTTGGATGAGGTTCGCCAGCGGCTCGACGAGTTCGACATCCTGCATTTCCACGGCGAGTTCTTTCACGCGACCCTGCTGGGCGATCAGCGCTCGAAATCGCTGACAACGATCCATTGGCGCGTCGACGAGCTTGACCGGAAGCTGTTCTTCAATGCCTTCCCCGACCTGCCGGTCGCGGCCATTTCAGCGTCCCAGCAACGTGGGATCCCAGAAGCCAACCGCGCCGGCGTCGTCCTTCACGGCGTCGACGGAGACCGCTTCGAGCCCTCCTTCGAGCCCGGGTCCTATCTCGCCTTCATCGGGCGCATGACCGACCAGAAGCGGCCGGACAAGGCAATCGACGTTGCGGTCGAGTGCGGTCACCCCATCAAGCTCGCCGGTACGGTTGACGTCGGCAATCCGCTGTATTTCGACACCTATGTCCGGCCGAAGCTTGGCGATGGTGTCGAGTATGTCGGCCCGGTCGGTGATGCGGCCAAGAGCGAGTTGCTCCGCGGTGCGGCAGCGCTGCTGTTTCCGATCGACTGGCCGGAACCGTTCGGTCTGGTCATGATCGAGGCGATGGCCTGCGGTACGCCCGTGATTGCGTGGAACAGGGGTTCGGTCTCCGAAGTGGTGGAAGACGGTGTCACCGGCTTTATTGTCGAGAACGAAGCGCAGGCAGTCGAAGCGGTCAACAAGGTGGGAAGCCTCGATCGCCGCCGCATCCGCGCCCGGTTCGAGGAGCGCTTTACCGCAGACCGCATGGCGCGGGACTATATCGAGATATACAAGAGGATGCTGAAGTCGTGATGCGGACAGCGCTTCTCGCCTGGGACTACCCGCCGTCTCCAAGCGGACTTTCGACGGCGGCTAGGGAGATCGCTATGGCGCTCTCTGGCGAGGGCTGCGACGTGACTGTCTTTACGCTCGATCGCTCGGGAGCCGAGGACATAGACGGCGTTCGCGTCGTCGGTTGTGATATCCCGGATCAATCCCGTATCGGCCGCCTGCGCAAATGGGCTGCGATCGGTCACGCCGCCGCACCGCTGCGGTTCCGACAGGCCGTTTTGCGTGATCATGCGGCAAAGCCCTTCGACGTGGTGGAAGCAACCAACTGGTACGCGCCAGCGAGTTTGCTGACGGGTCGCCACGGATTTGCGCTTGTGACGCGCAATTCGACGCCCGCTGCCTGGAGCAGGATGGCTGAGCTGCCGGTTCGAGACAAGCTGGACGCGGCGGCTGCGGACTTGCTGGAAAAGAAGCAGGCAGGGTCGAGCGCCGGGCTGATCTCCAATACGGACGAACACGGTCGACGGATCGTCGACCTCTATAAGATCGATAGCCAAATACCGCATCGGACGATCGGTCTTTCGCTGCCGCCTGAATTGCTGAAGACGGCACAGTCATCGCCCTACCCGGCTGGAGAGGAACCTGTCAGAATCCTGTTCGTCGGACGTGCGGAACAGCGCAAGGGTTTTGCAGAGCTGATGGGTGCGGTAGAAATTCTGGCCGCCGAAGTCGCTTCCGGAACACTTCCTCCGTTTCACGTCAATCTGCTCGGCGTGCCGTCCGTCGATCTGCCGTCGCAGATGAGCGCTCGTGCGCGCGAACGGGTAACCGCCCTGGGCCGCCAACCCGACGAAATGCTTCACGACCTCTATCGGCAGGCTCATATCGTTGCGGCACCGTCGCGATACGAAAGCTTCGGACTGGTTTACCAGGAGGCGATTGCGTTCGGGCGGCCCGTGGTCGCATCGGCTGAAGATCCGAGCGCGCGGGAATTCGTCGGAGCGACCGGAGCCGGGCTACTCGCGGAACGAACGCTTCCCCAGGCCATCGCAGCCTCATTGCGATCCCTTATCCAGTCGCCACAACTGCGCGAACAACTGCATCACCGCGCCGTGCTGGCCGCCGGCCGTTTCGATAGACCCTATCTCGGTCGCGAGACCATGGCGCTCTACCGGCAGGCAATAGCCAAGTCTGGAAAGGCAAGATCTTGAAGGACGAGACAAACATCCGAGACGAAAGCCATATCGCGATCATCGGCAACTGCCCTGACTTCGTCGATGCCGGGCATATGACGGATCGCTGTGACTGGGTCACGCGCTTCAACAATACCGCTGGGTTCATGGACGTCTCGGGGACGGAGATCTCCGAACTGGTTCTCGTCAGCCGCGGCGGACAGGCGACCGAATGGCTGGCCGACCCGGAGTTCACCAATCGCCCCGCGATGCGAAAAGCCGCACTGATTACCTTGGTTTTTCCGCCGAGTTCGGATCCCGGCGACGAATGCGGCGCCTTGGAGCTGACGTCGTTGCTGGAGGGCATCGGAAAACGCGTGCGCTATATCGAGCAATCCGTTCACGATCAGGCCCGACAGGAGCTGGAGGCACGTGGCGCGGCGCCGGACGCAGCCTTGAGCTCGGGCTTTGTCTATGCGTTCGAAACCCTCCTCGATCGCCCGGAAGATGCACCTCCTGTGATCGTGGCGGGCTTTTCGTTCGAAGGCTGGGACGGTCATGCCTGGGCCGCCGAAAAGCGCTGGTTCGAAGACATGCAGAAGTCGGGACGGCTCGATATTCGCGGGCTGTAAACCCGTCGTCAGGATAACGGCTGGCGCGTTCTGTGGCTGTCCAAGCCGCTTGCCCGACCAGAATTTCTAAATGGACGGAACTTCGGTCGGACTCACGCCTTCTAACGCCATGAAAAACAAAATCCTGCTCGTCTCGCTTCTATCCTCAATCACATTCGGAGCCGCGCAAGCGCAGGAATTGACCGCTGAGGCGGTCAACAACGCGAATATTGCGGCTGTTCCGCCAGAGCCCGTCCAGCAGCAGGAGAAGCCTTCCCCGGATCCCGCGATCATTCACCTTCAGGTTCTCCTCGATCGCGCCGGCGCTTCCCCGGGCGTGATCGACGGCCTGGACGGAAACAATGTTCGCAAGGCTGTCGCGGGTTTCGAAGCTCTCCAGAGCCTTCCCGTCGACGGGAAAGTCGACCCCGACGTGGTTACGCGTCTGGCGGACGATCAGCATGTCGTCGGTCCATACCAGATCGATCCCGATGATGCTGCAGACATCGTCGCCGAGATTCCAAAGGATTATGCCGAACAGGCCAAGATGGAGCATCTTGGCTTTACCAGCGTCGCTGAAAAGCTCGCCGAGCGGTTCCATATGGACGTGGACCTCGTGCGTGCGCTGAACCCATCGGCGAAATTTGAGGCCGGGGAAACCATCTTGGTCGCTAACATTGGCGCGCCCCGGGCCGGCGTCGTCAAACGGATAGAAGCTCGCCGCAAGGAAGGACAGCTGGTCGCTTACGACGATCAGGATGCTATCGTCGCGGTTTATCCGGCCACGATCGGGAGCGAGGATAATCCTTCGCCCTCCGGCAAGCATAAGGTCAACGGCGTCGCCCGTAACCCGACCTATGAATACAATCCAAAAATCAACTTCCAGCAGGGACAAAACAAGTCCAAGCTCACACTCCCGAGCGGTGCCAACAATCCTGTCGGAACGGTCTGGATCGATCTGTCGGAGCCGACCTATGGCATTCACGGAACGCCGGAGCCGTCGCTGATCGATAAGGCGGGCTCGCACGGTTGTGTGCGTCTCACGAACTGGGACGCCGAGGAACTGGCCAGCATGGTGAAGCCCGGCGTGATGGTCGAATTCGAAGACTAAAGCGTTACTTCGTCACGCGCGCATAGGCGCCCAGAATGAGCCGTTCGGCGCGCAGAAGGTAGGCCTCGAGCATGATGGATGCTTCCTGCGCGCGACCCGCTTCCAGTTCGTTGAGGATCTCGAGGTTCTGGTCGATGAACGGACCATGCAGCAGCTCCGGATCGCGCAGCAGGCCGAAGACGAGCCGCAGTTCCAGCGATATCTGTGCGTAGAAGGCCGAAAGGCGTGAACTGTCCGCGAGTTCGACGACGGCGGAATGGAATGCGATATCGGCAGTCCCGACGCTCAACCAGTCCTTCGTCTCCCGCGAGAGTGCCGCCGCCTCGACGGCCGCCCGCATCTTGGCCACGCCCGGATGGCGCGGATGCGCATTGGCAATTGCCGAGCATTCGATGACCCGCCGGACGCGGTAGATATCGATGATTGTTGCCATGCTGGGCGTCGAAACGAAAACGCCCCGATTGGCTTCGTATCGCAGCAGCCCTTCCTTGGTCAGAATGCGGAATACTTCGCGCAACGTGTTGCGTGATACCTGCATCTCGTCGCTGAGAGTCAATTCTGAAAGATGGCTGCCGGGGGTAAGCCTGCCGGAGATAACCTGATCGCGGATACGACTAGCAACGCTTTCGGCAAGCGTCTGCACCGGCTCGCCCGGACGCGCAATCACTGGACCGTTGCCGTCTGGAACAGAAAGCACGCCTTTATCAGCGCCTTGCAGTTTGCGTTCAGCCAAGCCTTTGCCCCTCGCTCCGGATCTCCTCAATTTTCGGTAAAGCGCTTCGAACCCCTCCACAAGCGAAATGAGCCGAACTCGAACCCGCATGGTCCACTAAACCGTGCAAAACGCGGGTGACGCATCATTATTGCGCATTTGCCTAACTGTAGAGCAACATATAAAAATTGTTCAACACTCTGGACAGCATTGTTCGCCTTTGTTAGCGTCTAGTCAACGAGGATGAGGGCGCGCGGACAGTATGCTGACCATCGACATCAACAGTGACTTGGGCGAGAGCTTCGGCGCCTGGAAGATGGGCGACGATTCCGCCATGCTCGACGTGGTGAGCAGCGCCAACGTTGCCTGTGGTTTCCACGCCGGCGATCCGGCAGGGATTCTCAAGACGGTGAAGGCCGCCGCAGAACGTGGCGTGGCGATTGGTGCGCATGTCGGCTATCGCGATCTGGCAGGCTTTGGCCGTCGCAACATGGATCCTTCGAGCGAAGAACTGATTGGCGACGTGATCTATCAGATCGGCGCGCTGCAGGGCCTGGCCAAGGCGGCCGGCACCCGGGTTACCTATGTGAAGCCGCATGGCGCGCTCTACAATACGATCGCCATCGACGCGCGGCAGGCAGCCGATGTGATCGCCGCAATCCGGGCCATCGATCCTTCGCTGGTGCTGATGGCGCTGGCCGGTTCACAGCTGGTTGAGCAGGCCCGTAGTGCCGGCCTGACCGTCGTTGCCGAGGCCTTTGCCGATCGCGCCTATACGCCGCAAGGCAACCTTGTCTCCCGCCGCGAAAAAGGCTCGGTCCTGCATGATCCCGAACTCGTGGCCCAGCGGATGCTGCGCATGGTCCGCGACGGTGTGATCGAGGCCATCGACGGAACGATGACGCAGATCGATGCGCAGTCCATCTGCGTGCATGGCGACAGCCCAGGCGCAGTCGTGATCGCGCAGCGGCTGCGCGCGCTTCTGGAAAAGTCCGGCCATGCCGTCCAGCCCTTCGCGCCGGCCGTATAACCCGACATGCATATCGCTCCCCCGTCCATGCCTCGTGATACATCCATGCGCTTTCTGCCCGTGCGTGACGACAGCATTCTGGTCGAACTCGCCGATCTGGCCGAGGCGCTGGCGCTGTTCGATGCGCTGGAAACCAACCCAGTCGACGGTATCCGTGAGATCATTCCGGCAGCGCGGACGCTTCTGATCTCCTTTGATCCGAGCGTGATCTCCAACGAAGCGCTGACGGATGCGGTTGCCGCACTCTCGGGTGGCGAGCGCAAGGCGGCGTCCGGCCCGCTGGTCGAAATCCCGGTTCGCTACGATGGCGAAGATCTTGGCGAAGTTGCCGCCATCCTGGGAGTGAGCGTCACTGAAGTCATTCGCATGCATGGCGAAAGCGAGTATGTCGCGGCCTTCACGGGCTTTGCACCGGGTTTCGCCTATCTGTCGGGCGGCGATCCACGGCTCAACGTACCCCGGCGCAAGTCTCCCCGGACACGAGTTCCGGCAGGAGCGGTGGGCCTTGCCGGCGAATTCAGCGGCATCTATCCCAAGACCAGCCCAGGCGGCTGGCAGCTGATCGGCAGGACGCCGCTTGCCATGTTCGATATCGATCGCGCACCCGCCTCGCTTCTCCAGCCGGGAAGTCGCGTGCGTTTTCGCGATATGGCGGCCGACAAAGCCTACGAAGTTTCGGCCCCTGCGAAAACTGCGACTGCTCCTGTCGCGGCAAGCTATTCAAACTGCGCAATCGAGGTTCTGGCCGTCGGCCTGCCGGTCCTGTTTCAGGATCTCGGCCGCGCTGGTCAAGCAAACCAGGGCATCAGCGTATCTGGCGCAGTCGATCGCAGCAGTTTCAAGGCCGCCAACCGCCTCGTCGGCAATCCGGTCGGCACGCCGGCGCTGGAGATCTCGCTTGGCGGCTTCCGTTTTCGCATGCGCGGCCGCGGCGTGATTGCGGTGACGGGTGCATTCACGCCGATCACGATTGTCACCACCTTTGGCCGAAAGCTGTCGGTAGCCCATGGCGAAGCAATCGCGCTCGATGACGGCGACATCGTTTCGCTCGGGCAACCGACAGCCGGCATGCGCTCCTATCTGGCACTGCGCGGCGGCTTTGACGTGACGCCGGTTCTCGGCAGCGCGGCGACGGATACCCTGGCGCAGATCGGGCCTGCAGCACCTGGCGCGGGCGCCGTTATCGGAATTCTCCCACCCGCGCCCGGATCGACTGTTGCTGCGTCAGAACTACCGGCGTTCGACATGCCGGTCGCAGGCGAAACCGTCGTTCTCGACGTAGTGATGGGGCCGCGCACCGACTGGTTCACACAAAGCGCCGTCGAGAATTTCCTGTCCCAGGAATGGTCGGTGACACCGCAATCAAGCCGGGTCGGCATCCGTCTTTCAGGCGAAGCGCTGGAGCGCCAGAACCACGCAGAGTTGCCGAGCGAGGCGACCGTGCGCGGCGCGCTTCAGGTGCCGGCGAGCGGTCAGCCGGTGCTGTTCCTTGCCGATCATCCGCTGACCGGCGGTTATCCGGTCATTGCCAATGTCGCCCGCCATCATCTCGATCTCGCAGGCCAGATCCCTGTCGGAGCGAAGATCCGTTTCAACGCGATCAGCGCCTTCGCTCCCCGGTCCATCTTAGGAAAATACCCATGAAGAAGGTTCTGATAGCTAACCGCGGCGAGATCGCGGTACGGATCATTCGGGCCTGCAAGGATTACGGCCTGACCTCGGTTGCCGTCTACGCGGACGCCGATGCCGATGCGATGTTCGCGGCGCAGGCCGATGAGGCCTATTCCCTGAACGGTGCCACGGCCCGGGAAACCTACCTCGACATCGAGAAGCTGATCGCCGTCGCAAAGCGCTCCGGCGCCGACGCCGTGCATCCGGGATATGGCTTTCTCTCCGAGCGCGCGGAATTCGCAAAGGCTGTCATCGATGCCGGGCTGATCTGGATCGGCCCTGCCCCTCACGTGATCGAGGCGCTCGGCGACAAGCTCCAGGCCCGCGCGATCGCCCAAAAGGTCGGCGCACCGCTGGTTGCCGGTAGCGACGGCGCGATCACCTCGCCTGCCGAGGCCCTGGCTTTCGCACGGCAATTCGGCATGCCGATCGCCATCAAGGCGGCGCATGGCGGTGGCGGACGCGGAATGAAGATCGCGCGCGATCTCGATGAGGTCGAAGAACTGTTCTCATCGGCTACGCGCGAAGCGGTCGCGGCCTTCGGTCGTGGTGAGTGCTACGTCGAGCAGTTCCTGGACCGCCCAAGACATATCGAAGCTCAGGTTCTGGCCGACAGCCACGGCAATGTGGTTGTCGTCGGTACCCGCGATTGCTCGCTGCAGCGTCGTAACCAGAAGCTCGTCGAGGAAGCGCCAGCCCCCTTCCTCTCGGACGAGCAGCGCGAAACGATCCACGCGGCCTCGCGCGATATCTGCGCGGAGGCCGGCTATACCGGTGCCGGCACAGTCGAATTCCTGCTCAGCGCCGATGGCGTCATCTCCTTCCTCGAGGTGAATACCCGCCTGCAGGTGGAACATCCGGTCACCGAAGAGACTACCGGTCTCGACCTCGTCATCGAACAGTTCCGCATTGCCGAAGGCCTGCCGATCAGCGTGACCACGATGCCGGAGCCGCGTGGCCACGCGATCGAATTCCGCATCAATATGGAAGATCCCGGTCGCGGCTTCCTGCCGTCCGCCGGCGAGATCTCGAATTTCACGGCGCCATCGGGGCCGGGCGTACGTCTCGATAGCGGCGTCACGACAGGTTCGGTCATTCCGCCGATGTTCGACTCGCTGGCTGCAAAGCTCGTCGTCTGGGGTGCGACGCGCGATCAGGCCATTGCCCGTGCCCGCCGCGCGCTCAGCGAATTCACGATCGAAGGCGTGCCGTCCGTCCTGCCGTTCCACCGTGCGGTGCTCGATCATGCGGATTTCTCGAGCACGGACTTCCGCGTTCACACGCGCTGGATCGAAACGGATTTCGCCGAGACGCTCGAAGACGCTGCCCGCCCTGCCCCGGCATCCGCCAGCGGGCTTCTTCGCGGCCATGTCGAGATCGACGGCAAACGTGTCGAGATCGGCATTCCCGATAATTTCCTTCGCCTGCTAGGCCAGATGCCTGCGACGGCATCGAGCGCCGGACCGGACGCTGCCGAGAATGATGCCGGCGCTGTTCGCGCCTCGGTTCCAGGCCTGCTCGTGCAATGGAATGTCGAGGATGGCGCAGCCGTCCGTGAAGGCGAGGTTGTTGCCATGATGGACGTGATGAAGATGGAAACCGCCGTCACCGCACCTGTTAACGGTATCATCAGCCTACTGGCAAAGGCCGGATCCTCCCAGACTGCCGGCGCAGTCATTGCCCGTATCGCCCCGGACGACCCCGGAACCACTAGCAAGACGGAGACGCGGACATGAGCATGACCGAAAACAGCAAGCCGCTCCTGTCGGTCGAACGCCTGAGCGTCGAATTCGGCGCGAGCCGCGTCGTCGACGACCTATCCTTTACCGTCGAGGCCGGCCAGACGGTCGCGGTCGTCGGCGAGTCCGGTTCGGGCAAGTCGGTGACCTCGCTGTCGACCATGCGTCTCGCCGACATGATGGGTGCGAATTATGCGTCCGGTCGTATCATGTTCAACGGCCGCGACCTGTTGCAAGCTAGTCAGAAAGAGATGCGGTCGGTCCGCGGCAAGGAGATCGCCATGATCTTCCAGGAGCCGATGACCTCGCTCAACCCGGTCTTCACCATCGGCGACCAGATCTGCGAAGTGCTTGTCCTGCACGAGAAGATGAGCAAGAGCGCGGCCCTGACTGAGGCCGGCCGGCTGCTCGACATGGTGCGACTGCCCGACTCTGAAGAACTTCTGACCCGCTATCCGCACCAGCTTTCCGGTGGCATGCGGCAGCGTGTGATGATCGCGATGGCGCTTGCCTGCCGCCCGAAGCTGCTGATTGCCGACGAGCCGACGACTGCGCTTGATGTCACCATCCAGGCGCAGATCCTCAACATCATGCGCGATCTGCAGAAGACCCTCGGCATGGGCATGGTGTTCATCACCCATGACATGGGCGTCGTTGCCGAAATGGCAGACCATGTCGTCGTCATGTGGAAGGGTAAGAAAGTCGAGGAAGGCCCGGTTCGCGAGATCTTCGCCAACCCGCAGCACCCCTATACCCAGGCCCTGCTTTCCGCAGTGCCGAAGCTCGGCAGCATGACGGGAGAGGCTTTCCCCAAGCGTCTGCCGCTGACCATTTTGCAGGATGGCAAGCCGACCGTCGTCGGCGAGGAGCGGATCCAGGACACGGTCAAGAATGGCGCAACGCCGCTCCTGTCGGTCAAGGATCTCTACGTCCGCTTCGACATCAAGAAAAACCTGTTCGGCAAGGCCACCCATCGCTTGAGCGCCGTGCAGAAAGTGAGTTTCGACATCAACCCCGGTGAGACGCTGGCACTGGTTGGCGAAAGCGGATCGGGCAAGTCGACGATCGGCCGGACAATCCAGCAGCTTCAGTCTGCCATGTCGGGCGACATCGCCTTCAACGGTCGCACGTTCTCGTCCATGTCGGCTGCCGAGCGCTTCCGCCTGCGCCAGGATGTGCAGTACATTTTCCAGGATCCCTTCGCCTCGCTCGATCCGCGCAAGACCGTCGGCTTCTCGATTGCAGAGCCGATCAACACCCACAGCCTGATCTCCGACTCAAAGGCTGTCCGCCGCCGCGTCGACGAACTTCTGGAACGTGTCGGCCTCACCTCCGACGTGGCAACCCGTTACCCGCACGAGTTTTCCGGCGGCCAGCGGCAGCGCGTCTGCATTGCCCGCGCGCTTGCCTCCGATCCGAAGCTGATCATTGCCGACGAAGCGCTGTCGGCGCTCGACGTGTCGATCCAGGCACAGATCATCAACCTGTTCATGGATCTGCAGGCCGAACGCGGTCTCGCCTACCTGTTCATCAGCCATGACATGGCCGTCGTCGAGAAAATGAGCCACCGCGTCGCGGTTCTGTTTCTTGGCCAGATCATGGAACTTGGCTCACGACGCCAGGTTTTCGAAACGCCTGCCCACGATTACACCCGTCGCCTTCTGTCCGCGGTACCGGTCGCCGATCCGACCGTTGCCCGCCAGTCGGCGATGATCGAGGGCGAAATTCCCAATCCGGTGAGGCGCGTCGGTGACGAGCCCGCCATCCTCGTGCACGAGGAAATTAATCCAGGCCACTTCGTCGCGAAGAGCGCCTGAAACCAGCGACACAATCGCAACCATCTGAAGAGGAACAGATCAATGACAACAATCAAACGGGGACTGAAGGCGACCGCAGTGGCGCTTGCGCTCTCGACTGCCTTTGCGTCGGCGCCTGCCTTCGCTGCCGGAAAGCTGACCATTTCGAGCCCGCAGGATCCGGGCAGCTGGGATCCGATCGATACGTTTCTCGTGCAGTGGGCAGCCGTTGCCACCAACATCTTCGACGGACTGACCTATCGTGGTCCGGACCTGAAGCTGGTTCCGGGTCTGGCTGAATCCTGGGAAGAACTCGACGAAGGCAAGCGCATCCGTTTTAAGCTGCGCCAGAACGTGAAGTTCCACAACGGCGAGCCCTTCAACGCAGCCGCCGTCAAGTTCACCTTCGAGCGCCTTCTCGGCGAACAGGGTGCCAAGGGTCCGCAGCGTTCGAACTACATCTCGATCGAGAGCATCGACGTCATCGACGACTATACGGTTGACCTGAAGCTCAAGGCTGCCGATCCGGTTCTTCTGACCAAGCTTGCCGGTTACGGTGCCATGATCGTTCCGCCGAAATACATCCAGGAAAAGGGTGAGGACAATTTTAACCTCAACCCGGTCGGCACGGGCGCGTTCAAGTTCGTGTCCTACCAGCCCAAGGTCGATATCAAGCTCGAAGCGAACGCCGACTATTGGGGCGGTGCGCCGAAGCTGTCGGAACTCCAGTTCCGCTTTATCGCAGAACCCTCGACCGCCGTTGCCGAACTTCAGGCCGGTCGCGTCGATCTGGTCATCCCGCCGACCATTCCGATCGGCATGCTGCCGGTCATCGAAGGCGACAACAAGCTGGAAATCGTTTCCGTTCCCGGCCCGACCGTCGATGCGCTGCGCTTCAACACCCGCGACGGCATCACCGCCGACCCGAAGGTGCGCAAGGCGATCATCATGGCTGTCGATCGCGGCACGATCGTCAAGTCGATCCTCGCCGGCCAGGCCTCAGAGATCACCAGCTTCCAGAGCGCGCTTTCCTTCGGCTTCGATCCAGACTTGAAGGCAATCCCTTACGATCCGGCGGGCGCCAAGAAGCTGCTTGCCGAAGCCGGCGTGAAGACGGGTGCGACGCTGCAGATCGATATCCGCGGCAATGATGCGACGATGAACGAAGTGGCACAGGTCATTTCGAGCTACCTGTCGATGGTCGGCATCACCGCCACCATCAAGCCTTATGAGACCAACGTTCTCCTGAACGACATCATCCCGCAGGGCAAGACCGGCGCGATGTTCCAGCAGAAGTGGGGCGGCTGGACCTTCGACTACGACAACACCGCCTATTCGATGTACCACTCTGGCGAAAAGTGGAACCCGTACGATAAGGACGAAAAGCTGGACAAGCTGCTGGAATCGCAGCGTCCGCTGACCGACCGTGCGGCCCGCGAAAAGATCCTGCGGGAAGTCGGCGCCTATGCGTCGGAACGCGCGCTGGAACTGCCGCTCTACAACAGCAACGCCATCTTCGGCATCAACAAGCGGGTCAAGGGCTTCATCGCGCCCCCGGACAACCGCCTGAAGCTGACCGACGTCACCGTCGAGTAGTCATCTGAAAAGCCACCCCGCCCGGGCCAACCCGGGCGGGGCCGAACTTCTCCTTAAGGACAACACAGTGGCCGGTTTCCTCATCAAGCGAATGCTACAGGCAATTTTCGTCGTCATCGCCATCACGCTCATCGTCTCGTTCGCCATTCGCCTGACCGGTGATCCGGCCGTCACGATGTTCCAGGGCGGCGGCAGCATGACGGAAGACGATCTGGCGCGCATTCGCGCAGCGCTCGGAACCGACCAGCCGTTCCTCGTCCAGTACTGGACGTTCATGAAGGGGCTGGTCACGCTCGATTTCGGTCGCAGCTTTTCCGGCGGCACGTCGGTCTCGATGCTGATCGGCAATGCCCTGCCGGCGACCCTGCTGCTCGCCTTTATCTCGATGTTCGTGTCGATCGCGCTTTCGATCCCGCTCGGCATCAAGGCTGCCACCTCGCGCGGCAAGGCTGCCGACCAGGCCATCCGCATCTTCTCGCTGATCGGCCTGTCGTTTCCGAATTTCTGGCTCGCCACCATGCTGGTCCTCTTGTTCTCCATCACGCTCGGCTGGCTGCCACCAAGCGGCATGTCGGGCTTTTCGAGCTATGTCATGCCGGCCGTCACCATGGGCGTGATCCTGACCGCGACGAATGTGCGTCTTGTCCGCACCTCGATGCTGGAAACGCTGCAGTCGCAATACATCATGGTCGCGCGCGCCAAAGGCTTGAGCGAGAGCAAGGTTCTCTACAAGCACGCGCTGCGCAACTGCGCCATTCCGCTGATCACCTATTTCGGCCTGCAGTTCGGTGGCCTGCTCGGCGGCATCGTCGTCATCGAGCGTGTCTTCAACTGGCCGGGACTGGGCACGCTTGCCTTCGACGCCGTCGGCGCCCGCGACTTTCCCGTGCTTCAGGCCGTCATCACCGTTCTGTCGCTGATGATCGTCGGCATCAACCTTCTGGTCGACATCGCCTATGGCCTCGTCGATCCCCGCATCCGCACGGAGTAACCGGCAATGGCAACAAAAACCTCTAGCCGGTGGCGCTTCGCAAGCCTCGAATTCGTTCTCGGCATGTCCCTCACCGTCGTCATCTGCCTCGCAGTGCTGTTTTCCGACCTGCTGTTTCCGGGCGGCGCCGACAAGATCGACCTGATGGCGCGGCTCGCCAAACCCTTTGCGACCGCCGCTCATCCGTTCGGAACCGATCCGCTGGGCCGCGACGTGCTGGCGCGTGTCGTTGCCGGCGGAAAGATCTCGCTCCTGGTCGGCTTCACCTCCGTCATCGGCGCCGTCGTCTTCGGCGTGCTGGTAGGCCTGATCGCCGGCTATTACCGCGGTTTCTGGGACATGCTGGTGATGCGTTTTGCCGACCTGCAGCTCGCGATGCCGTTCATTCTGCTCGCTATCACATTCATCGCCATCGTCGGCGGAAGCCTGACCAACACGATCATCCTTCTGATTGTGTCGCAATGGGTGCAGTATGCCCGTCTGGTACGGGGCTCGGTGCTGACGCTGAGGGAGCGCGAGTTCGTCCTCTCGGCCCGCGCGATCGGGGTGAAGGACTGGCGCATCATCATCCAGCACCTGCTGCCGAACCTGATCGGACCGGTGATCGTTCTGATGACGCTCAATGTCGCCAACAACATTCTGCTCGAAAGCAGCCTGACCTTCCTCGGCCTCGGCGTCGATCCCACCATTCCAAGCTGGGGCGGCATGCTGGCCGATGGCCGAACCTATCTGCAGACCGCATGGTGGGTCAGCGTCTTCCCGGGCCTTGCGATCCTGCTCACGGTGCTCGGGCTCAACCTCCTCGGAGACTGGCTGCGCGACAGCCTCGATCCGACCGGCCGCACGTCCCGCTAACCAGCACGGCATTCAACAAGGGTTAAGCGTCATGACTTCGATCTTTGAAACCAAACTGGAGCGTACGCTCAACACGCTGGTTGCAAGCGCTGCGCCCGGCCAGTCCATCGAGGCCTGGACATTCGACGACACGAAGAGCCGCCGCGCTGCAGAACAGGCGCTGAAGGACAAAGGCGTCACGGCGCGGATCCGCAGCGGCTACAAGCCGCTTCTGTTCGCGTTTCTGGAAGAGATCGACCTTGAAGGCGTCACCGCGATCGAGGTGCGCTACCCGATCCATGCCAACGCCCCCGCCAACCGTTTCCGGCTCGAAGCCTATCCGCTTGCGGCACTTGTCGGAGATGCCAAGATCGACTTCATTGCCCGCGACGATGACGAACTGGTCTACGACGTCACTCTTACGCGTAAGGGCGAGACGGAAACGCTGAAGGTTCAGGCGCCGAACCGCGTGCATACCGATGCGGTCGGGGAAACCAATCTTTCCCCGACCGGCTGGATCAGCCGCGATGGCGCCACCGGCGAGCGCTTGGAGACGGATTACGAGCGCCTGTTCGGCCTTGCAATCGAGGCGATCGCATACCACGACTGGGGCAACGAAGAACCCTATTTCGAAGAACTCAACATCGCCGTTTCCCATCCGGCGGAAGACATGCCGCTGGCGGTTGGCGACGAAGTCGTCAGCCTTCGCGAGGCGCTGCACGAGGACTTCTATTTCTCGCTGCTGGAATTCTTCCAGAAGAAGTCCGGCCGTCCGCTCGGCGACCGTGGCCTGAAGCCCGGCCAGATCGTGCCGGAGATCGTGCGCAGCAACGGTGAGATCAGCGTGCGTGTCGAAACCCGGCCGCTGAGCACAGGTTTCCAGGATGGCCCGGAACAGGCAATCGACACGGCCAGCGAGCCACCGGCCGTGTCGCAGATGTCGAGACTGCTGTCGGAGATCGGCGGAGAGGAATTCGATGCCCGGTCGCGCTCCGGCCGCGTTCTCTCGGCGCGTTACGTCAGAGGCAGCGACGCGGCGGTCATGATCAGCGGCGGCCAGCATCCGAACGAGACGACCGGCATTGTCGGCGCGATCCGCGCTGCCCGTGCGCTCAAGCAGCGTGCCGGCGCCCATTTCACCATCTCGCCGATCGAGAACCCGGATGGCTACGCGCTGCACCAACGCCTGCGTGTCGATAACCCGCGCCACATGCATCACGCCGCCCGCTACACGGCGCTCGGCGACGATCTCGAATACCGGACGTTGGAAAACTCCGGCGCGCATCTGAACGAGAAGGCAATCCGCTTCACGGCGCAGGAACTGAGCAAGGCCCAGCTGCATATCAACCTGCACGGCTATCCGTCGCATGAATGGACGCGGCCGCTCTCCGGCTACGTGCCGCGCGGTTTTGGCATGTGGACGCTGCCGAAGGGTTTCTTCCTGATCATGCGCCACCACGCCGGCTGGACGCAGCAGGCCGAAGCCATACTCGACCACGTCACCCGCCATCTCGGCGCAATTCCAGGCATTCTCGATTACAACAATCGCCAGATCGCACTCTACGAAACCCATGCCGGCGAGACGGGTTTCCGCATCATCAACGGCTTCCCGTGCCTGTCGTCCGTCGACGATCGCCATACCGTACCGCTGACGCTGATCACCGAATATCCTGACGAGACTATCTACGGCGACGATTTCGTCACGGGCCATACGGCGCAGATGGAGACGGTGATCTCGGCCTACGATGTCTGGCAGACGCTTAACGCCTGTACGGCGTAAGGTGACAGGCTCCCGGCGCTGCGTCTAGTTCGTTGCAGGCGGTTCGGTTACCCGATCTCGCCTGATCGCCTCTGAAAAGTCCTCGGACATGCCCGCCGCCTTGGCTTTCTCGGCAATATGGGACTGCTTCCTAAGCACCGCCATCGGGGACCCAGTGTCGAGGATGCCCTGATCGTAGGCGTATTCGGGTAGATAGCCGTTCACATACAGCCGCCAGTCGAGAGGGACCGTGCCTCCAAGCGTTCTGACGATGGCCACAACCGCAGTCGTGCAGTTCGTCATCAGCGAGTTGTACCATTGCGGCTGGCGGGACAGCTTGTTTGCATCCTCGACATAGGCGACCAGAAGATTGCGTGCCGTCTGTGGCAGGACGTTCACCCGGTAGAGCTGGACGTCCTCACCGCGCACAATAGAGCGAACCCCGATGATATCCCGCTCCTCTGCCGCGACGATCACAAGCGGATTGCTCTTGAAGAGATCCGCAATCGGCGAAAACGCGCCTCCGCGCTTGCGGCGGACCTCGACGGACCAGGCGACGTGCTTGCCATTCGAGAAGCCGAAGCTGACCAGCATGTGGCCCATCAGCGGTCCCGACCAGTAGGACATGAAGAGATCAACCGACGTCAGCGTCGTCAGATCATACGTCTTCGTTTCCCAGTTTTCGGTGAAATCGGTATCGCTTCTCCAGGTAAAGTCCCGCACACCGTTCAGGGTCAACGTGTCGCCCGAAATCGTTCCGGTGACCTGTCGCGCAACGTCCGGCGACCAGTCCCCTACCGCTGGGGGCGCGAGCGTGAACCACCACGAAAGCACGATCGCGAAGGCCACCGAGAACACGCCCGTTGGAGCCCGCCATCGGTGGCAGATCACAGAGACGATGGTCCAGACACCGAGAGCGGCAAACAGCGCAGCGAACACCGCTCTTGCCGGGAGTGGCAATGGCAGACGGTACCACAGTGCCAGCGATGACCACGCCGAGACGAGTAGAATGACGATGAAAACGCCCGTCAGGGCGAGGAAGTGGAATGCTCGGCGCAAATCGGTGTCTCTCGGTTCAACACACGCAACATAGGGTGACAATCGACAAGTGCGACCACGCACGGACACAAGAATGAGAGATAAGGATCAAGCATCCTTCCCTGGTCTATCGCCAGAAACCGCAAGCTCAGCGCCCGCCGACGACCGCGCCTGCCAATCTGAACGGACTTGAAATGACCGATGCCGCGACGTCGAAGACGAAGGCGCCCGCCTCCGGCACCGAAACCGCCCCGCCACCCGCCTGCGCAAGCTGCGGACCCAGTTGTGCGAGATTGGCGTACCGGTCGTGCCCGACCCCATCTGCTGCCTTGACCGACGAGATGTCGATGATCCGCAGACCATAGCGCAAGGCTGCGTCGCGCACCGAAGGGCTATCAACATTGAGCGATCCCGCGCGCGGTTTCTCCCCGCTGATGAAACTGGAGATCTTGAGCGCCTTGTCGTCCTTGGAAACAAACAGCGTGATGGGGGTACGCATCCGACCGACGACCTCCAGCTGCGACCTGAACAGATCGTCGTCAATGTCTGGAGCCGCGAGCACGACGACCAACTTGTCGAGGACGTCGCCGCGGCCTTCAAGCTTCAGCTGGCGAAGCGTTTCCATGATCAGGAACCCGCCGATGCTATGCCCGAACAGGATGACCCGTTTCACATCGCGTTTGGCTGCCATCGATTTGACGAGCCAGACCAGGGTGTCACGCGAAGCGAGGGCCGCGTCACGATCCGCGAGATATCCGGCAAGGGATCCCTGCGACGGCCAGGAGAAAAGGACCGGCCTTCCATCCGTCTTGGAATCGGCGGCGACCTGCGCGAGCCGGTACAGACCCTCCTGGAACGTATAGTTATACCCGTGGACAAAGATGCCAACCGCCCCATCCTTGTTGGGCGCGTCCGCCAACGCCAGAAACTGTTTTTGGTCGAGAGAGCGTCTTTCGGAAACAACCATGTCCGTCGACGCGTCGGGTCTACCGACAGGCCATTCGATCTTCGGCGGCCGGTGCGAGGGCGGGATTGCGACCGTGAACGTTTCGAAGGCCGGATCTGCGTTACGGCGGGACGAGTATCCGTCGCCGTCCCGCGACCGGTTCGTCGCAGTAAGGACGGTAAGCTGACGGCTGGATGCCGGGTTGACCGCGACCGGATCGAGAACAGAGGCCGAAGGCCTGTTGGCACAGGCAACGAGCTGAGCGGACACGATCGCGATAATCGCAGCCGAGATCCATCGCCGCGTCAATACGGAATACTGCATCGTAACCAGCGACTTTCGAAAGGTGAATGGTGCCGGTTGATGCCACGAAATGTTGCCGAACTCAACTGGCTGAAATCCACGCTAAATTCGCCTGCACCACCTGGCCAGTCGACCGGAACGCGAGTGCATCATTCAAGCGGAGAGATCCGAGGCAGGCCAGGATTTGCAGGCCCCGGACGGTGTTGCCACGGTCCGGGGTCTGGTCTTTGTTACACACGGCGAATTCATGGCCGGATTAGGCTGCTTGAGCCAGTCAGTCAGCGATTTTCACGATCAGCTTTCCGAAATTGCCGCCGGTGAGCATACCGATGAAAGCCTCCGGCGCACGTTCGAGGCCGTCAACGATATCTTCCCGATACTTTATGTCGCCGGACGCGACGCGCGGGCCAACCTCATCGAGGAAGTCTCCAAAGTGGCTGATGAATTCAGTCTGGATGAAGCCGCGGATGAGAAGGCTGCGCCTCAGAACCGCCGACATGGTGATCGGAAGCCTGTCCGTGTCCGCAGATCCGGCGCCATTGTAGTGCGCGACAAGCCCGCAGACGGGGACACGGGCAAACTGGTTCAGCAGCGGCAGGACGGCGTCCCAAACGTGCCCGCCGACATTTTCGAAATAGACATCGACGCCGTCAGGACATGCAGCAGCAAGATCGGACGCAAAATCTTGCGAGCGGTGATCGACAACGGCGTCAAAGCCGAGGCCATCTTTCACATACGCACATTTGTCCGGTCCACCGGCAATCCCGACTGCCCTCGCCCCGGCAAGTTTCGCAAGCTGGCCGACCAGCGAACCGACAGGCCCGGAGGCAGCGGCGACAACGACGGTCTCGCCTTGCTTCGGCTTCCCGATGAACTTCATTCCGCTCCAGGCGGTGGAGCCTGGCATTCCCAGCACGCCGAGTGCCGTCGTCAGCGGTGCGCCGTGCGTTTCGACACGCGTCAGGGTATCTCCGTGGACAACCGCATTGGTCGTCCATCCGGTCCGAGCACGAACGATATCGCCGGGCGAAAAGGCTGTGTGGCGCGACTTCACCACTTCGCAGATCGTCTCGCCTTCCATAACGCCATCAATGGGAACGGGCGCTGCATAAGACTTTGCGTCGCTCATGCGACCGCGCATGTAAGGGTCGAGCGAAAGATAGAGGCATCGCAAGGTGACCTCTCCTTCTGCGGCTTCCGGAAGTTCGAAATTCTCGATGCGGAAATTCTCAGCCTCGGGCTGACCGGTCGGTCGGCTTGCCAAGACGATGCGGCGAATGGCGGTCATCCTGTGTGTCTCCTTGTCGTTGTCGACTCCCGGGTGAAGTAGTCGGCGGCACCGATTTGCCAAGGCCGAACCGCGATGGGCGATTAATTTGCTGCCACAAGCTTTCGTGGGGCAGCACAGGTCGGAATTGTGATTTGGACGGACAGACCACCGGCCGGTCTGTTTTCTGCCTTTGCGCCCCCGCCGTGCCATTCCGCCGCACGCCGGGTAATGGCAAGCCCAAGGCCGAAGCCGGAACGGGTGGTGACGGTTGAACTTTGCGAAAACGGCTTGAAGATCGCCTCCAGTTCCGTCTCCGGCACACCCTCGCCGTCGTCCTCGACGGTCACGATCAGCTTCCGGTCCAAAACCTTGGACGTCACACGGACAGCGGTGCTTGGTCCCGTGTGGGTGATGGCATTGCGGATGACATTTTCCAGCGCGCGGTAGATCAGCTCGCCGTTGACGGAAGCCACGAATGTGTCGACGCCCTCATACTGGACGGTTACCCCGCGCGCCTGTCCCTCGAAGCCGGCATCGTCCACAATCTCACGCAGGAGATCGACAAGGTCGAGCGTCTGCCGCTCGAACCTCGGTGTGTCGCGATCCGAAAGCCGAGCGAGAGTCAGGATCTCGCCCACCAGTTCGTCGAGCCGCTCGACCTCACGGCTCATTCGCTCGATCATCACCGCGAGGCGCACCGGGTTTTGCTGCAGAACGCCGATAGCGGCTTGCAGACGCGATAAAGGCGAGCGCAGTTCGTGCGAAATATCGTGGAACAGCTGCTGCTGAGCCATCTGGAGCTCCTGCAACCGGGCAGCGGTGATATCCAGATCGTGCGCCAGCGACGCGATCTCGTCGCGTTTGGCGCCGATCTTGTGGGCGATCCGCACATCCAGTTCTCCCCTGGCAAGCGAGCGCAGCCCATAGCGCAGCTGCTCGACCGGGGTAATGAAATAGCGGGCGAGCCAATAGGCCGCAGCTGCTGCCGCCAGAAGGGCTGCCAGCCACGGAACAGCCCGAGGCCAGGTTTTAGCCATCATGCTCGGCGCTGCGCCGGCAATTTCCAGGCGATAACACTCTCCGTCGCGCACGGCGGTCCGAACGAGCGCCTCCTCATTTTGTTCGGCACAATCGATCGCCGGCCCGTCGGTCGTGACGGTAACCGGGATGTCGCGACCGGTCCGCCGAACCGCCGCCACCAGCCTGGCCGTCGCCTCCAGGCCATCCGACTGGAGCACCTGAGCTGCGGTCTCCAGCGTCAGGCTAAGTTCCCGGCCAGCAACCTCCTCCTCGAACGGTGATTGGAACAGCGTGCTGATCGCAAACAGGATCGCAATCGAGCCGGCCATGGCCAACCAGACGACGGTGAAGAATTTCCAGAACAGGCGATGCATGGTCAGCCTTCCAGCAACTGGTAGCCGCGGCCGCGCACGGCCTGGATCCAGGGCTGCCCATCCGGGCGGGCGCCGAGTTTCTGCCGGATGCTGCTGATGTGGACGTCGATCCGGCGATCGAACGCGGTAAGCGGCTTGGCAAACGCCCGCAACGATATCTCCTGCTTGGAGACGAGCTGGCCGGAGGAGCGGGCAAGCACTTCCAGCAGGCTGAACTCGGTTCCGGTCAGTTCCAGGGGTGCCGCCCGCCACATCGCCCTGCGGTTCGACGGATAAAGCACCAATTCGCCCGTCCTGATCTCGTTGACGGTGCCGTCCCGCTCGGTTCGGCCCGAGCGGCGCAGGATGGCGCGAATGCGCGCAGCGAGTTCCCCCGGCGAACAGGGCTTTGAGACGTAATCGTCTGCGCCGAGATTGAGGCCGGCGATGCGGTCGATATCGTCTCCCCGCGCCGTCAGCATCAGCACCGGCACGTCGCTCACCTGCCGGATCTTGCGGAGAACCTCGATGCCGTTCATCCGCGGCATCATGATGTCGAGCACGATCAGATCGGTCGAGGAGGACATGGCCTCGGCCACGCCGACGCGACCATCCGCGGTCGTTTCGACGGCGAAACCTTCCTCTGTCAGATACTCGCCCAGCAGGTTGGTCAGCTCGGCATCGTCATCGATCAATAGTAGCTTGTTCATGCCCTGCTCTTGCTCCTTCGATAACTTCAGCTTTACGACCTTGAGGCTGCGAAGACAGCAGTTTTACCTAACTTAACCTGCTCTTGACCGACATTAACATGGCTATCCCTATACTGCGGCCTTCAGTTAAGGCGGTGTCCAATCGATGCGCAGCACTCTTTCTTCAGTTCTACCAGTCCTGGCCGTCGCGGCCCTGCTTAGCGGCTGCACGAGCATCGGCACTCTCAAGCCGGCGACGCCGGCTGTTGCCGCCTTCTGGCATGCAACGCTTCCGCATCGCGGTCGAACAGCCGATCTCGTGACCTGGTGGGCAAGCTTCAAGGATCCCTCGCTGGATGCCTTGTTGTACATGGCGGACCGCGAAAACCCGACTATCGAGCAGGCGGTGGCAAATATAGACAAGGCGCGCGCTACGCTCGACAGCACCGCGTCAGGGCTTTTCCCATCGCTCGACGGCTCTGCATCGGCAAGCCGTGAGGGCAATAAGGGTAACGACAATAACAGGCTGACCGCCGGGACGACAAAGAGCGGCGGGCTTGATTCCGCCTGGGAAGTCGATCTGTTCGGCAAGACCAAGAAGCAGGTGCGCGCCGCTGCATCGCGGGCCGCTGGCGAAGTCTGGTCCTGGCATGATGCCCGCGTTTCGATTGCCGCCGAAGTGGGCGACGACTATGTCCAGTACCGCGCCTGCCGCGAACTGGAGCGCCTCTACCGCGACGAGCTCGCATCGCAGACGGCCACCATCCGCGCCACGGAACGGTCGGCACAATCGGGGTTTACCTCCACCGGCGACCTGGCGCTGGCAAAGGCAAGCGCTGCGGCCTCATCGTCAAGCCTGACGGCCCAGCGCGGCGAGTGCGAGATCCTGATCAAATCGATCACACAATTGACGGGTGGCGACGAACCAGCGGTTCGCCGGCTGCTCGACCAGGGCAAACGGCGTATTCCGCAGCCATCTGCGGTGCGGATCACTGCCGTGCCTGCCGACGTCCTGCGACAGAGGCCCGACGTCAATGCGCTGGAGGCTGAAGTCGCCGCAACGATTTCGGACGTCGGCGCGGCGAAGGCCGATCTTTACCCCAGCCTCAGCCTCAGCGGATCGATCTCGATCAGCCAGTCCAGCGTGACCGGCCGGTCTGTTCCCTGGTCCTTCGGACCGGCGCTGTCGGTGCCGTTGCTGGATGGCGGAGCACGACGGGCGGCGGTGCGTAGCGCAGTTGCGGATTACGATCTCGCGGTCGCAAATTATAAGTCGGGCGTTCTCAGTGCCGTTGCCGAAGTCGAGACGGCGATGTTGCGGGTCGATACGGCGCTTCGGCGGATTTCGGATGCGAAAAGCGCTGCCGACAACTATCAGCGCTATTTCCGCGCGGTCGACCAGAACTGGGCGTCCGGGGGCGTCAGCATTCTCGACCGCGAAGAAGCTCGCCGATCGGCGCAATCGGCGGCCATCACTCTCATCGAAATCAGGCGCGACGCCGTCCAATACTGGATAGCCCTCTACAAAGCGCTTGGCGGAGGCTGGTCCATTCCGACCGCCGCTGCCTCTTCTGCACGGGAACTCAACTAATGCTTAAAACATCACACCCGCTCACGACGATGGCGCTTGCCTGCGTCGTCTGTCTTGCTTTCACCCCGGCAGGCCGGGCACAGGACGCGACGCAGACGACCGCCGGCGCGGCCGCGCTCACTGTCAGCGTCACGAAACCGGAGGCTTCCCAGTGGCCGGTGCTCATCCCGGCAAGCGGGCGCCTTGCTGCCTGGCATGAAGCGGTAATCTCCGCCGAAGTCAGCGGATTGCGGATCATCGGCATCAATGCGGATGTGGGAGCGACGGTAAAAAAAGGCGAGTTGCTGGTGCAATTCGACGCCGAAACCGCGCAGGCCGAGCTCGAGCAACAGCAGGCAAGCGTCGAGCAGGCAAAGGCCGATCTCGATCAGGCGGTCGCGAATGCCGACCGTGCCCGCGGGCTGACCGGCTCCGGTGCGATCTCCGCCCAGCAGACGACCGAGTATCTGATCACGGAGCGCAAGTCGAAAGCGGCGCTCTCGTCGTCGAAGGCCGCGCTGGCATCCGCGCAGCTGACCCTTGACCGCACGAAGGTCTACGCGAACGACGATGGCGTGATCTCTGAACGGTCCGCGTCGCTTGGCAAAGTGGTGACCGCCGGCGACGAACTGTTCAAGCTGATCCGCCAGAACCGCATCGAGTGGCAGGCGGAGCTGCCGGTCAAGCGGCTGACCGATGTCAAGGAAGGCACCAAAGCGGTCATCCCGACCCCGCTCGGCGATATCAGTGGCGAGGTGCGGCTTGTTTCGCCCACGAGCTCGACCGCCAACGGTCGGGTCACTGTCTATGTAGCCCTGCAGCCCGCAGTCGGAATGCCACAACCGAAGACCGGCATTCTCGTCAGCGGCAATTTCGAATTCAGCGCCACCGATGCGCTGACAGTTCCGGCAACGGCCGTCACCCTGAGGGACGGCTTTTCCTACGCGTTCGTCCTCAACGCGACAGATCAGCCGACGGTAACACGCAAGCGTGTCGAGACCGGCCGGCGGCAAGGCGACCGGGTCGAGATCGTATCGGGGATCGACACGACCGAGGAAGTCGTCGTCTCCGGCGGCGCGTTTCTTGCGGACGGTTCCGTGGTGCGGGTGGTCGATACGGTCGCCGCAGCCGAGACGGAGGCGACGAAGTGAATTTTTCCTCCTGGTCCATCCGCAATCCCGTTCCGCCAATCCTGCTGTTCGTCCTACTGACGGCCTGCGGCCTGTGGGCGTTCAACCGTCTCGACATCCAGAACTTTCCCGACATGGATCTTCCGACGATCGAGATCAGTGCGTCGCTCGACGGGGCCGCAGCCTCACAGCTTGAGACCGAGGTCGCCCGCAAGATCGAAGACGAACTGACGGGACTGACGCGGCTCGATTCCGTGACCACGACGGTCACCGATGGTTCCGTCAGCATTTCCGTCGCCTTCGAAGTTGGAAAGAACACGCAAGAGGCACTCGACGAGGTAAAGAGCGCCGTCGATCAGGCGCAGGACGACTTACCTGAAGAAATGAACGCACCGACGGTTTCCAAACAGTCGCTGAATGCATCGCCGCTGATTACCTATGTGGTGCGGTCAGACACGCTGGATGCGGCGGAACTCTCCTGGTTCATCGACAACAATATGTCGCGTGCCCTGATGGCTGTCGAAGGCGTCGGCGAAGTCGGGCGCCTGGGTGGCGTCGACCGGGAGGTCCGCGTCGAACTCAACGCCAATCTGCTCGATGGCCTCAGTCTGTCTGCAAACGACGTCAACGGGCAGCTCGATTCAGTGCAGTCTGACCTGTCGGGCGGCAAGGGGCGGATCGGCGGCGAAAGCCAGTCTGTCCGAACGCTGGCGGCCGTCGGCAGCGTTGAACAGCTCCGCGCACTGCCGATACCATTGCCGGAGGGAAACTGGGTTCGGCTGGACGAACTCGGCACGGTCACCGATTCCCACAGCGATCTCAGCTCGCTTGCCTATATCAACGGCAAGCCGGTCATTGCCGCGCAGATCAAGCGGTCCAAGGGCTACTCGGACGTCGCCGTCACGGACAGTATCCGCGAACAGATGAAGTCGTTCGCGGCTGAAAATCCGCAAGTGACGATCGAAGAGGCCTACAACACGATCGTCCCGATCGAGCAGAACTACGAATCGTCGATGCATATGGTCTATGAGGGCGCGCTGATTGCGATCTTCGTGGTCTGGCTCTTCCTGCGTGACTGGCGGGCGACGCTTTTGGCGGCTGTTGCCTTGCCCTTGTCGATCATCCCGACGTTCCTCGTGATGTATCTCCTCGACTATACACTGAACACGATCACGCTTCTGGCGCTGTCTCTTGTGGTCGGGATCCTGGTCGACGATGCGATCGTCGAGATCGAGAATATCGAGCGACATCTGAACATGGGGAAAAGCCCCATGGATGCAGCCATGGAAGCGGCCGATGAGATCGGCCTCGCCGTGATCGCCACCACCTTCACCCTGGTCGCCGTGTTCCTGCCGACAGCCTTCATGGGCGGTATTCCCGGCATCATCTTCAAGCAGTTCGGCATCACGGCCTCCGTCGCCGTCCTCGCCTCGCTTCTCGTCGCGCGTCTGGTGACGCCGATGATGGCGGCCTACATCATGAAGCCGAGCGGCAAGACACACGAAGGCGACGGCCGCCTGATGCGGTCCTACCTCTGGGCCGTCAAAGGCGCGCTTCGTCGGCGCTGGATACCAGTGCTCGGCACGGTCGGCTTTCTGGCCTTCACGATCCTGCTGCTCAGCCATCTGTCGACCGGGTTCTTTCCGGCTTCCGATAGCAGCCAGACCCAGGTCACGATCACGACGCCTCCAAGCTCGACCATTGAATCGACCGACGAAGCGGCGCGAAAGGCGTCCGCGGTCATTGCCGGCGGCGACCACGTCACCTCGGTTTTCCAGGCAACGGGCACGGCCTCCACAGGCGGGATGAACAGCACCTCGAATGCCAGCACCAACAGTGCGACGCTCGTCGTCAACCTCACGTCGATCGACGACCGCGACGTCAAGCAATCTCAGATCGAAGCGGATTTGCGCAAGGCGCTGGAAACCTTGCCCGGCGTCCGTCTTGAGATCGGATCCGGCGGCAATGGTACGCAGCTGACGCTGACGCTGGCCGGCGACGATTCCGACCTACTGGAAAAAGCGGCCGCCAGCCTCGAATCCGATCTGCGCACGCTACCCGGCATCGGCAACGTGACCTCGTCGGCCGCGACCCAATCGCCGGAGATCACCATCCGCCCTAATCTCGCGGAAGCCGCATCTCTGGGTGTGACCTCGAAGGCGATCGCCGACGCCATTCGGGTCGCAACGGCCGGCGCCTATGATGCGGCCCTGTCGAAGCTCAACCTGCCGGAACGCCAGGTCCCCATCCGGGTCATGCTCGACACGGCGAGCCGGCAATCGCTGGATGCGCTGTCGCTCATCCCGGTCGAGGGCAAGGACGGCAATGTCGCGCTCGGCGCCATCGCCGACATATCGCTAGGCTCTAGCCCCAGCCAGATCGATCGGCTCGACCGGTCGCGCAACGTCTCGCTCACGATCGAGCTCAACGGCCGGAGCCTTTCGGAAGTGACGAACGAGGCAGCGCAGCTGCCCGGCTACAAGAACCTTCCGCAGGGCGTGAAATTCGTCGAGCAGGGAGAGTTGAAGCGCCAGAGCGAGCTGTTCAGCAGTTTCGGATTGGCGATGGCGATCGGCATCTTCTGCGTCTACGCTGTGCTGGTCCTGCTTTTCCATGACTTCCTGCAGCCGGTCACGATCCTGATGGCCTTGCCGCTGGCTCTCGGCGGCGCGCTCTTGCCACTGGTGCTGACGGGAACAAGCTTCTCGATGCCTGCGGTCATCGGCCTGCTGCTTCTGATGGGCATCGTGTCGAAAAACTCGATCCTGCTCGTCGAATACGCGATCGAGGCGCGGCGCGCCGGTATGTCACGCTACGACGCGCTGGTGGATGCCTGCCACAAGCGGGCGCGGCCGATCGTGATGACGACGATCGCCATGGCCGGCGGTATGCTACCCGCCGCCCTCAGCCTCGTATCCGGCGATTCAAGCTTCCGCCAGCCGATGGGCATCGTGGTGATCGGCGGCCTCATCACCTCAACCTTCCTGAGCTTGCTGGTCATCCCAGTCGTGTTCACATTCCTGGATGATCTGTTGGTCTGGCTGAAGGGACGGTTCCACTCGCGCAAGCAGCACCCCGCAGAGTAGCGCCAGTCTAAGTCTGGCGGCAGCCGAAGCCGGACGGCTTTGATGTCGCCCGGCTGGCGCGTGAGCCGGGCGACATCGCGCGCATCAATGCGGATGCATGCCGGACACAAGTCCGGTTTCGGTCGGGAGATAGGCCTCTCTCCCCGAGACGCTTTCGATCCGAATTCCATAGTAGACGGGTTTGTTTTGCACCCCGGCCGCTGCTGTTTTCAGTCCTCCAGGCAACCAATAGGTTGCGTTGCTGGACTGCAGAAGAGACCATGCACGCGCATATTTCGGCCATTCGGCAGCCTGATCGAATTCCTTGAACTGACCATTTGCGATTACGGTTCGCCATTGTTGTGGACTGGAGATTTCGTCTGCCAGAATGCACACGGAGTTATTCTCGCGCATCCACGAGATCTTCTTGCCCTCGAGCGAGAAGCTGTAGAACCAGTCGTCCTCAATGATGAAAGAAATCGGAACCGTGTACGGGCGGCCTTCGAGGACGCAGGACAGTCTCCCCATCCGGGTTTTTGAAAGAAATGCCATGCACTCCTGATAATCAAGTTCTCTTATATTCATCCCGTCTGCCTTTCGTGAGGGCGCGCTTTCCGCTCCTCAAGCCGAAATCCTCAAATTCATTATGTCAGTGATGACGTTCAGTGGTGACGTTCATACGCTCGGGCTGAACAGATTTTGCCCCTGGCTTCTGAACCGGTCAAAGATCGCCGAAACAGTGCGAACATAGGGTCTCCCCTTTGCCGTCATCGAGATGCGGTTCGCCCGCACCGTCAACAGACCGCTCAGAGCGAACGGTCGCAGCAAGGCCAATTCGTCGGCATAACCGGCGGCATTCTGTCCCAGATCGACGGAGAAATCGCACATCAGGCGTTCGATGATTGTCGCGCGTTCATGATCGTCCTCGACAAAGGCGTGGCCGCGTCGCGTGGGTAGAGACCCCTCCGCGATATGGCGTTTGTAAGCCTCGATACCGGATTCCGACTGCGTGTAGCCACCGGGGAGCCGCGAGATGGAAGAGCACCCGAACCCCAGCAGGATCGGGCGATCGTCGTCCGTGTAGCCTTGCAAATTGCGGCGGAGCCGACCTTCTCTTGCGGCAGCCGCCAGCCGATCGGAAGGCTTGGCAAAATGATCGATGCCGATCGCCTGATAGCCCTCGCGGATGAAGAAAGACGCGATCGCGCTTGCCTGCTGCAAACGCTCGATGGGTCCAGGAAGCGATGCGCTATCGATCAGGCGCTGGTTGGCCCTTCGTGATGGTAGATGGGCGTATCCATAAAAGGCGATGCGATCCGGATTAAGGTCCAAGACGGAACGGCAGGTGGTCAGCAAGCTTTCCTGGGTTTGGTTCGGAAGACCATAGATCAAATCGAAATTGATGCGTGAAATGCCGGCGTCGCGCAGGTCGCGGACGGCGGCGGCCACCTTTTCTTCCGGCTGCTCCCGCCCGATTGCCTGTTGCACAACGGTGTCGAGATCCTGGACGCCGAGACTGGCGCGGTTGATCCCGAGCCGGCCGAGCGCTTGGCAAAGATCGCGCCCGAGCATCCGCGGGTCGAGTTCGATCGAATGCTCGTAGTCGTCTTCCAGGTCGAAATGCTTCTTGAGCATACCGAGAACGGAGCTCAAGCCTGCCTCGCCCAGAATGGAGGGCGTGCCGCCGCCCCAGGCGATGCGGCCGATCTTCAGCCGGGCTGGCAGGTGAGCGGCAACCAGCGCGATCTCTGCCTCCAGCGTGGTCCGGTAGTCCTCGACCGGCTCGGCCTTCCGAACCGCCTTGGCATGGCAACCGCAATAGTGGCAAAGCTGCCGGCAATAGGGAACGTGCAGATAGACAGAGACCGGTTCGGCCGGATCAAGTTGGCCGAGCCAGGCGGCCTGTTCCTTGGGCCCCACCGCCTCGCTGAAATCCGCGGCGGTGGGGTAGGATGTGTATCGTGGAACCGGCATTTCCGCGAGACGCTCGACCATATCCGGTTTCATGCGGCCGGATCTCCGACGGCGCTGCGTTTTGGCTTGTTTGAGGGGTCCGGAAGCGCCGAGAGGCGCCGGTCTTCCTTCATCTCGAACCACATGGCGTTGAGGATGGCAAAGACGCAGGCGAGGCCGACGCCGAGGATCCAGGAAAAATACCACATGAATGATCTCCTTCAGTAAGCGTTCGGATTGCGACCGATCGAAGCCGCGTTCACTGGACCGCGCATCACGTGGTAGACCCAGGCCGTGTAGGCGAGCACGATCGGCAGGAAGACGACGGTCGCCAGCAGCATGATGAACAGGGTGAGGTGGCTGGATGACGCGTCCCAGACCGTGAGGCTCACGGCCGGATCGATCGACGATGGCAGAAGAAAGGGAAACAGCGACAGGCCGGCGGTCGAGATGATGCCGAAGATGGCAAGGCTCGATCCAGCGAGTGCGATCTTGAACCGGCGGCTGCCGAGTCCTGCCAGGGCGACGAGCGACCCGACGAAGCCGAGAACCGGCGCGTTGATCATCCAGGGATATGCATGGTAGTTGTTCAGCCATGCTCCAGCCTTCGTGACGACGGTTTTCGCCAGCGGATTGGATGGACCGGCAGCTTCCTGAACACTGGTGACGACATAACCGTCCATACCGAAGGCGACCCACAAGCCGGCGAGCGCGAAGAGAGCAACGGTGGCTGCGGCCGCCATCCGGCCAAAGCGCGTTGCACGTTCGGCGACCGGTCCGGCGCAGCGCATGGCGATGACGACGGCCCCGTGCATGACCAGCATCGACAGGCTGGTGAGGCCCGCGACCAGGGCAAAGGGACGAAGAAGCCCGAAGAAATTGCCGTCGTAGTGGGCCCTCATCGTACCGTCGAGGCCAAAGGGCACACCGAGCAGCACGTTACCAACCGCTACACCGAAGATCAGCGCCGGCACGAAACCGCCGATGAACAGCGCCCAGTCCCAGGTGCTTCTCCAGCGCGGATCCTTGACCTTGCCGCGGAACTTGAAACCGACCGGCCGGAGGATGAGGGCCAGCAGGATGGCGATCATGGCAAGGTAGAAGCCGGAGAAAGAAGCCGCGTATAGCGCCGGCCAAGCGGCAAAGATGGCGCCGCCGCCCAGAACGAGCCAGACCTGGTTCCCTTCCCAGGTCGGCCCAATCAGGTTGAGCAGGATGCGCCGCTCCTCGTCCGTCTTGGCCGCAAATGGCAGGAGGGCGCCAACGCCGAGATCGTAGCCGTCGGCGATGGCAAAGCCGATCAGGAGGACGCCGAGCAGCAGCCACCAGATGATCCGCAATGTTTCATAATCGAGAGGTAAATGGGACATGGACCTTGCTTTCGAATGAGAGGGTCAGCGTTGCGGCGCAGCGGCGGCGCGTTCGGGAACCACTGCCGATCCGCGAATGCCGTCGATCAGCACGTATCTTTCGCTCGGACCTGCCTTGATGATTTTGAGCATCAGCAGAACCATGATGACGGCAAGCGTCGTGTAGACCGTGAGGAAGAAGCCGAGGCTGATCGCCAGATCCACGAGGGTTAGGCCCGACGCGGCATAGAAAGTCGGCAGCACTCCCTCGACCACCCAGGGCTGACGCCCGTATTCGGCAACGAGCCAGCCGAGTTCGATGGCAACCCATGGCAGCGGCAGGCTGAACAGGGCGATCCACAGAAGCACGCGGTTTTCACCAAGCCTGTGGCGGGAGGCCAGATAGAAAGCCACCGCGAAGAAGACGATCAGGTAGAGGCCGATCGCAACCATGAACCGGAAGCTCCAGAACAGCGTCGGCACGTCCGGCACGGTATCCCAGGCGGCCTTTTCGATCTGCTCGTCGGTCGCCGCCGGCACGTCATCGACGTAACGCTTCAACAGGAGTGCATAACCGAGGTCATGCCAGGTATCGGCAAAGGTCTGGCGGGCAGCAGCATTGTTGCGGTCGGCACGAATCTGGTCCAGCGCCGCATAGGCGGTCATGCCGTTGCGGATGCGGACTTCCGCACGCTCGACCAAGGGCAGAATGCCGGGCACCTCGGTGGAGAGTGATCGCGTGGTGATGAGGCCAAGGACGTAAGGGATTTTCACCTCATAGCTGTTCTCGCGGACGCCCGGGATGGCAAAGACATTGAGGCCGGCAGGGGCCGGTTCTGTTTCCCACATGCTTTCCATCGCAGCGATCTTCATCTGCTGGTGCTCGGTCGCGACATAGCCGCTCTCGTCACCAAGGACGACGACGGAAAGAGCCGAGGCGAGGCCGAAGCTCGCAGCGACCGCCATCGACCGCTTGGCTAGATCCAGATGGCGTCCCCGCAGCAGGAACCAGGCGCTGATCGCCATGACGAACATGGAGCCGGTGACATAGCCGGCGCTGACCGTGTGGACGAACTTTGCCTGCGCCACGGGATTAAAGATGACAGCGGCGAAATCGGTGATTTCCATGCGCATGGTATCGGGATTGAAGGTCGAGCCGACGGGGTTCTGCATCCAGCCGTTGGCGATCAGGATCCACAGGGCCGAGAAGTTGGCGCCGAGCGCCACGAGCCAGGTCACGGCCAGATGGCCGACTTTGGAAAGCCTGTCCCAGCCAAAGAAGAAGATGCCGATAAACGTGGCTTCCAGGAAGAAGGCCATCAGGCCCTCGATCGCCAGGGGCGCCCCGAAGATATCGCCGACATAGTGGCTGTAATAGCTCCAGTTCATGCCGAACTGGAACTCCATGACGATGCCGGTTGCGACGCCCAGCGCAAAGTTGATGCCGAACAGCGTGCCCCAGAAAAGCGTCATGCGCCGCCAGATTTCGCGCCCGGTCATCACATAGACGCTTTCCATGATGGCCATCAGGAACGACAGCCCCAAGGTCAGCGGAACAAAGAGGAAGTGGTACATTGCCGTCGCCGCGAACTGCAGTCGCGAAAGGTCGACAACCGTAAAGTCGATCATGTGTCTACCCGCCTGTTTTCAGGTTTTCCGGTTCGAAATCCCCGGTCTGAAAGCGGCATAATCCACCGCACGGGCCCCGTGCATTGATTGCAATCAATGAGCCCGCCTGCATGCCGGATTAGATAGTCCCACGACGATCAGGGCAGTGCGGAAACCGATGACCACAAGCACAGACGAGCAGGAAATGGGTGAAGATGGCGGCGACCGGAAAGCGCTTTCCGCCCTGCGCCGACACGGCGGCATCGCCCTCGGCATCGCGGTCGCACTCCCTATACTCTCCGGCCTGCTGCTGATCGGGCAGGTGCTCCTGTTGTCGCAGGTGCTTGGCCGGGCCATCGAGGATGGTGTTCCCCTCGAACAGCTCTTTCCGCAGATCTTCGGTTTCGCCTCCCTCCTTGTTCTCCGGATCGCGCTTGCCTTTGCTGCCGAGTGGGCGGGATCGCTCGCCGCCGAAAAGATCAAGCGAACGGTGCGCGACAGCCTGACCACGCGGCTGCTTGCCCCTCGTCCGGACTGGAGACAAGACCGGTCGTCCGGCGCGCTTGCCAGCACGGTCGTCGATCAGGTCGAGGCGTTGGACGGCTTCTTCTCACGGTTCCTGCCCGCAACCATTCAGGCCGCATTGCTGCCCATCGTCTTTGCTGCGGCAGTGATGCCGTTCGACTGGGTAGTCGGGTTGTTGTTCCTGTTCACGGCGCCGATGATCCCGCTGTTCATGGCGCTTGTCGGCTTCGGGGCGCAGGCCGCGAGCGATGCACAGGCCAATGCGCTGTCGCGATTGTCGGAATATTTCGCCGATCGTCTCGGTGGTCTCCTCACGCTGAAGCTGTTCGGACGAATGGAGATCGAGGCTGGAGCCATGCACGAAGCGACAGACCAGCTTCGCCGGCGGACGCTGCGCGTGCTGCGCATCGCGTTCCTGTCATCGGCGGTGCTCGAATTCTTCGCAGCGCTCGGCGTTGCCGGCGTCGCACTTTACGTCGGCCTCAGCTATCTCGGCATGGTCGACCTGCCGGGTACGCAGTTGTCGCTCCAATCCGGGCTTTTCTGTCTGCTGCTGGCTCCGGAAGTTTATCTTCCGCTTAGATCGCTCGCCGCACATTACCACGACCGCGCCCATGCCAAGGGGGCGGTCGCAGAGATCGTGCGGCAATTCGGCGAGCTTCCCATGCCCGTGGCTGTGATCATCCCTCCGGCACCGGTGCGGCTTGTCTCCTCCGCGGTCCCGATCCTCGCCACCAATTTCAGCATCAAAACGCCGGACGGTTGCTCCATTCTGCTCACATCGAGCAGACTTTCCATCCCGGCTGGCCAGCATATCGCTCTCGTCGGCCGCAGTGGCATCGGCAAGTCGACGCTGCTGAATGTGCTGGCAAGGCTTGCGCGCACTGAGGGAACAATCGAGTTCGGCAATCGCCGGCTCGATGACATCGATGAGCGCGACCTCCGCCGGATGCTGACCTTCGTCAGTCAGAAACCGCATCTCTTCCACGGCACGATCGCCGACAATATCCGCCTCGCTGATCCCGGGGCCAGTGACGACGCAGTGCGCCGCGCGGCCGATCTGGCCCTGGTCACCGCGTTCAGCGATGGACTTCCGGACGGCCTTGCCACCAGCATCGGAGAAGGTGGGCTCGGCCTGTCGGGCGGCGAGGCGCATCGCGTCGGCCTGGCCCGCCTCTATCTCACGGATCCGTCCATCATCCTGCTTGACGAGCCGACCGCGCATCTCGATCCCGAGACGGAAGCGACCGTGCTCGATCGCCTCCAGGGGTTCGCCCAAGGGCGGACGATGATCATTGCCACGCATTCGATGACGGTCGCTTCCCGCATGGACGCGACAGTGCGGTTCGAGAACGGACATCTCTTGCCAATGAAGCCGACCCTGTCTGTCGTTTCCTCTGGTCGGGAGTTTGCCGCATGAGAGCGCTCCTGTCTTTCCACCCGCTGTTTCGGCGCCATCTGGCAGGCTTCGCTATTGCCCTGGGCCTTTCGCTTGCGACACTTCTCGCGGGCGTTGCTCTGCTGGGCATTTCCGGCTGGTTCCTGACCGCGGCATTCCTGACCACCGCTACCATGAGCTTCAATCTTTTCGGTCCGTCGGCTGCCGTCCGAGGCCTGTCGATGCTGCGCATCCTGTCGCGCTACGGCGAAAAGCTCGTCGGTCACGACACGACGCTTCGAGTACTGGCCGACATCAGAGAATGGCTGTTCAGACGCCTCGGTCCTGGCGTGCATCAAGCCAACCAAGCGCTCCGCAAAGGCGATGCGGTTTCCCGTCTGACGGCAGACGTGGATGCGCTCGACAGTGTGTTCATCGTCGCAGCCGGTCCGCTCGTGACGGGTGTACTCACAGCAACGGCAGTGACCGTTTTCCTGTCCGTCATGCTGCCGGCAGCTGCCATCCTCTACGCGGTCGTCATGGCGACAGCGCTGTTTGTCGTTCCGATAATGCTTTCAAGCGGAACGCGCCGGCTGGGCGCCCGGGTCATAGACCTCTCGACCGAACTGCGTGTGGCGGCGTTCGACATGGTCGACGGCCACGCCGATCTGATTGCATTCGGTGCTGCCGATCGGATGCGGGCACGCTCCGATGCAATCGCTGCAGATCTTTCAAGGACGAGGCTGCGTCTCGCCCGTGCCTCGGCATCGGCGTCAGCAGCAATCGCCGTCCTGGGAGGACTTGCAGTCGTCTGCACATTGCTGACCGGGCTGACGGCTCTGGAACGTGGCCTGATCAGCGGCCCTATTCTCGTCGGCCTTCTTCTCGCCTCGCTCGGGAGCTTCGAGGCAACGGCGGCCGTCACCCGTCAGGTCGCAAAGTTCGGTAGCGCGATCGCCGCGGCGGAGCGACTGAGGAGACTGGCGGAGACACCACCTGTTGTCGTCGATACGCTCCACCCGGCAGCCCTTCCCGCCGGGGGAAGTATCTCAATCGAAGGCCTGACCTTCGGCTACAATCCGCGGCGGCCTGTCCTACGGAACCTCGATCTGACGGTGAACGCCGGAAGCAGCGTCGCCATCATGGGGGAAAGCGGCGCCGGAAAATCCACACTCGGCGCCCTTCTCCTGCGCCTCGCTGATCCCATCGCGGGAGCCGTGCGCGTTGCGGGTACGGATATCCGCGACATCGCGCAGTCCGATCTTCACGCCAGGATCGCCCTGCTCGAACAGAACGCGCCGGTCTTCATCGGCACGATCGGTGGCAATCTGAGGATCGGCTGCAACGGAGCGAGCGATGACGAATGCTGGTTCGCTCTCGGCAAGGCGCGTCTCGCCGACTTTGTGCGCAGTCTGCCTTCCGGTCTGGAAACGCCGGTCGGAGAAGCCGGTCATACACTCTCCGTTGGACAGGCGCGGCGGCTTTGCCTCGCCCGAACACTTCTGTCCAAGGCGGAGATCCTCGTTCTCGATGAGCCGACCAGCGGTCTCGACCGGGAAACCGAACTCTCGTTCTTCAGTGATCTCAGGAACGCGACGGTGGGACGAACCGTCCTCCTCATAAGCCATGCGTACTTGCCGGTCGGGATCGTTGACCGCATCCTCCATCTGACGGACGGACGTCTGCGCGAAGATCAGTGAACGTTGATGCCTGCAACGGCCTCAAGCGCGGACATGTCGATCAGTTCGACGGTTTGCGGATCGGGCAGCCGGATCATGCCAGTATTGCGCAGCTTGGTGAAGGAGCGGCTGACGGTTTCGATCGTCAGCCCAAGATAGTCCGCTATGTCGGTCCGCGACATTGGCAGTGACAGAGGATTGGCGGAAAGCTTATGCTCCGCAGCCCTTGCAGACAGCGCCAGAAGAAAGCTCGCAAGCTTTTCGACCGGCGCCAGGCGCCCGAGGATCATCTGATTATCACGGGCCTGGCGAAGCGCCGAGCGGGTAAAGGAATGCAGCCGGTCCTTCAGCTTGGGGTAGCGTTCCATCAGCGCATGCATTTCGCGCGTCGAGAACGAACAGAGCTGGACTGAACCAATCGCTTCCGCCGTGGAGGAATGGACGTCCTCATCCGCCAGGCCAAGATAGTCGCCCGGCAGCAGAAAGCCGGTGATCTGGCGGCGTCCATCGGGGAGCGCGATCGATAGTCGCAACATGCCTGCAGTAAGGCTGTAGGTCCGATGCAAAGGGTCGCCTTCACTCACAAGCATCTCGTTGGGAGCAAGATGCCGAGAGGTCATGATCTTGTCGAGTTCGGAAAGTTCCTCGTCAGCCAACGCAGCACAAACAGCCATTGTGCGCACATCGCAGTTGGCACAAGCGCTGCACGCTTTCCGCCGATGTACCGATTTCTGAGTGGTGAAAGGACTGTCGTGCGTATCTACCAATCGATCGTTCTCGTCTGCTGTCACTTCAACATAAAATATTCAGTGGGACACACAACCGATATTGCGGATGCCGACGATCAGGAACGCCCAACCATCCTGCCAAGTGTATGACGCATGTCGACGAATACAACATATTATCACGTTTGCGATGGGCAATGATCGCGATCGGCGTGTATGGCGGCCGCTCCGCAGCTTCGGCCTACAACTCTTTCCGACGGAGCCTAATAGGGAATGCCGACATAGTTTTCGGCGAGTGCTGTTGCGGCAGCCTTCGAGCCTACGAGGTAATTGAGTTCCGCTTCCTGGATTTTCCGGTCGAACTCGCCGGCTTCGGGAAAGCGGTGCATCATCGTCGTCATCGACCAGGAGAAGCGCACGGCGCCCCATACCCGTTTGAGGGCTCGCATCGAATAGGCGTCGATTGCCGCGGCTGATTTCTCTGAGAAATACTCCTGCAGACCTTCGAACAGGTAGAACACGTCACTGGTTGCAAGGTTCAACCCCTTGGCGCCGGTCGGGGGCACGATATGGGCGGCATCGCCGACCAGGAACAGGCGGCCGATCCGCATCGGCTCGGCAACGAAGGACCGCAACGGCGCGATCGATTTTTCGAATGAGGGGCCGACGACCATGCTTTCCGCATGCTCCGCCGGCAGCCGCCGACGCAGTTCGTCGTAGAAGCGCTCATCCGACCAATCCTCGATCTTCTCGTCCAGTCCGCACTGGATATAGTAGCGGCTGCGGCTGGCCGAGCGCATCGAACACAGTGCGAAACCGCGGCTGTGATTGGCGTAGATCAGTTCGTGGCTGACCGGCGGCACATCCGCCAGGATCCCGAGCCAGCCGAACGGATAGACCCGTTCGAACGTCGTGAGACTGTGCTCCGGCACCGATTTACGGCTGATGCCGTGGTAACCGTCGCAGCCGGCGATGAAATCGCAGTCGATCCGGTGGCTGACGCCCTCTCTTTCGAATGTCACGTACGGGTTCGTTCCATCGAAGTCATGCGGCGCTACGTTTTCGGCACTATAGATCGTGGTTGCGCCGGAGGCTTCGCGCTGATCCATCAGGTCGCGGGTGACTTCGGTCTGGCCGTAAACCAGCACGCGTTTTCCTGTTAGCCCGAACAGGTCTATGCGGTGGTCGCGGCCGTCGAAGGCAAGCGAGAACCCGTCATGTGGGAGGCCGTCCCTGTGCATCCTGTCCGCCGCACCGGCACGCTCCATCATGCTGACCATGCCTTCCTCCAGCACGCCCGCCCGCACCCGGCCAAGGATGTAGTCCTTGCTCACCCTGTCGAGAATGACGTTTTCGATACCGGCATTGGTCAGCAATTGGCCAAGCAAGAGACCCGAAGGGCCAGAACCGATGATGGCGACTTGGGTGCGCATGAAATCCTCCGTAGATCTTGGGGTCTCTTTAAGCGCACCCGCAGGCGTTTGAACAATGGATTATACGGCCAATCTATAGGACTGATGCCGGTCCGCCTTCACGGAGAAAAGCAACGCTCGCCGGACACGGAGAGCCGTAGGATGACGTCCAGACGTATCATACCAGGCCGTCGCGACGACGGCCTGCCCGATCAGTGCCTTCACTTCAGCGGCGAGAAGGGCAGCGGCATGGCGATCTGGCTGGTCATTTCAGGTGTCAGCCAGTCCGGCCCGCCCTTCGGTGGCCATTTTCCGTCGGTGACCGATTTCCCGCGTGCCTCTGTGCGGGCGGCAAGGCTGGCATAGGGCCAGATCTGGGTGAGCCGTGGTCTGCCGTCGAGCCCGTACATGGCAACGGTGAGCTTCGAATAGGCCTCGCGCGCGGGCACCGCATCGGCCCATTTTTCCGCGGTCGGCGTGATGCCGTTGATCCGGGTGTGATAGGTGCGGAATTCATAGACCGGGCCAAACGTGCCCGCCTCGACGGGAGCCAGGAATTCCAGCGCCCGGTAGCTTTCCATGTTGAGCGACACCAGTTGCTCGACGCAGCCGAAGGGGTTGTCGCTGCGCAACGCCCGCTCGCGCTCGCCGTAGAGACTATCGAGACTGTCAAAGGCCCGCAGCAGAAAGATACGGTTCAGCGAGCCGATATCGGTGCCCCAGGCTCCGCAGAGGCGCCCTTCCCCTGATGCCACCCAGGCTTCGATCCCAGGCGTTGCCTTGCCGGCGCCGAAGATCACCGTGTCGAGCGTCGCGAGTTCATAAAGGCTCATTCCATTTCCTCCTGTGAAATTGTCTCGGATACTGTGACGGACTGGCCGGACAGAACCCGACCGGCGATGTATCCGAACGTCATGCCCGGACCGAGTGTGATGCCGCCGGACGGGTAATTGCCGCCCATGATCGACGACATGTCGTTGCCGACAGCAAACAACCCGGGTATCGCCTCGCCGCCCGCGTCCAGAACCCGCGCCTGCGGATCGGTGCGCAGACCGGCGAAGCTTCCGAGCGATCCGGGCACGATCTTCACCGCGTAAAACGGCCCATGAGTAAGCGGTGCAAGCGATGGATTGGGCGCGTGGTCGGCATCGCCCTGGACCCGGTTGTAGGCGGACCGGCCACGCCCGAATTCGGGGTCTTCGCCACGCTCGGCATGTCGATTGAAAGTCGCGACCGTGTCTGTGAGAGCTGCTTCGAGAATGCCGCAGACCGCGGCAAGCTCGGCCAGCGTTCGGCCTCTTTTGAGGTAGCCGGAACGGATCGCGGGGCCGAGAGGAAACGGAAACGGCTTTGCCCATCCAAGGCCCCAGCGCCGCTGTGCCTTGTGGTCGGCAATCAGCCAGGCAACGGGCGGGCTTGCCTGCGGCGTCGCATCGAGCAGCGCCTTGGTGAAGTCGTGATAACTGTCCGCCTCGTTGACGAACCGCCTGCCCGACGTTGTAACCGCGATGATGCCGGGCTTGGCGCGTTCGATCAGATGCGGGAAATGGGCAACGCTGCCATCCGGCCGTGTCACCAGCGACACCGGCGCCAACGCCATGGCCGAGGCGAGATCGGCCGAAACGGTGGCGCCGACGGTTTCCCCCAGCCGCAATCCGTCGCCCGTATTGCTGCGGGGTGCGGCCGAAAAATGCCCCTCGCCGCCGCCGGCCGATCCGGCGAGCGCAGTCAGACGGTCGCGGTCATGCGGAAAACCACCGGTCGCCAGCACGACGCCGCGCGCCGCATGAACGATCGTATCGCCACCTTCATTGCCCAGCCGCGCGCCGACGACCCGATCGCCATTCTGCAACAGCTCTTTTGCCGGCGCCTGTTCCATCATCGAAACGCCGAGATCGAGCGCCGAGCGCAGCAAACGGGCAACAAGAGCATTGCCGTTGACGAGATGCATGCCGCGGCGGTGCAATGCAAGATCGCGAAAATGCCGGACGAGCCGGCCCGCTGCGTAAAGCCCCGAACGCGGCTTGCGGGTTGCCTTGAAGAAATGTCCGATGTCGGCACCGCTTGCGAGCCCCATGCCCCAGAGGCTGGCGACGTCGAGCGGCGGGCGGAGCTTGTCGATCCATGGACCGAGACGCCGCCCGTCATACGGGGCCGCGGTCACCGACCGGCCACCCTTCAGAGCACCGGGCGTGTCGTGGAAATCCGGCACGCGATTGCCGTCCACCCAGCGGACCTCCGTATGATCCTGAAAGAAGGAAACCATTTCCGGACCCTTGTCCAGGAAGGCCGCGACGCGCGGATCACCGTAACGGTTGCCGAGTTCGCTGCGCAGGTATTCGCGAGGTCCGTCCGGTGGTTCGTCTATTCCGGCGGCGCGCGCGAGGGGATTGCGGGGTATCCAGAGCCAGCCGCCCGACCAAGCCGATGTACCGCCGAAAACAGAAGCCTTTTCAGCGACGATGACCTTGCAGCCGTAGTGCGCTGCCGTCACCGCCGCCGCGAGCCCGGCAGCGCCGGAACCGATGACGAGAACATCACAGGTCATGGTAATCACAGATTGCCGTTCCATCCATCCCCGCCTTACGTGCATGCCCGGACAAGAGAGTGGAACGGCGCGTTGCTACGCGGTCTTCCGTTCCATTCCTCTGGCCGGCTCAACCGCCTTCACGACTGCCTGAAAATATTGCGATCCCGAGGCTGCCTCGCCGAGTTCGATGGCCGCGGCCTGGAGCCGGGGTGCGAGCACCGCCATCCGCTCCGCGGTCATCCGCACGGCCGGGCCGGCGATCGAGAGACTTCCGAGCACCTGACCATGGCCGTGATACCGGACCGGAACGGCCATAGCCGCCATGCCGGCGATATAGCTATCCACCGCCGTCGCGTAACCGAGGGCGCGGGCCTCAGCCAGTTGTTCCAACAGCAGCGTAAGGCTGCGCGGGGCGTTCGGTCCCGTGCCTTCCGCCTGTCGCAAAAGCCCTTGGCCGGAGACAAGCGACAGCGCCTCTTCATCACTCATCGACGAAAGCCACGCCTTACCCCCGGCGGAACTCGCCAGATGCACGACCACGCCCTGTTCCTGGCCCGGATCGTAACGGAGGCCACGTGTTGCCCCCTGCGCCACCGCCACCCAGGTCAGACGGTCGCCATCGATGACGGAAAGCCGGATCAACTCGCCGGAATGCGCCGCCAGTTCGTCGAGCACCGGCTGCGCCACATCCGTAATGCCGGCACGGCCGAGAAACCCGACGCCCATGGCCGGCAGCTTGATGGTCAGGGCGTAATCGCCCTGCGCCTGCGCCTGGCGCACATAACCGAGCCGCGCGAGCTCCTGCAAAGTCCGGTGTACGCCGCTTGCCGGCTGATCGATTTCGCTGGCGATCGCCGACACGGTGAGGCCGGCCGGATGATTGACCAGCAGTTCGATGATGGCGAGGGATTTTCCGAGAACGCTGCTCATGGACCCATTCCGTTGTTGAACACGGTTCCACTAAGGCTTTCGAGCGGCGAAAGGTCAACTGCGACGGACTGTCCGGTATCGGCGGCCGCGCGGATCGCATCGAGCACGATCAGGTTAGCCGTCGCGTCTCGTACTGACACGATCGGTGTGCCTGACCCATCGATCAGATCGGCAAAATGGGAAAGCTGGCGCTCGTAGGGGTCGGCATGGATGACATCGAGTACGGTCGGCCGCAATTCTTTAGTCCAGTCCGCCTCGCCCTTCGGTTCCCAGAGCGTCAGATCGGGCAGCGAGAGGCCAGCTTTGCTGCCGGCATAATGATGGGCGGTTACCGGATGAGCCGGAAAGCGTGCCGGATTTTCGGCCGCTGTCAGGTCCCAGGCCCAGGGGCCGACCGCGGTATCGGATATGCACAGGGTCGCGATCCCGCCATTGACGAAGGAGAGATTGACCGCCGCCGTATCCTCGACGGCGAACCCGCGGCGCGCATGGCTGGCGATCGCCTGGACCTGCGCAATCTCGCCGAAGAAATGCCGCAGCAGATCGATTTCGTGAACCATGTTGATCAGCAACGGCCCACCGGCGCCCGGAGTTCTACGCCACGCGGCCTCGAAGTATCCGGCCGGCTTGGCAAGCGAACAGGTTACGGTCGCCATCACCAGATCACCGATCCGGCCGGCATGGATCGCCGCATGGGCTGCGCGGATGATCGGGTTATGGCGGCGGTGATGGCCAATCAGAAGCGGCAGACCGGTCTCGTCGGCAATCGCGATCAGCCTCAGAGCCGAAGCCAGGCTTTCGGCGACCGGCTTTTCCAGAAGCACGGGTATGCCGGCGCGCAAGAGGGCTTCGGATACGGGAAGATGCATTTCGTTCGGCGTGGCGACGATCGCCGCGTGAGCGAGACCCGAATCGATCAACGCCTCTGCGGAAGGAAGACAGGGAAGGCCGAGCGAGGCAGCGAGAACAGCTCCCGCCGGCATCGGGTCGACGATCGAGGTCAGGCGAAAACGGGGCATTCCGGCCAGCGTATCGATATGCGTACGGCCGATGGCACCGGCACCAATTACCGCAATGTCGATTACACGTCCCATCCAAATCCTCCCCGATCGAATGTGAGGTATCAGACGAATAACGAAAATGGAACTGGTTTTTATTCTTGAATGTCATTCCATTATTTGTGATGGTGGCCATAGAAGATTGGTCTGTCTCGTCTTTTGGGAGGATTGCCACATGCAACATGCATTGACGGAGGTCGGGCCGGATTACGATGTCGTCGTACTGGGAGCTGGCGCAGGAGGCATGTCTGCCGCCATCTTTGCCGCAATGGAAGGCGCACGTGTCCTTTTGGTCGAGCGCACCAAATATCTAGGCGGCACGACCTCCTATTCCGCCGCGACCACGTGGATCCCGCTTACCCGTCACGCGCAGGCAATGGGTGCCGACGACAGCCGCGATAAGGTTTCAGGCTTTCTCGATCGCGCTGTCGGCAACCACAGCTCCAAATCCGTGCGCGATGCGTTTGTTGCAGCCGGGACTGGTGTGGTCGATGCGCTGGAAGACAAAACGGACGTCAAATTCCGTGCGCGCCCGTTTCACCCCGACTATCTTTACGAGCTCGAGGGCGCCACGTCCTTCGGGCGGGCTCTCGAACCTTTGCCGTTCGATGCATCGGCGCTCGGGAAAGACCTGCATCTCATCCGTCCGCCCATCCCGGAATTTACTATTCTCGGCGGCCTCATGGTGGACCGTGACGACATCGCCCATCTGATGAAAATCGGCAAATCGGCGAAGTCGACCGCTTACTCGGCTCGACTGATCGGACATTACTACCTGGACAAGATCCGCCATGGCCGCGGAACGCGGCTGGTGATGGGCAATGCTCTCATCGGCAGGATGCTGCTTGCCGCGCGCAAGCTCGGGGTCACCATCCTCACCGAAACCGAGGCATTGGCGTTCACGACCGGGCCTCACGGCGTAACAGGCGTGACACTCCGTCAGAAGGATACCGAACGGCAGATTCACGTCACGGGCGGTTTGATCCTCGCCTCCGGCGGCTTTGCCCGTCACCCGACCATGCGTGCAGACAAGTTGCCGCAACCACTGCCCGAATTCAGCCCGTCGGCACCTGGTCATACGGGCACGCTGCATGATCTCGCCTTTACCGCGGGCGCCTATCACGGCGACACGGCGGCGCAGCCGTGCTTCTGGGCGCCGGTCTCGCATCGCAAGCGCGCCGATGGCTCGATGGCGGTTTTTCCGCATTTCGTCTTCGACCGTTCCAAACCCGGCATCATCTCGGTCGGCCGCGACGGGCGTCGCTTTGTCAACGAAAGCACCAGCTACCACCTGTTCGTGTCGGCCATGTATGCGGCGAACAAGGACGGCAGCCATGTGCCCACCTATCTGATTGCCGACGCTGCGGCGCTGAAGAAATACGGCATGGGGATGATCCGGCCCAGCGGTGCGAACATTGCCCCCTATCTTGCCGATGGCTACCTGACCGAGGCCGCGACGCTCGACGAACTCGCCAGAAAGCTCGGCATCGACGCTGCCGGTCTGAACGACAGCGTGGCCAGGATGAACGCCTATGCAAGGACCGGCACGGACGCCGATTTCGCCCGCGGCACCACCGTCTACGAAAAGGCCAATGGCGATCCGACGCATGGGCCCAATCCGACGCTCGGGCCGCTCGAGAGGGCTCCCTATTATGCCGTCAAACTCTGGCCTGGCGATATCGGCTCGGCCATAGGCCTGGTCGGCGACGAAAATGCCCAGCTTCTGCGGCGCGACGGATCGGCGATCTCAGGCCTTTACGCCTGCGGCAACGATTTGCAGTCGATCATGGGCGGGGTCTATCCCGGCCCAGGCATCACTGTTGGCCCGGCGATCGTGTTCGGGGCCATCGCCGCCCGTCATGCAGCCCGCCGCGCCGTCGCTGCTCGCAAGGGAGAGGCTGCATGAGCCTCGTCCTTGTGACCGGCGGAACCGGCTTCGTCGGCCTGCGAACCGTCAGGGCATTGCAGGCGGCCGGGCACCGGGTCCGGATCTTCGACCTGGCTCCGAAGCCGGAACGACTATCTTTCACGGATGGCGTCGACATCGTCTCGGGCGACATCACCGATGCCGCCGCGGTGGCGAAAGCTGCCGATGGATGCAACGGAATTGTCCATCTCGTCGGCCTGATGACGGTCGATTGTGCCCGCAGCCCGGCGCTCGGCACGCGCGTCAATCTTCTAGGCAGCATCAACGTGTTCGAGGCGGCAAAGGCAAAGCGCCTACCGATTGCCTATCTGAGTTCGGCCGGCGTGTTCGGACTCGACGATGCCGTCAATCCAAGGCCGATGACGGTCTATGGGGCGACAAAGCTTGCGGTCGAAGGCATGGCGCGGGCCTATCTGCTCGACCACGGCATCCCGAGCCTCGGCCTTCGCCCCTACATCGTCTACGGCCCCGGCGAGAGCGCTGGCATCGCGGCTGGTCCGTCGATCGCGCTTGGAGCAGCCGTGCGCCGCGAACCGGCTGAAATCCGTTTTTCCGGCCGCGTCGGCTTCGTTTACGTCGACGACGTGGCCCGGATCCTTTCGACCGCGATGACAGTGCCGCTGGAAGGAGCGACCGTTCTGACGATGGCCGGCGATACGGTGGAGATGACCGATTTTGTCGCTGAACTCAGTCACCAGTCCGGCTGGAACGAGATCCGGATCAGCGGGCCGCCCTTGCGTATTCCCGCCGATTTGGCGTCGGACCCGGTGCCACACATCCTCGGCAATCAGCCTGTCACGACCGTCAGCAACGGCATCGCCCGGGCCTTGGCCGAACTGAAGGAGACCGCCGGTGTTGAATAGTCCAACGTTTCGCCCCCATCGTCCATTTGCCGATGACGGGGCCTATGTTTTTGTCGAGCTTGAGAACGACCGGACAAGGGTCGGATCGCATGCCGAGGGGAGGAAGGCGTGAGTATACATATAAAGGTCGATGGGGAGACCAAGCTCTTCCCGATCATCGGCCATCCGATCGGACAGGTGAAATCGCCCGCTTCGCTCAGCCAGATCATGGCCGATCGCGGCTTTAACGGCATCGTCGCACCGGTCCATATTCTCCCCGAAGACCTGGCCGGCTGGCTGTCGCAGGCAAAGAGCATGCGCAATGTCGCGGGCATCATTGTCACGGTACCGCACAAAGTCCCCTGCCTCGAATTATGCGCCCGCATATCGGCCCGCGCAAAGGCATCCGGCGCCGTCAACATCATGATCCGCGATGGCGACGACTGGGTGGGCGACGCAACCGACGGACACGGCTGCCTTGACGGTGTCGCGGCCCAAGGCTTCGAGATCGCCGGCAAGTCTGCGCTTCTGGTGGGTACCGGCGGCGCCGGAGCGGCCATCGCCTACGAAATCCTGGCACGCGGCGCCTCGGAACTGGCCCTGCACGATCTCGACACGCACAAACGCGATGCGTTGATCGCGCAGTTGAACAAGGCATTTCCGGGTCGTGCGCGGATAGGCTCAACAGATCCACGCGGTTTTGCACTGGTCGCCAATGCCACGCCACTTGGCATGCGTGAGACCGATCCCCTGCCGGTGCAGACGGATCTTCTGACCGCAGACCAGTTCGTCTCGGACGTCGTGACGCGGCCGGCCGTGCCGCCGCTGATTGCTGCTGCCCGCGACAAGGGCTGCGGCACCATGTCGGGGTCAGGCATGTTCGACGCCCAGGCCGTGCTGCTGGCCGATCTGTTGATGGGGACACGCACGATCGAGGCCTAGGCGATCGAGACGGAGACACCGCAGGCCCGGGTCTACGCCCGGGCATGAGGATACGGCGACAAGGGAGGAGACCTGGCCGCCGGGACGGAAATATCGATCAGCCAAGGAGGAAGGTCATGATCAGACAACTTATCACCACGACTGCAATGGTACTGGCGCTCGGCGCAATGCCGGCGCTTGCTGAACTGAAGGTCGGCTCGATCGTCGAGTTGTCCGGACCCGGCGCCGCGGCCGGCACCAACTTCCGCGATGGCGTGAAGATGGGCTTTGAGGAAATCAATGCCCAGGGCGGCATTCTCAAGGAGCCGGTCAAGGTTCTGGAATATGACAGCCAGACCGACCCGCAGGTTTCGCGCGCAATGGTGCAGAAGGGTATCGACGACGGCATCTACGCGATCATGGGAACGGTGTTCTCGTCATCAACCGTGGTCAACATGCTGGTCGCGCGTCAGGCCGGCATTCCGCAGTTCACCGGCTCCGAGGCTCCGTCCATCGTTGCCATGAAAAACCCCTACATCTTCCGCACCGCCTTCGGCTCGCAAAAGGGCGTGCCGAAACTTGCCAAATACATGTCCGAGACGATGGGTCTGAAAAAGGTCGGCGTCGCGTGGGCCAATACCGAATTCGGCAAGGGCGGCCACAAGGCTTTCGTCGATGCGATGAAGGCTGCCAATATCGAGATCGTCGTCGATGTGCCGTCCGAACAGGCGCAGGCTGACTTTTCCGCCGACGTGCTGAAGCTGAAGGGCTCCACGGCCGAAGCCTTCTTCATCTATTACACCGAGGAAGAAAGCGCCCGCTTCCTGCGCGAAGCCCGCAAGCAAGGCCTGAACAAACCGCTTCTCGGCGAAACTACTCTGATCGGCCACAAGGTCATCGAACTTGCCGGCGATGCTGCCAACGGCGCTATGGGCCATGTCGGCCTGACGCCCGATGCCGATATCCCCGCCGTCAAGGAAATGGTCGAGCGCTTCAAGACGAAGTTCAAGTACACGCCCGACCACAATGCCATCAAAGGCTACACCGCCGCCTGGACGCTGAAATACGTCACGGAAATGGTCGGCAAGCCGGACAGCAAGGCCATCGCGGAAAAGCTGCACGGTCTCAAGCTGACCGCCAAGGATCATCCCGGCGTCCTGATGGATGTGAGTTGGGACGACACCGGCGAGATGTCGCGCGAAAGCTTTGTCGTGAAAGTCGAGAACGGCAAACAGGTGGTCCAGGCGGTGCTGCCGCCGAACTGATGCCGATCGCATGACGAGACAAGTGCCGGCGGTTCGCGCCGCCGGCACGTCGTCATCAATCCTGCACGTCACGCCGATTACCAGCCCGTGAGGACGACCCCATGGCCGAGTTTATCCAGATTATTGTCTCCGGTCTCGCCGCCGGCTCCATCTACGCGCTTGCGGCAGTCGGCTTCACCCTGTTGTGGCAGGCATCGCAAACCATCAACTTTGCCCAAGGCGAGTTCGTCATGCTGCCGGCGTTTTTCGTGCTGGTTGGTATGACAGTGTTTGGCCTGCCGCTATGGCCGTCCGTGGCGCTGGCGCTCGCGCTGTCGCTTCTTATCCTCGGCGTGGCCTTCAAGCGGCTGATCGTCGAACCGATGCTGCCGCACGGAACGCTGCCGCTGGTCATCGCCACCATTTCGCTCGGCCTCCTGATGAAGGAAAGCGTCAAGGAATTTTACGGCGCGACCGCCCAGCCCTTCCCTGCGATCTTTCCGCAGACGGTCTACGAGATCGCCGGCGCCAGCGTTTCTATGCAAGATATCGGCAATCTCGTTGTCTCGATGCTCGCAATCGGCAGCCTGCAGCTGTTTCTCAACCGAACACGGACCGGCCGATGCATGCAGGCCAGCGCCCAGAATCCGGCGGTCGCCGAAATCCTCGGCGTCAACGTCAAGCGCATGGTGCTCTATACATTTCTGATCAATGCCGGCCTTGCCACCGTGGCCTCGGTGCTGATCTCGCCGATCTATCTCGCCAAGTTTTCCAATGGTGAAACGCTCGGCCTCGTCGCCTTCATCGCCGCCATCGTCGGCGGGTTCAACCAGATCCGCGGCGCCCTGGTCGGCGGTCTGCTGATCGGCGTGATCGACAATCTGTCAGCCGTCTACATCTCCGCCCAGTACCGCTCGGCCATGCCGCTTCTGCTGCTGATCGCCATCATCCTCTTGCGTCCGCAGGGCCTGCTCGGCACCTCGGAAGGGAGAACCGTATGATCCGCCTGAAACCGTTTCTGCTTCTGCTGGGTATTGCTGCCCTCGTCGCCGCTCCGATCGGCCAGGGCAACTACATTGTCTACACGCTGGCCTCGTGGCTGATTTTCTCGATCACCGCCATGGGTCTCAACCTGACGCTCGGTTATGCCGGCCAAGTCAGCCTGGCGCAGGCCGCCTTCATGGGCATCGGCGCCTACATCACCGCGCTGATGACACTCAACGGCATTCACTGGGGACTGGCCGTGATCGTGTCGATCGCAGCAAGCTTCGCGGTCGGCTTGCTGCTCGGCTACCCCGCGCTGCGGGTTCAGCACCACTTCCTCGCCTTCGTCACGCTTGCCTTCAACACGCTGTTGTTCCTCGTGCTGCGCAACGAGGAAGAGATAACCGGCGGGTCGTTCGGCCTTGTGGGCATGCCTCGGCCGTCGTTTTTCGGTATCACCACCGACAGCAACATCGCCTTTTACTATTTCACGCTGGTGTGTTTCATCGTTTCCGCCGGCGCCATGTGGTGGATCCTGCGCTCTCCCTGGGGGCGAGCCTTCAGGGCGCTGCGGGAAAATCCAATCCGCGCCGAAAGCCTTGGCCTTAAGGTTCGACGCCAGACACTGCTTGCCTTTGCCATCGGCTCTGCGTTCGGCGGTCTTGCCGGCGCGCTGCAGGCACCGCTGGTGCAGTTCATCGAGCCCAGCAGCTTTGCACTGATCCATTCCCTGAAAATCCTGCTGATGGTGGTGGTCGGCGGTTCGGGCTTCTTCTTCGGCCCGATGCTGGGTGCCGCCGTGGTGATTCTCCTGCCGGAACTGCTGCGCTTCACGGAAGGCTATTACCTGATCATCTACTCGACGCTGGTGATCGTCCTGATGGTGTTTTCGCCAACCGGCCTGATCGGGGCCGGCAAGAAACTCGCGGAAAGGTTCCGGCCCAAGCATGAAGCCCGCCGGGACCTCAAACAGGGAGTCCAGCTATGAATGCGGCGGCCCAAGAGGTCATTCTTTCGGTTCACAACATCTCGAAACGGTTCGGCGGCATCCGTGCCGTCCATCAGGTCAGCTTCGATGTGCATAAAGGCGAAATCCTCGGATTGATCGGCCCGAACGGGTCGGGCAAATCGACGCTGTTCAACTGCATTCTTGGCCAGTCGAAGCCGACCGAGGGGCACTGCCAGATCAACGGCAAGTCCACCGATGGCGTAAGGCCTGCCGACCTGTCTCTGATGGGGGTCGGCCGCACCTTCCAGCAGCTCTCGGTCTTCCCCAACATGACGGTGCTCGACAATGTCATTGTGGCCGGCCAGGAACATGAAGGCTCGATGCTGTCGCGCCTGTTCGGCAAATCGGATGCGGGACTGACGACGAAGGCCGAACAGCTGATCGAGTTCTTCCGGTTGACGCCTTACCGCGATACGCCGGCGGGCTCGCTCTCCTATGGCCAGCAAAAGCTGGTCGATGCGGCCATGGCCTTCATGGCAGGGCCCGGGATCGTGCTGCTCGACGAGCCGGCGGGCGGCGTCAACCTGACCATGCTTGGGCACCTCAAGGACCGGCTGATCAGCTACAACCGCGAACACGGCACAACCTTCGTGGTCATCGAGCACAATATGGAGTTCGTCATGTCGCTCTGCACCCGCGTCATCGTGCTGGCGCAGGGCGAGATCATCGCCGAGGGGACACCGGATGAGATCCGGGCGAACCAATTGGTCATCGACGCGTATCTCGGAGGCTGACATGCTGGAAGTGAAAAACCTCAATGGCGGTTACGGCCGCATCACAATTCTCAACGGGACGTCTTTCAGCATACCGAAGGCGTCCATCACCACGGTGATCGGTCCGAACGGCGCTGGCAAATCCACGGTGTTCAAGGCGATCTTCGGGTTGCTCAACATCAATTCCGGCTCCATCCACCTGGAAGGCGAGGACGTGACGCGCAAGCGCCCGGCCGATATGATTGCCCGTGGCGTTACCTACGTGCCGCAGGGCCGCAATGTCGTGCCGCAACTGTCCGTGCTGCACAATCTCGAACTCGGCGGCATCACCGCCAAGGATCAGGCGCGGGTGAAAATGCGGATGGAACAGGTGATGGACCAGTTCCCGATGCTGCGCCAGCGCAAGGACCAGAAGGCGATCGAGCTCTCCGGCGGCCAGCAGAAACAGCTTGAGATCGCCCGCGCGCTGCTGCTCGATCCGAAGCTGATCCTGATCGACGAACCGTCAATCGGCCTGTCCCCCAATCTCGTGCAGGAGGTGTTCCAGACGCTGACCCGCCTGCGCGACCAGGGCGTAACGATCCTGATGGTCGAACAGAATGCCAAGGCGGCGCTCGCCATGTCGGATTACGGGCTGGTGCTGGAACTCGGCCAGACGCGTATGTTCGACAGGTCGGACAAGCTGCTCAATGACCCGCGTGTCGGCCAGCTGTTTCTCGGCGGTCACATCGAGGATGCCGCCTGATCGATCCTCGCGATCGCATAACATTTTCGGCGACGCGTTCTCAAGGGGACGCGTCGCCGAAATCACCGAACGCGGTCCAGCCGCCGTCGACCGGCAGCACCACACCGGTGATCGCCGATGCCGCTGGTGAGGCTAGGAAATTGACGGCGGCCGCCACCTCCTCGGCCATGATCAGTCGCCCGATCGGCGTGCGGCGGCGAAGCGTGGGCAGATCGATCCGGCCTGCGGCGGCCAGCTTTTCCACCAGCGCCGTCTGCACGAAAGCCGGCGCAACGGCGTTGACCCGCACACCGCGCCCTGCCCACTCGCAGGCCATTGCCCGTGTCATGGCACCGATCCCGGCCTTGGCGGCGCCATAGGCGTTGCGCTTGGGAAGACCGGTCAGTCCCGCGATCGAGGACAGGTTGACGATTGCGCCATCGCCCCGCGCGACCATGCCACGCGCCACTTCGCGCGACATCAGAAACGTGCCGGCCAGATGCACATCGAGGACGCGCCGGAAAGCCTCGATCCCCTGCTCCAGCGTTGGCAGGTGGCTGTCGCCGATCCCGGCATTGTTGACCAGCACATCGAACAGCGCTGAACCAGCGACCGCGGCCACCTGCGCCTCATCGGTCACATCGCAGGCAATGCCGCGATGGACATCGCCCAATTCGGCCGCCCGCTCAGCAGCCTTATCGCCGTCGATATCGGCGATGGTGATGCGGTGGCCGCTTTGAGCAAGCGCTCGGGCAATTGCCAGGCCGATCCCGTCGGCGCTGCCGGTGACGAGGGCTTCACGCATAGCCGGGCCTCGGTACCAGTCCCATCAGCGATTGCGACAGCCCCCCATCGACGAGGATGTCCTGTCCCGTGATGTAGGATGCACGCGGCGAGGAGAGGAACAAGGCCGTATCGGCCAGATCTTCGGGGCTTGCGATACGGCCGACGGGGACCATGGCTTCGCGTCGCGCTTTGACCTGCGGATCGGCGTAGAAGGTTTCGGAAAGCGTCGTGCGCACCAGTCCCGGGCTCAACGTGTTCGAGCGGATGCCCTTGGGTCCCCATTCGTAGGCAAGCTGGCGCGACAGCATCAGGATTGCCGCCTTCGACGCTGAATAGGCGCCGCTTGCAGGCTGAGGGTGGCTGCCCGAGATGCTAGCCACATGCACCAAGGCGCCCCGTCCGCGGGACATCATGCCGCGACCGAACGCCTGAGCGGTCACGAGATAACCCGTGAGGTTGACGGAGAGCATCGCCGACCAGTCGGCCTCGGAGACGCTTTCGAGCGGGCCGGGCCGCAGAATTCCGGCGTTGTTGATGAGGATATCAGCGCCTCCCTGCGCCTCGACCGCCTCCGCCGCTGCGGCAACGTCGTCTGCCCGCGACACATCACACTTGAGCGAGAAACTACGGATACCCAGTTCGGCAGCGAGCGACGCCGTCTGCGCCTCGTCACGGTCGAGCAGCACGACCCGCACACCTTCCGCAGCGAAGGCGCGCGCCAGCCCCTGACCGATGCCGCCTCCGGCGCCGGTGATGACGGCCGTCTTTCCCTCCAGTCCAAGCCAGCTCATGCCGCGTCTCCCTCCCCCGTCGCCGCCGGTGCGATCCCTGCGAGATAGCGCCCGGTGATCCAGCCGAATGTCATTGCCGGGCCGAGCGTGATCCCGGCACCGGGATAATTGCCGCCCATGATCGAAGCCCGGTCGTTACCAACCGCAAACAGGCCATCGATCACCCGGCCATCCCGATCGACGACCGCGCCCTCCACTGTGGTTTTCAGTCCGTCGAACGTTCCGAGGTCGCCGATTTCCAACCGGACGGCGTAGAACGGCCCTTGCTCCACAGGCGCAACCGAAGGGTTGGGCTTGTGGTCGGGATCGGCAAGGTATCGGTTGAAGGTCGTCTCGCCCCGATGGAACTGTTCGTCTAGGCCTTGCCTGGCGCCCCGGTTGAATTCGGCCACGGTCGCCACCAGACCGGTCGCATCGATCCCGCAGACCTTGGCGAGATCGGCAAGCGTCTTGCCTTTCTTGAGGTACCCGTTCCGTAGCCACGGCAGGAGTGGCACCGGCGCCGGCTTTGCGTGGCCAAGACCATACTTGCGGATCGCCCGATGGTCGCAAATCAGCCACGCGCCCCCCTCGCCCGCCGCAACCATGGCAGCGCCGACATCGTGGTAGCTCTCGCTCTCATTGGTAAATCGCCGGCCATTGGACAGAACGGCGATCATGCCCGGCTTGTAGCGATCGAGCAGATGCGGAAAATAGCCTATGCCTGGCACACGGCTGATCGGCATCCAGGCGGCCGGCTGGGCGAATTCGGCATCAAATGCGCCGCCTGCGTCCTCACCGAGACGGATGCCGTCGCCGGTATTGCCGTCCGGTACTGGCGAAAAATGCTCACCGCCTGCCTTGAGATGGGCGTAGATCCCGGCTCGCCTCGCGAGATCCTGCGCATATCCTCCGCAGGCAAGGACTACGCCCCGCCGGGCGACGATACGGCCGGGTGACGCGCCACCGACCTCGACACCGGTGATACGACCACCGTCCTTGGTCATCCGTAGCGCCGGCGTATCGGTCAGGATCGGAATATCGAGATCGAGACAGGCTGCGGCCAGCCGCGCTGCCAGCGCGTTGCCGCTCGTGACCTGGACGCCGCGGCCGTGACGCACAACCTCGCCGGCATGCGCGACAAGGCGTTTCATCACGTAGGAAAACGAGGTCAGCGATTTGGTGGCGTTGAAGAAATGCCGGATATCGGCATTGGACGAGTTGAACATCATGCCCATGAACGTGATCGAGCCGAGCGGCGGCCGCAGCCGCGCAAGATCGCTGCCGAGCACGCTGCTGTCGAAAGGCGCCGCCAGCACCGAGCGCCCGACATCGACGCCGCCATCCACCGTCGGGTGATAGTCCGGGTAAAGCGTGGGGACGAATTTCACCACCGTCTCGCGTTCGAACCAGTCGAGCATTTTCGGACCGGCCTCGAGAAACGCGTCGATCGTTTGCCCGTCGAACCAGTTCCCGGTCTCGGCCTTGAGGTAACGGCGCGCCGCGTCGCGCGTATCGCTCGGGTTGTTCGATTTCCCGTGCCGGTTTCCAGGTATCCACAGCACGCCACCCGAAAACGCCGTCGTGCCTCCGAACACAGGCTCCTTCTCGATCACGATCACGGAAAGGCCGTGTTTCCTCGCCGTGATCGCGGTGGCAAGCCCTCCCGCGCCCGATCCGACGACCAGCACGTCACAGACGTGCCCCTCCTCCCTCTTCGGCTCCATCCGCTTCTCCCGGTCGCGTTTGATGGAGATCTTGCTAACCCGCATACCGGGGATGACCAATGGACGCCGTCGCGCAATTGTTGCACTATTTGCCAGGGAGATAATGAGGAGGACACATGGGAAGCTTGGCCGCAGGCGGCATTCCGCTTTACTATCTCTATGGCGATCAGGGTGCCGACGTCGATCTGGACTTCCTGCATATCGAACCCCTGCGTGACCGCAGCGGGCCAAACGATTGGAGAATTCGTCCGCATGCTCATCCGGACCATATGCAGGTTCTGCTGGTCAGAGAGGGGGGTGGAACGATCCGCATGGAGGATCAAATCTCATTCATACCCGCGCCTGCGATCATGGTCGTTCCAGCCGGAATTGTTCACCAGATCGATTTTGATCCGGGGACTGACGGCTACGTGGTGACGGCCGCACTCGGTTGCCTGAAGGCAGCGTCAAGCTCGGACCCGCGGCTCGAAACAGCCGCATCGAGACCGGCAGTCTATCCGATCGAAGGAACCGGCGTCAGCATTCCGGCCGTCGTCGATACGTTTCACTGGCTGCATCGGGAATTCATCTGGTCGGCACCTGGCCGGCGCATATCGATGATGGCACACTACATGCGGCTGCTCGTGATCGTGCTGAGGCTTAACATCACCCATGACGAGACCGGTATATCCACGCCAGACCGGGGTTATGATCTGCTTTTGCGCTACAGGGCCCTTCTGGAACGCCACTTCCGGACGGAGCGATCCTTGACCTTCTACGCGAAAGAGCTGGCGGCGACGCAGGCGCGGCTCAATGCGGCCTGCAAGGCTCGCGCCGGCAAGACCGCGTCGGACCTGCTCTACGAGCGGCTGTTGATGGAAGCCAAGCGCTACCTCGTCTATACCGAGAGCAGCGTCGCGCAGGTGGCCCATATGACCGGTTTCGACGACCCCGCCTATTTCAACCGCTTCTTTACCCAGCGTGTCGGAATCTCTCCGGGGACCTATCGCAAACAGGCGGCACGACACGACAACTGATAGGCTCAATTGTCCAATCTCTTGCAGACCTTATCCATGTTCGCGGCCGGTCCGGCGTGCCAGACTGACGCGATGGGAGACGGTGATGATCCACGAATGGCGAACCTATCAGCTAAAGCCGGGCGCAACCGGCGAGTACCTCGGGCTGCTTGCAGACCTCGGGCTTCCACTTGTGACACGGCACCTGCCACTTCTCGGCTACTGGCAGGCGGAAACCGGCCCTCTGAACGTGATCCACCATCTCTGGACCTATGCGGACTGGGCTGAACGCGAAGCATGCCGCGCCGCACTCTCGAATGAAGAGGCTTGGGTAAACGGCTTCATCCCCCAGGCTTTCCCGATGGTGTTGCAGCAGCATAACTATCTGGCGACGCTTGGGCGCGGATCACCCGTTTTCGACACGGCCGTCGCCGACCGTCACAGGCAGCATGGCCCACGGCCCGCAGGCACGCCCTTATTTGCCCCTGACTGTGCAGGATTGGTGACCGGGCATGCGCCGCCTGATGCGGTCGCGCTGCTCGAGCCGTTTTCCGGTTCGACAGAAGGTCCTCTTGCCCTGCTTCCACGTCACGCTGATCCGTTGAGGTTCGTCGGTGGGTATGAAGGACAGCACACCGTACTGCGCCCCTTGTCGTTTTCGCCGCTTTGAACGCTGTGCAAATTGCCGCTACACCTGCGCAAATGTCTCTTTCAGTTTCAAGCCGAGCGTTACCGCACGCGCTATCATCAGGACCATCATCGCTGTCCACAACCCTTCATTTCCCCAGACCTGCTGCAGACCATAAGCGGTGGCGATGAAGATGCAGGTGGAGATGATCATGCTGTTGCGCATATCGCGGGCACGCATGGCTCCGATCATGATGCCATCAAGCATGAAGCTGGTCACGGAAACGAGCGGCAACGCGATCAGGAAGGGAAGCAGGGCAATGGCGGCGGTACGGACATCTTCCTGATCGGTGAGGAGCGAGACGATCGATGAGCCAGCGAAGGCGTAAACGACCGAAAACAGAAACGCCACCAGACCCGACCACACAAACGCGGCCTTGATCACCTGGGCGAGCGCCTTTTTTTGCCGCGCACCGATGACTGAACCGACCAGGGTTTCAGTGGCATTCGCAAACCCGTCCAACCCATAGGATGTAAAGCCGTGGAGGTTGAGAAGGATGGCATTGGCGGCGAGGATCGTGTCGCCTTCCTTGGCACCGCTGCGGGCAAACCAGCCGAAACAGAGCAGAAGGAAGAAGCTTCGCAGAAAGATGTCCCGGTTGACCGCGACCAGCCGTCGAAGCGCCAACCCGTCCAGCAGCTCTTTCATCCGCACTGCGGGATGCGCACCGAATGGCTTGATGATGAAGAGGCCTGCGATCAAGGCCACCCATTCGGCAACGGCGGTCCCCGCCCCTATCCCGGCGACACCCCAGTCGAAAACAAGAACCAGCGTGAGAGTTGCGAGCAAGTTGACGATATTAAGGGCGACTTGTAGCGCCAGTGAGATCATCACGCGCTGGCAACCGAGAAGGTAGCCGAGAAGGACAAAATTTCCGAGCGTCGCAGGCGCTGACCAGATTCTGGCGAATGCATAATCCGACGCGCTCCGGTAGACCGCTTCACTGCCGCCGAGGAATCCGAGTCCGATCTCGATGATCGGCTTTTGCAGCAGGATGATCACGGCACCGCCGGCAGCGGCGATAAGCAGCGCCCGAAACAGATGCATGCGCATGAGCGTGCTATCTTCGGCACCCCACGCCTGGGAGACCAGACCGGTCGTTGCCATGCGCAGAAAACTGAAACTCCAGAAAAGGAAATTGAACAGCACGCCGCTCAGCGCGACCCCGCCGAGAAAGAAAGACCCCGGGAGATGTCCCGCCACCATCGTATCGACAAGTGACAGGATCGGCTGAGCCAGATTTGCGAGAATGATGGGAAGCGCCAGGAAGACCATCCGACGGTTCCAGTTTTCCTTTGCTCCCTGTTCCGGCAAGATGGTCATAATCCGAAAGGGCCTGAGCAGAAGAGCTTCGCCTGCCCTATAGTCTTGATCGACATCGTATTGCCCCCGTCGGTCGGCTTTTTGTTGGACCTCATGTTGGCTTCACCAGTCCATGACGACCTTTCCGGAATTGCCGGAGCGCATGGCCTCGAACCCGTCTCTGAAGGAGTCGATGCCGATGCGGTGGGTAATGAGAGGCGAAAGGTCGAGGCCGCCCTGCACGAAGGCGATCATCTTGTACCAGGTCTCGAACATTTCCCGCCCGTAGATGCCCTTGAGATTGAGCATCTTGAAGATCACCTTGTTCCAGTCGATCTCGAACCCGGTCGGCGCGATGCCGAGAATGGCAATCTTGCCGCCATTGTTCATCTTGTCGATCATGTCGCGGAAGGCGGGGGCCGCGCCCGACATTTCCAAACCGACATCGAAGCCCTCGGTCATACCGATGCGCTTCATCACGTCCGACAGGTTTTCCTTGGACGCATCGACGACGTGGTCGATGCCGAGCTTTTCGGCAAGTGCCAGACGCACCGGGTTGATGTCGGTGATCACGACCTTGCGGGCGCCCGAGCGCTTGGCAACCATCGCACCCATGATGCCGATCGGACCGGCTCCGGTCACCAGGACGTCCTCGCCGACCAAATCGAAGGAGAGAGCGGTGTGCACGGCGTTGCCGAACGGATCGAAGATCGCGGCAATCTCGTCCGGCACATCATCCGGGATCGGCACGACATTGTCTTCGGGAATGCAGACGAATTCGGCAAAAGATCCGGGCCGGTGGACACCCACGCCCAACGTGTTGCGGCAAAGGTGTCCGCGCCCCGCGCGGCAGTTGCGGCACTTGCCGCAAACGATATGCCCCTCGCCGGAGACGCGCGCGCCGACCTGGACCTTGGTGACCGCAGAGCCCACCTGCGCGATCTCACCGCAGAACTCGTGGCCGACGACCATCGGCACCGGAATGGTTTTTTGGGCCCAACTGTCCCAGTTCCAGATATGAACGTCGGTGCCGCATATCGCGGACTTCTTCACCCGGATCAGCACGTCGTTGGGGCCGGGGTCCGGAACAGGGATCTGCTCCATCCAGAGACCGGTTTCGGCTTTCGACTTGACGAGGGCGCGCATCATGTTGGTCATCGAAAAATTCCTGTCAATGAGTTGGATCGGTTCGGGCCGGGCGTCTACTCGATCACGCGCAGTTCCCTGCCGACCTCTTCGAACGCCGCAATGGCCCGGCGCACATCGTCCTCACTATGCGCCGCAGACATCTGGGTGCGGATACGCGCCTGGCCTTTCGGTACGACCGGGAAGGCGAAGCCGACGACGTAGACACCCTTTTCCAGCATCCTCGCCGCCATGTCCTGCGCCAGCGACGCATCGCCGAGCATAACGGGAATGATCGGATGCCCCTCGCCCGCCAACGTGAACCCAAGCTTGCTCATTTCATCGCGGAAGAGGCGGGAATTGGCTTCTAGCCGGGCGCGCAATGCGTCACCATTGTCGATCAGGTCAAACACCTTCAGCGAGGCGCTCGCAATCACCGGAGCGAGGGTGTTGGAAAACAGATAGGGACGCGAGCGCTGGCGCAGCCAGTCGACCACTTCCTTCTTGCCGGACGTATAGCCGCCGGATGCACCGCCGAGTGCCTTGCCGAGCGTGCCGGTGATGATATCCACCCTGCCCTCGACGCCGCAATGTTCCGCCGAGCCGCGACCGTGCTTGCCGACGAAGCCGACGGCATGGCTGTCATCGACCATGACCATGGCGCCATATTTCTCGGCAAGGTCGCAGACGCCCGCAAGATTGGCGATGATGCCGTCCATCGAAAACACGCCGTCTGTGGCGATCATCTTGAACCGGCTGCCTTCGGCCTTTTTCAGTTCCTCCTCCAGCGCCGCCATGTCGTTATTGGCGTAGCGGAAACGTTTCGCCTTGGAGAGGCGCACCCCGTCGATGATCGAAGCGTGGTTGAGTGCGTCCGATATGATCGCGTCCTCCTCGCCGAGAAGCGTCTCGAACAATCCACCATTGGCATCAAAGCAGGACGAATAGAGGATCGTATCCTCCAATCCCAGAAACTTCGAAATCCGGTCTTCGAGCTGCTTGTGCTCTTCCTGCGTCCCGCAGATGAAACGCACAGATGCCATGCCGTAGCCGTAACGATCCAGCGCGTTCTTGCCGGCGTCGACCAGTTCGGCGTTGTCGGCAAGGCCAAGGTAATTGTTGGCGCAAAAATTTAAAACCTTGCGACCAGATGCGACTTCGATCTCGCCGGCCTGTTTGGAAACGATCACCCGCTCGGTCTTGTAGAGACCCGAAGACCTCAGACCCGCAAGTTCGGTGGAGAGATGTGCGAGGAATGCGTTGCTCATTGTGAATGCAACCTTGTTTGCCTCCGACGCATCCGCGTCGCGGCTTGGAGAAATTCGGATATGGGACAGGAGAAGCGCGTTGACGCTCCTGCCTCCCCTGCCTCGACCTTAAGCTGCACGGTCCGTTTGCCGGACGATGAAGCAATGATCGAAGGCTTACGATGGTCACGCGGCCGAGGGTGCAAACCCGTTTTGGCAAAGGGTCTTTAATTCATCCAGTGACATTACGTCTAGATCAAGCGCGTTGAGAAGATCGTTCTCAGCCGCGAAATCACGCCCGTACATGGCCGAGAAGATCCGGACACCGGCTTCGTGGAGCCGGTACCGGTCTCGTGACATGAATCCTGCGCGTTGCAGCAAGGCGCGCGACGTACGTGCGCCGAACCACGCCGCACATCTGAATACAACCATGTGTTCAGATGTCCGGTAGGGTGCATTCCTGTCTTGTGGTCGGCGGCTGGCAGCGCAATGACCAACATGTTTGCGCCGTACCCCTGGGCGGCCGCTTCGGTCACCGCCGTGGCGTTGCAAGCGCCGCCGATCGCCCATCGGCTACAAAAGATTGTCCCCACACCCGAAGCAGACCAAAGGATACTGCCATCTCCTTGCTACTCACCGAAAGCTGCCACTGCCACTGCAATCCAACGCACTAGCCGGAAAGGCCAATGCAGTTGTCTGATACCCACTGCGTTTTTTGGAACGATAACCGCGTCGGTCTGTTGTAGGGCCACATGCAGGGAGTGGGACATGCGCAAAGTACTCGTGGTGGACGACGAGGTGTTGATCCGGATGACGGTCACAGACGCCCTGGAGGATGCGGGGTTCGAGGTCATAGAAGCCGGCACGGTGGACGAGGCCCTGGACAAGATTGACGACGGGACCATTCACTTCCTGTTCACGGATATCCAGATGCCAGGCCTTCTGACGGGTGTGGACCTTGCCCACGAAGTCGCCGCTCGCTTCCCTCACGCCGGGATCGTGGTTGCCTCCGGTCGCATCACGCCCGGTGAGATCGATCTGCCATCTTCGGCACAATTTTTCTCCAAGCCGTATGACCTTGATCTGATCGTTGCGCGCTTCGAGTCGATGTCGAAAAGCGCTGATCAGCGCGCTTCATCTAGCCATGTTTCCGAAACAAGCGGACGCTAACTTATTCACCGGCAACCGAGGCGACCGCGCAGACGTTCAACGACAAAACAGCTGCGCGTTAGCCCGTCGGTTTTCCGGCGCGGGCTTGCGGCCGAGGCCTTTTCCAAGCGGTCAAGAGGCAAGCCGGCTCGTGTCGATGATAAGCGTGACCAGCGCTCCGTCCGGTGTCCAGTTATAGGAGATCGTTCCTCCAAGGTGAGCGGACATGGTACGGTCCAGCATTCTGCTACCGTAGCCGGCCGGGCCCTGTGGGAAGACAACCTCGGGCCCGCCCTGCTCGATCCAGGTCACCATCAGATTGTTCTCCTCGACCGATCCGGACACATCCAGTGTTCCGGTGCCGACTGACAGGGCGCCGTATTTCAGTGAATTCGTGGCGAGTTCGTGGATCACCAGCGAGAGGCCTGTGGCTGCCGCCTCTCCCACGCCCATCCTTGGAACTGCTACCCGAATACGGCCAGCAAACGCCGCCGTCTCGTCATAGGGGGAGAGCAAGATCGTAATCAGGTCACCGAGAAGAGCGGCCTTGCCCTGCCCGCCAGGTAAAGGCCGGACAAGGTCGTGAGCACGGCCGAGAGCGGTTAGCCTTAGAGTGAGCTGTGAGGTCATATCGGCAATCGAACTCGAGGACCGGGATGTCATCTGCGTCAGCCCTGACGCGATGGCGAGCAGGTTCTTGACCCGGTGGCTCATTTCTCCGGCGAGAAGCTCATGCCCTTCTTCAGCCTGCTTGCGGCCTGTGACATCGAGAAAGATGCCGGTCATCTGCCGAGCCAGAATATCCTCATCGCTCCCCTGACCGCGTGCTGAGATCCAGCGAACTTCAACATCGCTCATGATCCTGAAGTCGATCTCGTAAGGTCCAACGACGGCACGTGTTGCCGAGAACGCTGCCCTCACACGATCGCGGTCGGCCGGATGGACCTTGGCCGACAGGTCCTCAAAGGACAGGACGCCATCGACCTCCAAATCCCATAGTGCATATCCACGCTGGTCCATCGTGAACGCGTCCGTATCGACGTTCCAGGTCCACAGCGCCACGCCTGCCGCCTTGATCGCGCGTCGCAGCTGACCGGATGTCCACTCGGTGTTCTGGTCCATCAAGATGGCATCCTTAAAGGTCGGACTTGCGGGCGCGCATTGCGATCAGGCCTGCGGATGCCTTGGCGATGTCGTCGGCATCCTTCGCGAGGCGTGCCTGCCGCAGCCTTTGTGTTTTCGTCTCGCGCGCCGCAACGAGGGAGTCCATTTCCGCGACGGCGTGATTTCGGGCAAAGAACTGCGTCTGCGTGTTGCCGAAGGCAATCTCGGCCTGCTGTCTGGATTTCGAATGGGTCTGTGTCATGGATTTTCCTGTGGTTGAGCCTGCTTTGAGCGAGCCAACAAAAAAGGCCAGGCTATAAGCCCGGCCTCTCAGATAACTTGGTGTCGTCGGTGCCAGTACATCCGTGGTCAAGGACGAAACCAGGTACGATTAGGCAGCCTGAAGGTTGCAGGCCGACATCTTGCCAGACTTCGCGTCGCGCTCGAGTTCGTAGCCAAGCTTCTGGCCTTCTACGATTTCGCGCATTCCCGCGCGCTCGACGGCAGAGATGTGGACGAACGCGTCAGCGCCGCCGTTGTCAGGCTCGATGAAGCCGAAACCCTTGGTGGAATTAAACCATTTTACTGTGCCTGTGGTCATGATGAACCCTTTCAAAGCAATGTTGAGTGACCGTAGGACCGAAGCCGAACGGATGAGTGTAACGATTGATTTTGAGAGGGAAGTTCGTTCAGAGCGCGGTGCCAATCGCGCGGTAACCAAAGTTCAGCAAGCAAAAGATCGATAAACCAAAGATAGAGACGAAGGGCCGCCAAGTCAACCTTTAGTTTTGACCTGCTCTGCAGACCCGTCCCGCACGACGAGGTTCGTTAGGGCTTGTCCGCCAACTGCTCCGCGCATACAGTCTGAAGAGGATGGTTGTGTATGCCAGCGTCCAAAAGAACTTGCCTCCGTCCGCGACGCACCGACGCTCATAGACTCTTTTCGGCCAAACTTCTCGCGCAGCCAAGGGAAACCGAAGCCAACAGGCCCCGTCCAACCCTAACAGCTCCAAAGATTGCGACCTTCCTTTGATCGACCCCCTTCACATGACAGCGCTTAAACGACTTGGCTGGTCGGACTTCTTTTCGGATCAGCTCACATCCGATGAAGACGAACTCGCGCCGCGGCGCATTGCCTCCGTCCACCGGTCGCGCGTGGAGGCTATTGATGCCGGTGGTCCGGCCGCCCTCGAGCTCCCAGCCAACGCCAACACCGCCGATTTCGCGGTCGGCGATTGGATCCTCGCCGACCCGATCAGCGGCATGCTGGTTCGCCGTCTTGAACGGAAAACTCTATTCCAACGACGTGCGGGGAACGACACGACCCCGCAACTGGTTGCTGCCAACGTCGATACCCTGTTCATCGTGACGTCCTGCAACGCCGAATTCAACCTTTCAAGGTTGGAACGGTATCTGATCCTGGCCGAACAAGCCGGGAGCAACCCGGTGATCGTCCTGACAAAGGCGGACACGACCGAAGACGCTGACGTCTTCCGGGTCCAGGCGCAGGCACTGCAGCCAGGCCTGCCCGTCATCCTCCTGAACGGACGCTCGGTAGAGGCACGCGAACTCCTGGCGCCGTGGTGCGGCAAGGGTCAGACCTGCGCGCTCGTGGGATCGTCGGGCGTTGGGAAATCAACCCTGGTCAACTCGCTCGTCGGGTCTCAGTCGGACACACAGAAGACCGGCACGATCCGGGAATACGACTCGCAGGGCAGACACACCACGACGGCACGATCGCTGCACGCGCTACCGGGTGGCGGATGGGTGATCGATACACCCGGGATCCGGACGCTGTATGTAAGTGATGTTGCCGACGGTATCGATGTCTTCTTTTCCGATATCGCCGAACTGGCATCGCAGTGCCGGTTTCGCGATTGCAGCCATGTCCACGAACCCGGATGTGCCGTTCAGGCTGCAGTCGCAAACGGCGCACTCGCGGGCGATCGTCTCGACCGGTGGCGAACCCTGGTCACCGAAAATCGGGACAGGACGCCGGTTGTCAGCGGGCCCTACGGCAACAAGATCTCCAGAAGAAAGCGCCACTAGGCGCGACCTGCCGCATGCTTGGCCGAAGCGCTTTGTTGAAGGGATGAGCCGCGGAGCGTGCAGATTCGTGACGCTTTGCCTCATCGGCTCGTTGCCCGTGATAGCCGACGCTACACCGTCCCCGATGTTTGAGAGCCGCTGATGGGGTGCCGGATCGTCATATTGCGAGAGGCGCATATGGCAGTCCGATGATGCCCAACCATGCCCTCCCTGATTGTATCGAGATAGATCGGTGGAAACCGCTTTCATTTGTGCTCCTGCAATAAAATTACTCCAGGCACCCTGATCGCGACACCATGGTATTCGCTGCTCGGTTTACCTGAACGTAAAATGTCGCTGCTTTCTCGATTCACGGTCTGGCGCGGATGCCAGGTCAGGATACCCCGGCTATTGCCCCTGCAGGACCCTGCAATTATGAGGTTAGTCGAGGCGCGCGGATATACACTCCGCATTTGAGTCGAGAGCAAAAAAGCCTTGCGGTTCCGATATTTCTGGCATTCACTCGCCCAATCGGACGGAAAACCAGGAGGATAACGGTATGTCATCTCGTCTCATGCGTGCGGCAGCGGTCGCTTTGCTCGGATCAACTCTGCTGGCTGGGGCACCGGCATTTGCTGAAACGGTGCTTCATCGTGGCAATTCCGGCGAACCGCAAACGCTCGATCAGGCCCAGACCTCGATCAATATCGAAGCCTTCATTCTGAAGGATCTTTATGAAGGTCTGACGATCTACGACGCGGCGGGCAAGATTGTACCGGGTGCAGCGGAGTCGTGGAAAGTCTCCGAAGACGGACTGACATACACGTTTAAGCTGCGTGAGAATGCCAAGTGGTCCGATGGCTCGCCCGTCACGGCGCAGGATTTCGAATTCTCGTTCAAGCGCGTGGAAGATCCGAAGACCGCCGCGAAATATGCGAACATCCTCTACCCGATCAAGAACGCGGAAATGGTCAACACCGGCAAGGCCGATCCGAAGGAACTCGGCATCAAGGCCGTCGATGACAAGACGTTCGAGATCACCCTCGAGCGCCCGACCCCCTTCTTCCTTGAACTTCTTGCTCACCAGACTGCCCTGCCTGTCTCCAAGGCAAGCTTTGAGAAGAACGGCGCCGATTTCGTCAAGCCAGGCACGATGGTGTCGAACGGGGCCTTCCAGCTCGTCAGCCATGTGCCGAACGACAGCCTCGTTGTCCAAAAGAACCCCAATTTCTGGGATGCCGCCAACGTCAAGCTCGACAAGGTGATCTTCTACCCGATCGACGACCAGGCCGCATCCGTCCGCCGCTTCGAGGCGAAGGAAATGGATCTCGTCTACAACTTCTCCGCCGACCAGATCGAGCGGCTGCGCTCGGCCTACAAGGACCAGGTGCACGTGTCGCCGACGCTTGCGACCTATTATTACGTCTTCGATGGCCGCGAGGCTCCCTTCAACGACGTTCGTGTCCGCCAGGCCCTGTCCATGGCCGTCGACCGCGATTTCCTGGCCAAGAAGATCTATAGCGGGTCGCAGCTTCCCGCCTATTCGCTGGTGCCGCCGGGCATGGCGAACTATGGCGAACCCGCCAAGGCCGATTTCGCAGAACTTTCCCAGCTCGACCGCGAAGACAAGGCGATCGAACTGATGAAGGAAGCCGGTTACGGTGAAGGCGGCAAGCCGCTCAATATCGAGGTCCGCTACAACACCAACCCGAACCACGAACGTGTCGCCACCGCCGTTGCCGACATGTGGAAAAACACGTTCGGTGCCAAGGTGACGATGAGCAATCTCGATGTCTCCTCGCACTACGCCTATCTCCAGGAAGGCGGCAAGTTCAACGTGGCACGTGCCGGCTGGGTTGCCGATTATGCCGATCCGGAAAACTTCCTCGCCTTGAACCTCTCGACCAACAAGACCTTCAATTACGGGCATTACGAGAGCAAGGAATTCGACGATCTGATGAAGAAGTCGTATGCGGAAACGGATCCGGCTGCGCGATCGAAGATCATGCATGAGGCGGAAACAATCCTGATGCGCGACCAGCCGATTGCTCCCTTCCTGACCCAGGCCGATCTGTGGCTTGTTTCGGACCGCATCAAGGGCTGGCAGGATAATGCTGCCAATGAACACCTGAGCCGCTTCCTGAGCGTTTCCGAATAATCGACACGGGATGGCGTCCGACAGCGTTTCGGACGCCATCCCGCAGGAGACTACTGCATGCTGTCTTTTATCCTGCGCCGCCTCGCGAGCGCCGTCCCGACGCTGTTCATCGTCGTGACGATTTCCTTCTTCCTGATGCGTTTTGCTCCGGGCGGTCCCTTTAACCTGGAACGTCCGCTGCCACCCGCAACGATGGAAAACATCATGCGGACCTACCAGCTAGACCAGCCGTTATGGCGTCAATATCTCACCTATATCGGCAATGCCGTACAGGGTGATTTCGGTCCAAGCTATATCTACAAGGACAACACCGTCGCGGAACTGATCGGAAAAGGCCTTCCCTACTCAATTGAACTCGGTTTCTACGCTCTGCTTCTGGCCCTGATTGGCGGCGTGACGCTCGGCACGATCGCGGCCCTGCGCCAGAACAGCGTGCTCGATTTTTCCATCATGACGCTTGCGACGATGGGTACGACGATCCCAAATTTCGTCGTCGGCCCGGTTTTGACGCTGATTTTCGCAATTCTTCTTGCGCTGTTGCCAGCCGGTGGCTGGGGAGATGGTTCGTTCTCGTTCCTGCTCCTGCCGATGATCGCACTGGCGCTGCCGCAGCTCGCCGTTTTCGCCAGGCTGACGCGCGGCTCCATGATCGAGGCGCTGCATGCCGACCATATCCGCACCGCGCGCGCTTATGGCCTGCCGGCGCGGATCGTCGTCATCACGCATGCCATGCGCGGCGCCATGCTGCCGGTCGTCTCCTATCTCGCACCCTGTGCCGCCGCATTGATGACCGGCTCGGCCGTCGTCGAGACCATCTTCACCATTCCGGGCGTCGGCCGTTATTTCGTGCTCGGCGCGCTCAATCGTGACTATACGCTGGTCATGGGCACCGTCGTCCTGATCGCCATCTTTGTTATCGTCTTCAATCTCCTGGTCGACCTTCTCTACGGCCTGCTCGATCCGAGGGTCCGTCATGACTGATATCGCCAACGATCCGCCTTCCACCCCGCCCCAGAGCACAAGCCGCAGTCTTTTCCAGCTTGCCGCCATCCGCTTCCGTCGCAACAAGGCGGCGATGGGCGGCTGCGTGATGCTCGTTCTGATCGCGCTCTTTTCCTATCTCGGCCCACTTTTTGTGCCTCATAGCTATGACCAGGTCTTTTCTTCCTATGTGACGGTGGCGCCAAGTCTCGAGCCGCGGCCAGACGAGGCATCGCTGGAGGGCGCCATGCAAGGCGTCGCGACTCGCGCCCGCGTCAACCTCGACGCGTTCGAGGTGACGGGCCAGATCTTTTCCGCGACCATCAGCGCCGAGGATCCGATCGACCCACGCACGACGCGTTATTTCGACCGTGCCAACGAGTTCGACGACACCAAGGTAGTGGCGACCGAAAAAGACGGGCGCGTTCTCAAGGTCGAAGGGAATGTCAGCCGGGAATACTTCCTGTTCGGCACGGATCCGAACGGCCGCGACCTGCTTGCCCGTGTCATGCTCGGCGGCCAGATCTCGATTGCCGTCGGCGTGCTGGCCAGCCTCGTCTCGCTTGGCATCGGCGTGCTCTACGGCGCGACCGCGGGTTATCTTGGCGGCCGTGTCGACAATGTCATGATGCGCTTCGTCGAGATCCTCTATTCTCTGCCATTCGTCTTTCTTGTCGTCGTCCTGGTCGTCTTCTTCGGTCGTTCCTTCATCCTGATCTTCCTGGTGATCGGCGCTGTGGAATGGCTCGACATGGCGCGCATCGTGCGAGGCCAGACGCTGGCGCTGAAGCGCCGGGAATTCGTGGGCGCTGCCCAAGCGCTCGGCCTGAGCGACTGGCAAATTATCCGCCGGCATATCATCCCGAACACGATCGGACCGGTGATCGTCTTCGTCACCGTCGTGGTTCCGAAGGTAATCCTCCTGGAAAGCTTTCTGTCTTTCCTCGGGCTCGGGGTTCAGGCGCCACTGACCAGCTGGGGGGCTCTGATTTCGGAAGGCGCCAACAATATCCAGTCGGCACCCTGGCTCCTGATCTTTCCCTCCATCTTCTTCGTGGCAACGCTGTTTTCGTTGAACTTTATCGGCGACGGCCTGCGCGACGCGCTCGACCCGAAGGATCGTTGAAATGACCGATCAAAAAGACACCATTCTCTCGATCCGCGACCTGAAAGTGAATTTCACGACGCCGGATGGCACGGTCAATGCGGTCAAGGGCATCGGCTTCGATGTCCGTGCCGGCGAGACGCTTGCCGTCGTCGGCGAAAGCGGCTCCGGCAAGAGCCAAACGATGATGGGAATTATGGGCCTGCTCGCTGGAAACGGCACCGTCACTGGCTCCGCCGCCTATCGGGGCAAGGAACTGGTCGGACTGCGAAATAACGAGCTCAACAAGATCCGTGGTGCCGAGATCACGATGATCTTTCAGGAACCGATGACCTCGCTCGATCCGCTTTACACGATCGGCCGCCAGATCGCCGAACCGATCGTCTACCACCGCGGCGGCAGTCGGAAAGCGGCCCGCAGCCGCGTGCTGGAACTCTTGGAACTGGTCGGCATTCCTGATCCCGCCCGCCGCATTGACAGTTACCCGCATGAACTGTCCGGCGGCCAGCGGCAGCGCGTCATGATCGCCATGGCGCTTGCCAACGAACCCGACGTCCTGATCGCCGACGAGCCGACGACGGCGCTTGATGTGACGGTCCAGGCGCAGATATTGAAACTGCTGCGCTCGCTCCAGAAGCGTTTCGGCATGGCGATTGTGCTGATCACCCACGATCTCGGCATTGTCCGGCATTTTGCCGAACGTGTCGTCGTCATGCGGCGCGGCGAAGTGGTGGAACAGGGAGCCACATCACAGATCTTGGAGGCTCCGACTTCCGCCTATACCCGCATGCTGATCGATGCCGAACCGCAGGGTCGCAAGCAACCGCCGGCGGAAAACGCGCCGATCATCCTGGAGGGACGCGATGTCACGGTCGATTTTCCGATCGGCCGCGGACTTTTTTCAAAGGGTCCAAAGAGTTTCCGGGCCGTTGACGGCGTCACCGTCAAGCTCAGGCAGGGCCAGACGATCGGCATCGTTGGTGAGTCCGGCTCGGGGAAATCGACGCTTGGGCGCGCGCTGCTCCGGCTTCTCCACAGCGATGGTCATTACCGCTTCGACAAGACCGACATCTCCGGCTTCGACCGTCGGCAGATGCGGTCCCTGCGCAAGGAGATGCAGCTCGTCTTCCAGGATCCCTTTGGGTCTCTCTCGCCGCGTCAGACAGTCGGCGAGATCATCACCGAAGGTCTGCTCGTCCACGAGCCTTCGCTGAACAAGGCGGATCGAGACCGGCGCGCGATCGCCGCCCTGACCGAAGTCGGGCTCGATCCCCAGGCGCGCAATCGCTACCCGCACGAATTTTCCGGCGGTCAGCGCCAGCGCATCGCGATTGCCCGCGCGATGATCCTCAAGCCGCGTGTGGTTATCCTCGACGAACCGACCTCGGCACTCGACCGGTCTGTGCAGGGACAGGTGATCGACCTGTTGCGCAAGCTGCAGTCCGACCACGACCTTTCCTACGTCTTCATCAGCCACGACCTTGCCGTGGTCAGGGCCATCGCGGATCATGTGATCGTCATGAACAACGGAAAAATTGTTGAGGAAGGCGATACGGACGCGATCTTTGACGCCCCGAAGGCCGATTACACAAGGGCGCTGATCGGAGCCGCTTTCAGCATCTGAGTCGCCACTATCAGCAATATGCCCACCGTCGTCGTCTTCGAACCGCGGCGCAGTGTGGAGAACGACACGTATCCGCCTGATCGCCGGCGGGCGCCATGGACGGCTGCCCGAATCATGGGTTGGTTCCGTCGTGTGAGTTGCCGGTATGAAAGGGGACGGCTGCAGCGGCCCATCACGTCCCCACAAGAAGCCGTGAATTATTCAATCAAGAGGTCACTGCTTCCCGTTATCTTCTTGCGTCACCGGCCCAATATTTCTAGGAAAATTGTTGGACGCACGGAGAAGCTCAATATGGCCACGCGCGGACCGGACGCGCCCTCCCTCTTCCACCAGTCATGGCATTGCCGACGGTTTGAGCGGGTTCGGCGCACGATTAGCACGCGGGTCGGGAGGTCCGCATCCCAGGAGACTGACATGACATTGAAGACAATCACTGCGGCACTCGCTGCCACACTCGCATTCGCCCCGCTTGCCTACGCCGACATCACGGTCGGCCTCATCGCGCCGCTGACCGGCCCGGTTGCTGCGATCGGCGCGCAGATCAAGAACGGCGCTGAAACCGCGGTCGAGGAAATCAACAAGAAGGGCGGCGTCAACGGCGAGAAGCTCGTGCTCAAAATTGTCGACGATGCCGGCGAACCCAAACAGGGCGTATCTGCCGCCAATCAGCTGATTGCCGACGATATCCGTTTCGTGGTTGGCCCTGTCACATCGGGCGTCTCTATCCCCGCCTCGGTCGCGTTTGCCGAAAACGGTGCACTGATGGTTACCCCGACAGCCACTTCGCCGGAACTGACCGCGCGTGGCCTTTCCACCGTGTTTCGCACCTGCGGCCGGGACGACCAGCAGGCGGACGTTGCCGCGAAATTCGTGGTCGAGAAATTTAAGGACAAGAAGATCGCCATCCTCAACGACAAGGGGCAGTATGGCAAGGGTCTCGCCGATGCCTTCAAGGCATCGCTGAATGCGGCCGGCATCACGGAAGTCTTCAACGACGCGCTGACGGCGGGCGACAAGGATTTTAGCGCGCTGGTGACACGCCTGAAGTCGGAAGGCACCGAAGTCCTCTATTTCGGCGGCTATCACCCGGAAGCAGGCCTTCTGGTGCGCCAGATGAAGGATGCCGGCATGAATGTGCAGCTGATCGCGGGTGACGGCCTTTCCAACAGCGAGTTCATCACCACCGGCGGCGACGCAGCCAACGGCACGATCTTCACCAACGCTGCCGACGCGCTGAAGAATACCGACAGCAAGGCCGCGGCCGATGCGCTCATTGCAAAAAAGATCCCCGCCGAAGCCTTTACCCTCAACGCCTATGCAGCCGTCGAGGTCATCGCCGCCGGCATCGCCAAGGCTGGCAGCACCGACGACGCTGAGGCAGTTGCTGCCGCGCTCAAGGATGGCACCGGTATCAAGACTGCCATTGGCGAACTGACCTACGGTGAAACCGGCGATCTCAGCTCGCAGAGCTTTTCCGTCTACAAGTGGGAAGGCGGAAAGACGGTTGTGGCCGAATAAGGCCGCTCCGGATCTGTATTGCGACGGGCGCCCTAGGCGCCCGTTTGCTTGCCGTCGGTGCGCTAGCCTTCAATTATCGCCTGAAGCGACGGCGGCTGAAACCAGACCTATTTTCTCAAAGACACTGATTTGACGACAGAAATCTCTCGTCATGCGCGTCACGCGTTCATGCTGGATGCGAAAAGAACAAGCGTCGAAATCGAGAATCAGCGGGGACGTTTGCGCTCCCTACGTCATGGTCTGTTCCAGCCCATAGCAACGTGTATCGAAGCCTTTTCCCAGACCGCGAGATTGGCCTCTTGTCATAATGCTCTTGTCGCGTGTGATTTGCGGCGATAGTAGTGCATGGGACAGCTGCCTTCGGGCAGCTTGCCTGGGAGGGTTTGAAATGTCTGGTCTACTCGCCGTGTCGCGCGCTATCGACGCGATGAACACGCTTTTCGGTAAAGCCGTTTCATGGCTTTTGTTGGCGGCAGTGCTGATCAGCGCCATCAACGCAGTGACCCGAAAAGTCTTCAATCTGAGCTCAAATGCCTGGCTCGAGGCGCAATGGTACCTTTTCTCCGCAGCCTTCCTGTTGGCGGCGGCCTGGACATTGCTGAGCAGCGAGCACGTCAAGGTCGATCTGGTCTATGGCCAGCTCCCCAGACGGGCGCAGCTTTGGATCGAGGTGTTCGGGACAATCTTCTTCCTGATGCCGTTCTGCCTCGTCACCATCTACCTGTCATGGCCGATCGTCATCGCCAAATATGTGAGCGGAGAGGTCTCCAACAATACCGGTGGGCTGGTGCTGTGGCCAGTCTGGGCCATGATCCCGATTGGTTTCGGCCTGCTGGCACTCCAGGGACTGTCGGAACTCATCAAACGGCTAGCGATCCTCAGCGGTGCGATGCCCGACGCCGTCGCTCTCGCCGACGCCGAAGCGCAAGCGCTCTAATTCGTAGCAGGATACGCTCATATGTTTGCATTCTTTGCGGAAAATCTCGCGCCGATCATGTTTCTATCACTGATCGTCGTGTTGCTGCTTGGTTATCCGGTTGCCTTCGCACTCGCCTTTGTCGGCTTTGTCTTCGGTTTCATCGGCATCGAAATAGGCCTTTTGCCCATCAACCTGTTCGGAGCGATCCCTGACCGCATCTTCGGGCAGATGTCGAACGAGACGCTGCTCGCCATTCCTTTCTTCACCTTCATGGGACTGATTCTCGAACGAAGCGGAATGGCCGAGGATCTGCTCGATACGATCGGCCAGCTGTTCGGCCCGATCCGCGGCGGGCTCGCCTTCGCGGTCATCTTCGTGGGCGCCATCCTTGCAGCCACCACAGGCGTCGTTGCGGCCTCCGTCATCTCGATGGGCCTGATCTCCCTGCCGATCATGCTGCGATATGGTTACGACCGACGGGTCGCGGCCGGCACGATCGCAGCGTCGGGAACGCTTGCCCAGATTATTCCGCCCAGCCTCGTGCTGATCATTCTGGCCGACCAGCTCGGCCGGTCGGTCGGCGACATGTACAAGGGCGCACTCGTGCCCGGTCTCATGCTGGTTGCTGCCTATACCGGCTACATCATCCTGATGTCCTTTCTGCGTCCGGCAAGCGTGCCGGCTCTTCCCATCGAGGCGCGATCGCTTCGTGGCTGGAAGCTTGTGGCCAAGGTCATCACCTCGCTCGTGCCGCCGCTCGTGCTGATCTTCCTCGTTCTCGGCACAATCTTTATCGGCCTTGCGACGCCGACCGAAGGCGGCGCGATGGGCGCAGTCGGTGCTCTGCTTCTTGCAGCCTTCAATCGCAAGCTTACGCTGGCGATGGTGAAGTCGGCCCTTTACGCGACGGCGAAACTGTCCTCCTTCGTGATCTTCATCTTGCTCGGCGCGCGCGTGTTTTCGCTGACCTTCTACGGTGTCGACGGTCACGTCTGGGTAGAGCACCTGATGACGTCGATCCCGGGCGGCGAGATCGGCTTCCTGATCGTTGCCAATCTGCTCGTATTCTTCCTGGCCTTCTTTCTCGATTATTTCGAGCTGGCCTTCATCATCATCCCGCTGCTGGCACCGGTTGCCGATGCGCTCGGCATCGACCTGATCTGGTTCGGCGTGATGCTGGCGATCAACATGCAGACGTCGTTCATGCATCCGCCGTTCGGGTTCTCGCTGTTTTACCTGCGCTCCGTCGCTCCGACACGGGCCTACAAGGATCGCATCACCGGTGCGACAATCCAGCCGGTCACATCCGGCCAGATCTACATGGGCTCCCTGCCCTACCTGGCGATCCAGCTCGTCATGGTCGTCGTCGTCATCGTCTTTCCGGGTCTCGTGACTCACTACAAATCAGGATCTGCCGTCGTCGATCCATCGACGATTGAGCTCAACGTACCGATGCCGGGTGCCGATGGCGCTAACCCGTTTGGAACACCGACCCAGCCATTCGGCGCACCGGAGCAGTCTTCCGGCGATCCCGCCGCCCCGGCTGTTGATATCCCTGCACCAGATTTCGGTTCCCCGACGCCAAGCTTCGGCGCACCGAAAAACTAGACACACGCTTTGATCGCACAGCGTGCGTTCGATACTGCCGAACCTGAGGAGGAGGAAACGCAATGACGGAAACCATCAACAGACGCAATTTCCTGACGAAAGGCGCAGTCGGAGGGGCGGCAACAGTCGCCGCGACCGCACTCGCCGCACCGGCGGTTGCCCAAGAACTGCCGAGCATCAAATGGCGCCTGACTTCGGGCTTCCCGAACAACCTCGACACGATTTACGGCGGCGCAACCGTCATGGCGGAGACGCTGTCGAAGATCACCGACGGGAAATTCCAGATCCAGGTGTTTCAGGCCGGCGAACTCGTACCCGGACCGCAGGCGATCGATGCGGTGAAGGCGAACACCGTCGAGATCGCTCATACCTGCGGATACTATTTCACCGGCAAGGATCCGACATTTGCGATCGGCTCGACCATCCCCTTCGGTCTCAATGGTCGTCAGCAGAACGCCTGGCTTTACCACGGCGGCGGCAACGAGGCCTATAACGAGTTTCTCTCTGCCTATGGCGTGGTTGGCATCCCCGGCGGCGCCACCGGTGCCCAGATGGGCGGATGGTTCCGCAAGGAGATCAAGGGCGTCGCCGACCTCAAGGGCGTCAAGATGCGCATCGCCGGTGTTGCCGGCGAAGTGATGTCTCGGCTCGGCGTGGTGCCGCAGCAGCTACCGGGGGGCGATATCTATCCGGCTCTCGAGCGCGGAACAATCGACGCGGCCGAGTGGATCGGTCCCTATGACGACGAACGCCTCGGCTTCTACCAGATTGCGCCGAACTACTACTACCCGGCCTATTGGGAAGGTGGTCTGACGATCCACTTCTTCATCAACAAGGCACAGTATGAGGGTCTGCCTCCCGCCTACAAGGCCGCACTCGATGCCGCCTGCAAGGCGGCGAACATCAACATGCAGGCACTCTACGATGTGAAGAACACCGCGGCGATCCGCTCGCTCGTCGGCAAGGGCGTCAAACTGCGACCGCTGCCACGCGATGTCATGGATGCCGCCTACAAGACGACGTTCGAGCTCTACGCGGAATATAGCGCCAAGCACCCGGCATGGGCAAAGATCTATCCGGGCTGGAAGAAGTTCAGGGACGAGTCCTTCGAGTGGTTCCGCGTCGCCGAATACAGCTATGACAGCTACATGTACTCCGCCCAGGCCTCGGGCAAGTAACAAAACCGGAGGTCGGCTTTAAGGCCGGCCTCCGCACTCACGATCAATTGGCACCGAAGAGACAGGTCTATCGTTGGGATGTCCAGGTGGTCCTACCGTCACATCGCAAAAGCCGCGGCCGGGACGGCATGATCTCGCGTGACGATCCCATGCTTTCCCGGCCACCGGCCTTCAGAACTGATCGGATTTTCCTAAACCGCGGCGTCACCCAGAAGGATCTGCAGCTTGACGTCTGACGGGTTGCCGGCTGCTGCCCTCTCAAAGGCCTCAATGCTCTTGTCGAAAGGGAAAGTCTCGGTAATCAGCGGATTAAGGTCCACCTTGCCGGATGCAATCAGCTGCAGCGCCCGGTCGAAGATATTGGCGTAGCGGAAGACCGTCTCTATTCGGATTTCCTTCGAGATCGCGCCTGCCACGTCGAACGAAACCTTGTCCACCGGCAGGCCGACCATCACGATCGCTCCACCCGGGCGAACGAGGTCGAATATCCCGTCATAGGCCTTCGGGCTGCCGCTGGCTTCGAAAACAACATCGGCGCCCCAGCCGTCGGTTTCCCGTGCGATGACCTCGGCGAAGCTTTCCTCCCCGATATTGACAGGGGTGATACCGGAATACTGGGCAGCGATGGCGAGTTTCGGTGCGCTGAAATCGGAAATGAACACGCGGCTGCACCCACCAGCGAGCGCCGCCAGAGCGACCATGATCCCGATCGGGCCGCTTCCGATCACCGCCGCAACATCGCCGGGGGCGATGCGGGCACGCGCTGCAGCCTGCATGCCAATGGCAAATGGCTCCACCATCGCGCCTTCGGCGAAGGACACGTTGTCGGGAAGCTTGTAGGTGAACGCCGCGGGATGGACAACTTCGGATGTCAAAACGCCATGGATCGGCGGCGTTGCCCAGAACCGGACGCTGGGATCGACGTTATAGATGCCGAGCTTGGATGCGCGCGACGAGAGGTCCGGTATTCCCGGTTCCATGCACACCCGGTCTCCAACCTTGAAACCGGAAACGGCCGAGCCGACCTCGATCACCGTGCCTGCCGCCTCATGTCCCAGAACCATTGGCTCACGCAGCACGTACGGTCCGATTGCGCCGTGCGTGTAGTAGTGTACGTCGCTGCCGCAGACGCCAACCGTGTGAATCTTGATCTTCAGTTCCGAAGCTCCGACCGCCAGCGGCAGGTCAATGTCTCGAAGGGCGAGAACGCCCTTTTCTTCCAGTACCAAGGCTTTCATCATCGGATCCTTTTGCTCGATGGGCGCCAAATTCGGCGCATCGGTTGACCTAGGAATAGCGACCGGTTTGAAAAAGAAAAGTGCTGTTTGGTGAGATTTTCAGCAGCTATCGCTTCTTTCTTGCGCGTATCGCCCCTTCGCCCCCAAGGTCTCGCTCTCCCCACCAAGCAGTCCATCCGTTTGTTTTAAAACGATAAAAACAGGATTTTTGCTCACCATAGGGACACCTTCAGCCTACAATGAAGGCATGTTGACATTTGTCGAAAACTATCTGACAAATGTCACGTGCTGGCCGCTGGAGGGCGGTTAACCCAGACAGTGATTGGTCCGACGCTCATCGAGCGGAAGGATCATCGGAGGAAATTAGCGTGGAATATCTGCTTGAGGTGGAAGGACTGAAGAAGTCCTTCGGCGGCGTTGCCGCATTGCGTGAGGGTCGCTTTCAGCTGAAGCCGGGCTCGGTGCACGCGCTGTGTGGCGGCAACGGCGCCGGAAAGTCGACCTTCCTCAAAATCCTCATGGGCATTTACAAGCGCGATGCCGGCTCCATTCGCCGTCGCGGTCAGGACGTCGATTTTTCAGGCCCAGCCGAAGCGCTCGCCTCCGGCATCGCGATCATCGAACAGGAACTGAGCCCTGTCCCTCATATGACCGTGGCGGAAAACATCTATCTTGGTCGCGAACCCTCCGGGCGCTTCGGCGGCGTCGACTTCAAGACGATGAACCGTAACGCCCAGCGGTTGCTGGATCAGCTCGAATTCCAGATCCGTCCCACTCAGTTCATGATGAACCTTTCGGTTGCGCAGATGCAACTGGTCGAGATCGCCAAGGCGCTCAGCCACGATGCGGAAGTCATCTTCATGGACGAGCCGACATCGGCAATCGGCGAAAAGGAAGCGCAGCAGCTCTTCAAAACGATCGAACGGCTGAAGGCCGCCGGCAAGGGTATCGTCTACGTCTCGCACCGCCTGTCAGAAATCTTCCAGATCGCGGATGCCTACACGGTGTTCCGCGACGGCTCCTATATCGGCTCGGGTGACTTGGCTGATATCGACAGGCCGAGCCTGATCAAGATGATCGTCGGTCGGGAACTGGGCGAGGAATATATCAAGACCAACACGCCGACGGAAACGGATGGCCTACAGGTTACGGGGCTGACAGCCGCCGGCAAGATCGACGACATTTCGTTTTCGGTTTGCAAGGGTGAGATCTTCGGGATCTACGGACTTATGGGATCCGGCCGGTCGGAAATTTTCAACTGCATCTTTGGTCTCGATCGTCTCGATAGCGGCGAAATCAGGATCGATGGCGCGCCGGTCAAGGTCAGCAAGCCGGCTGACGCGATGGAGCACGGGCTCGCTTTCGTTACCGAGGACCGCAAGCTGACCGGGCTCAATCTGACCGATAGCGTCAGAGGCAACATTGCGCTTGCCAGCCTGCCGGAACTCAGCCCCAATTTCGTCATGCGTCGCCGCGGCGAGCAGGCTGCCAGCCGGAACATGATCGAAAGATTTGCGATCAAGGCGGCCCGCGACACGATGCCGGTCTCGGGCCTGTCAGGCGGCAATCAGCAAAAGGTCGTCCTGGGCAAGTGGTTCCTGCGCAATCCCAAGGTGCTTCTGCTCGATGAACCGACGCGTGGCGTCGATGTCGGCGCCAAGCGCGAGATCTATCGCATCATCTGCGAATTCGCCGAGGCCGGTGGAACCGTAGTGATGATTTCATCGGAAATCGACGAAGTGCTGGGCATGTCCGACCGCATCCTCGTCATGCGCAACGGTCGCTCGACTGGCATCTATCCGCGCGCGGAGACAGACGCGCAGGCGTTGGTGCACCTTTCTACGTGACGGGCCCGGGTCACTGGGCCAGACGCGCATTTTCAAGATTCGATCGGCATGGGAAGAGGTAAGAACAGTGTCCGCCACAGAAAACAAGCCGGCAGCCGCATGGTTCGGTTCGGATAACCGCAAGTTGCTCATCCAGGAATACGGCATCTTTCTCGCCTTCCTGCTCCTGGCATTCATCCTGTCGGTCTCCAACGAGTACTTCCTCACCGCCGGCAATATCTCGAACGTGCTTCTACAGACATCTATCAATGGGGTGCTGGCGATCGGCATGACATTCGTCATCCTGACCCGGGGCATCGACCTCTCCGTCGGCTCGGTCGTAGCGCTCGCTGGTATGGTGGCCGCGAGCCTTGCGACGACTTCAGCGACCGCCGGCGTTGCGGGCGGCCCCTATCCGGCATTCGTCGCGTTCGCGGCGGGCATTCTCGTCGGTCTCGCATGCGGCATGGTCGTCGGTGTAATCGTCTCGCGCTTCTCCGTCCCCGCCTTCGTTGCCACCCTCGGCATGCTGTCGGCGGCACGCGGCATGACGCTGATCTATGGCGGCGGCAGACCTGTCCCGGCGCTTATCCCGGATTTTCGCTGGCTTGGAACCGGCAACATTATCGGCATCCCGATGCCGGTCGTCGTTCTCGCCGTCGTCTTCATTGCCTCTTGGTGGGTTCTCAACCGCACGCGCTTTGGCCGCTATATCTACGCCGTCGGCGGCAACCCGCATGCCGCCGTGACTTCAGGCATCAACGTCACCCGCATCAAGTTCGCCGTGTACTGCATCTCGGGAGCACTTGCGGGTCTTGCCGGTATGATCCTTGCCGCTCGCACGGGCTCCGGCCTGCCGCAGGCCGGTGTTGCCTACGAGCTCGACGCCATCGCGGCCGTGGTCATCGGCGGTACCAGCCTCTCGGGTGGTGTCGGTCGCGTCACGGGAACCCTGATCGGCGCGCTCATTATCGGCGTCATGAACAACGGTCTCGATCTGCTCGGCATCGAATCTTACTACCAGCAGGTCCTCAAAGGGGCGCTGATCGTCGGTGCGGTCATGCTGGATCAAAAACGCAATCAAGGGGCCTGACCCCAGAACAATTCGGATCGCGAAACGGTCCGACATGTACCGCGCGTCAAAACGGCGACCGGACATTCCGTGGAGGAGAAGAAAATGAAGAAACTTTTGCTTGCTCTCGTCGCCAGTGCGGCGATGCTTTCGGCACCCGCAATGGCGCAGGACAAGAAGCTCAAGATTGGCGCGACCACCTATGGTCTCAATGCTGAATTCATGCAGATCTGGTCGGCGGCTCTGAAGGAACATCCGGCCGTCAAGAGCGGCAAGGTCGATGTCACGGTGTTCGATGGCCGATATGACGCGCTGGTCCAGCAGGAACAGTTCAACACGATGATCACACAGAAATTCGACGCGATCATCTTCGTGCCGATGGATATCGAGGCCGGCGCGACCGCTGTGCAGATGGCCCATGATGCCGGCATCCCCGTTGTCGGCTCCAATGCCCGCGTCAATTCCGATCTCCTCACATCCTATGTCGGCTCGAACGACGTGGAAGCCGGCGAGCTCGAAGCCAAGGCAGTCTTGGACAAGATGGGCTGCAAGGGCAATCTCGTCATCATCGAAGGCCCGATCGGCCAGTCCGGCCAGATCCAGCGCCTGGAAGGCAATGAAAAGGCACTCGCTGCCTGCCCGGACGTAAAGGTTCTCGAAAAGCAGACCGGCAACTGGTCGCGCGCCGAAGCTCAGACCCTGATGGAAAACTGGCTGACATCCCATCCGGGCCAGATCAATGGCATCATCGGCCAGAACGACGAAATGGCACTCGGTGCGATCGAGGCAATCAAGGCTGCAGGTCTGAAGGTTGAAGACTTCGCGATTGCCGGCGTCGATGGCGTGACGGATGCGATCAACTCGGTGAAGCGCGGCGAGATGGCTTCCATCCTGCAGGACGCCAACGCCCAGGCTCAGGGCGCTCTCGACGTCGCCATCAAGGCCGCCAACAAGGACTACAAGCCCGAATCGAAGATCTGGACCCAGTATCCGGACATGAAGTGGGCGGATGGCGCCGAGAAGGACTACCTCGTGCCTTGGACGCCTGTCACGAAAGAAAACGCCGACAAGCTGCTCGAGTCCCGTAACTGATACTTTTCGTTTTCGATCCAAGGGAGGGGCGGTGACCGCCGCCCCTCCCGTCTCCGTCGCAAAGGCTTGAAGACATGAGTGATACCGCTCCCCAGATCGACCTGAATTTCCCCCTGAACGGCAAGATTGCCGTCGTCACCGGCGCCGCATCCGGCATCGGCGCTGCCGTCTGCGACGCGCTGACCGAAAAGGGCGCGACCGTCGCCGTGCTTGACCTCAATGCCGAACTGGCCGCAGCAAAAGCGGCCGAACTCGGTGGCGCATCGAAATCCTTCGTCTGCGATGTCTCGCAGGCATCTTCCGTCGAGAAGGCGATCGCGGGCGTCCTCGACACCTTCGGCCACATCGATATAGCCGTCAGCAGCGCGGGGGTCGTCTTCCTCGCTCCGGCCGAGGATCTGTCGCTCGATTACTGGGATAAGACGATCGACATCAACCTGAAGGGCACTTTTCTCTTCACGCAGGCAGTCGGAAGGGCGATGATCGCCGCTGGCAAGGGCGGCAAGATCGTCAATCTCGCCTCGCAGGCGGGCACCGTCGCAATCGAGGAGCACGTCGCCTACTGCGCCTCCAAATTCGGCGTCATCGGCATGTCGAAGACCTTCGCGGCCGAGTGGGGAAAATACGGTATCTGCGTGAATACCATTTCGCCAACAGTCGTGCTGACGGAACTCGGAAAGAAGGCTTGGGCCGGCGAAAAGGGTGAAAATGCGAAGAAGCGTATCCCGATCGGCCGTTTCGCCTACCCGCAGGAAATCGCCGCAGCGGCAGTCTTTCTTGTCTCCAATGGTGCGGACATGATCAACGGCGCCGATCTCCTGATCGACGGCGGTTACACAATTCTCTGAGGACAAACCATGCAGCGTTTCGTCAATAATCCTGATCTTGTCGTCGAAGATACGGTCAAGGGCTTCGTCAAGGCCCATTCCGATATCGTCCGGCTTGCGGAAAACCCACGTGTCGTCGTGGCGAAGAATGCCCCCGTCAAAGGCAAGGTCGGCATCGTCACCGGCGGCGGTTCGGGTCATGAACCCGCCTTCATGGGCTACACCGGCAAGAACATGCTGGACGCGGTCGCCGTTGGCGAACTCTTCTCCTCGCCGACGGCCAAGAGCTTCTCTGACGCATTCCGGGAGGCAAATGGAGGCGCAGGAGTGGTGTGCCTTTACGGCAATTATGCCGGCGACAACATGAACGTGAAGATGGCAACCAAGCTTGCCACCAAGGAAGGAATCGAGGTTTTGACGGTCGTCGCCAATGACGACGTCTGCTCGGCTCCCCTGTCCGAGCGGGAGAAGCGCCGCGGGGTCGCCGGCGAGATCTTCATGTGGAAGATCGGTAGCGCCAAGGCCAGCCAGGGCGGTTCGCTCGAGGAGGTTCGCGCCGTCTCGCAGAAGGCGATCGACAACTGCCGGTCGATCGGCGTGGGCCTTGGCCCCTGCACACTTCCCGCCGTCGGCCATCCCAATTTCCAGATCGAGCCCGGCACGATGGAAGTCGGCATCGGCCACCATGGCGAGCCTGGGGTGCGGGTCGAACCGCTCAAAAAAGCCGAAGACGTTGCAAGGGACATGGTGAAGATCGTGCTCGACGATCATGACCTGCCGGCCGGCGTCGAAGTCGCCGTGCTCGTGTCAGGCCTCGGCGCGACGCCGCTCAACGAACTCTACATCCTCAACGATACGATCGAAACCGAGATTTCCGCGCGTGGCCTGAAGGTCTACAAGACCTTCATCGGCAACTATTTCACGTCGCTGGAAATGGTGGGAGCGACCCTGACGGTCATGGCGCTCGACGACGAAACCAAGCCGCTTCTCGATCTCGAGACGCGCTGCACCATGCTGCTTTAAGGACCTGGCGATGCAGACTTTCCTCAATGCCCACGCGGGCGATATCGTGATTGCGATCGCCGACCGCATCATCGAAAACCGCGCCTATCTCAGTGAGATCGACGGCAAGATCGGTGATGGTGACCACGGCGTCAACATGGCCAAGGGCTTCGGCATGACGTCCGAGCGCCTCAAGACCCAAGACGTGTCGCTGGCCGAAGCCTTCGATACGCTCGGCACTGTGTTGATGACGGAGATTGGCGGCTCGATGGGTCCGCTTTACGGCGTGATGTTCACCGAGTTCGCAGAAACGCTCGAAGGCAAGGATGTCGTTGACGCTCGCCTCTTCTCGACAATGCTTCATATGGGCCTTGCCGGCATTCAGTCGATCGGTTCTGCCAAGGTTGGCGACAAGACGCTGATCGACGCGTTCGTGCCGGCCATCGAAGCGTTCGACAGCACGGTCGCAGGCGGACAGTCCTTTGCTGACGCGCTGGCGGCGATGACCGAAGCCGCCGACAACGGACGTGATTCCACCATCGACCTCGTCGCGAAGATCGGGCGCGCCAGCCGTCTCGGCGAACGCTCGCTTGGCGTTCTCGATGCCGGTGCCACGTCATGCGCCTTGATCCTCAAGGAAATCGCGAAGGGCGTAACAGGCAAGTTGCAGGCGCCCTGAACTAAGCAAACCCCTCCCAGGACCGGGCGACCTGCCTTTGCGGGCAGGTCGCCGCCGAATTCCAGAAATAAGAAGCCAACGTCGATAAATTGTCCTAAAAAATTCCGGCGGTCCGGATAGCTCGGCCCCGTATCGACTGTCGGAGCACGTTTCGGATTGACACCAGTGAAGACACAGCAGTCCGGCAAGGCGATGATCGGCACCAACGATGTCGAACACGCCCGCGAGGGCATGTCTCTGAGATATGGCGACGACCCCCTCGTCTGGGCCTGCTGGCTCTATTACGAGGATGGTCTTACCCAAGGCGATATTGCTGCCACGATGGGTGTGTCGCGCGCCACGGTGAACAACTATCTCGCAGAGGCGCGTGAGCGCGGCATCGTCAACATCGCCATCGAACCCGCCCGGCTTGCGTCACTGACCATCGCGCGCGAACTCAAGCGGCATTTCGGGCTCGTCGACTGTCTTGTCGTCCCCAGCGAAGAAACCGGCAAATCGCTGATCGAACGGATCGGTGCTGCCGGCGGCCAGGCATTGCAGCGTCTGATCAAGTCGGGCGATACGGTCGCCGTTTCCTGGGGGCGCACAATGCTTGCGATCGGCGAAGCTGCCCATGTTCCCGGATTGCAGGATGTCACGGTCATTCAGGCGGCGGGCGGAACACGGGCAAGCTTTTCCTATACGCCGGAGCTCTGCGCAGCGGCTGTCGCCGGGGCCGTTGGGGGGAGGCTCGTCAACATATCAGCCCCCGCCATCCTCTCGTCTCGAACGATGCGTGACGCTCTGTTGGAAGAGCCGCTGGTGGCCGATCAGTTCGGCATGCTGTCGCGTGCCAACAAGGCGCTTTTTGGCATCTCGTCACTGAGGCCGAATTCGACCATTCACACAAGCGGCTTTTTCGAAGACGTGGCGCTGCAGGATTATCTCGCCAAGGGCGCCGTCGGCGCCGTCTCGGGCCGCTTCATCGACGGCCAGGGGCGTCCGGTGGCAGGGCCGCTGGACGAGCGCCTGATCGGCATGTCACTCGACATGCTCAAATCGGTCGGCCTCCGCGTTGCTGCGGCCGGAGGATTCGACAAGGTGCCGGCGATCCTCGCTGCCCTGCGCGGCGGCTATGTCAACGTGCTGATCACCGATGCGGCGACCGGACGGGGTATTCTGAATGCCGACGGCGTGACCGTGATCGACCAGATGCTTGCGCAGCGCCCTCGCTCGGAAAGCCCGTCTAGCCAAGGGACAGGGACGCGGACGCGCAATCGCGTGAAGAAGTTCCTCAATGATCCGGATCATGTGGTTGAGGAAATGCTGGAAGGCGTCGTTCGGGCGCATCAGAAACATCTGATGCCCGCCGGAAAATCCAACCGGGCGTTGATAGCCAGGGAAGGTCCGCGGCCCGGCAAGGTCGGTCTTGTCATCGGCGGCGGCTCCGGTCATGAACCCTGCTTTCTCGGCTATGTGGGAAAGGGGCTGGCGGATGCGGTCGCCGTCGGCAATGTCTTTTCCTCCCCGCCGCCGATGCCGATCCTGCATTGCGCCCGGGCCGCTTCGGGTGATGCCGGTGTGCTTTTCGTCTACGGCAACTATGCCGGGGACGTCATGAACTTTGAGATGGCGGCAGAAATGGCCGAGGCCGAGGGCATCGCGGTGCGCACGGTCCTGACCACCGATGATGTCGCCTCGTCCTCCATGGAAGACCGGGACGGCCGACGTGGTGTCGCCGGCAATTTCTTTACCTTCAAGATCGCCGGTGCAGCCTGCGACCGCGGTCACTCCCTCGACGCGTGCGAAGCACTGACACGCAAGGCCAACTCCCGCACATTCACGCTGGGTGTCGCACTCGAAGCCGGCTCTATGCCGCAGACGCGCCGTCCGAGTTTCGAGATCGGGGAAGACGAGATGGAGTTCGGGATCGGCATCCATGGCGAACGGGGTGTCAGTCGCGAGAAGATCGAGAATGCCGACGCGATTGCGGACAAGATTATCGATCGCATATTTCACGAGATGGGGGCGATCGCAGGCAGCCGTGTCGCCGTACTGGTCAACTCCTTCGGTGCAACGCCATTGATGGAGCTCTATATTCTGTTCAGGCGTGTCGAGCAGCGGCTGAAGGCCAAGGGCATCGAGATCGAAGCAAACTGGATTGGCCACTACTGCACATCATTGGATATGGTCGGCGCCTCGATCTCAATCCTTCATCTCGATGACGATCTGTCTACTCTGCTCCATCATCCCTGCGACACTGCGGCGTTGAAAATAGGGTAAGGCAGGCTTTCAATGGCACAGTGCAACAGTTGGAGGGACATGGTGCACGGAAACGATGCGCGCTTACTCAGCCGAATGTTCAATAAGATCTCCGATGCGATGGCCAAGGAGAAGGATTACCTGACCGAGCTTGATGAGGCGATCGGAGACGCCGATCACGGCATCACGATGTCGCTTGGCTTCAGCGCTGTTGCGAGTGAATTGTCGCGGAGCGATCTAGACAGCATGACTGCCGCCGAAGTCATGGCGGCTGCTGCGACCACGTTTCTCGATGCGGTAGGCGCATCCACGGGCCCGCTCTATGCGACCGGCTTTCTCCATGCATCCGATCGTATGAACGCACATCGACCTCTCGATGCCGCTGGCCAGGTCGCGATGCTGAGAGCCATCACAACCGGCATTCAGCAGCGGGGCAAAGGGATGCGCGGAGACAAGACCATGCTCGATGCCTGGATGCCGGCAGCCGATGCGGCGGAGGCGAGATCCGGCGAACCCGGACACATTTGGTCCTCGGCCTGCGAAGCGGGAGAATTGGGCGCCAAAGCAACGCAATCCATGATCGCGCTTCGTGGTCGCGCCGCAAGACTGGGCGAACGCTCGCTTGGCCATATCGACCCGGGCGCTGCCTCCGCGGTCGTGATCCTCAAGGCGATGCGAGAAACCTTCGACGGGACGGCATCTCGCTGAAGATTGGGGACGTTGGCCGAAATCTTGCGCGAGCATGAGAAGATGTTTGAGGAACGCGTCTCTCACTGTCACTTCGTCCATCGCGGCCACGATGACACGAGCACGTGGCTGGGGGTGTCTTGGCGGCTGCAGATCAAGCGAAAGATGTCGTGACAGCTGGAAGCTTCTTTTCACCAACCAGCACGGATCAGCCTCATACAAAAGCCGCCGAAAGGATTTCTTCGGCGGCTTTTACGGTTCACTCTCTGCGTGTGCTTTGGGAGGTTAGCCGGGATGCCGTGAAGCTTATGCCACGCGTCTGGAGAAGGACGAGGTCACTCGGGTCATCAACCGGTTCGAAGGAGCTGGAGCGTCGCCGGATTGATGCGAGTGGTGAATGCCACCTGCCACTGATCCTGTCTCGAACATACCAACGAGCTGGAAGAGCGTTTCGGCTTCTCTCGCGAGAGAATGGCTCGCTGCGGTGGATTCTTCCACCATAGCGGCATTCTGCTGCGTCCCCTGATCCATCAACGAGACGGCATGGTTGATTTCCTTGATACCCGTAGACTGTTCGCGCGAGGCTTCCACGATTGAGAGGACGTTCACGCTGATTGCCTTGACCTGATCGACGATCTGCCCAAGCGCCTCGCCCGTTTCGCCGACAAGGGAAACGCCGCTTCTGACATGTTCGCCGGATTTGGCGATCAGGCTCTTGATGTCCTTGGCGGCGCTTGCGGACCGTTGCGCAAGTTCGCGAACTTCCTGTGCGACGACTGCAAAGCCCTTGCCGGCGTCACCTGCCCGGGCCGCTTCCACGCCCGCATTCAGTGCCAGAAGATTGGTCTGGAACGCGATTTCGTCGATGACGCCGATGATGGTGGAGATCTCGTTGGATGACGCTTCGATCGCATTCATTGCGTTGATTGCGTTCGTCACCACGAGGCCCGAGTGCTCGGCGTTCTTGCGCGTTTCACTGACCAGGCGACCTGCTTCTTCTGCGCGACGCGTCGTGTCGGCAACCGTGGTGGTGATCTGCTCAAGGGCTGCTGCGGTCTCCTCGACAGATGCTGCCTGCTGTTCGGTGCGCCTTGCAAGGTCGTCAGCCGCGGAGCGGATCTGGTTCGAACCGGCCGAGATCGCCTGCGCGTTGCCGCTGACGTCCACGATCGCATCTTCGAGACGCTCGATCGCACCGTTAAAGTCGACGCGGATCTTGTCGAGGCGTTCTGCAAACGCCTGGTCGATCCGATGGTTCAGCTTGCCATTCGCCATGGCACCGAGGCCAACGGCGAGCGTATCGACTGCGAACTGCACTTCGGCTGCTTCTTCCGCCTGACGCTCGTGCTGCTCGAGGCGCTGACGTTCGGACATCGAACGGTTAGCCTGCGCTTCCGCTTCCATGCGCAAGGTGTCCTGCGCGTTCTGCTTGAAGACGGCAACAGACTTGACCATGTCGCCGATTTCGCTTCGATCTGCTATGGCATCGATTTCAGCCTGTGCGTTGCCGGCCGCGAGCTCACGCATCGTCTGCACGATCCGCGTGACGGGACGGGTGATGGAGCGGGTGACGATGGTCGCGAGAACAGCAACGACCGCCAGAACGCCCAGCGAGGTGAAGACCGAAATCAGGAAATTCCTGTGCTGAACCGCAGCCGAAGCGGACGCATAATCCTTTAGCTCCAGACCGGTCTGGTCTTCCACTGTCTTCAGCGCGTTGATGCGGTTGGTCGAAGCCTTATACCAGTCTTCACCGGAAATTCCACCCATCTGTCCGCCGAACGGAGCCTTCAGCGCGACGCTGCGCTGCTTCTCGACAAGCTGACCGGCATCACTCGCAAGGGCCGTCTGAAGCGCGGCACGCTGCGGTGCGCCTGCATAGCTGTTGAAATCCGCAAAGTAGACGTTCTGCATAACGCCAAACTTCACGAACTGCTGATATCCTTCCGGCGAGAAACTACCGGCCGCGAATGCTGCAGTGCCGATCATGCGTTCCTGACCAGCGCGTTCCTTACCCTGCAGAAGAGCCGAGTAGGCAACAATCCGGTTTGAGATCGTGCTGTCGCTGGTGAGCGAACTCATGGATCCGATCAGTTTGATGAGGCTACCTATCGTATCCTCGAAATAGGACGCAATATCAGGCACGCCTGCCTTTAACGCCGTAACCTCGTCACGCATTGTCTTGAGCTGGTCGAGCTTGGCTTGGGCCGAGAGCGCAAGCTGCTGCAATTCAGGGCCACCCGGAGCTTCGCTCGTCGTCAGGTTCAAGGCCTTGAAACTGGCGAGTGCTGCATCCGCTGCGAGACGCTGCTTCTCCAGGAGCGACCCGAACTCACCGAGGCCCTTGGCACCGACGAAACCAGCGGAAGCACCGCGCTCCTTCTGGATTTCATGGATGGCTGAGCCAATAACGGGCGCCATCGAAGAAATTTCGGCGACAGATTGCGCTTCCGAAGCCTGCTCAAGGCGCTTCATATTGTCCTGTACGACAGCAGCGATCAACGCAATGGTCGGGATCGCCGCTACAAGAACGACACGCGTCCTTATTTTCAAATTTCCAAAAAACCTCACGTAGGCCTCGATATCTTGCTGAATGAGCTGCAGGAAAACTGCCAAGGCTCAAAGGTAGGACGATACCGAACCTGATAGAGAAAACGTATTGAGGCTTGGTTACCGTGCCTAGAATCTCATCGATGACAATTGATATCAAAGGCAAATGCCCAAAATAGCGATTAGTCGATTGTAAGCTGGTATTTGCCGCCACCGGCATTCAGTACGTCACCATCGCTGATGTGCGGGACGTTGAACGGAACCAGCCATCGCTCGAGGTACCCGACAAGCGAGCCCGGTTATCGATCTGCAGTGTCATTCGGCGGGTGTTATCGGGATACCCATACTCAGCTTGATATCTATCGCCGGCAAAAACGAGGTCCAGTTTGGTCAAGGCATTTCAGGCCTCCGGCTCTGGCCTGATCGTTAGCTCTGCGCCATACGCCAGTCGCAGATCGTTCTGACCAGGCTGACGGTCGGTCGCCTGGTGCAACAGCGTCGAGGTGTATCCCATTTCGCGCGTTCCCTCGATCAGAGTGATGTCAGCATTCCCGGGATTGTCCGAACGTTCGAACCAGTCGACAGGATGCTGCAGAAAATTCATCTCGAAGGCTCGGTTGGTGACACCATGGCCGACGATCACCACGTTGTCGTGGCCGTGTCGGGCCTCGTGCATGATCGTCTGCAGGAACAACCGCATGCGCTGTGCAACATCGGCGCGGCTTTCACCATCTGGCGGCCGGGCGTAGAATTTACCGCTGTTGCTACGCAGTCTCGCCCACTTCTCGAATTCGTCGGGAAACTTTTGCTTCCGCTCGGCGTGGTCATAGATTTCAGTAAAGAGGCCGAAATCCTGCTCCCGCAACAGATAGTCCTCGCGCACCTTGCCAATGCGTTCGACAGGCAAGGCTTCAAGGAGCGCGTCCTTGCTTTGCCGTGTCCGCAGGAACGGTGAGTACCATACGCGCAGCGTTTGCACCCCCCGCCCGGTCAGGCCGGACATATAGGCCGCGATCACAGCCCCGGCTTCGGCGGCCTGGCGATGTCCCCACTGCGTCAGCGGTACGTTGTGATCTCCAAACTGGCTGTAAGCCCGTTCGTCGAGGTTACCGAGGGATTCGCCGTGGCGAACAAGAAAAACGCGCATCAGCCATCCCGCTGCATAGGTTTAGATCCGACGGCTACCATGGGCGCGCGCCTGACGATCAGCAACCCAGTCGGCAATAGCAAAGCTTGCCTGTTATCCCTTGATGTCAGATCGGTCGCGACAACAAGTCGACTGAGCGAACAAGCATACGCCATATATTACATCTCGATCTGCGAAACGTGGTTGAGGGCGATCAGCCACCTTCCTTCGCGCTTGCGCATCAGCCGCGTGTTCACTCCCGTCTGATTTCCCGCTGGGCGGATCAGCTCGTAGTTGCTGATGAGCTGCGCTGCGTCATCGCACAGGATTTCGATGCGGATATTGGAAAAGGTCAGCTGACCTTGCGAACCCTCGGACCCGCCATAATCGCTGATGTAATGGTCGAGCGTCGCCTGCCAATCCTTCTGGACGCGGCCGCGGGAAACAAAGACGACATCCGGGTTGGCAAAGCCAGCCATGTAGCCATGAAAGTTGCCGGTATTCCACGCTTGTTGCATAACGCCAATGACGTCGCGGATGGCCTGTTTTTCATCATCCTGCGTCATCATAAGCCTCCTTATTATACAGCGGATCATTGTCCTGGATGGTCTTTACCTTCTGCTGCTGACGCCTGACCAAAACCTCTTGCGCGGCCGAGACCAGATGCCGCCTCAGTGCGTTTTCGGCGGCTTTCGCATCCTGCTCGAGAACCGCGTCAACGATTTGCTGATGCTCGTCACACGATCGTTTCAGACGCCCCACGTCCTTCAGCTGATATTTCCGGAAGGGAGCAAGCTTCAACCGCAGCGTTTGCGCTGCACTGATCAGATCCCTGTTGTGGCAACCCTGAAACAGCAGGCTGTGAAACTCCGTGTTAACGGCGTTGTAGCCAACGTGGTCTCCATCCTGTGCGAGGCCGTTCATCTCACGATGCATGGCTTCCAGCTCAGCCCGTTCGCGCATCGTCATGCGCTGGGACGACAGCCTGCCGCATGTCGCTTCCAGTTCCGCCATGGCCTCGAACATTTCGTCGATGCGCTCCGTGGAAATCTGGGTGACAATGACGCCCTTGAATGCTTCCCGCTCGGCCAGTCCCCGGCCGCACAGGATGCGAAGAGCCTCACGGACGGGCGTGCGAGACACCTGGAACTGGACCGCGAGAGAGTTCTCGTCGAGCCGCGATCCAGCAGCAATTTCCCCTGTGATCACAGCTTCTTCCAGCTGGTCGGCGATAACATCGCTACGAGCTTTTTTCAGTGGCGTCCGTCCATCCAGCATAGGTTTCCTTCCCCACAAGGTCACACACCATCCTATCGCGACGAAAGTAAATTACACAACTGACTTGCCATGCGCCCGAATAATATACAATGTGTCCACAGAGGACGGGATTGTATCCCAAAGGGACGTTGGAGGCAATTTGCGTGGAGATAGACAATGGTCGTGTCTTCGCTGCCGCCTTCACACGAGGAGTGAGTGAAGCAAATGACATTTACCACCCGACCGGAACTGCGCGGCACCTTTGGGGCAGTTTCGTCGACGCACTGGCTGGCTTCGACCGTTGGTATGTCTATTCTCGAAAAAGGGCACACGGCGTTCGACGCGGCCGTGGCAGCTGGTTTCGTACTGCAGGTGGTGGAGCCGCACCTGAACGGCCCCGGCGGAGAAGTTCCCATTATCGTCACCCCAGCGGGCGCCGATGCTCCGGTTGTCATTTCCGGTCAGGGCCCATCTCCTGCGAAGGCGACCATTCAGTATTTCAAGGAACTTGGTCTGGCCATCATTCCCGGGACAGGGCTTCTCGCAGCCTGTATCCCGGGCGCTTTTGGCGCATGGCTCACGCTTTTGCGGGACTACGGACAGGCTGAACTCGAGGAGGTTCTTGCCCCGGCGATCTACTATGCAAGGACTGGTCACCCGCTGGTGCCGCGCATCGCAAACACGATCGCATCGATGCAGGAGCTGTTTCAGACGCACTGGCCAACATCGGCCGCCGTCTATCTGCCAGGCGGTGCCCTGCCCCAGTCGGGCAAGCTCTTTCGCAACCCGCACATTGCCGACATGTACCAACTGATCCTCGATCAGACGAAATCGGCCGGCAGCCGCGAGGCGCGGATCAATGCCGCACTAGATTTCTGGTATCGCGGACCGATTGCCGAGCAGATCGAGCAGTTCTGCGAAACGCAGGAAGTATGGGATGTCTCAGGCCGACGACACAAGGGCCTGATCACAGCGCAGGATATGGCAGACTATACGCCATCGATCGAGAAGCCGGTGTCGGTAACTTACGGCGATTGTGAAGTGTTCAAATGCGGACCTTGGTCTCAAGGGCCGGTCCTCTTGCAGATGTTGCAGATCCTCAAGGGAACCGACATCGCGGACCTTGACCCGATGGGCTCAGAGTTCGTGCATCTCGTTGTTGAAACCGCGAAGCTTGCCATGGCTGATCGCGAGGCCTGGTACGGCGATAGCGTCGACGTACCGATGGCGACACTCCTGTCTGCAGATTACGCCGACATCCGTCGCGCTCTGATTGGTCGCTCTGCATCTCTTGAGGTGCGTCCAGGCTCGCCTGACGGTCGCAACCCCAACCTGCCGCCCCTGCGCGCTGTGGGTACAATTATGCAGCCCGGGCTTGGCGGCGGCGAGCCGACGGTCGCGCGCGAGCAGCCGTTGCCCAACGACCGGCAGGGTGAACCGGCGCTGACCCGCGAGGGTGCTCAGCGCGGCGATACCGTGCAAGTCAGCACGATCGACCGATGGGGCAACATGGTTTCCGCCACGCCGTCCGGCGGGTGGTTCCAATCGAGCCCCGTCATTCCAGGTCTCGGCTTCAGCCTCACCACCCGCGGCCAGATGTTCTGGTTGGAAGAGGGCCTCAACTCGTCGCTGATGCCATCAACAAGACCCCGCACGACCTTGACGCCCACCACCGTCTTCCGCGATGGCAAGCCCTACATGGCGTTGGGAACTCCGGGCGGAGATCAGCAGGACCAGTGGCAGTTGATCATGCTGCTGCGCCACTTGCACAAGGGAATGAACCTGCAGGAGGCGATCGATGCTCCGTCATTCCATACCGATCACCTGCCGAGCTCCTTCTGGCCGCGAGAAATCAGCCTCGGTGCGGTGACGCTTGAATCGCGCTTCTCCAACACGGTCTGCGAGGATCTGGCAGCACGCGGACACAAGATCACAGTGGGCGACGCATGGTCGGAAGGGCGTCTGTCGGCAGTTGCCCGCGAAATGGACGGTGACGTGCAACTCGTAAAGGCCGGCGCCAATCCGCGGGGCGTACAGGGCTACGCCGTTGCCCGATGAATGAGACTTTTCGAATAAGAGAGGGAATAGCGATGAAACCACACTATCTCGCACTGGCCGCCACACTGGCGCTCGCAGGCATTCAAGCGACAGCTGCCCCAGCGGCCGCACAATCGACGCTCAATATCGGCCTGCAGGACGATCCGGATACGCTTGATCCCGCAACCAACTGGAGCTTCGTTGGCCGCCACGTCCTCCAGTCGCTGTGTGACAAGATCGTCGATATCGACGAGAAGGGTGAGATCATTCCGATGCTGGCTGCCAGCTGGCAATGGGGTGACGACAGCAAGACACTGACGCTAAAACTGCGCGACGATGCCGTCTTTCACGACGGAACCAAGGTCGACGCCGCCGCAATCAAGTACAATCTCGAGCGGGCTCTCAATGCCAAGTTCTCGCGCCGCAAACCCGAAATCAGCTCCATCAGCACCGTCGACGTAGTCGATCCGACAACCGTCCAGATCAACCTGAAACAGCCATCGGTACCACTGCTGGCAGCTCTCAGCGACCGGGCCGGCATGATCGTTAGCCCGACTGCAGCTGAAAAGCTCGGTGAGAAGTTCACCGATGCTCCCGTCTGTTCAGGCCCCTACACCTTCGCCGAACGCGTGATCCAGGACCGCATTGTCCTTGCGAAATTCCCAAAATACTACAACGCCGACAAATACCACTTCGATCGGCTCGTTTATCGCGGCATGCCCGACTCGAACGTGCGGCTGCTCAACCTTCGTTCCGGCCAGCTCGATCTGATCGAACGGCTCGCTGCGACCGAAGTCGAAGCCGTGAAGGCGGATGCATCGTTGGCCGTGGAGCCGGTCGTCGGACTTGGATATTACGGCGTGACATTCAGCATTGGTGGCGAGGGGGCTAACCTCGATGCCGGCAAAAAGGCAGCAATCCGCGAGGCGTTCAGCCTTGCAATTGACCGTCAGGCCATCAGCGATGTCGTATTCGACGGTCAGGCGAGCATCGGCAACCAGCCGTTCCCGCCTTCCAATCAGTACTACGATAAGAACTTCCCAATTCCGCAGCGGGATCTGGACGCTGCCAAAAAGAAGATGCAGGAAGCCGGCGTCGAATCCGTCGATCTTGAACTTCTGGTGCCCACTGACGCCGAACGTCAGCAGGTTGCCCAGCTTATCCAGGCGATGGTTGCCGAAGTCGGAATTAACGTCTCGATCAAGCCGACAGAGCTGATGACCCTGCTCGACGTTGCTCGCCAGGGCAAGTTCCAATCGCATCTCGTCGGCTGGAGCGGACGCGTCGATCCAGACCTCAACATCACGCCGATGCTGTCTTGCGGTGCTCCGACCAATGACGCGCATTACTGCAACGAGGAACTCGACGCGATCCTGGCGAAAGCCCGCGCATCGGGAGACGTCGAGACCCGCAAGGCAGAATACAGCAAGGCAATCGCGATCCTCCAGAAGGACCTTCCGATTGTCTACATGTATCATTCGCAGTGGATCTTCGCGCACAATTCCAACATCACCGGCCTTGCGCCCGCTCCGGATGGCATCATCCGCCTGAGTGGTGTGAGCCGGAAGAATTGATGGCTTAAGGCTGTAATGAGCACCTCATCTGATCTCATCCAAGACAAGTCAGCCCGATCGGATCGGGCTGACGACCACGCGGCCTTGGTGCTGCGGGTCGATGATCTGCGTGTCGTCTTTGAAGACGACACGCGTACCGTCACTGCCGTCGACGGCGTGAGTTTTGACGTTCGAAAAGGGCGCACGCTCGCGATCGTGGGCGAGTCCGGCAGCGGCAAGAGCGTGACCTCCCTGGCCGTCATGCGCCTCCTCCCCGAACACACAGCACGCGTGTCCGGCAGCATCAATTTCGCCGGTCGCGAGTTGCTCGAGGAAACGACGAGCGGTATGCGCAGCCTGCGCGGCAACCGGATGGGAATGATCTTCCAGGAGCCTATGACCTCTCTCAATCCGTCCTATACGGTCGGCGAGCAAATCAACGAAGTCATCCTGCGTCACCGACAGATTTCGAAGAAAGAGGCGACAGAGCGCGGCATCGCCATGCTGAAGCTGGTGCGTATCCCATCACCGGAAACGCGTTACCGCCAGTATCCGCACAATCTCTCCGGTGGCATGCGCCAGCGCGTGATGATTGCCATGGCGCTTGCCTGCGAGCCGGAACTGTTGATCGCCGACGAGCCGACGACGGCCCTGGACGTGACGATCCAGGCCCAGGTCCTCGAACTGATGGGGGAACTGCGGCAGAAGACCGGAACTGCCATCGTTCTCATAACTCATGATCTTGGCGTTGTCGCGGAATCCTGCGATGACGTGATCGTCATGTACGCGGGTCAGGTTGTCGAGCAATGCTCGGTCGAAGACCTCTTCACCTTTCCCCAGCATCCTTACACCGTTGGTCTTCTCGGTTCGTTGCCGCGCCTGGACGAGAAGCGAGAACAGCTTGTCGCCATCACCGGCACGGTCCCGGACATGGCCAACCCACCGTCCGGCTGCCGGTTTCGGGCGCGATGTCCGTTCAGCATCGACAAATGCGCCGAGATGCCCACCCTGATGGAAATATCCCCAGGTCACCTCAGCCGCTGCTGGCGTGCGCCATTGCAGGACCTCGTCCCATGAGTGAAGCCCTCTTGAAAGCCAAGACGCCGATCATCGAGGCGCGTCACCTTGGCAAGAATTTCGTCGTCAAACGCAGCGTCTTCGGCCGGCCCTTGGCGTCCGTCGGCGCTGTCGACGACGTGTCGTTGTCCCTGATGCCCGGCGAGACGCTGGCAATCGTCGGCGAATCCGGTTGCGGGAAGTCGACGCTCGGCCGGTTGTTGATGCGCCTCATCCAGCCGACCGACGGTCAGGTCCTGATCGATGGTCAGGATATCACCAACATCAGCCATGCGGCGATGCGCCGTCAGCGCCGGCATGTGCAGTTGATCTTCCAGGACCCTTACGCTTCGCTCAATCCGCGCATGACGATTGCCCAGACAATCGGCGAACCGCTGATGCTGCACGATATCGTGCCGCCAAACGAGCGCGCTCGACGCGTTGCGGAACTGCTCGAAATGGTCGGCCTTCGTCCAGAGCAGGCCAGCCGATATCCGCATGAATTCTCCGGCGGCCAGCGTCAGCGCGTGGTGATTGCGCGTGCGCTTGCCTCCGAACCGAAGGCAATCATCTGCGACGAGGCCGTGTCTGCCCTCGACGTGTCGATCCAGGCGCAGGTCCTGAACCTTCTGAAGAGCCTGCAGAACCGATTGGGTCTGGCGTTCATCTTCATTTCGCACGATCTGAGCGTCGTGAAACACATCGCCGACCGCGTTGCGGTCATGTATCTCGGCAAGATCGTCGAGATCGGGACGTCGGACGAAATCTTCGCGACCCCGCGCCATCCCTATACCCGGGCGTTGCTGTCTGCCATTCCGGTCGCCGCCCCGCCCAGCCAGCAGCGTTCGAAGGAAGCGCGCCTGCATGGCGATCTGCCAAGCCCGATGTCGCCTCCGCAAGGTTGCAGGCTGCATACGCGATGTCCCCACGCGCGACCCGAATGCACGGCGGTCAGCATGGCGCTCGATGTTGAGGCAAGCGGCCATGCGAATGCCTGTGCGTTCTGGCGAGAGCTACCCGAACTCGATACGGCCGAGATCACCCGCGAACCTCGCGATCCGAAGCTGGAAAAGCTGTTTGCGGCCTTCGAAGCGATGGCGGCAGCCCGGATGACGCCCACGCCCTCCTCAACCGTGACCGGAGGCTAATTCCTTGACCTCGCTTCTTGCACGTCGTCTGCTGCAGCTCATTCCGACCATCGTCTTGCTGTCGCTGATCATCTTCTCGCTCCAGCATCTGCTTCCTGGTGACCCGGCGCTTGTGCTTGCGGGTGAAAGTCCGGACGAAGCGACGCTAGCCGCAATCCGCGCCCAGTATCATCTCGATCAGCCCTTGCTCGTGCAATATCTCTACTGGGTGAAGGGCGTCCTGACCGGCGACCTTGGGCAATCCATGCGTCACAATCGCCCGGTTCTCGAACTTATCCTTTTGAAGCTGCCCGTGACACTGCAGCTCGCCGTGATGGGAATTGTCCTTGCTTTGGTGTTTGGCATTACCGGAGGTGTAATTTCGGCGCTGCGCCAGAACACTCCGGTCGATTACGCCACCAATGTCGTCTCGCTGGCCGGCATCTCGCTGCCGAATTTCTGGCTTGGCATCATGCTGATCATGTTCTTCTCGGTGTACCTTGGCTGGCTTCCCGCCTCCGGCTTCGTCAGCCCGTGGGAAGACCTGAAGATGAACCTTATGACGACGATCATGCCCGCCTTCGTTCTGGGCACCGGGATCGCCGGCGTCATCATGCGCCATACCCGCGGCGCCATGCTGCAGGCGCTGGAAAGCGACTATGTCCGCACCGCCCGGGCCAAAGGTCTAAGCGAGTGGGTCGTCGTATTTAAGCACGCAATGCGTAACGCGCTGACACCTATCATCACGCTCGGTGCGCTGGAGTTCGGCGCCCTGCTATCCGGCGCCGTGCTGACGGAACAGATCTTTACGATCCCCGGCTTCGGGAAGCTGATCGTCGATGCGGTCTTCACGCGCGATTATCCTGTGGTCCAAGGCGTGGTGCTTGTCACCTCACTGTTCTACATCACCCTCAACCTGCTGGCCGACATCGGGTATATCCTTGTTAACCCGAGACTGAGAGGCTGACCGTGCCAACGATCGCAACGACCAAACCTGCTGTCTCCCCCAAGATCAGCCCCGTCACGAACTTTTTCCATGGTCGCCTGTGGCGACGCCTGTCGAAGCGCAAGAGTGCGCTCGTCGGCCTTTTCGTGGTGCTGTTCGTGGTGGCCGTCGCCATTCTTGCCCCCCTGCTTGCACCCTACGATCCGGCATCCCAGAGCTGGACGGCGGTTCGCAAGGCACCGTCAATGGCGCATCTGTTCGGCACGGACGAGGCTGGCCGCGACATTCTTTCCCGCATCATCTGGGGCACCCGTGCTTCGTTGCTGGCAGGCCTTACATCGGTCGGGATCGCGATGGCAATCGGCGTGCCCCTTGGGCTTGCGGCAGGTTTTCTCGGCGGCGTGGTCGATGGCTTTATCAGCCGGTTTACGGATGCCATGCTCGCCTGTCCGTTCCTGATCCTTGCAATCGCGCTGGCCGCTTTTCTCGGTCCAAGCCTGACGAATGCGATGCTCGCAATCGGCATCACCGCCATGCCGCTCTTTATCCGACTGACCCGGGGTCAGGTTCTTTCGATCCGGGCCGAAGAGTATATCGAAGCGGCAAGTGCCGTGGGCAATCCACGTTGGCGGATCGCGGTTCGCCATATCCTGCCGAATATTCTTCCCCAGTTGATGGTACAGGCGACCCTGACGATCGCATCCGCGATTATCGCCGAAGCCAGCATGTCCTTCCTCGGCCTCGGCTTGCAGCCGCCGGCACCATCCTGGGGCTCCATGCTGAATTCCGCCCAACGGTTTATGAGCAACGCTCCCTGGATGGCGCTATGGCCGGGCATGGCAATCTTCATGACCGTACTGTCGTTCAACCTGCTCGGCGACGGTCTGCGCGACGCGCTTGATCCACGCTCCCGGTAGGACGGCATGGGCAGCGTCGTCTGGCCGGCCCATGCGCCCTAGCGGGATCATACCGGAGAAGCTCATCCCGGACCTCTTGCGGGGCTGCGGCCATCAAGGCCGTATCGTTTGGGCCACAGCTTACGACGTTGACACGGATGCCTTTCGGAGCAAACCCGTTGGCCCAGGTGCGGGTGAAGGAGCGCACATCAGTCGTTGTGGCTCCGTAAACGCCATATCCTTTGGTCCCGATGTCGCCCGCGCTGGAGCCGATCAACACGATCGTCCCGCTGGCTTGCCCGAGATCGTTAGAACCTGCGCCGCGAACTTCGGCCGTTCACCGGCTGAATTGCAAAGCATGAGACCGTCGGAAACCTCAATGATCCGGACATCATCACACCCGCAGCGCGCCGGGGGTGAGGCCGTCTTCCCGGCGCATGATGGCCGTCAGGTGGCTTTGGCTGGAGAAGCCGCAGGTAAGTGCGATCTCTGCCAGGGGCAGCGGTCCGTTGACGATCAGTGCACGGGCCTCGTCGAGGCGAAGTCGGGTGAAGTACTGGTGCGGGCTCGTTCCCGTTCGACGCCTGAACGAGCGAAGCAGCTGGCTCGACGAAAGCCCGACCAGCGAGGCCAGGTCCTCGAGCCTGACACCCAGTGTGAGATGCGCCTGCATGTGATCGCGCACCTGTCGGAACTGCCGATCAGACAGCCCACCCAGATCCTTCTGGGGCCGGGCTACGCCGTATTGCCGGATGAGGTGGATGCCAAGCAGGTTGAGAAGCGAGTCGAGCTCGAGGCCGGCCATCGTGCCATGCGTGCCTGAACGCAGTTCGTCGCGCAGCATGCCACCGATCAACCCGACACGCCGGTCGACGACCGGCAAGGCATCCGCGACGACGGTTGCGGCCGGCAGGTCGAGGTCGGACTGGGCGAGACCGTCAAGCCATGGCTGCGACAGCGAGAATGCCGCCACTTCCTTGGGCTCATGCCAGCGCGCCCAGTAGTCTGCGCCTGCCGGAACGATTTCACAGCATCCGCTCGCAGCCGAGGCGGTGCGGATCCGCGTCCCGCCAAGGCGTGACTCGCGGTTGCTGAAGGGCTTGAACGACAAGAGCACGAGATGATGGGGGATCGACTGGCTGATCTCGCCTGCGTTCCGCCGGTTCCACGCCGCCGTCCCGAAATCGGACCGGACGAGCCGACCCCAGTTCGGCACCGGCGTGTCGGCAGTGGCGACATGCGGTGCTTCGGGCGGAATGGCATCTGACATGGCTGTTTCCCGTCCAGCGTGCGGATTTACTAACAACGATGCGCGTATCCTGAAAGCCGCACCCCCTCCATGTCGCCTATTCCTTGATCATCAACAAGGAGAAAGACAATGACGACCAGCGACATGATCAAAAATAACGACGGCCAGGTTGCAGTGGTGATGGGTGCAACGCGCAACCAGGGTCGGGCCTATGCCGTCATGCTGGCGCGCAACGGCTGCCGCGGCGTGGCCGTCCACTATCACGGCGAGGCCTCCCGCGGCGAAGCGGAAGAAACTGCCGCCGAGATCAAGCATCACGGTGCCGAGCCCCTTCTGTTCAGCGCCGACCTGACCCAGGTCGCCGATGTCGCAAGATTGTTCGACGCGGTCGACAAGACGTTCGGCCAGCTCGACATCGTGGTGAACACGGTCGGCAAGGTGGTCAAGAAGCCATTTGTCGAGATCACCGAGGCCGACTTCGACCAGAGCTTCGCAATCAACAGCAAGGCGGCGTTCTTCTGCATGCAGGAAGCCGCAAAAAGGATCGCCGACAACGGCCGTATCATCAACATCGGCACGACGCTGCAGGCGGCAACGACCGGGCTATACGCGATCTATGCGGGCTCCAAGGCGCCGCTCGAACACTTCACGCGCGCGCTTGCCAAAGAGATCGGCCACCGGGGCATCACCGTCAACACCGTAGCACCCGGCCCGCTCAACACCTCCTTCTTCTACCCGGTGGAAAGCGCGGAATCGAAGGCCTTCCTCTCCGGCATGAGCCCGCAGAACCGGCTGGGCGAAATCGACGAGATCACGCCGCTGATCGAGTTCCTGGTCAGCCCAGGCGGCAGTTGGGTCACCGCGCAGACCCTCTTCATCAACGGCGGCTTCATCGCCCGCTGATCCCTCGACTGCACACAACAAGGCTGACGGCCCATCGATCAGGACGTCAGCCGGCATCCAACCCGCCTGAGGCACCGCGAACTTGATCAGGTGTGGCCCGCTATCGCGACCCATCCTATCTTTTGGTCTGCATGCCCGCGACGAATCACATGGTCGGTTCATCAGCAGCGTTGGGATCAGGCGGCCGTTCTTGCTATGTCGCAAATGCTCAGAGTAACTGCCTTAAGCAGCTGTTCGAATACCTACGGGTGCAGGAGCAGCAATGCACATCCATTGATCTGTTACATACCGTAAATTTTGGGCGACTGGCCCTATACTCTGGAGGTATGCCGCCATCAGAGAGATTGGCACCTTGGGGAGAGAGAGATGCATCCGGCCGAAACGTTCGAACTGGTTTTCACCCTGCTTCTCGCGATCCTCGCCCTGCACTGGTTTGCCGAACGCGCCAAGCTTCCGCCGTCTGTCGCCCTTCTCGTCGGCGGCGGGGCCCTGGCCTTCCTTCCCGGACTGCCGGTGATCGAGCTGGATCCCGAGCTGGTTCTCGTGCTTTTCCTGCCGCCGCTCCTGATGGACGGGGCCTATTATACCGCGCTTGCCGCCTTCCGCCGCCACAGCGCCGGCATTCTGTCGCTGGCCATCGGCGCGGTCGTCTTCACCACCCTGGTGGTGGGACTTGTTGTTCACTGGCTGGTCCCGGCGCTGCCCTGGGCCGCCTGTTTCGCCCTTGGCGCCATTGTTTCGCCACCGGATGCCGTCTCGGCACGGGCGGTTCTGCAGCGCGTGAAGCTTCCCCGCAGGCTGACAACGCTTCTCGAGGGTGAAAGCCTCCTGAACGACGCCAGCGGCTTGGTGCTTTTCCGCTTCGCTGTCGCGGCAGCCTTGACGGGAAGTTTTGATGCCGTGGATGCGAGCCTCGAGTTCGGCTTCCTGGCGATTGGCGGCGTCGTGGTCGGCGCCGTCGTGGGTGGGGCCTGGACCTTCCTCCTCCGGCGGCTGGGCGACGAGACCCTGATGATCCTCGCCTCCCTGATCCTCGGCTGGGCCGCCTATCTGGCTGGCGAAGCGGTCCACGTCTCGGGCGTCATCTCCACAGTCACCGCGGGCCTGGTTTTCGGCTGGTACCAGCACGTCGTCTTTACCGCGAGCGTTCGCATCCGCGCCAGCGCCTTCTGGCACGTCATGGTGTTCCTGATGGAGGCCATGATCTTCATCCTCATCGGTCTTTCGCTGCGCGGCGTGCTGGAGCGCGTCGGGGGATTCGAGACTGTCCTTGCCACCATGGCGGTTCCGGTCGTGGGCGTGATCGTCGCGATGACGCTGGCGCGTTTCGTCTGGATCTTTGGCTGTGACGCCGTTCTTGCGCTGCTCAACCGGATCGGATTTTCCATCGACGACCCGCTCGGCCCGAGGGCCGCGACGGTGATGAGTTGGGCGGGCATGCGTGGCGTGGTCACCCTCGCTGTTGCCCTGACCGTCCCCGAAACAATGCCAGGTCGCGACCTCATGCTGGTCGCAGCTTTCGCCGCCATTCTCGTCACTGTTCTTCTCCAGGGGACGACGCTTGGGCTGGTTATCCGCGCGGCGAACCTGTCTGATCGGGGCGTGCGCCCGGCATTGAGCCTTGCACAGGCGGAAGCGGCGGTCGCAGCAGCCCAGCTCGTCGCCGTCCGGTCGCAGGCCTATACCGACGACGGAACGCTTGCCCACCCGCGATTGCTCGAGGGCTTCCAGCGGCGCGCCGACCAGGCATTCCAGAACGCGGACGATGAAGACACTTTCGTAGACGAGATCACGGCCCACTACGACCTCGTCCTCGAGGCGGTAAGGGCCGGCCGGGCCGAACTCGTGCGCCTTCATCGCGCCCACCAGATCAGTGACGAAACGCTGCATGACCTGGAGCGGGACCTCGATCTGGAAGAGCTATCGGCGACAGCCGCGAAATCCCTCTGACATGGCGCTTGCGGCGTTTACCTCTGTCCAACGTGCTGGACTTAGCGTCCTGCTCGTGTCCCTTCTGATGCCGGAGCCCATGACTTAAAACGAGCGCATCACCGGCGATCGACTGCAAATGAAGGAACTATGGTTTTGGAAATCGGAATTGACAGTTTTGCGGCAACCGTCAAGGGTGTCAGCGCCATGGATCGCATGGGTTTCCTGCTCGACGAGATCGAGATGGCCGATACGTCCGGCCTAGACGTATTCGGCATTGGGGAGCACCACCGCGGCGACTATCTCGACAGCGCACCGGCCGTCATCCTTGCCGCCGCCGCCGCGCGGACGAAGTCGATCCGGCTGACCAGCGCGGTAACGGTGCTTGGCGCCGCAGATCCCGTCCGCGTCTTCCAGGAGTTCGCGACGCTGGACCTCATCTCGCGGGGACGGGCTGAAATCGTCGTCGGTCGGGGATCCTCGATCGAGGCCTATCCGCTGTTCGGTCTCGACCTCAACGACTACGATGCCCTGTCGGAGGAAAAGCTGGAACTGCTGCTTGCCCTGCGCGACGAGACCAATGTGACATGGTCCGGCCGGTTTCGGGCGCCACTCGACGGCCAGGGTGTCTACCCACGTCCTGCCCAGCCGAAGATGCCCATATGGCTCGGGGTTGGCGGCACGCCGCAATCCTTCGCCCGTGCCGGAATCCTCGGTCTTCCGCTGATGGTGGCGATCATTGGCGGGGAATTCCGGCGGTTTCGATCGCTGGTCAATCTCTACCGGGAGGCCGGAGCACGCGCCGGGCACGCGCCCGAAGCACTGCGCGTCGGCATTCATGCGCTCGGCTTCGTGGCCGAGACGGACCGCGAGGCGGAGGATCGCTTCTTCCCCGGCTGGCAGGCGATGTTCACCAAGATCGGCCTCGAGCGTGGCTGGGCACCGTCGACGCGCGCGCAGTTCGACAACCTGGTTCGGCCCGGCGGCGCGTTCCTCGTCGGTGATCCCGATACGGTGGCGGCAAAGATCCGGCAGACGTCCGAAGACCTCGGCGGCATCGACCGGCTGACGTTCCAGATGAGCTCCGCGGCAAGCGACCAGCCGGCGATGCTGCGGTCGATCGAAATGCTCGGCCGCGAGGTGAAGCCACGCCTCTCGGCCTGAGCAAAAGGTCGTTTCTCAAAGCGACGGTTGCCGAGGCGGCCTTTCCGTATCCGCCGGAGGAACGGCGATGAAAATGCGGGTTCCGACCTACTGAGCCAAAAGGCGCCTGGTCCGTCGGTTATCCGCACGCTTTGCAGGCGGCGTTCAGCCTGAGACTCGGTACCTTTGCGCAAAGTGCGCGAAGGCCGAAACCTGTTTTTCCAGGAAGTGACGCGTGTCGGCGTCGGTCAGTTCCAGCGTTTCGCTGTGCACCTTGGCCGCCACATGCCCGATCATGACCTCCGGCTTGTTGAGAACGGCGGCATCCAGATAAACGAGGATCTGTCGGAGATGATACTGGGCCCTAGCGCCGCCGAGCATGCCGGCTGACGCCGTTTGGATGGCCACCGGCTTGCCGGCAAACGGCTGGTTCGGCAGGCGCGAAAGCCAGTCCAGGGCGTTCTTGATGCCACCGGGAACCGAGTAGTTGTACTCGGGCGTGACGATGATCACGCCATCGGCAAGACGGATCGCCTCACCCATCGCCGTCACCTCCGCAGGGAAGCCTGCCGCCTGCACATCCTCGTCGTAGAGCGGGAACGTGCCGACCGAGCCGAGTGCCGTGATGGTCACGCCCTCGCGGGCGAGAGACGGCAGGGAGCGAGCGATTGCAGCATTGTAGGATTTATGACGCAGGCTTCCGAGAAGGGTCACGAAGTGCAGCGGCTTAGGTTGGGACATGAAGGCTCCAAATGAGAATGCTGACGAAAAGCCGGGTCAGACGAGGTCGGAATCCGGATTGACCACTTTCGGCAGCTCGATAATGAGATAGTCGAGAAAAGCGCGCACCGATGGCAGCACGTAATCCCGGAACGGCAGGACGGCGGTGATCTCCGCCTTGCCGGCCAGCCATTCCGGCATGACCCTTTGCAATCTGCCCTCAGCCACGTCTTCCCGGCAGATGTAACCGGGAAGCGCCGCGATCCCGATGCCGTCTGCCGCAGCCTGTTTCAGCATGATCAGGTCGTTGCCCGCCATGCGTGGCTGGACGGAAAGCACCCGGTCGCCGATCACGGGATGGCTGAGCTTCCACACCGTTGCCTGCCCGGGACGGTGCATCGCCAGAAGGTCATGTTCTGAAAGCTCGTCCGGTGTCTTCGGTTCGCCACGACGCTCGATATAGCGCGGCGCTGCGAAAATGAACCAGGGCGCCGGAGAGAGCGTCCGCTGCACCAGGGCCGAATCGGTCATCTGCCCCTCGTGAGCCCGGATCGCGAGATCGAAAGCGCCGCCGACGATGTCCGTCTGCTCGTCGCCCGTGTGCTGGACGAGCTGGATTTTCGGGTGGTCGATCGCGAACTGCGGTATGATCTGCCGCAGGACATAGACCGAGGTCGCGATCGCCGTCGTGAACTTGATGACCCCCGTCGGCTCCTCCAGCCTCTGGCGCACCGCGTTCTCCGCGATGTCGGCGTTTCGAAGCATGACAAGCGCGTGGCGATAGAAGAGAGTGCCCGCTTCGGTCAGCGTCTGCACCCGTGACGTTCGATTGATCAGCCGGACGCCGAGGGCGGCTTCAAGCTGCTGCAGCCGATGGCTGAGTGTCGACTTCGCAACGCCCGTGCTGCGGCTTGCAGCTGTCAGGCCGCCGCTGTCGACGACCTGGACGAAGGTACGGAAATCATTGAGGTCGAGCACGGGTTCAGTCCCTTTACGAGATCGGCGCAAAGACCGCCAAAGGCCGTTTTTTGATGGGCCAATTCCAAGGAGACCACGACCAGCATTAGAGAGACGCCCTGACAAGCGCAACCCCGAGATGATCGGCCAGTCCTCTAGATGCCGCCGCAAACGCCGAGAGGTTGATCCCCATCACCACCTCCGAATCGATCCCATCCACCGGGACGAACGACGCCTCGAACCGGATGCTGGCTTCATCGGCGCTCTCGCCGGGACGAACCAGGATCTGGTTCGTCTGGGCGCTGACCGGGATGGGAAACGTCACCATCTGGTAGGAGAGATGACGCGCCCCGTCATCACTGGATATCAGCAGCTCGCGGACGGTCGTCCCGTCGGTCGTGACCAGCTCCCGTTCTCCGTCGGCGAGCAGACGGCTTTCACGGGCAATCGGGTTCCACGAGGCGACCGCTGCGAAATCGCGAACGACGGACCAGATCCGTTCCGGCCTTGCGGCAAGGGTCGCGGTATAGACGGCGACGTAGCTCTTGCTCATACCCGTGCTCCACCGTTGGCCAGAACATGCTGCCCCGTCAGCCAGCGTGCCTGGTCGGAAGCCAGGAAGGCGACGACATCGGCGATCTCGTCGGGTTCGCCAAGGCGTCCGAGTGGCGACCCGGCCGCAATCCGGTCACGCTCTTCCTGCGGCGCATCCTTGATGAACTCGGTGTTGGTTGCGCCGGGCATGACCGAGTTGACGGTAATCCCGCGGTGACCCAGCTCTATCGCCAGAACCTCGACGATCAGCTTCGATCCGGCCTTCGAGGCCGCGTGCAGGCCCATGCCCTGTGCCGTGAACGCGGTGGTCGAGGTCGAGATGTCGATGATCCTTCCGCCGTCCCGCACCCGCTTGGCCGCTTCCTGGAGCACGAAGAACGAGCCCTTGGCATTGAGACCAAAAATTCGGTCAAAATCCACTTCCCGGACGTCGACGACCGGCACGCCGATGAACGGCAGCCCGGCATTGGCAACGACGATATCGAGGCCGCCGAAGGCCGTATCGACCTCGTCAAACAGCCGCCGGATGTCCGCCATATTGGCTACATCGGCCTGAAAGGGACGCGCCACGCCGCCGGCCTCCTCGACGGCCCGCACCGCTTCCGCCGCTTCCTCCGGACGGCTGCGATAATTGATCGCGACCGTTGCGCCCTCGCGGCCGAGCCGTTCGCCGATCGCCCGGCCGATGCCGCGCGATGCTCCGGTGATCAGCGCCACCTTGTCTTTGAGAGATGTCATGAGAATGCTCCTTCGTACGTGGGCGATGATGGGCGAGACCGTCGGCTTGACCGTTCGGTCCGATCGGCTAGGCGAGGATGCGTGCGGCGATTCGCTCGGCGACCATGATGGTGGTGACGTTGGTCGGAACCGAAGGGATGTCTGGCAGGATGGAGGCGTCGACGACGCGGAGGTTCTCGGTGCCGCGCACGCGTCCGAAGGCATCGACAACGGCTGTCTCGTCGGTGTCGGCCCCCATTGGAACCGTTGAGGTCGGATGCTGGTAGGCCGCAATGTTGGCGGTGATGTTGGCGCGCAGGTCCGCGTCGCTGTGCACGCCGTCTCCCGGGGCCATCTCGTGATCAACCATGCCCACGAAAGGAGCGGTTCCGCCGATTTGGCGGGACAGCTTGACCGCCTCCACCATCCTGTCGAGATCGCTCGGGTCGTCGAAGAAATTGTAGTGGATGCGCGGCGCAACGCGCGGGTCTCGCGAGGCCAGGCGGAAGCTGCCGACCGACTTTGGCAGCGTCACCGCAGCCGCGAGAACGATCGCGCCACCCGTCGGGCTCGCCTTCGGGTCGATGAAGTGGGTCGCGGATATCTGGAGGTCGAGATCGCCGCCGGTCGCTGCCGATGAGCCCGTCCAGACAAGCGCACCGGCTGCGGGGCTCATGGCCCTGTCGGAGGCCTTCAGTGCGTAGACGTTGTAAAAGAACGGATGGTCCTGGAGACGGGAGCCGACCGGCAGGTCCGCCAGGACAGGGATCTCCAGCGCGCGGAGATCGCCGGCAGGCCCGATGCCGGAGCGCAGCAGCATGGCCGGGCTTCCGAACGCCCCGCCCGACAGGATGATCTCGCCGCCGGTCAAAACCTCTCCCGTCACCAGCCGGACGCCGGTGGCCCGATTGCCGCTGAAGACAACGTGATCCACTTCTGTCTCGCCGCGGATGGTGAGGTTCGGGCGGGCGCGAACCTCCTCGGTGAGATAGACGATGCCGGTATTCATCCTCCTCTCGTCGACGACGTTGAGCGGATAGGCCCCTGCCCCGTCCGCAGCCGCGCTGTTAAAATCCGAAACGTCAGCCAGACCCAAGGCCCACGCGGCGTGAACGAAGCCGCGAGAGGACGCGGTCAGTTCCTCGAGGGTTCGCTGCCGGACCGGAAAGGGGCCGGATCGACCATGCAGGGTATCGTCGCCGGTCGGGGTGTTTTCCAAAGCCTTGTAAGCGGCCGACACATCGTTCCAGGACCAACCTTCGATCCCGCGCGCCGCCCAGCGTGCGAAGTCGGACGGCCGTGCCCGCATGGCGACCGTACCATTGACGGCGGAACTGCCACCGACGACCCTGCCCCGCGGCAATGGAATGTCATGGCCGAGCTTTGTCGTGTCGTCGCTGTGATAGTGCCAATCGAAATCCGGAGTCCCCACAGTGCCGGCATCGGTCAGGCTCTGCGGATAGGCGCTCGGCGCGAAATCAGGCCCCGCTTCCAGCAACAGTATGGTGCGATGAGGATCGGCGCTGAGGCGCGTCGCAAGCACCGCTCCGGCGGACCCACCTCCGACGATGATCACGTCGACCGGTGGCGCTTCGGCATGGGCGTGCGCCAGGCCGATCAGGACAGCGCCCGTTGCTTTGCCGCTTCCAGCCATGAAACGTCTCCTCGTCATTGCCACTTGCGTGGAATTTGTCCCTGATGGAGCGCTATGAGCGCTTCAGACGACGCTCCACTCCTATTTCAGGGAAGTAGCGAATACGGGATTGTGCGAACAGCGGGCCCATCCCGGAAGCTGCGTTCAACAGGATGGACGACGCACACCGACGACGTGACGACGCCACGAAGCTAGGCCAACAGTCTGAACTGAGCAATGCAGTGCTTGACGACCGAATTTGAGGCGCAAGGCGGAGGCATTTCCGCTGTCGGTCAGGAGCGGTAGATTCTTACCCGGTGCGACAGGCCGGCGCTGTTCGCCTCCATTTCAGTTGGAGCGTCCTCGGGATCGCTTAGGTCTACGCGACCTCAAATGTAACCTTGGCGTATGCGCCACCGTCAGGATTGTTTCCGACCTCCAAGCGGGCATTGTGGCCTTCCGCAATCGCTTTGACGATCGTCAGACCAAGCCCTGAACCGCTTGTGCCACGACCGCTGAGCCTCTCGCTTCTCCAGAACATGTCGAAAGAGGAGTGCTGCGCATAGTCTGGTAGTCCTGGACCCTTGTCCTGGACAGAAATGAACGACCGCCCCGTGTCATCCACCCCGGTATGAACATCGATCGGCCCGAAATTGCCCGCGTATCGCCGTGCGTTTTCCAGAAGAGCGAGGATAGCCTGGCGGAAACGGTCCGGATCGATCATTGCCGGTGCGGGCGCAAGGTAGGTTCGGAAATTGACATCACCGCCTGCGGAGATCTGGAACAGGGTCACCGTCTCCGAAGCATGCAAGGCCAGGTCGGTCGCCATGGTCGCGGTCACAAAGTCGATCGTGCCTGCCAGTGAGAGCGTGTTCAGCTGGTCCACCAGCCGCGACATGCCCCGTGTCTGCGCCAAAAGCGCACGCAACTGGGCTTCGCTGGCGGGAATGACGCCGTCAGTCATGCCTTGCAGATTGCCCTGCAGCACCGTCAGTGGTGTGCGCAGTTCGTGGGCCACCGCGCGCGTGTTGAATTTCAGGCGGGTCTCCAATGCAAGCAACTCGCTCGCCATGCGATTGATGGTGATCGCAAGCGTTTCGACTTCCTTGGTTGCGCCCGGTTCGACCGTGACCTGAAAATCGCCCTGCCGGATCTTTTCGGCTGCGGCCGTCAGGCGGGTGAGCGGCGCGACGAGCCTGTAGGCCAGGACGACGCCAATGCCGCTGCTAAACACGATCAGCAGAAATCCGAAACCTAAAACACCCTCGACAGGGGACGCCTCGGTCGCCTCTTCCAGTGTCGGATAGAGCGGAGCGAGTGCCGCGAGATCGCTCGGTGCGGGCATCTCGCCATTGTTGATGCTGACCCAGGCACGTTTCGCATCGGGGGGCAGCGCGTCCAGTGCCGATAATTCGGCATGATCGATATACCAGTCGGTCAGGATATAGAGGAGCGCGATGGTCATCAGTTGAATGACGGAAACCAGAGCCGCCGTCAGTGTTGATAGAGCCGGTCTAGACACCTGTCGACCTCGCGAAACGATAGCCTATCCCGCGCACGGCAACGATAAAGCCGTCCAGGCCGCAACTCGCCAGCTTTCGCCTGAGGTTGGCGATATGCGTATCGACGGTTCGATCGAGCGCATCGCTTTCGGGCATGCACGCGTCCAGCAAGGATGCTCTTTCGAAGGTCTTAAACGGCGACCGGACGAAACAAACGAGAACGCGAAACTCCGTTGCGGTCAGCGGCAGTTCGACCCGGCCTTTGTCCGTCGAGGCAATCGCGATGTGGGACTCCAGCTGAACCTCGACCCCGTCGTGCCGGACAACCTCATGAGCGCCAACGCCTCTGGTGCGCTTGAGGACAGCGCCCACCCGCGCCACTACTTCCTGCGGGTTGAACGGTTTGGTGACATAGTCATCGGCGCCGAGCTTCAGGCCGAGCAACTTGTCGGTACTGTCATCCATCGCCGACAGGAAGATGACCGGCACGCTCGAATTTGCCCGGACCCTCGCCAGAAGATCGAAGCCATCGATGTCAGGCAGGCCGATATCGAGCAGGATCAGGTCGGGCTGCAATCTCTGGACATGGGTGAGAGCCGTAAGGCCTGTCGAAGCCTTTACCGTCCTGTAGCCGGCTCTTGCGAGATATTTTTCAATAAGGGAAGCAATCTCTTGGTCGTCCTCGACGACCAGCACGAGCGATGAGATCATCGTCAAACTCTCTGACTTTGACATGCTCTTCTCCGGTTCTCGGTCAAATCTTGATAATCCGGCGAGAGAACGTGGTCCTCACATAGGAACCACCCATGGACGCAACTGATCTCAACCACGTTCAAAAAGCAAATCCGAAGACCGTTGAAGACGAAGCACACCGTTTGCTTCCAGAGGCGCTTATGCTTCTGGGTTTTGTATCGCTGATCTTTGCAACTGTGCCGGAAATCGACCTGATCGTCAGTCGTTATTTCTGGGATCCCATCGCGGGCTTCGCTTTCGAGGAAAACAGTTTCCTCATTGCGTTTCGTGACCTCAACAGGCTTCTGCCTTGGGTCGTGATCGGGTTTGCAATCGTGCTTTTGCTTGCAAGTCCTTTCCTCAGGAACCCGAAATACTCAGCCGCACCGCATAAGTTGTTATTCGTACTGACGTTCTTTGCAGCAGGTCCGGGGCTGGGCGTTCAAGTCATCAAGATGCTGGTCGGGAGGGCGCGTCCAAGAGCACTCGACGAATTCGGCGGCAGTGCGATCTTTACCCCTCCGTGGCAGCTCACCGACCAATGCGTCAGGAATTGTTCCTTTATCTCGGGAGAGGCCGCAAGCGCCTTTGCGCTGCTCACACTTGTCGTGTTCGTCACCCCCAGACACCGGACAACTTATCTCGCAGCGGTCGGCATTGTCGCGGCAGCCTTCTCATTCAACCGAGTGATGTTCGGAGGCCACTTCCTCTCGGACGTGGTGATTGCCTGGAATGTGATGTTCGTTCTGGCCGTGCTCCTCTGGCAATCGTTTTCTCAAAACGCGCCTCAGATCGACGCACTATTTAAGAGAGATCCGTGCCGAACGTAAGTCTTCGTCGAGATCGCATCAGAGCGCGGAGCTAGGTCAAGCCAAATCCGATCGTGCGTCAGTTTTCACACACTGCGTTGGTTGCAAGGACGAACGACACCGGCCGGCGTCGCGGCAGGCCATTGAAGTTACTGCCACGTGGCGCACGGAAGTAGAATGTAGCAACTTTTGCAAGTCTCGGCGCATTCAGGGCCTATCCTTTGTTTGCCGCTCCCTCCCAGCGACGTCGCTCAGCATCGCTCAAACGCTTCCAACCCGATGCTCCTGCCCTTCCTGGTCGAAACTTTGACCGTGTTCTCCGGCGACCGCGCCGAACACATCTCCGACCCCGATCAGCACAGGCTCCTCGACGCCGATCGTGCGCATGGCATCGCCGAGGCTTGCGAGCGGGCCAGACCAGCGCTGTTCGTGCGGGCGGCTGACGGAGGAGACAACGACAACGGGCGTGTCAGCTGTCATCCCATTGTCCATCAGGCGCTGCTCGATCTGGCCTGCCATGCGTCCGCCCATGTAGAACACGGAGGTCTGGTTGGGTTTGGCGAGCGAGGCCCAGTGGACGGTCTGGGGCAGTTCATGATCCCGGGAATGCGCCGTGACGAAGCGGACCTGCTGGGCGTGGTCGCGGTTGGTGAGCGATGTCTTCAGCGACGCGGCCATGGCCGACGCTGCGGTAATGCCCGGCACCACGTCTACGGCGATGCCCTCGCTATGCAGCCGGGCGATTTCTTCGCCTGCCCGCCCGAAGATCATCGGGTCACCGGATTTAAGCCGGACAACGCGTTTGCCGTCCTTTGCGAACCGCACCATCATGTCGTTGATGTCATCCTGGCGACAGCTTTCGCGTCCGCCTCTCTTGCCGACGAGGAACCGCTTTGCCTCACGCCTCGCCAGTTCCAGCACCTCCGGCGAGACAAGATCATCGAACAGGATGACATCGGCGGCCTGCAGCGCCCGCATGGCCTTGAGCGTGAGCAGTTCGGCATCTCCCGGCCCCGCACCGACCAGGGTCACCGATCCCAAACTCGGAACCGAAGCGATCTGCTCGGCGGTGGCCAGCAACCGGTCCGCGGTATCTTGCGCTGGTGGCTCGTTGGTCGAGAGGCTTCGGGCAACGAAACGCTCCCAGAAAAGGCGTCTTGCCGGACCTGGCGACAGCCGGCGGTTGACCGCCTCCCGCAGCGACTGCGCAAGGCTTGCCCATTGCTTCAGCGCCGGCGGCAGCAGTGTTTCGATCCGCTGGCGGATCGCCTGGGCGAGAATCGGTGCCGCTCCATCCGTCGAGATCGACACGATCACTGGCGACCGGTTGACGATCGAGCCGAACTGGAACTGGCAATAGGCAGGCTTGTCGATCACATTGACGGGGACGCCGGCCCCGCGCGCCGCGCAGTAGAAGGCCTGCGCCTCGGCTTCGGTCTCGCAGTCGGCGAGCGCCAGCGATGCCCCGGTGAAGATACCGCAATGCCAGGGATGGTCATGATGCGTCAGACCGGTCCGCTCCACCAGCGCCTTCATCGTGTCGCCGAGCTCTGAGGTTTCGCAGAACAGCTCTACCTCAGCGCCGCAGGCCTGCAGAAGCTCTGCCTTCCAGGCGGCGCCATCCGATCCGCCCGCCATGACCGCCCGCTTGCCCGTAAGGTTCCAGAAGACCGGCAGCTTGGCGAGTGCTGCGATGCGTTCGTTTCCGTCACTCTGCTGCAAGGGTTTGCGTCGCATCCAGGATCCTCCTGATTTCGGGGCGGCAGGAGCCGCAATTGGTTCCGGCATTCAAGACTAGGCCGACGGCTTCCACAGAACGGCAACCGCGATGGGCGGCGGCACTAATCTCATTGATACCGACCGAAAAACAAGAGCAGACGATCGCGCCCTTGTCCGGTCGCCCCGCTGCCGGACGGCCGGCTATGAGCATGGAACGGGTGCGGCTGTCCAGATGCCGCTCCTTCAGCTGCTCGACCGCCCATTGCCGCGACACGCTGACTGGTTCACGTGACACGAACAAGGCTGCCAGGAGATGCTCTCCGTCAAAGCCGAGCAGGCGGTGATCCCCGGCCTGCCGGTCGAGGTAGCCGGAGAAGTCCTGGCGCTCGTCGAGCCGCAAGCTGCGCCGCAACCAGTCCTCCCAGCCATCGGCGGGCGGGTCGCCTGCAAATTCCAGTCGGTAACCACCTTCGGTTCTCGCGATCGCCCAATAGGCAAACGGGAGGTCGAGCGGACGCTTCGCCGCCACCAGGAAGCCATGCGCTTGCGCCTCTTGGCGGGCAACGGAAACGCGCGCCATCTTCAAGGCAGGCTGGCCGGACACCGGATCGACGCGGGAGGGGACAAGCGTATCGACGCGTGCACTCGGCGCCGTCTCGCCGGTCCAGTGCATGGGAACGAAGACCGACCCCCGCATCTGCCGTTCAGTCAACAGGGCGCGCACGATGATCGACCTGCCGTTTTCGCCTTCGACATGCATGAGGTCGGCATCGCCGATACTGACGTTCGCCGCGTCCGCCGGATGGATCTCGCAGAAGGGCTCCGCGATATGGGCGGAGAGCCGGGCACTCTTTCCCGTGCGCGTCATCGTATGCCAGTGATCGCGGATCCGACCCGTATTGAGGGTGAAGGGAAAGCGGCCGTCCGTCTTTTCCAGCGCAGGCGTCGCGACCGGCACAAAGCGGGCCCTTCGATCGGCGGTGAAGAAACCACCATCGCCGAAGAAACGAGCAAGAGTTGATCCGTCACCGCGCGACGGCCACTGGAACGGATGGAGGTCGTCATAGGCGCTGTGGCTGATCGCGGCATGGGCGCCAATATCAAAATCGCGCTCGCCCTCGTTCTCGAAGGCGGACAGGGCTGCATGCTCGGCGAAGATCTCGCCCGGAGCGCCGTAATCGAAAGCCGGGCCGAACCCCATACGCTTAGCCACCTCAGCCATCTGCCACCAGTCGGCGCGGGCCTCGCCCGGCTCAGATAGGAACGGTCTCTGCCGGGAGATCCGACGCTCTGAATTCGTCACTGTGCCGGATTTTTCGCCCCAGCCGGTGGCCGGAAGCAGGACATGGGCGAGACGGGCCGTATCGGTATCCTGCTGGATGTCCGAGACCACCACGAAGGGGCATGCCGTGAGGGCCGCCTTGACCGCATCGGCCTCGGGCATGGAGACAACCGGATTGGTCGACATGATCCAGATCGCCTTGATCCGACCGTCCGCCACCGCCTCGAACATGTCGACGGCCTTCAGGCCGGGTCTGTCGGCGATGGTGGGTGAACTCCAGAAGCGCTGCACCCGATCCCTGTGCACCGGGTTTTCGATCGCCATATGGGCTGCGAGCATGTTGGCGAGACCGCCAACTTCGCGCCCGCCCATGGCGTTTGGCTGGCCGGTCAGTGACAAGGGTCCCATTCCGGGCCGGCCGATCCGACCGGTTGCGAGATGGCAGTTGATGATGGCGTTCACCTTGTCCGTGCCGACGGCAGACTGGTTGACGCCCTGGCTGTAGCAAGTGACGACCTTCTCGGTTTGTCCGAAGAGACGGTAGAACTGACGGATGAGCATGCCGGACACGCCCGTCGCCTCCGAAAGGTCAGAGACAGAGCCAGGTGCCGCTGCCATCAACGCTTCAGGGAACCCGGATGTGTGCCTTGACACGTAGTTTTCGTCCACCGCTCCGGTCTCGGACAGATAGTTGAGCAACCCGTTGAACAGGGCGATGTCGCCATCGGCGGCCACGGCCAGATGCAGATCGGCGATGTCGCTGGTCGCGGTTTTGCGCGGGTCGATCACCACCACCTTCATGGAAGGCCGGGCAGCCTTGGCCGCCGCCAGACGCTGGTAAAGGACAGGATGGCACCAGGCCATGTTCGAGCCGACCAAGACCACCAGATCCGCCAGCTCCAGGTCCTCATAGCAGGCCGGGACGGTATCGGCGCCGAAGGCGCGGCGATGACCGGCAACGGACGAAGCCATGCACAGGCGTGAGTTGGTGTCTATGTTGGCGGAGCCGATAAACCCCTTCATCAGCTTGTTGGCGACATAATAGTCTTCGGTCAGCATCTGCCCGGAAACATAGAAGGCGACGGCATCCGGCCCGTGCTCGGAAATTGTCCGCTGGAAGTTTGCGGCAACGAGATGGAGCGCTTCGTCCCAGCCGGCTCTTTCGCCATGCACTTGAGGGTAAAGTGCGCGACCGTCCATATCCAGCGTTTCGGCCAGCGCCGAGCCTTTCGAACAAAGCCTTCCGTAATTGGCGGGATGGTCAGGATCGCCCGCCACGCTGATCTTGCCCTCGTCGTCGACTGCGGCGATCACGCCGCAGCCGACACCGCAATAGGGGCAGGTCGTCTTGGTTACACCGGACATGGTGGCTTCCCGCATCTCACCAACTATTGTAACCGAGAAATTTTCCGCTCATGCGGATCTCAATGCGGTCGCCCTTCGGATTGGCAACCTTCTCCACCACCATGTCAAAATCGATGGCGCTCATGATGCCGTTCCCGCATTTCTCCTGGATGAGTTCTTTCAGGGTCTCACCGTAAACTCCAACGATCTCGTAGAGCCGGTAGATGCAGGGATCGGTGGGGATATCGCGACCCCAGACCTTGGTTGGGAACTCGGCCAAGACGACAGCACATTCCTGGGGCAGACCGAGATCGCGCACCAGAAGATCGGCCTTCACGCGCGGCAGCGCATTCATTCCAAGGCAGGCCGAGGTAACAAATACCTCGCTCATGCCGATCCCTTCGGCAATCGAGGCCCAGCTCAGGCCGGCCTGCCGCTTCTTCTCGTAGATCATCTCGGTCACGTCTGATTTTGACAGCATCATTGCCTCCTTGGGAATATGCAGGATGGGGGTGTTCACTCGGCCGCTTCCAGCCGTCTCTCCAGGAGGATGGACAATTCGCCGTCCGTGTTGCGCAGCGGCAGTGTCGCCACGGAGCCTTCGTCGGCGCCGAGTGCGCGGCCGCTCTCAAGCGAGATCACCCAGTTGTGCAAGGGGCAGGTCACGGCCTTGCCATGGACGATGCCCTGGGAGAGCGGACCGCCCTTGTGCGGGCAACGGTCCTCGATTGCAAAGACCTCGTTTTCGGCCGTGCGAAACACGGCAACCTTACCCTGCGGCGTCTTTACGCAACGCGCCCCGCGCAGCGGAATGTCGTCTATTCGACCGATCGTCATCCAGTTGCTGTTCATCGCCTCACTCCGCTGCCTGGTTGTAGCTGATGGTCGCCATGGGCTTGAACTCGTGCTTGTCCTTGCCCGAGACACGCTCCGACCAGGGGTCGACCTGGGCGAATGTCTGGGAGAAGACGAAACGGTCGTAATAGGCACGGCGTTTTTCGGGATCGCCCATGATCTGGCGGCGGATCTCGTCATGGCCAATGCGTTTGGCCCACTTGTAGATGCGCTCAAGGTAACGGCCCTGCTCGCGATACATCTGGGTGAGCGCCACGATATGCTCCAGCGCCTCATCCTCGGTTTTCATCAGACCCAAAACATCCGTGCCCTTGATATCGAGACCGGCGGCACCGGCGAAATGGATCTCGAAACCGCTGTCGACGCAGATCACTCCGATATCCTTGCAGGTGGCTTCGGCGCAGTTGCGCGGACAGCCGGAGACGGCAAGTTTCAGTTTGGCCGGTGTCCACGAGCCCCACATGAACTTCTCGACGCGGATGCCGAACCCGGTCGAATCCTGGGTGCCGAAGCGGCACCAGTCGGAACCGACGCAGGTTTTTACCGTGCGCAAGCCTTTGGCATAGGCCTGACCCGAGATGAATCCGGCCTTGCCGAGGTCGGCCCAGACGGCCGGCAGATCTTCCTTCTCGATGCCGAGCAAATCGATGCGCTGGCCGCCGGTCACCTTCACCATCGGTATTTCGAACTTGTCGACGACATCGGCGATGGCGCGCAGTTCCGCGGCGTTCGTTACACCGCCCCACATGCGCGGCACGACCGAATAGGTGCCATCCTTCTGGATGTTGGCGTGCACACGCTCGTTGATATAGCGCGACTGGTAGTCGTCGGCATATTCGTCCGGCCAGTCGCAGACGAGATAGTAGTTGAGCGCAGGCCGGCACTTGGCGCAGCCGCAGGAGGTCTTCCATTCCAGTTCCTGCATGACGGCGGGAATGGTCTTCAGACCCTTGGCCTTGATTAGGCGGCGGACGTCGTCGTGGCCAAGCTCGGTGCAGGTGCACATCGGCGTGACGGCGGCCGGGTTGTAAGCATCGCCCAGCGTCAGCGCCATCAGCTGCTCGACGAGCCCGGTGCAGGAGCCGCAGGAAGCGGATGCCTTTGTGTGAGCGCGGACGTCATCCAGCGAGGTCAGCCCTTTACCGGTGATGGTCGTGGTGATCTTGCCCTTACAGACGCCGTTGCAGCCGCAGATTTCCGCATCATCCGGCAAGGCTGCAACGGCCGCCATAGGGTCCAGCGGAGACCCTCCCTGGTAGGACTGGCCGAATATCAGGGTGTCGCGCATTTGCGAGATATCGGTCCCGCGTTTCATCAGGTCGAAGAACCAAGAGCCATCCGCCGTCTCGCCGTAGAGTACCGCGCCGATGATGCGATTGTCCTTCAGGACCAGCCGCTTGTAGATGCCGGCGGACGCATCGCGCAGCACGATTTCCTCGCGGTCCGGCGCTTCGGCAAAATCGCCTGCCGAAAACAGGTTGATGCCGGTGACCTTGAGCTTCGTGTTGACGACAGAGCCATGATATTCGCTGGTACCGCCGATGAGGCGATCAGCAAGAACCCTTGCGGCCTCATAAAGGGGCGCAACGAGCCCATAGCAGATGCCGCGATGTTCGGCGCATTCGCCGAGCGAAAAGACGTTCGGGTCAGAGGTCATCATCCCGTCGTCGACGACGATGCCGCGGTTGACGGCGATGCCGGCATCCTTGGCAAGGCTCGAGGCCGGGCGGATGCCGACGGCCATGATCACCATATCGCCGGTGATGACGCGGCCGTCATCCAGCTCGATACCCTCCACCTTGTCGGTGCCGAGGATCCGCTTGGTATTGGCCTTGGTGATGATGTCGATGCCGCGTTCGGTCAGCGCCTTTTCGAGCAGATAGGCGGCCGGCGGATCGAGCTGACGGTCCATGATGGTCGGGTTGAGGTGAATGACGGTCACCTCCATGCCCTGCCGCTTCAGCCCGTAAGCAGCCTCCAAGCCCAGCAGCCCGGCGCCGATGACGATGGCGCGGCCCTTGGCGCCCGCAATCTCGACCATCTTCTCGACATCAGCGAGATCGCGGTAGGCGAGAACCCCGGGCAATTGGTGGCCCGGAACAGGGATAATGAATGGGAGAGAACCGGTGGCGATGACAAGCTTGTCGTAAGAAGCGGTAATGCCTTTGGCCGAGGTGACCGTCTTCGCCTGGCGGTCAATCTCAGTGACCCTGGCACCCTTGTGCAGGGTCACGCCATGGGTGGCGTACCAGTGGTCATTGTGGATGACGATGTCGTCGTAGCACTTTTCGCCGGACAGAACCGGCGACAGCATGATGCGGTCATAGTTGACGCGCGGTTCGGCGTTGAAGATGGTCACGTCGAAACGACCAGGGGCCTTTTCGAACAGCTCTTCCAGCATGCGACCGGGTGCCATGCCGTTGCCGATGATAACGATCTTTTCCGTCATGTCGGTTACTCCGCAGCTTCGACGAAGCGGTGACGTTCGTAGAGGAACTTCAGCACAGCTTCGCGGGACTTGAGGTAGGTTCGGTCGGCCGCGAGCGCGATGCGGTCGCGTACCCGCGGGATTGGCACGTCAAGCACTTCACCGATGCGGGCGGCCGGGCCGTTGGTCATCATGACGATGCGGTCGGAGAGCAGCACGGCCTCGTCGACGTCATGGGTGATCATGATCATCGTGTTGCCGAGGCGGGAATGGATCTCCATCACCGCATCCTGCAGATGGGCGCGGGTAAGCGCATCGAGCGCGCCGAAAGGTTCGTCGAGCAAGAGGATCTTCGGTTCCATGGCGAGCGCGCGGGCAATCCCGACGCGCTGCTTCATACCGCCGGAAATTTCGGAAGGGCGCTTGTCCTTGGCATGCCCCATCTGGACGAGGTCCAGGTTGCGCATCACCCAGTCATGCTTTTCGGCCCGCGTCTTCCTGCCGGCGAAAACCTTGGAGACCGCAAGATTGACGTTTTCATAGACGGTCAGCCAGGGCAGCAGCGAATGGTTCTGGAAAACGACGGCGCGTTCCGGGCCCGGCGCATTGACCTCTACGTTTTCGAGCAGGACGGCACCGGTGGAAACCCGCGTCAAGCCGGCGATCAGGTTCAGCAGGGTCGACTTGCCACAACCGGAATGGCCGATGATGGAGACGAACTCGCCCTTGTCGATGGTGAGCGAGATGTCTTTCAGCACCTCTGTTTTTGTGCCGGCGCGTTCGAAGTTCTTGTCGACGTGATCGATTTTCAGGTAGGCGCTCATGGCCGTCTCCTCAATTCCTGGCGGTGCCGCGGGTGACGATCGAGCCGAGCAGGCCCACCAGCTTGTCGAGGACGAAGCCGGTCACGCCGATATAGGCGAGCGCCACGATGATGTCGGTGAGGCGCGAGGAATTCCACGCATCCCAGATGAAGAAGCCGATGCCGACGCCGCCAGTCAGCATTTCCGCGGCCACGATGGCAAGCCACGACAGGCCGATGCCGATGCGAAGGCCGGTAAAGATGTAAGGGGCTGCCGCCGGTACCATGATGCGGATGAAGAACTCGAGCTGATTGAGGCGCAGCACCCGGGCGATGTTGCGATAGTCATCCGGAATGTTGCGCACGCCGACCGCGGTGTTGATGATGACAGGCCAGATCGAGGTGATGAAGATCACGAAGATCGCCGACGGATTGGAATTCTGGAAGGCGGCAAGCGACAGCGGCAGCCAGGCAAGCGGTGGAACAGTGCGCAGGATCTGGAAGATCGGGTCGAGGCCGCGCATGGCCCAGACCGATTGGCCGACAAGGGCGCCGAGGAAGACGCCGACCACTGCTGCAAGCCCGAAGCCGATCGCGACACGCTGAAGCGAGATCAGCACGCGCCAAGCAAGACCTATGTCCTGCGGCCCGAAATCGAAGAACGGATGGGCGATGAGGTCATAGCTGTCGATCCAGACCTGCGATGGCGGTGGCAAAGTAGCGCCAGCACCGGAGCAGGCGATCTGCCAGATGGCGAGGAGCGCGATCAGCACCACCAGCGGCGGCAGTACGTTGCGACAGACGGCAGTGGCGGCATGCCGGATGTTGAGCTTGCGGGCTGGGGGCTGGACCATCATGACAACGGTCGCGCTTTTCTCCGACGCCGCCGGCGTTTTTGGCGTTGTTGCCTGGTCTGACTTGCGGGCTGTTGCAGTCATGGTGATCCCTTCAAGTGATGTTCGTTCTGGACAAGACAGGCCCCCCATACGCTGCCGCGTGAAGGGCCGCTGCTTCAGGCACTTGCCTTGATCGTCAGGCTCTCGAGATAGGCCTTCGGGTTTTCCGGATCGAAGACCTTGCCGTCGAAGAAGGTCTCTTTTCCACGCGAGCTCGACGCCGGAACGTCGGCGGCAGCGATGCCCAGATCGGCTGCTGCCGCGCGCCAGATGTCTTCGCGGTTGACCTTGTCGACCAGCGCCTTGATGTCGGTGTCGGGTGCGAACTTGCCCCAGCGGACGTTCTCGGTGAGGAACCAGGCGTCGTGGCTCTTGAACGGATAGGAGGCATGGTCCTTCCAGAACTTCATCTCCAGCCCGGTATTCTCGACAAGGCGCCCGTTGCCGTAGTTGATGGTGCCCTTGAGGCGTCCGGCGACATCCTTCGGCGGCACGTTGAACCACTGGCGCTTGCCAAGAATGGCGGCCATCTCTTCCTTGTTGTCCATGCTGTCGGCCCACATCTGGGCTTCCATGACGGCCATCATCAGCGCACGCGCGGCATTCGGGTTCTTCTCGATCCAGTCGGAGCGAAGCCCGAGCGCCTTTTCCGGATGACCTTTCCACATCTCGCCGGTGGTGCAGGCAGTGAAGCCGATACCCTGGTTGACGAGCTGCTCGTTCCAAGGCTCGCCGACGCAGAAGGCGTCCATGTTGCCGACCTTCATGTTCGCCACCATCTGCGGCGGCGGCACCACGATCGTCGACACGTCCTTGTCCGGATCGATGCCGCCGGCGGCAAGCCAGTAGCGGATCCAGAGATCATGGGTGCCGCCGGGAAATGTCATGGCGACCTTGATCTCGCTGCCGGCAGCCTTCTTGGCGGCAAACGCCTCCCGCAGCTTGGAAGCATCGAGCTGGACCCCGGTCCCGGCATATTCCTTGGCAACCGAAATGCCTTGGCTGTCGAGGTTGAGGCGGGCAACGATCGACATTGGCACCGGTACGTTGTTCTGGGTCACCTTGCCGGTGGACATGAGATAGGGCAACGGGGTGAGGATATGCGCACCGTCGATGCCGTTGGCGGCACCGCCGAGCACGAGATTGTCGCGCGTCGCGCCCCAGGATGCCTGTTTGAGCACTTCCACATCCGGCAGGCCATGCTTGGCAAACAGGCCCTTTTCCTGTGCAATGATCAGCGGCGCGGCGTCGGTCAGCGCGATGTAGCCGATCTTGAGGCCGCTGACTTCCGGACCTGCCGAGGCGGCGAAGGCGCCGGACGGAAATGCGGCGCGCACAGCACTTGCCAGAGCAACGGCAGAACTGATCTTCAGGATCTGCCGGCGGTTGATGTTCATTCCTGTAGTCTTCGTCATAGCGTTGTGCCCCTCTGGTGTGACGGAGATCCGGAAACAAAAAAACGCCGCGTGCCCGTCTGCCGGGTCCGGGCGATAAGCGCCGGACGGCAAGGGAGCATGCGACGTCGGTGTCGGATGGGTATTTGCGCCTGATCGGGCGCTCATCTGTCCTGCGATCGCCATTGACCGCGGACAGTTAGATACAAGCAAACATCGTGCCAGATCGAAATAAGGCCATCAACGGGAACGATTAGTTTGCATTTACGGACAGTTGCCGAACGCGTAGCCGATTGCAGGGCAAGCGGCGCTGCACGTTATGAAGCCTGACTTTCGATGCAGATGCCTCAGCTTTGCGCACCGCGCGCGATTACGCTTCGGTCACGTCGTCGCCTGATGACGTCGAGCGAACCGCAAAACGCTCCGCATAGGCCTGCACATCACGAGGGTCGAAAATCTCCCCGTCCATGAAGCCATCATATCCCGATGCACTTCGTTCGCCCGGCTCATCCGGGGTGGCCGCGTTTGCGCCCAGCGCCATCTCGTAGAGGTCGGGCCGGAAGGCGCTCGTGACCCGTGCCATGCCTTCTTCGCTGAAGTCGGTCTGCCCCCAGCGTATCATCTGGCTATAGATCCAGCTTGCCTGATCCGGCCGCGGATAGTTTGCCGCCTTGCCATGGTAGAGAAAATAGCCTGGAACGACTCGCATCGTGCCCTGCGCATCCAGATTGAACTCTCCGTTCAAGACGCTTCGAATAATGCTCGTTGGCGCGGCGATATAATCGGGAGAGCTGAGGATCTCTGCGAGTTCGTTGTGATTCTGGGCGTCGTCGCACCACCGCGCCGCCCTGTCGAACGCGACGATGAGGCGCGACACCGTATCGGCATTGGTCTCAGCCCATTCCGGCCGCATGCCCAGCACTTTCTCCGGCGCCAGAGGCCATATGTCCTGCTTGGCCGCGACGATCCTGCCAGTCCCGCGTTCAGAGGCGATCATGTTCCAGGGCGCACCGACGCAAAATCCATCGATCGCGCCTGCCGAAAGCGCATCGGATGTCAGCGGCGGCGGCACCACGACCAGCTTGACGTCGCGGTCCGGATTGATGCCGCCAGCTGCCAGCCAGTAGCGGAACTCGTAATTGTGCGAGGAAAACGGATAGGTCATGCCAAGCGTCGGCATGGCTTCGCCGCGGGAGCGCATGTCGGCGAGTAGAGCCGCGAGAGCCTTCGCATTGGCAAGCGCGCCCGCATCATCGGCAAGCCCCGTCAACGACTTCATCCGCTCGAAGATCCGCGCCGACAGCGTGATGGCATTGCCGCCGCGGCCAAGCGAAAAGGGTGTGATCGTCGGCGAAGGATTGGATCCCAGCCCCAGCATGGAGGCGACCGGCATCGGCGACAGCATATGGGCAATGTCGAACTGACGAAACGCCAGCCGGTCCCGCACATTGGCCCAGGTGACATCCCGTACCAGTTCGAGACGCAGTCCCTCTTTCTCCGCAAAGCCGAGCTCGGCTGCAACGATCAGGATCGCGGCGTCCATCAAGGGGATATATCCCGCGCGCAGAAGCCTCTGCTCCTTGCCGCGGACACGCGACGGCGCTTTGACGGCGCTGTCGCCCGATTGCGTGGAAACACGATCACTCACCAGCATTCTCCGATCGATGCCGCGCTCAAAGCAGCATTCCTGCAGCCGTGACGACGCTTTGCGCGATGTCTGCCAGCTTCTTCTTCTCGTTCATCGCCGTCTGGCGTAGCAGCGCGTATGCCTGTTCTTCGCTCATCCCCCGCATCTTCATCAAAATGCCCTTGGCCCGCTCGATGACCTTGCGCTCTTCAAGCGCACTGCGTGCCTCGGCGAGTTCGCGCTGCAACCGGCTGAAGGCATTGAAGCGGCTCACCGCCATATCGAGGATCGGCTTGATCCTCTCCTTCTTCAGCCCGTCGACCACATAGGCGGAAACCCCGGCATCAACAGCAGCCTCGATCGCCGCCGTATCGGATCTGTCCACGAACATGGCAATTGGCCGCGAAATCATGCGGGTGAGCTGGAACATGTGCTCCATCATGTCACGATTTGGATTTTCAATATCAATGATGATGACATCCGGATCCATCGTCTCGATCAGCCGCGCCACGCCCTGCATCTCATGGATGACCCTGACATTCAGGTGCCCCGCCTCGTTCAAACCCTCTTCGATGATCGAACCCCGGATGGCGTTCTCGTCGATGACCAGGATCGTCAGGTCCGTGGTGATTTTTGATCTGCTCATGCCGGGGCAACAGAGCAATGGCATGCGAGATGCAAGCGACCCACGCTCGACGCAGCCCCCCGACCCCGGAGCAAAGACGCACTCCTGTTGCTCACGAAGATCAGGGTTTGCCTTACTTCGAGATCGCGTACGGCAATGACCGGCAACACAAGTGCTTTGGTCCTATCATGGCGCGAAAATGCGCTGATCGCTCTCATTCCGATGCAGCTCAGCGCAATCACGATGCATTGGATGGGCGCGTAAACTGCCAATGACGTCTCCCGGCTCACTATCTCCCGGTCACACGCAATTCTTAGGCCATGTGTCTAGTTGGAGTGTTGGGACATCGGGCAAGGACCAAGCTTTTCGGCGCTATCTCCTCTTAGACACTAGGAAGATGCTTTGGAGGGAAGCCCGATTGATCGCGCGCGGCTTGGTGACCCTGCTCCGGACAGGAGCCTCCATCGAAAATTTAGTCTGCTTTCCCTCGGCGCAGGCTAACAGACTGGAGCTTATCCATATGCAAGTCCCTAAAAGCGAACTTCGAAACTCTCGTAGGCTTGCAGTCTAACAGATTGACTTCATACCAAAATCTGCATCAATCCCATGACCGCGATGGATACAAAAAACGCGGCAATCGGTTCGAGGAAAAAGCGCTTCTGAATACCTAAATAAATACGCGCAGGACGTGTTATTCTGGATAAAAGAGAGAGTACTGGGTTTTCGTTGTATTGCCGCCTGACGCGGGGGGAAACAAAACAACCCATCGCTGCCGTCTCGGCACGAAACGTATTCGGCTGGTCTTGAATATACCGGTTTGAGGCCAGTGCGACCGGCGGAGTCGCCGAGCTGCTCAAGCAAACGAAAACCCGTGACGCGCGGCAAGTCTTGCCTTGGTGGCGCGAAGTTCCACCGCAAGACGCTCCGGGTTCCAGTCTTTCTGCGCCGCCATGCGATCTGCCATCGCATCTAGATCGCGTCCGCTGAGGCGGCCGGTGATGGCAAGCGCCGTGCGGCGCAGCACAAGATCGTCCAGATGCGCCACCTGCTCATGGCCCGTAATCCAGGCCAATTCATCAAATGAATAATCCGGTGCATCCGCCAGCATGGTGGGCGTATTCCCTTCGGCTTCCAGAATGGCAAGCGCCGTCGTGCCATAACGCGATAGCAGCGTGTCGGCGCGAGCCTGATCCACGCCGGTCCTTGAGCAGGCCATGTCCAGCCACTTGCCCCGCTCGTTCTCGCGCGGGAAACCGCGTCCTCCTCCAATGGCCAAGCTTTGCGTGCTGATGCGGCGCGTCTGCTGAAGCCGGACCAGAACCATGTCGGTCACTTCCTCGGCAAAGCCGCGAAATGTCGTCCACTTGCCGCCGACGAGCGAGACAATCGGCCACGGTCTCTCCCCCTCCGGCTCGATGACCGGTGCCGAATGATCGCGGCTGATGAGGCCGGGGGCCGTGCTATCGGAGGCCGGGAGCGGGCGGATGCCGGCATAGGTATAGACGATCTGTCTGCGGTCGAAGGAAAGACCCGGCAACAGGCCGCTGAGGCTCTGCAGCAGGTAATCGATCTCGGCATCGCTGCAGGTGACCTGATCCGGGTCGTCGTCGCGAATATCTGTCGAGCCGACCAGCGCCTTACCGAGATAATCGAACACGAGGCAGATGCGCCCATCATCCGCCTCGAAATAGATCATCCGCCCGCCGAGCGTTTCGATAAGATCCGGATGATCGAGAAGAATGTGGGACCCCTTGGTGCCGCCGATCAGGCGGGAGGTTACACCCAGATCTTCATTGACCCGGTCGATCCAGGGGCCGGCGGCATTGATGACGAGGCGTGGGCGAATACGCTGCTCGTTCCCGTCCTCATCGACCAACACAACGGCCTGCCCGTCCCTGCCCCCGATCCGCGTATAATTGAGGGCACGCGACGAAGCACTTGCTCGCAGGCCATCCTCGACGAGTTCCAGCACCAGCCGTTCCGGATGACTGATCTTGGCGTCGTAATAGAGGCCGGCCGCCACAATGCGCGGCGTGAGCGCCGGAATGGTGGCGAGTGCCCGCGCCTTGCTCCACAGCGAATGGCGCGGCATCATGCGATGACGCGAGCCATAGAAATCGTAAAGCGCGAGACCAATCTTCATTAGCACCGCGCCACGGCTTCGCGGCGCCGTTGTAGAGCCGAAGAGCGTGCGAAGTGCTGCCGGAATTCCTTTGAGCCAGGAGAAGATGGGGATCACCGTCGGCAGGCGGCTGACGCAATGCGGCGCGTTCTTGAGGAGAAGATTGCGCTCCAGCGTCGACTGCGCGACAAGGCGAAACTCGCCCGTCTCAAGATATTTGATGCCGCCATGGATGAGGCGCGAAGGGGCCGCCGAGGTGCCGGAACCGAAATCGGCCTTGTCAGAGATGACGCAGGTCAGCCCCTGCTCGCAGAGATCGCGAAACACCCCGGCTCCATTGATGCCAGCGCCAAGGATCAGAACGTCCACGTCTTCAATATCAGTCATTTTCCGTCACCAGCTTGAGGCTAACACCGGCCGCCCGTAGGGCATCGGCTGTTTTTACGGGAAGGCGATCATCGACGTAAACCACGTCGAACTCTTTGAGATCGGCAAAAAGGTGCAGCGCCACCCGGTCGAATTTCTCCGAATCCACCATCAGAACCTTGCGCACGGCGGAAGCCATCATCGCCTGCTTGACGCGCACGACGAGCGGATCCTGGATCATTGCAGAGGTGCCGCTGATCGCCGACGCCGAGCAGATCAAGAGATTGACGCGCAGGCGCGACAAGGCGCTTTCGCAGAGATGGCCGATAAAGGCGTGATAGGTCGGGTGATATTCGCCACCGAGACAAATCAGCTTCACCTCATCAACCCCGCTCAGCCGTTCCGAAAGATCAAGGCTGTTTGTGACGACGGTGAGCGGCCTCACCTCCGTGATATGCGGCGCGAGCGCGTTGACGGTGGTGGAATCATCGATGAGGATCACGCTCCCCGGCTCGATCTCGCCAACCGCAGCCCTGGCCAGCGCCGCCTTGGCGGCAAGCGAGCGGGTCTTGCGGAAGCTGAACAGGCTCTCATAGACGCCTGACGGCTGGGCGCTGACGGCACCATGCAGCTTGCGCAACACGCCCTGCCTTGCCAAGTCCTCCACGTGCCGATGGATCGTCATGCGCGAGACGCCGAATTCGGTCACGAGATCGTCGATACGGGCTTCGCCGCGTTCAATCACATAAGCGGCGATGGCCTCGCGGCGGGTATCAGCGGTCATTCCGCGCCCTCCGAACTGAAGGCTTCGATACGGGGCCAGAGCGGCGCAAGCGCCTTCGCCAGATCGCTATGCAGGCCATACCGCTCGTCGAGCGCCTTTTGCCGTACAGGGTCGGGATGGTAGTCGTGGCCGATGGAGGCCAGATCGCGCGGATCATCCGTCGGGGAGGAAAAAAGCCCGATACCGGAGCCAGCACAGAGTGCGGCTCCCCAGGCTGCGGCCTCTTCGGTGTCCGTGACGGTCACCGTCATCCCAAGCACATCGGCAAACAACTGCGCGAAAAGCGGATTGCGGGAGATGCCGCCCGTCAGCTTTGCCGTCTTCATATCAAAACCCTGGCGTAGGTCGCCCACATGAACCCGATGGTTGAAGGCAATACCCTCGATCACCGCCCGCAGCATGTCGGCCCGGCCGTGCCAACCGCGCAGGCCGAGGAATCCGGCGCTGGCCGTCGATCCATGCGGAGAGCCGAACAGGTAGGGGTGAAACAGCACCGTCGAGGGACGCTCGATTGCTTCACCGATTTCGCGGCCGAGACGCTCATGGATGGAAGCACCCTCGACCTCTGCCGCCTTCTGGTCGGATTTACACAAGCGGTCGAGGAACCAGTCATAGTTTGCCGCAGACGCCGGCGAAATCGCCATATTGTTCCACTCGCCGAACCTCAACCCGTTTCGGCAGAACCAGCGGGCATCGACCACGGGGCGCGTCGAGACAGTCTCGTTGATGGAATAGGTGCCGGCCACCACTGCCACCTGACCCACGCCATAACCGCCGATGCCGAGCGACGAGGCCGTGACATCATGTAGGCCGGCGACAACAGGCGTTCCGGCGACAAGCCCGGTCAAAGCCGCTGCCTGCGGTGTCACGCCACCGATCACCGCATCCGGCAGCGCCACCTCCGGCAGAGCGCCGGAAAGCGCGCCGAGGCAGTAGAGCTCGAGGATGTCAGGCGCGTAGGCCTGCGACGCTACTTCGGTGAAGGAAGTGCTGGCTTCCGTCAGGTCCGTGCCGATCGTGCCGGTCAGGCAGTAACGCAGCCAGTCCTTGCAGGCAAACGCCGTTCCGATGGCACCAAACCGCTCAGGTTCATGCTCTCGGATATGGGCCAGAAGTGATGCCGGCGCGGATGCATGCGGCCGCTGGCCGCTCAAGGCCAGCGCCGCCTCTGCCGTGCCATCGCCATCCCAGCGGGCAACGATGTCGCCGGCGCGGCTGTCGAGAGACAAGATGCCGTGGCCGAGCGGATTGCCGTCGCGGTCCAGAAGGTAGAGCCCGTCGCCATGAGCGGTTGCGGCCACCGCTGCGATCTCGGATGCCGGCCGGCCGCTTTCGGCAATCGCGTCCGAAATGGCCTCGGCGGTTGCCGCCCAGAGGCCTGCCATATCGCGCTCGACATGGCGGGCTTTTGTCATGATCTGGGGAATACGTCGCCGCGCCACCGACAGGACGGCACCCGTCTCATCGAAGACAACCGCCTTGGTGACGGTGAGGCCATTGTCGATCCCAAGCAGACAGGGCATCGGAAGCTCCGAAAAAATGCATCGCGTGGTCGAAGATCCGCTTGTCTGGCCGGCGCAATGCGTGAGATGTCAGGCGCCCGGCCCGCACGGGCAGACGGCCCGCTTCGTTAGAACGAGCACTCTACTGTTAACTTCACAGGATGTACTGTTACAAATCACTCTTTGTATCATCCGCATTGCCGTTTGGTGCGGCAACGACGAGATTGATGCCTCGCGCGCGCAGCCGCTCAATGGTGCGCGGAGGCGTGGCGCTGTCGACGATGACCACGTCGAATTCATCCAGCGATCCCATGGCATGCAGCGCGCGCCGCTCGAATTTGGTATGGTCGACCAGCAGGATGCGGCGCGAGGCGCATTCGAACATGGCCCGCTTGATGTCCACCATATCCGGAGACTGGTGAAACAGCATGTCTTCACTGATGGCGGATACGGAGAGAAACACCTGATCGGGGCGCAGGCGGCGGATCTCGTTGGTGGTCACGGGTCCCATGAAGGCATTGCACCAGTTCTGGAACTGCCCGCCAAGACAGAGCAGCGTCAGGTCGCTCACCTCACGCAGGGCATTGATCATCGTGATGGAATTGGTAATCGCCGTGAGCGGCACGCGCGCTGAAAGATGCGGCACCATTTGCAAAACGGTCGTGGAATCATCAAAGAAGATCGCCTGACCCGGCTGGATAAACTCGGCAGCAGCAGCAGCAATGGCGCGCTTTTCGGATGCCTGCCGCGTGGATCGATAGACGTCACTGGATTCGATGAGGCTTGTCGGTGCCGCTGAGACAATGCCGCGTGTCTTGCGGAGCAGGCCGCGGCTCACCAACTCATCGAGATCGCGGTGAGCGGTCATCAGACTGATGCCAAACCGCTCGGTCAGATCCTCGATGCGCATCGTGCCCTCAGCCATCACGGCCTCGGCCACCAGCTGCCTTCGAGCGATCTGGCGGGCTTGGCGGCTATCGCTGGAAATCTCCTCGCCCATCAGGCGCTCGAGAGGACGTTCCTGTTGGTCGCGCATGCTTATTTCCCACATCTCCCGGAGAACCGCGCGAACTGGTGAACGCACATCTCCATGGCTCCGGTCTGTCGCACCGCTGCTCGCACACAGGGAACATCCGCACGCCATACGCGCCTCTGGTGCAATCGACATCTAGCACGTCTTCAGCGGGGCGCCACCGGTTGGAATGATCTTCCCCGCAAAGAAGAGCTGAAATCGCAAGAGGTCGGGGCCGCAGCGAGTGCGGCCCCGGATAGATCGTATCCGTTTACTGCGAGAGCGTGAACGGGCCGGTATACTTGTCGACGTTGTCCTTGGTGATCAGCAGGCAATCGAAGAGCTGCTTTTCGGTGGCAGCGCCGGTCTTGCCCGTCTTGATGAAGGAATCGGCCTGCTTCACGGCTTCGGCCGAGAAGACGGCAACCGGCTGGAGCACCGTATACTGCATCTCGCCGGACTTGATGGCGGCAACCGCATCCGGCGAACCGTCGAAGCCGCCGACCTTGACCTTGTCGAGCTTGCCGGCTTCCCTCAGCGCTGCAATCGCACCCAGCGCCATTTCGTCATTGCCGGCGATAACGCCGTTGATGTTCGGGTTGGCCTGAAGCAGGGACTGCATCTTCTGGTAGCCCTGGGTGCGATCCCAGTTGGCCACTTCCCTGCCGACCTTCTTCATGTCCGGATACTGGGTAATGACGGTTTCGTAGCCGTTAGAGCGGGTCGCGGCATTGTTGTCTGCGGGGTTGCCGAACAGCTCCACATAGGTGCCCTTTTCGCCGACCATCGAGATCCAGGTTTCGGCACCAAGCGCTGCCCCTTGCGCGTTGTTGGAAACGAGCTGCGCCTTGGCAAGACCTTCCTGGTTGATCTCGGCATTGACGAGAATGACCGGGATACCCGCGGCAACAGCCTTCTTCACCGCGCCGACCGAACCATCGGCATTGGCTGGATCGAGGATGATGGCGGCCGACTTGTTGGTGATCGCCGTATCGATGAGGGTCGATTCGGTGTTGGTGTCGCCCTTGTGGGCGGCGACATTCGCCTTGTAGCCAAGGCCTTCCGCCGTCTTCTTGGCAACTTCACCTTCGGTGCGCCAGTAGGGGTTGGCCGGATCCGTGACGATGATCGAGATCAGGCCGTCTGCCATGGCAGCTGTCGTCATGAGGCCTGTCGCGACGGCGGCAAGCATGAATTTCTGAAAGGATTTCAACATTTTCTACTCCCATTGGAATGTTGCAGTCTTCGCCTCTTCAGGCATCCTTTCCGCGGTACCCTCCCAACAGGCCTTTGCGGACAAGTTCTTGGACGTCAGCCCTTGCGTGCGCCGGAGCCGTACTGAATTGTGTTCATGAGGACGGCCAGCACGATAACCGAGCCGGTGAAAACGGTCTGCCAGTAGGACGAGACGCCGATGATGACCAGGCCATCGGAAAGGAAACCGATGACGAAAGCGCCAAGCATCGTGCCGCGTACCGTGCCGCGACCACCGGTCAGTGCCGCACCGCCGACAACCACAGCGGCAATTGCCGTCAGTTCATAGGTGCTGCCGGCTGTCGGGCCAGCAGATGTCAGCTGTGATGACAGCACCAGCCCGGCAATGGCCGAAAGGATGCCGGAGAGCGTATAGACGGTGATCTTGACGCGTTTGACCGGCACGCCGGAGAGATCTGCCGCCCGCTCGTTGCCACCAGATGCATACAGCCAGCGGCCAAAAGCCGAGCGGGCAAGCATCAGGCCGGCCAAGAGGGCGATCACGGTCAGAACGATGACGGAGATGGGGACGCCAGCCAGACGGTTGAAGCCAAGCCAGTCGAAGCCGGTATTGCCAAGTTCGGGACGGCCCGACAGGTTGTTGTAGGTGAGGCCATTGGTCTGCAACAGCGCGATACCGCGGGCAACATACATGACGCCGAGCGTTGCAACGAAGGCCGGTACGCGGAACCAGGCGACCAGGATGCCGTTGATGGCGCCAACAAAAGCGCCGAACAGGCAGGTCAGCACCACTACCGCCCAGACCGGCGGGTAAAGGATGACGCCGAAGGCCGAAAGCTCGACGCCCTGCATCATGGCGCCGGCAACGACCCCGCAGAGTGCAAGGATCGAGCCGACCGACAGGTCAATGCCGCCGTTCAGGATCACTAGCAGCATGCCGATGGCAAGGATACCGTAAATGGCGACATGCGAAGCCATGATGAGAAAATTGGCGACGGTGAAATAGTTCGGCGACAGGTAGGAAAACACGGCAATGATGAGGATCAGGGCGAAGAAGGCGCGCCCCTCCAAAAGGAGTTGGCCAATGCTCATGCCGCCAGCTTTGTCGACTTTGGCAGTTTCGGCTTTCGGTGCGATGGCTTGGTTCATGGTCTAGAATTCCCCAATTGACGGCATCAGGCAGCCACAGACTCGCCGGAGGCAGCCATGATCTTTTCCTTGGTGACGCTCGAATCGAACTCGGCCGAGATGCGACCCTTGTGCATGACGATGATGCGATGTGCGACCGACAGGCACTCGCTGACTTCCGACGTGGAAAATACCACCGCCAGACCGGTGCGCGCGCGCTCTGCCAGAAGCTTAAACACTTCTGCCTTGGCGCCGATATCGATGCCGCGCGATGGCTCGTCGAGCAGGAGCACGGTCGGATCGGTCGCCAGCATCTTGCCGATGACCACCTTCTGCTGGTTGCCCCCCGAAAGAGAGCCGATGGGGGCGCCACCGCCAGACGTCTTCACGGTTACCTTACGGATGGTATCGGCAATCAGCGACTGCTCGATCCGCCGGCTGGTAAAGAGGCCGCGGGTGAAATTCATGATCGATGCGAGCGACATGTTTTCACCGACGCTCATGGTCTGCACCAGGCCATCGCGCTGGCGGTCTTCCGGCACGAGCGCTAGACCACAGGCAATGCGATCGGCAATCGACAGAGACGAGATTTCCTCGCCCTCCAGAAAGATACTGCCGGATTTCGGCTTGAGGCGGCCGGCCAGCGTTTCCAGCAACTCGGTGCGCCCTGCCCCCATCAGCCCGTAGATGCAGACGATTTCGCCGGCCTTCACATCGAGCGACAAGCGGTCCACTAGGTTGAAGCCGGCATTGGGATCGGCAACCGTCAGATCGACCACTGAAAGCGCCGTTTCCCCAAAATCATAACCTGACGGGGGGGATCCCAGATCATAATGTTCGCCCACCATGTTGCGCACGATCCATTCCAGATCGATCTCGGCGCGCGGCGCATAAGCGGTCATGGTACCATCGCGCAGCACGACGGCGTGATCGGTGATTTCCAGCGCTTCTTCGAGATGGTGCGAGATATAAACGATCGATACGCCCTTGGCTGTGAGATCCCGAATAACCTTGAACAGCACCTCGACTTCGGCCGCCGAAAGCGCCGAGGTTGGCTCGTCCATGATCAGGATGCGGCTGTCGATTGAAAGCGCGCGGGCGATTTCCACGATCTGCTGCTGGCCGAGACGCAGGTCTTCTACGGGCGTCAGCGGGTCGATGTCTTCTTCCAACTCTTCGAGCAGAAGCCGCACCTGACGCTCTTCCTCGGCAAAATCTACGCCCGTGGCGCCCTGGATCTCGCGGCCCATGAACACGTTGTCGCGCACCGAAAGATTGGGTGCCAGGCTGAGTTCTTGGTGGATGATCGAGATGCCGTAGTCACGCGCCTCGGTCGACGAGGTAAAGTTCACCCCCTCGCCATCCAGCACGATTTCACCCGATGTCGGCTGAACGACGCCAGACAGGATCTTCATCAGCGTCGACTTGCCGGCACCATTTTCGCCGAACAGCGTGGTGACCTGGCCATAACGGATATCGAAATTCACGCCCTTGAGAGCATGGATGTTGCCATACGACTTGGCGATGTTGCGCGCCGACAGCACGACATCGCCGCGGCGGGGGCCTTTCGTCTCTGGCTCGCTCATTTCACATCCACCTTCACCGGCGTGATCAACCAGTTTTTCGGGTTGACGAGGCGAAAGGCGCCGACGACTTCGACCGTCTTGCCCGTCAGCGCCGACGTATCGATCGGATCGAGCACCGAAGCCTTCATGGCGCGGTTGATGGCCGAACCGGCGTCCTGGTATTCGATCTGGTTCTTGAACGACCCGAAGGCGATATCGCCCGGCGCATCGCGCAGATCTGTGCCGTTGATGGCGGGCCCGGTCTGCATGCGCAGCTTGATATCGGCCGGCATTCCGGCGACAGCCACCTCATAGATGCCGGACTTGCCTTCCCCCACGACACCGGAAAATTTGACCATCATCACCGTACCGGTCGTAGACGCGGTGCCGTATTTCTTGCCGGCAGCAGCCTTGTCGGCAAGCACTTCCGGCGCGATCGCCACGGCGTCGGCAGCCTTTTCCACCACCACCGACTGAACACGCGGAAATTCCTTTGTGCCGAACGTATCGGGCGAAAACGCCTGCTGGCGAACATCGGCTTCCGACCCGACATGGACAACCGTCGTGTCGAGCGCGATGGCAGACAGAACAAGCAGGCCGGCACCCACAAGGACGACACCCGTGCGCTTCGACGATTGCTTGGCTTTGCGCGCACGCAATGCGGCGACTGAAGATTGGAGGGTGCTCATGAGCCGGCCTCGCCTTTCGCCCGATGTTGAAAGAGTATGGAAAGAAGCAGGAAGGCAGCCCGAAGCCGGGCCTTCCTGATCGGCGGGAAACGCGTGCAGCGCGCGGCGTAAAGCAGCATGGTCTCCTCCCATTCTTGATAGCCGCAGCGCCTCCTCCAGCCCCTACGATCGCTTCATCCCTCTACGCTATATTCACGTTATATAGGTCGTCAAGTATGTTATGTTGAAGACAGGTTCTTTTTGAGAGATCGCTCACGCAGAGGTGAGATATTGCACGGGATCGACGGCACATTCGCCAGATCCGGAGGCCTTCCAGGCGCGCCGGCTGCCGATTGTGCAAGTCGCCCGACGCTCTTGCAGGGCAAAGCAATCTTGCGGACCGACACAACGCACTTGCAGCAATGTCTTCAACTTAAACAAAAATCCGCAAACCACGATGTGTTCGCGCTAAAGTCTGCCGGTGGCCGAGGCGAGCGTACCAGCGCAAAAGACTGTCGCATGTAGCGAGACAGCGCCGACCGCACGCAAGCAACGAGAAAACCCTATAGCTTTGTAGCATAGCTGAAAAAAAATTCCGCGTCTGCAAAAAAAATCATGTTCCTTGTTATCATTGTGATATGTATCATCAACGTGCGAGCGATCTTGGGCGCGGGGTGAGGAATGCCTTCGACAGGATGCAACGGTATCGCACGGAGGAGGATGAAACTGCATGAAGACTATCTCCAAGGCGCCTTTGTGCGTCCCTGTCCATGCGACGATCCGCGGTATGCGCCATGCGTGATGTGATCATCGGCATTGATGCCGGAACCTCGGTCATCAAGGCGGTGGCCTTCGATCTGGCAGGCCGGCAGATCTCGTCCTCCAGCGTGCCCAACAGCTACCTGTCCGGTTCCGATGGATCCGCGACGCAGCCGCTCGACAGAACCTGGGCCGATTGCACGCGGGCGCTACGCGGTCTTGGCGAGCAGATCACCGATCTTTCCCGTCGGACGGCAGCGGTTGCCGTGACTGCTCAGGGCGACGGCACCTGGCTTGTCGACCGCGACAACCGGCCCGTTGGCGATGCCTGGTTGTGGCTTGACGCCCGCGCGGCCCCGACCGTTGATGTGCTTGCCGCAAAGACTGAGAACCGGGCGCGTTTCGAACTGACGGGTACAGGGCTAAACACCTGCCAGCAGGGTGCGCAAATGGCGCATATGGACCGGTTTTTTCCAGAACTTCTCGATTCTGCCGACGTTGCCCTCCATTGCAAGGACTGGCTTTATCTCAACCTCACAGACGTGCGCGCCACCGATCCGTCGGAAGCAAATTTTACCTTCGGGAATTTCCGCACGCGCGGTTATGAGGACCAGGTTTTTGACGCGCTGGGTCTTGGCCACCGCCGCCATCTGCTGCCTGAAATCATCGAGGGCACGCAGACCCTCAATCCGCTGACAGCGACGGCGGCAAAACAGACGGGTTTGCTGGAGGGCACGCCCGTTTGCCTCGGTTACGTGGACATGGTGATGACGGCGCTGGGTGCCGGCGTTTATGGTGGTACCGGCGATACCGCCTGCTCCATCGTCGGCTCGACCGGCGTCCACATGCGGGCAACCAATATCGCTGGCGTACATCTCAACGCCGAAGGCACCGGATATGTCATGGCGCTCCCCGTACCGAATACGGTCGTGCAGGCCCAAACCAATATGGCCGCCACCCTCAATCTCGACTGGGTCTTAAGCCTTGGCACAGACCTGCTGCGCGAGATGGGACAGGAGATCACACCACGCGACCTGATGGGCCGTATCGAGGGCTGGCTTGAAAAATCCACTCCCGGCCAGATCGCCTACCATCCCTACATTTCCGAAGCTGGCGAGCGTGGGCCTTTCGTTAACGCGCAGGCCCGTGCAGGTTTCATCGGCCTTTCGGCCAGTCATCGTTACCCGGATCTGGTGCGCGCCGTGGTTGAAGGTCTCGGCATGGCGATGCGCGATTGTTATGCGGCGATGGGCGGCCTTCCCTCGGAACTACGCCTCAGCGGCGGCGCGGCGCGCTCGCGCGGTCTGCGCGCGGTTCTCTCAGCTGCGATCAATGCGCCGGTCCGCGTCTCCGATCGTGAAGAGGCAGGCGCTGCGGGCGCCGCAATGATGGCAGCCGCAGCCATCGGCGCCTATCCCGACATGAACGCCTGCGTTGGCGAATGGGTGACGCCGCTGCTTGCTGCACCGGAGACCCCGAACGCAGAACTTGCCGCCACCTATGACCGGCTGTTTCCCGCTTTCCAATCCGCGCGTCACGCGCTTGTTCCCGCCTGGACGAGGCTGGCGGCGGCCCGCGATGCGACACTTCAGAGGAAAAAGACATGAGCACGCAAACACAGATGATCGATCTGTTCGTCATTGGCGGCGGCATCAATGGCGCCGGGATGGCGCGCGACGCTGCCGGCCGCGGCCTCAAAGTGGTCTTGTGCGAGAAGGACGATCTGGCCGAAGGCACGTCCTCCCGCTCCGGCAAGCTGGTGCATGGCGGTTTGCGTTATCTCGAATACTACGAATTCCGTCTGGTGCGCGAGGCGCTGATCGAACGCGAGGTGCTGCTGAAGGCCGCCCCGCACATCATCTGGCCGATGCGGTTCGTTCTGCCGCATAGCCCGCAGGATCGCCCCGCCTGGCTGGTACGGCTCGGCCTCTTTCTCTACGATCACCTCGGCGGCCGCAAGAAACTGCCGGGTACCCGTACGCTGGATCTCACCCGCGATCCCGAGGGCGCACCGATCCTCGACGACTACACCAAGGGGTTTGAATACTCCGACTGCTGGGTGGACGATGCGCGCCTGGTCGTACTGAACGCAGTGGATGCCGCAGAAAAGGGCTGCGAGGTTCTGACCCGCACAGCCGCCGTCACCGCACGGCGCGAAGACAGCGCCTGGTCCATTACCACGAAGAATGTTCTGACCGGCGAAACTCGCCAATTCCGCGCCCGCTGCATTGCCAATTGCGCCGGCCCGTGGGTATCGGACATTATCGGCCGGGTGGCCGGCTCCAACTCGGCGCGCAATGTGCGCCTCGTCAAGGGCAGCCATATCATCGTGCCCAAATGGTGGGCAGGGCCGCAGGCCTATCTGGTGCAGAACCACGACAAGCGGGTGATCTTCATCAACCCTTACGAGGGAGACAAGGCTCTGATCGGCACCACCGATATTGCCTATGAAGGCCGTGCCGAAGAGGTGAGTGCCGACGAGCGGGAGATCGAGTATCTCCTGTCTGCCGTGAACCGGTATTTCAAGGAAAAGCTCCGGCGCCAGGATGTGCTGCACACGTTTTCCGGCGTGCGGCCCCTGTTTGACGATGGGAAGGGCAATCCGTCGGCCGTCACGCGCGACTATGTCTTTGATCTCGACGAAACGGGCGGCGCGCCGCTCCTCAATGTGTTCGGCGGCAAGATCACCACGTTCCGCGAGCTTGCCGAGCGCGGGATGCAGAAGCTGACCCAGGTCTTTCCCACAATGGGGGGCAACTGGACGGAAACGGCGCCGCTTCCTGGCGGCGACATGCCCAATGCTGACTACGAGAGTTTTGCCAATACCTTACGTGATCTTTATCCATGGATGCCGCGTGCGCTTCTGCAGCATTACGGCCGCCTTTACGGCACGCGCACGCGCCAGATTGCCGGCACGGCAGATAGTCTTGCAGATCTAGGCCGGCATTTCGGTGGCCAGCTTTACGAGGCGGAGGTGCGCTACCTCGTGAAAAGCGAATGGGCACGCACAGCCAAGGACGTGCTCTACCGCCGCACGAAACATTACCTGCACTTGACTGAGGCAGAACAGGCTGCCTTTACCGCCTGGTTTGACGAAGCAAATCTCGCCAGTGCCGCCTGAGACCGGAGACCGCCCATGCCGCTGACGCTTTCCCTCAACACCAACCCGCTGGTGAACCGTTTTGCCGAGCCGGCCGATCTCATCGAAACGGTGGCGCGCGACCTGAAAGTCCGCGACCTGCAGCTGACCCATGAGTTCATCAACCCGAGCTGGCCGGCGCCCGTCATCCGCCGCCTGACGCGGGAGATGGGCACTGCCCTTAACCGCACCGGCGTTCGCGTGACCAGCGGCATGACCGGACCCTATGGCCGCCTCAACCATTTCGGCCATCCGGATGCCGATGTGCGGCGCTATTATATCGACTGGTTCAAGACCTTTGCCGATATCACCGCCGATCTCGGCGGCACCTCCGTCGGCACGCAGTTTGCGATCTTCACCTATAAGGATTTCGATGATCCGGCCCGTCGCGAAGAGCTGATCAAGATCGCCATCGACTGCTGGGCCGAGGTGGCGGAACATGCCAAGGGTGCCGGCCTCTCCTTCCTGTTCTGGGAACCGATGAGCGTCGGGCGCGAATTCGGCGAAACGATCGCAGGCTGTCTTCACCTTCAGGATCGGCTGACATCAGCGAATATGGCGATCCCGATGTGGATGATGGCCGATATCGACCACGGCGATGTCACCTCCGCCAATCCGGACGATTTCGACCCTTATGCCTGGGCCCGCGCCGTGCCAAAAGTGTCGCCGATCATCCACATCAAGCAGAGCCTGATGGACAAGGGCGGTCACCGGCCGTTCATCGCCGAATTCAACGCCAAGGGCCGCATCCATCCCGAGCCGCTGCTCGAAGCCTTTGCGCAAGGCGGCGCGGAGAACAACGAGATCTGCCTAGAACTGTCCTTCAAGGAGCGCGATCCGAACGACCGTCAGGTGATTTCCCAGATCGCCGAAAGTATTGCCTTCTGGGCACCCCATATCGAGAGCGGCATCAAGGACCTGCATATCTGATCCGATCTCATCAGACAGCGGCTCTTGCAGGAAACGGCGCAGAGGGCGAATTGCAGGAGATCCTTGTCTTGACCAGCCTGACGACAGACAGCAGCAGAAGGAAGAGCAATGGCCCGCCGCAGTGACAGCGATCCCGAAGAAAGCCTGGCGATCCGCGCGGCCTGGCTGCATTACGCTGGCGGACTGACGCAGGCTGCGGTGGCAAAACGGCTCGGCGTGCCCTCTGTTAAGGCGCATCGACTCATTGCACGCGCGGTGGCCGACGGTGCCGTCAAGGTCTCGATCGATGGCGCCATCGTCGAATGCGCCGAACTGGAAGCTCAGCTTTGCGATCGCTATGGGCTCGCTACCTGCGAGGTGGCGCCGGATCTGGGAGAGGACGGCCTGCCGCTTCGCGCGCTCGGCCTTGCCGGCTCCAGCTTCCTGCGCCGCACGATCGAGGGTGGCGATTACAAAGTCATCGGCCTTGGCCATGGCCGCACACTGGCTGCTGCGGTGCGCCAAATGCCGCGCTTTGAAGCGACCGGCGTGTGCTTCGTATCACTGCTTGGTGGGCTCACCCGCAATTACGCCGCAAATCCGCATGACGTGATGTATAATCTGGCGGAGAAGACCGGGTCGCAATCCTATGTGATGCCAGTACCCTTTTTTGCCAACTCTGCAGAAGATCGCGAAATCCTGCTGGCCCAGCGCGGCGTGCGGGAAATCTTTGACATGTCGAACGGTGCCGGCCTCAAATTCGTCGGCATCGGAACGGCAGACGCCAGCGCACAGCTTGTTGCCTCCGGTATGATCGAACGGCGGGAAATCACGGAAATCGCCGCCGTCGGCGCTGTCGGGGAAATGCTCGGCCACTTCTTCGATGGAGATGGCCGCGTCCTCGAAACGACGCTCAGTGCCCGCACGCTCTCGGTCGATCTCGAAACGCCTGAACAGACCCGCATCGTAGCAATCGCGGGCGGGTTGCAAAAGCTTGCCTCGATCCGCGCCGTACTGCGCAGCCGCCGCCTCAAAGGCCTGATCACCGACGAACCGACCGCCCGCGCGCTGGTGAGCTGACAAGAGGATTTACAGGCACATCTGACGATTGCAGCCGAACAACTGGTATAAAAACAGCCAAAGCCACGTGCGCGGATTGGCATCAGTTGGAAGATGAACAAGGCAATGGCAGAGGCGAAACCTTTGTCGAGGGCCGATAGCCGCTGACGCGATGCGTGATCCCCCATTCAGCGTTTCGTCATTTCGCCTTTCTACTCCATGCGCGAGGCGACGGCCTCGCACGCGGAGACCTCCGGGAAGATTGGAGCGGAGAACATTGCACTGGGCCAACGAGCGGCCTGGACCGGCGAGTTCTCAACTCCGATGTTGAAGGCGTGCAACCTCCACATCGTGGAACTGGATTATTCCGGACGGCGCGCGCCTGCGGGTTTCCCAAAAGTATACCGGCATTGTATCCATCCGGTGCGCGGCGGCGTTGCGCGTCACGGCATTTCCAGTGGGCAGGAATCAGTTATTGTTGACCGTGGTTCCGACCAACATACTGCTTTTGCGGAATATGTCGGAGGGGTCTTGCCGACGCTGCGGTAGGCGTTGCAATCTTCGCCTCCCCTTCAACGGCTGGCTTCAGCCGAATCTTCCGCGCTGCTCGTTTGGGCGGTCGCAACTCTTAGGCTTTGGCAATTTTACAGGCGCCGTGTTGGCCGTCGGCGTAGCCGCAGCCTGGCTGGGGGAGAAAGCATCAACACGCGAACCGCTGGCGTGACCGATGATGAGGCAAGCGCTCTTTCCTCTATATTTCTAGGCGAGATCGCGATCAGCAGCCACTCCACGTTGCATTACTGAGTCATGCTCGCAGGTTCGATCCTGCGCTCGATGGGCGGCATGACCACATGAAAAGGCTGGTAAATTGAACCGCTGGATGCAAATTAGACAGATCAGATGACGCCTTTTGTGAAAATGAAACATCCAAATGGTCGATCGTCCGTAGTCGCGACAACAGCAAATGCACCAGCCGCCACATCGTAGAAATTCGTCCTCTCAACGGGCTGGAAGCCAACCTCCCGCTGCTCTATTTCGTTTACTATTTTTGCGACATCGTCATGAACCGACGTGCCGTAGCCGAGGTCGCCGTCGGGGACCATTTTCACAACGGGCTTTTCGAGGAAATCGTCGACCGGCATCAGCTTCAATATATCGGTGATGATTGAAACGAGAGGGACCCCTACAATCGGCAAGACGCGTTGATGACGGGAATATGCTGGATAATTGGCATCCACCACTACGAGACAATCACCATGCCCCATTGCTGCGAGTGCCCAAAGAACGTCTGGACTCAGATGCTTCGGGATATTTTTCAACATTGTCATACTATTCCAGTCATCCCTGTAGAGTTGCTTCGATCATGTCGTGGCCGAGGTTATCCAGGGGACAGACTGGCAAAAAATCGAGTCAGTGGCAATGAAATCCACCTCTCGTCTACAGATATGGCATCTTTTGCGAACGTCAGCCAGGGACCGAAACAGGATGCTGGGAGCGTCGGCCGGAGCGCTTTCCGTATCTCCCGACATTGCCAAAACGACGAGGGTTCAGTCCATTCGATTGACCGCCTTTCACGCCAAACACACAGAGCGCCGGCCGCGCCTTGCCATCCTAGACGCTCAGCACGGTGAACTCGAAGCACGCGTGAGAAGGTGGTCTCGGCTCGCCTGCATCGACGTGCTGGCGGACG
>NZ_CDRNXF010000005.1:565000-940261 GCF_977018685.1 Velazquezella soli
GACGTTCTTATAGAAGGCCCGGTTGCGATCGATGTTGGAGGCGAGACTGAAGACGATCTCCGAGGTGCGCGCGGCAAGATCCATGCCGGGCTCCGACCCACCGGCCTGAGCAATCACCGGGCGGCCCTGGGGCGACCGGGCGATATTGAGGGGACCCCGGACCTGAAAATGCTTGCCCACATGGTTGAGCGTATGCAGCTTATCCTTGTCATAATAGATCCCGGTCTCGCGATCGAGCTTGAGCGCGTCCGCCTCGAAACTGTCCCACAAACCGAAAACGACATCGACGAATTCCGCACCCCGCTCGTAGCGCAGGGCGTGGGGATCGAGTCCGTCGCGGTTGAAGTTATAGCCCGTCTCGTTGTGATCTGATGTCACGACATTCCAGCAGGCGCGGCCGCCGCTCAAATGATCGATCGAGGCAAAGATGCGCGCGACGTTGTAGGGTTCGTAATAACTGGTCGAAACGGTCGCGACCAGACCGAGCTTTTCGGTGGAAACCGCGAGCGCCGAGAGAAGCGAAAGCGGCTCGAAACGGTTCATCTTGGTCGGCTGTCGCGCCAGCGCTGCTGGATCGCCGACAGCGGCCGCGGGAGAATCCGCCATGAACATGAAATCGAACTTGGCCGCCTCGGACTGTTTCGCGACGTTCAGGAGATGGGCGAAATCATTGGCGCCGTTCACATCGCTATCAGGATGCAGCCATGAAGCGGGATGAAAGCCGAAGGTATAGACGAATGTGCCAAGCTTGAGTTTGTCGCGACGCGCCATGCTGTTATTTCGAACTCCCGATTGATGCCGATCGGTGCGCGGTATCGATCCGCTCTGCGCACACTTGCCCGAAGCTTAGCAGCAGCCTCCCGGTCGGCAAGAACCGACCGGTTGTTTTCGCGCAAATACCGCACGCAATCTGAGGGCAAGGGGATCAGCCCGCTCGATATCCCGTCCGACAACGGTAAAACATCGGCAAGGGTCCTGCCCGTCAGGACGGTGCGAAGGGTTGAACCGCCTGACCGCCGAACAAAGTTTCCCGTGGGATTTGGAAGATGAAATACGGATTGAGGAGCGGCAGCATCGTTGCCTGTTCCAGCCGTTGCAAATGATCATCACTCAGTGTGATCCCGAGCGACGCGACGTTCTCCGTGAGTTGGGCGACTCGGCTCGCACCGATCAGAACCGAGGACACGCCGGGTCGGTTGACAACCCAGGCAAGCGCAACTTCCGCCGGGGAACGGCCGATCTCGTCTGCGACCGTCTTCACCACATCGACCACGTCGAAGTTGCGCTCGGTAAACAACATGCCCCCAAACGGATTGTCCCCGTTCAACCGGCCGTCGCTGTTTCCCTCGCTCGTCGGTGCACCGCTATCGGGCATCGCTGTGGCGCGCCCCGCATCGGCAATCTTGTCGCGACCATACTTGCCGGACAGCAAGCCGGCAGCGAGCGGGCTCCATGGAACGAGCCCCAAGCCGAACTCGGCACCTGCCGGGATAACATCGAGCTCGACGCCTCTGTCGATGAGCGAATAACTGTACTGCAGGCCGATCGGCTTCGGAAGGCCGTGCGCTTCCGCAAGTGTTGCAATCTTGGCGACATACCAGGCCGGCGTGTTGGAAAAGCCGTAATGCAGGATCTTTCCGGCGTGCACCGCGTCCGCCAGGGTCTGCAGCACCTCCTCGGCGGGCGTCGTACGATCCCAGACATGGATCCAGTACATGTCGATATAATCGGTTTTCATCCGCCGCAGCGAACCCTCCATCCCGAGCCGGATGTTTTTCGCGCCATTCCCACCCCAGAGCGGCGTGCCCCGCGCGCGGGGAAAACCGGACTTGGTGGCGATCACCAGACGATCCCGGTTGCCTTTGTCCTTCATGAAAGTGCCGAGCATGGTTTCGCTTTCGCCGCCCGAATAGATGTCGGCGGTATCGACGAAGTTGCCGCCAGCGTCGGTATAGGTATCGAACAAATCACGCGACGTCTTTTCACCGGCGCCCCACCGACCGGCGCCGAACGTCATCGTTCCGAGCGCGAGCGGGCTGACGATCAGTCCGGATTTGCCGAGTGTGCGGTAATGCGTGAGATCCATGCGTCTTCTCCATGCTGGTGATGACGAAGAACCTCGCAACACCTGCTCCTGCCGATTAGAGGTTGCGGGCGGCATGAACTTGTGAGCAGCTTGCAGCAATGGAGCGCAACCACCTCAATGATCTCGTGGCGTTCGCGACGGTCGCACGAGAGTGCAGCTTTACCCGTGCGGCCGCGATCCTCGCCATGTCGCCATCGGCACTCAGCCATGCGATGCGCGGGTTGGAAGAGAGGCTGGGCGTTCGGCTTCTGGCGCGCACGACACGCAGCGTGTCTCCGACGGAAGCGGGCGAGCGGCTGCTTCGATCACTGAACCCGGCGCTGGCGGAGATAGAAGACGGCCTGCAGGCAATGGCTGAATGGCGCGACAACCCGTCTGGCACAGTGCGGATCACCACCTTTGCCTATGCGGCCAGGATCGTGCTTCTCCCGAAACTGCCGGGTTTCCTGCTTGCAAACCCGGATGTGCGCGTGGAGGTCAACATTGACGACGGTTTGACCGACATCGTCGCGGCTGGTTTCGATGCGGGCATCCGGCTGGGAGAAACGGTCGACAAGGACATGATCGCAGTCAAGATCGGCCCGGACCTGAGGACGGTGGTCGTCGGCACGCCCTCCTATTTCGAGAGATACCCGCCTCCCCTGACACCCTATGATCTCGACCGTCATGCCTGCATCGGTTATCGGCTGAAGACATCGGGCGGACTTCTTCCCTGGGAATTCCAGAGGGGTGACAAGGAAATCAAGATCCGCACCCGCGGGCCTCTGGTCGCCAACGACGGCGATCTTCCGGCTGCAGCCGTACGAGCGGGCGCCGGACTCGGTTACATTATGGAGCATGACGTGGCGGAGGATATTGCGTCGGGCAAGCTCGTCCAGGTCCTCGCCGACTGGTGCCCAAGATTCCCAGGTTTTCATCTTTATCACCCAAGCCGGCGACAATCCCCGCCGGCGTTGCGGGCGCTGATCGCTGCCTTGAAAACCAGTTGAGCAAGGGCTCCGCAATTTGCTACTGGCGCGGTCAGCAACGTGTTTTTGTGCGTACGCTTGATGACATCTCCTTTCGATCTATCTGGACCTCATGAAAATTGTCGAAAAAAGAAGCGACCGGATCAAGTTCAGGGACTGCGTGCGGTTGCTTGAGCGGCCTACGGGTCGGAACGCCATCGCCATGCAGGCAGCATTTGCGGTCGTCGATCTGGCGATCTTGGCATTCTTCCTGCTCGGCCCGTATCTTCGGTCCAGCCCGTCCTATCTGATCGTCGATTACATCATCGCAGCCTGGATCGGCTTGGAGCTCATGGTCCGCGCCGTCGCAGCGCCGTCACTGCGACATTGGCTCGCAAGGCCGTTGACCTGGATCGATCTCGTTCTCCTGGTGACGCTGCTTTTCCCCGACGCGCTGTTCAACTTTGCCTTTCTTCGCGTCATGCGCCTTTGGGCCATCGGACAAAGCCCCTTGCTGAAGGAGGTTCTGCGGCGTGCGGGCTGCGTGTCCTATCTGGACGTCGTGCGCGCCGTGCTGAACTTTCTGGTGTTCCTGTTTCTGATGACCGGGTTCGTTTACACCACGTTCTTCTACAATCGTGACGGAAGCGAAGGTTTCATCGACGCGCTCTACTTCACGGTGGCAACGGTCACCACGACCGGTTTCGGCGATATCACGCTTCCGGGAACGGTCGGCAAGCTGACATCCGTCTTCACCATGATCATCGGCATCTCGCTGTTCGTCCGGCTGGCGCAGGCGATCGTCAGGCCGCACAAGGTCACGTTTCCCTGCCCGCGCTGCGCTCTGCAACGCCATGACGCAGACGCGGTGCATTGCAAGGCCTGTGGAGAGGTGTTGAACATTCCGGATGAGGGCAGTTGAACGAATGACCGGCGAGGTCTCTAACCGCCGTCGACCCTGAGGGGCAGGCGTAGCACCCAACAGTCCACGTCCCACCCTCCTCCTCCGTTACATAACCTTCTCAAAACTGTCGCAACACCGTCATGTCGCGGCTGCATAGCCCCTTCGAAAAGGAGCTCAGAATGCAGCCTCAATCGCTTAACATTGCCAGCATCGGGAAAGGCTTCGGGGCCGACGACGTCCTGAAGGGCATCGACCTATCCATCCGTCCTGGCGAGTTTCTATCGCTCGTGGGCATATCCGGCTGCGGCAAATCCACGTTGCTCCGGATCATCGCAGGCCTTGAGACCGCGGATCGCGGAACGGTGTCGATCGGCAGCCGCGATGTCACCGACGTGGATCCGTCCGACCGCAATCTGGCAATGGTGTTCCAGTCCTACGCGCTCTATCCTCATATGACCGTGCGCGACAATATCGCGACGCCGCTGCGCATGCGCCGCCTTTCGGTCTGGTCGAGGTTGCCGCTGATCGGGCGCATGATCGCGAATGCCGAAATGCTCCGCGAAATCGATGCCTCGGTAAAGGAAGCAGCCGACGTGCTGCAGATCGGCCATCTGCTCGATCGAAGGCCGGCACAGCTTTCCGGCGGTCAGCGCCAGCGCGTGGCGCTTGCCCGCGCACTGGTCCGTTCGCCCTCTGCCTTCCTGATGGATGAGCCGCTGTCCAATCTAGACGCGAAACTGCGCGCACATATGCGTGGCGAACTGACCAACCTGCACAGCCGCCTTGGCGCCACCTTCATCTATGTCACCCATGACCAGATCGAAGCGATGACCATGTCGGACCGCATTGCCCTGATGTCGGAAGGCCGCATCGAGCAGCTCGGCACACCGGACGAACTTTACCGGCGCCCTTCGACCCTGACGGTGGCACGTTTCATCGGAACGCCATCGATCAACCTCCTGCCCGTCGAATTGGACGCATCGGGAGAGATCGTTCTGTTCGGACAAAAGCTCGGTATCACCGCGCGCAACGCATGGCCGGGACCTGCGACACTCGGCATCCGCGCCGAAGACGTTTTTCCCGCAGCTGATGGCATCGAGGCAAGCCTCGTGCGGACTGAAACGCAGGGCGCAGACCGTTTCGTCACCTTCAATCTCACCTGCGATCCTTCCATTTCCATCGTCATGCGGCAGCGGGTCGGTGACGATCTTGGCGCGGATGCGGATGGCAATGTTCGGCTGGCGTTTTCAAAGGAAGGCGTCCATCTTTTCGGGTCCGACGAGAAGCGTCGCGACATCACCGTTCTCGAACAGGTGCCGGCGTGAGTATCGTCGCATCGACGGCCGAGACGATGTCCGCGGCCCGACCACGCAAGTCATTGACTGCACGCCGCATGGCGCGCCGGGGACTTTTCTTCGTGGCTCCGGCAGTGCTGCTGATGCTTGCCATCTACATCATTCCGATGGTCGTTCTCGCCGTCTTCTCGGTCACGGACTATCAGCTCGGCGCCATGTCCACGAGCTTCATTGGCCTCGACAACTTTCGCAAGGCGTTCAGCGATCCGGTATTCCTGCGGGCATTGTGGAACACGGTGCTCTACGCGGTCATCGTTATTCCGGCGGGCGTCATCCTGGCGCTCGGGGTGGCGCTTCTCGTCTATAACAGAAAGCGCAGCCGCGGCTTTTGGGAGATCGCCTATTTTCTGCCGGTAACAGCAACGCTCGTTGCGATGGCAACCGTGTTCCAGTTCCTGCTGCACCCCTCGCTCGGCCCGGTGAACGCGGCGATCAAGTGGTTCGGCTTCGAGCCGGTCGGCTTTCTGTCCAACCCGTCGCTGCTTATTCCGACGATGGCGATCATCGGTATCTGGCAGGTGCTGGGCTTCAACATGGTGCTCTTTCTGGCCGGTCTGACCGCGATCCCGAAAGATCTGCACGAAGCTGTCCGGCTCGACGGCGCGAAGAACCCGATCGACCGCTTCCTGACAGTCACATTGCCGATGCTGGGACCGACGATGATGTTCGTTATCGTCACCACGTCGATATCCGCATTCAAGGTTTTCGAAACCGTCGCGGTTCTGACCAAGGGTCGCTCGGGCTCGGAAGTGCTTCTGTTCGCGCTCTACTTGGAAGGTTTCGAATATTCCAACACCGGATATGCGGCCGCCCTCACCCTGATTTTCCTTGCCATCGTACTGGTGCTCTCGATCGGCCAGACGGTGCATATGGACCGGAAGGTACATTACTGATGGTCGCGCTTCGCAGATATTTGCCGCATGTCGTTCTGGCCGCCGGGGCCTTCGTGATGCTGCTGCCGTTCTACTGGATGTTTCTGACGTCCATCCGTTCGCCCGCCGAGATCTTCAGCGTCTCGCTTTGGCCGATCCCGGAAAAGTTTGCAGCCGTGGACAACTATTCGCGGGCCGCCAGTCAGGTACCGATGCTCCGCTTCATGCTGAACGGCGTGATCGTCTGCTTCGGCATCCTGTTCGTGCAGGTGCTGACAGCCGTGCCTGCAGCCTACGCGCTCGCAAAGCTTCGCTTTCCGGGCCGCAAACTGCTGCTGACTCTGGTCATTGCCGCACTCACCGTGCCGATCCAGGCGCTGGCATTGCCCCTCTTCGTGGGGCTCGCAAAAGCGCAGCTGCTGAACACCTATTTCGCGATGATGATGCCGTTTCTTCTCTCGGTCTTTGCGATTTTCCTCTTCAATCAGTCGTTCCGCAGCTATCCCGACGAGATCATCGAAGCCGCACGCATGGACGGTTTTTCGGAACTGGAAATCTGCTTCCGGCTGGTGCTGCGCGGCTCGCTGCCTTCGCTTGCGGCCTTCTCGGTGTTCTCGCTGGTTGCCCACTGGAACGACCTCTACTGGCCGATGATCGTTGTCACCGACACCAATCTGGCGCCGCCGCCGCTCGGCATGCTGTTCTTCGCGGACGTCGAATCCGGAGCGAACTACGGCGCACTCATGGCGGGCGCGACGATCATCACCGCCCCCATGGTTGTCTGCTTTCTTCTTGCCAGAAAACATTTCATCGCCGGCATCACCATGACCGGCGTGAAGTAACTGCTCTAGCCTTACTAGCCTTAGCCTTCCTCCCTCAACCGAACCCTTCGGAGACGACAATGAACATCAAACGACGGACCGCTCTCGGCGGCCTGGCCCTTGGCCTTGCTCTGACGGGATTCTCCGCGCAGAGCTTTGCAGCGGATGTCACCCTCAACATTCTCTACAACCTGCCGGGCTTCACCAAATTCCATCAGCCGCTAGCCGATGAGTTCATGAAGAACAATCCGGACGTCAAGATCAACTTCCTGGCGCCAGCGCCCGGCTATAACGACGGCCAGCAGCAGGTTCTGCGCGCAGCCGTCACCGGCAACCTGCCGGACGTCTATTTCTCCGGCTACAATCTGACTGCAGAACTGGTCCACACACTGGCACCGCGCAAGCAGATCACCGATCTCGCACCGTTCATCGAAAAGGACGGCGGCCAGGCCTTCCTAGACAAGAACTATTCGCCGAAGATGTCTGCGCTGGGCATGGTCGACGGCAAGCAGTACGGCCTGCCCGTCAACGCCTCTTCGCCGATCATCTATGTCAACGCCGAACTGGTCCGTAAGGCCGGCGGCGATCCGGAAAACATGCCGAAGACGTTCGACGGCCTGATCCAGCTTGCGAACAAGATCCACGCACAGGACGCCAAGGTGTCCGGCATGGGTTACGATATCAACCTGTGGCCGGATGACTGGTTGTGGCAGGCTCTTATCACCAATCAGGGCGGCAAGCTGGTCGACGAGACCACCAAGACCGTCGGCTTCGACAACGAGATCGGCCTCAACGCTCTGAAGCTCGCCCGTCGCTTCGTCACCGAAGGCGGCCAGAACCTGCTTGACTGGGACCAGTCGCGTCAGCAGTTCGGTGCAGGCCTGACCGGCTTCATCTTCTCGACGCCTGCCCATGTGCAGACGATCGAAGCCTTGGTCGGTGACCGCTTCAAGCTGGTGACCTCGACCTTCCCGCTGGATAACCCTGAAAAGGGCGGCGTGCCGACCGGCGGAAACTCAGCCGTGATGCTGACCCAGGACAAGGAAAAGCAGGACGCAGCCTGGAAGTATATGAAGTGGGTGACAGGTCCGGAAGCGCAGAACGTCATCGTTCGCATCACCGGCTACCTGCCAACCAACACGCTGGCCACCGGTCCGGAATTCCTGGCGCCCTACTATGCCGAGCATCCGAACGTCAAAACCGCTTCGCTCCAGGCTGAGCGCTCGCTGCCGTGGGCCGGTTATCCGGGTGGCGATTCCGTGCGCATCTGGCGCACCCAGCGCGACATCATCGGCACCGTCATGCGCGGCGAAGTCACGCCTGAGGCCGGTCTGAAGCAGATCGTCGAGCAGACCAACGCGTTGATGAAGTAATTACTGACCAATGCCTACGGCCGCGGGGAGCCTCTCCGCGGCCTATTCATTCTTGAGAGAACGACGATGAAAATTCTGCAGATCACCGATACGCACCTGATGCTGTCAGGCCAGTCCGTGAACGGTGTCGACCCCGAGAAACAGCTGCGCGCTGCCGTGGCTGATATTCTCGAGAAGCATGCCGATGCGGACCTGTTGGTGATGACCGGCGACCTTTGCAATCACGGTGATCCCGAAGCCTACGACATCCTCAAGGATATCCTGGCGCCCGTGCCGTTCGAAGTGCGCCTGATGCTCGGCAATCATGACGACCGGCCGAATTTTAGGGCGGCCTTCCCTGCCCATCCCCTCGATGCAAACGGATATGTCCAGTCCTTCCTCGATACGGAGTTCGGAAGGCTTGTCTTTCTCGACAGCCATGAGGGCGGTGTCATCGGTGGCGTCTTCGGCGAAGACCGCATGGCGTTTCTGGACGAGGCGCTCGAAGGTGCCGGCAAGCACCCGGTCACAGTCTTTATCCATCACCCGCCGATCGACTGCGGCATTGCCCATTTCGATCACATCGGCATGCATGACGACGGGCGGATCATGCGCCGGCTTGCCGGCTACAAAGCGGGCATCCGTCATATCGTGTTCGGCCATATCCATGTTCCGATGTCGGGAACGAGCGCCGAGGGCATCGCCTACAGCTCCGGTCAGGCCTGCGCCCATCGATTCGTGACAGACCTTGCCAATCCGATGCCGTTCTGGACGGGAGGCAATCCCTGCTACCGGATCATCAAGCTCGATGGACATGGCCTGCGCGCCTACGCCGTGGAAGTGGGCGAGACGATCACCGGCCAGGCGCCGATCTGCGAAGGCCCTTGATTTCGGACGGTCGAGGCGAAGTTGTGCGCCTCGACCAAAGCCTGCGTCTTGCAGAGCCTGAAAGCAGGCGATGCGTCTTTTCCACCACAGACATCAGCCGTCGATCAGACTGCAACCGAAATACCCCCGGCGAGGCTCTTTTATCGGCCTTGGATGAACTTGACGTCTATCAGGTTTTCGCGGATGGAGGTCGTCCACATGCGCGGATGAGGACGACGCGCTCTACGGGAGGAAAACACGTGTTTCATGCGTTGAACAGACGGACTTTCGCTGGCGCCTTTGCGGCTGCCACCCTTGCAGCAACCTGGGCAACCGGTGCCTTGGCACAGGCAACCGAGGTCAAGATCGCCTACGCGCTGGCGCGCGATTCCCATTACGGTGCCGCCGCCGATGGCTGGGACAAATACGTTACCGAAACCAGCCAGGGCAAATTCAAGTTCACGCATTTCCCGTCCTCCGCACAGGGTGGCGAACGCGAAGTCATCGAAGGCCTGCAGCTCGGCACCGGCGTCCAGGCCGTCGTCGTCTCCTCCGGTGCTCTCTCCAACTTCGTGCCCGAAATCGGCGTGACCGATATCCCATTCCTGTTCCGCGACCTGACGCATGCGCGCGCCGTGCTGGACGGACCGATCGGTGAAGGGATTCTTGAAAAATTCCGCGATCGCGAGCTGATCGCCCTTGCCTGGGGCGAGCAGGGCTTTCGCCACATCACCAACAACCGCCAGCCGATCGAAAAGCCGGAGGATCTGGCCGGCCTGAAGATCCGCACCATGGAAAATCCTGTCCATATCGCGGCCTTCAAGACGGCGGGTGCCGCACCGACGCCAATGTCCTGGCCGGAAGTCATTCCAGCCCTGCAGCAGGGCGCGATCGACGGACAGGAAAACCCGCTTTCGGTTATCGTTTCCGCCAAGCTCTGGGAAGTTCAGAAGTATTTGACGGTGTCCGGACACGTCTATTCGCCGGCAATGCTGATCGTGGCGCCGTCCTTCTGGGAAAGCCTTTCCGAGGACGAACAGAAGATCTTCGCGGACGGTGCGCTGAAGGGCAAAGAAGCCATGCGCGCCTTTGTCGACGCCTCCGAAAAGAACGGCGTGGAAAAGGCAAAGGCTTCAGGCATGCAGGTCAACGTGCTCAGCGACGAGCAGAAGGCAGCATTCCAGAAGTCGATCCAGTCCGCCTATGACGGTTACTACACGACCTACACCAAGGAACTTGTCGACCAGATCATCGCGACGAAGTAAGCGCGACCAGACCTTGATGGGTGTCCGCTTCAGGTGGACGCCCGTCCACGGATCGATCCGAGGGGCGGTGCTTCGAGCGCCGGGGATGCAATGCAGAAATTCGAACGTATCTTCGTGGATCTCAATCGCTGGCTGCTGATCGCCATACTCTCGGCGATGGCAATCCTGGTGTTTCTCAACGTCTGCCTTCGATTTCTTACCAATCAGTCGATCACCTGGTCGGACGAAGTTGCCCGCCACCTGATGATCTGGCTGACATTCATCGGAGCCGGCATTACGCTCAGGCACGGTTCGTTGACGGCGATCGACAACGTCCAGATCGCGGTCGGAGATCGCAAAGCCCGCATCCTTCGCATCATCTCGGCGATCATCATGTTCGCGTTCTTCGCGGTGATGATCTGGGCCGGCAAAACCTACGTTGGCCGCACGATGCTGCAGACGACGCCGTCCACGCAGATCCCCTTCGGCTATATCTATCTCGCGATCCCGATCGGCTTCACCCTTTTGACCATCCATCTTCTCCTGGTTCTGCGCACCTACGTCATCGGCGGCATGAGCGCGCTGCAGGGCGAAGACGACCTGCCGCCGGTTGCTGCCTGACCATGATGATTTCCATTCTCTTCGTTTCGTTTTTCATCCTGATGGCCGTCGGCGTGCCGATAGCCTTCACGCTGGCGATTTCGACCTGGCTCGCCGTCATTCTCGGCAGCCGCTATCCGCAGATCGTCGTGATCAAGGAAATGTTCTCAGGGGTGGACAGCTTCCCTCTGCTCGCCGTCCCGTTCTTTATCCTCGCGGCAGAACTGATGACGGGCGGCGCGCTCACCCATCATCTCCTGCGCCTTGCTGCCCAGTTCGTCGGCCGTGCCCGCGGCGGGCTCGGTTATGCCAGCATCATTTCGACGACACTGTTTGCCGGCATTTCCGGCTCGGCCCTTGCAGCGGCCGCCGGACCGGGCGCCATGACGATCCGGATGATGGAGAAAAGCGGTTACGAGAAGCGCTATGCATCCGCGCTCGCCGCAGCTGTGGCGATCGTCGACCCGATCATCCCGCCGTCGATCACCATGATCATCTATGCCCTGCAGGACAATCGCGTGTCTGTCGGCGGTCTGTTCGTTGCGGGCGTCATTCCCGGCCTGCTGATCTCCGCCGCGATGTGCCTGGTGAACTTCTACATTTCCCGCAAGCGCAACTACCGCTCGATGGATCTGCGGCCGACGCTTGCCGAGATGGTGAGGACGACGGTCTACGCGATGCCGGCGGTTGCCCTGATCGTCATCGTCGTCGGCGGCATTCGCGCCGGGTACTTCACCCCGACCGAGGCATCCGTCATCGCGGTGTTCTACTCGCTGTTCTGCGGCATGTTCATCTACCGCTCTCTCCACGCGCGGGATCTGCCTGATATCATCTTCCGTTCGGCGATGATCACCGTCGGCATTCTGCTCATCCTTGCTGCCGCACGCGCGTTCGCCTGGGTGCTGATCATCGAAGGCGTGCCGCAATATATGGCGGACCTGATCATATCGTGGAACCTCAGCCCGATCATGTTCCTTCTCGCCGTCAACGTGCTGTTGCTGCTTTTCGGCACATTCATGGATCCCCTGCCCGGCGTCATGATCCTGGTGCCGATCCTGGCGCCCATCGCCTTCAGCCTGGGGATCGATCCGATCCATTTCGCGATGATCGTCATTCTCAACCTGACGATCGGCCTGATCACCCCACCCGTCGGCCAGCTTCTCTATGTCGTGTCGGCCGCGGTCAGGATCAGGGTCAGCGAGATCTCGCGGGAAATGACACCGTTCCTCATCGCCTATGTCGTGATCCTGCTTGTGATCACCTTCATTCCGGCGCTGTCGACTTGGCTGCCCCGTCTCACCGGTTTTTGATCAGGTAACCCCGAGATAGCTGCGGCGATGCTCGGTAACCCAGGCCGGATATCGCCGCCAAAGGCACAGTTGTTTTCCGAAAAACACGGATAAATGTGGAACGCAGGTTCGCCGCTTGCCGAGATCGCAGCTTGCCGCCATATAGACGCCTATGACAGTCGATTCGAAGATATTTGTGGGCCTGAAGTCCATCCGCAAGAAGCCTGCGCCGCAAAGCGACACATCCGGGCCGAGATGCCAGTGGGATGGCTGCGAAAAAAAGGGTTCACACCGCGCGCCAGTCGGCCAGGGCGGCGAAGGCCTGTATCTTCTATTCTGTCTCGAGCACATCAAGGATTATAACAAGGGCTATAACTTTTCGCCCGCCCAGTCGGATCCCGTGGTCGCCCGCTACCAGAAGGAAGCGGTCGCTGGCCAGCGCTCGACATTGGGCACCGGCGTCAAGCAGCCGACCGAGATCCCGATGCCGCTGACGACCCGCTCCGGGTCGGCAAAGGCGCTCAACGCGCGAAAGAGCGCGGAGCAGCGCAAGGCGCAAAAGGCGGAACAGCAGGCAAGAAAGCTCAAGGTTCTCGAAGCAAAGGCGTTCGAGACACTCGGACTTCCGCAAGACGCAACGCCCGCGCAGATCAGGCTCCGCTACAAGGAGCGCCTCAAGATGCACCATCCCGATGCAAACCAGGGCAGCCGAACATCAGAAGACGAGCTTCGCGCATCGATCGAGGCGCACAAGATCCTTAAGCTGAACGGCTTCTGCTGAGAATTCGTGCATCGCTATAGTTGCGGGTCTTGCAGTTAAGACTCGGACGCGTCCGAATGGCGGCAGGTTGTGCGATAGCTTTGTTCTATTGCGTAACCGTTCTGCACTATTGACCAAAAATCATGAGATGAGACACTTTCCTGCATCGTGAAGCTGGGTTCGCCCACCTTGCACGTGTTTTGACCCCGTTGGCTGTCGTGGAGGGCGGCTTGCGGGATCAGCGGGGAGGCCGCTCATATGAACATGCATATTTCCGCCGGTGAGTTCACCGCGCGGTCGCTGAGCATTATCGCAAGCCTGAAGCATCTCGAAGGGCCGATGCTGCCCATCCTGCATGCCATTCAGGCGGAGTTCGGTTACGTGCCGGATGAGGTCAAGCAGGTGATCGCTACCGAACTCAACCTGTCTCGCGCCGAGGTGCACGGCGTCGTCACCTTCTATCACGAATTCCGCGATCATCCGGCGGGCCGTCATGTGCTGAAGCTCTGTCGGGCCGAGGCCTGCCAGTCGATGGGCAGCGACCATATCGCGGATCGCGCCCGGCAGGTTCTCGGGATCGACTTTCACGAGACGACGCTCGATGGCGCGGTGACGCTGGAGCCGGTCTACTGCCTCGGCCTCTGCGCCTGCGCACCGGCCGCAATGATGGACGGCGAACTCTATGGTCGGGTCGACGAGCAGTGTCTCGGCGACATGGTACGGGAGGCAAGGCGATGACGGTTACGATCTTCGTTCCGCGCGATTCCGCAGCTCTGGCGCTTGGCGCAGACAGGGTGGCAAAGGCCATCGCGCAGGAAATCGACAGCCGCGGGCTGGATGCAAGACTGGTGCGCAACGGCTCGCGCGGCATGGTCTGCCTGGAGCCGCTGGTCGAAGTGGAGACGGAGCGCGGGCGCATCGCCTACGGGCCCGTCAAGGCCGGCGACGTGGCCGGGTTGTTCGATGCCGGGCTGCTGCATGGCGGAGGTCACGACCTCTGTCTCGAGCTGACGGAGGAAATTCCTTTCCTTCGTCAGCAGACCCGGCTGACCTTTGCCCGCTGCGGCATCACCGATCCCCTGTCGCTCGAGGATTACCAGCGGCACAACGGACTTGTGGGTCTTCGGAACGCCATCGCGATGTCGAAGGCGGAGATCGTCGCAAAGATTACCGACAGCGGTCTTCGCGGCCGCGGCGGTGCCGGTTTTCCGACCGGCATCAAGTGGAAGACGGTGATGGACGCGCCGGGCGACCAGAAATACATCGTCTGCAATGCCGACGAGGGCGACAGCGGCACGTTTGCCGACCGGATGATCATGGAGGGCGACCCCTTCGTTTTGATCGAGGGGATGGCGATCGCAGGCATCGCGACCGGCGCCACCAAGGGCTACGTCTATACCCGCTCGGAATATCCGCATGCCATTGCCACGATGAGCGAGGCGGTCGAGATCGCCCGCGCGGCTGGCATCCTCGGGCGTTCAGTGATGGGCTCGGCGCATGCCTTCGACATCGAGATCCGCTCCGGCGCCGGCGCCTATGTCTGCGGCGAGGAGACGTCTCTTCTGAACTCGCTGGAAGGAAAGCGCGGCACGGTGCGGGCAAAACCGCCGCTACCGGCTTTGCAGGGATTTCTCGGCCGGCCGACGGTGGTCAACAACGTCATCTCGCTCGCCTCAGTGCCTGTGATCATGGAGCGGGGCGCCGAATTCTACCGGGATTTCGGCATGGGCCGCTCGCGCGGCACGATCCCGATCCAGATCGCCGGCAACGTCAAGCATGGCGGCCTGTTCGAGACGGCTTTCGGGCTGACGCTCGGCCAGATCATCGATGATATCGGTGGCGGCACGGCAACCGGGCGGCCGGTCAAGGCGGTGCAGGTGGGCGGTCCACTCGGCGCTTACTTCCCTAGGCAACTGTTCGATACGCCCTTCGACTACGAGGCATTTGCCGAAAGAGGCGGGCTGATCGGCCATGCCGGCATCTCGGTGTTCGATGACAGCGCCGATATGCTGAAACAGGCTCGCTTCGCGATGGAATTCTGCGCCATCGAAAGCTGCGGCAAGTGCACCCCCTGCCGGATCGGCTCCACCCGCGGCGTCGAAACCGTCGACAAGATCCGGGCCGGGATCGAGCCGGACAGGAACAAGGTGCTGCTTGAGGATCTCTGCAACACGATGAAGTTCGGGTCGCTCTGCGCTCTCGGCGGCTTCACGCCCTATCCGGTCATGAGCGCGATGAACCATTTTCCGGAGGATTTTGCGCCGGCACCGATGGTGGAGGCGGCGGAATGATGAGGAGTGCTCTGCTTAGCGGACGAAAAGCCAACGATTTGGCTTTTCGAATGACGAATGCCCGCAGCTATAGCGAAGGGCGGGCAGCAAGTCCCCTCCCGCTCGCTGTGCTCGCCGCCCTCCCCACAGGTGGGAGGGCTCAGATCGCTGCACTCGCTCGTTTCCGATTGGGCACTGTCGGCGCGGCATCTGTTCGCCCCCCTTGTGGGGGAGATGACCGGCAGGCCAGAGGGGGTCTTTCTCCCCGCCGCCCAGTCCGCACCCCCATGTTCAAACAGGAGACGCATCATGTCCCTCGTTCATGAAATCGACTACGGCACACCCGTTTCTAAATCCACCGAGACGGTGACGCTGACTATCGATGGTCGCCAGATCACCGTTCCCGCCGGCACCTCGATTATGCGCGCCTCGATGGAGGCCGGCATCCAGGTGCCCAAGCTCTGCGCGACCGACATGGTGGATGCCTTCGGGTCCTGCCGGCTCTGTCTGATCGAGGTCGAGGGCCGCAACGGCACGCCGGCCTCCTGCACCACGCCGGTTGCGCCCGGGATCGTCGTCCACACGCAGACGGAGCGGCTGAAACAGATCCGCAAGGGCGTGATGGAGCTCTATATCTCCGACCACCCGCTCGATTGCCTCACCTGCGCCGCCAATGGCGACTGCGAGCTGCAGGACATGGCGGGTGCCGTCGGCCTTCGCGACGTTCGCTATGGCTACGAGGGCGACAACCATGTGAGGGCCCGGACCGACGGCGCCATCAATGCCAAGTGGATGCCGAAGGACGAGTCGAACCCTTACTTCACCTATGACCCTTCCAAATGCATCGTCTGTTCGCGCTGCGTCCGCGCCTGCGAGGAAGTGCAGGGCACGTTCGCGCTGACGATCGAAGGCCGCGGTTTCGAAAGCCGCGTATCCCCTGGTGCGCACGAACATTTCCTCGAGTCCGAATGCGTCTCCTGCGGTGCCTGCGTGCAGGCCTGTCCGACCGCGACGCTGACCGAGAAGTCGGTGATCGCAATCGGCCAGCCAGAGCATTCGACGGTGACGACCTGCGCCTATTGCGGCGTCGGCTGTTCGTTCAAGGCTGAAATGCGCGGCGAAGAACTGGTGCGGATGGTACCGTGGAAGGACGGCCAGGCCAATCGCGGCCATTCCTGCGTCAAGGGACGGTTTGCCTATGGCTATGCGAGCCACAAGGACCGCATCCTCAATCCGATGATCCGCGAGAAGATTTCCGATCCGTGGCGGGAAGTCAGCTGGGAAGAAGCGTTCAGCCATGTCGCCTCCGAGTTCCGGCGCATCCAGTATCAGTATGGCCGCGAGTCGATCGGCGGCATCACCTCGTCGCGCTGCACCAACGAAGAGACATTCCTCGTCCAGAAGCTGATCCGGGCCGGTTTCGGCAACAACAATGTCGACACCTGTGCCCGCGTCTGCCATTCGCCGACTGGTTACGGGCTCGGCCAGGCTTTCGGCACCTCGGCCGGAACGCAGAATTTCGACAGCGTCGAGCACACCGACGTGGTCGTGATCATCGGCGCCAACCCGACCGACGGGCATCCGGTGTTCGGGTCGCGGCTGAAGAAGCGGTTGCGGCAGGGTGCGAAACTCATCGTCATCGATCCGCGCCGCACCGATATCGTCCGCTCGCCCCATGTCGAGGCAGCGTTTCACCTCCCCTTGAAGCCAGGCACCAATGTGGCTGTCCTGACCGCGCTGGCGCATGTCATCGTCACCGAGGGACTGTTTGCCGAAGCCTTTATCCGCGAGCGCTGCGACTGGTCGGAATTCGAGGATTGGGCGGCGTTTGTTTCGGAAGACGCGCATAGCCCGGAAGCGACGGAGGCCTATACCGGCGTTCCCGCCGATCTGCTGCGTGGTGCCGCACGGCTGTTTGCGACCGGGGGCAATGGCTCGATCTATTACGGTCTCGGCGTCACCGAGCACAGCCAGGGCTCGACGACGGTGATGGCGATCGCCAACCTCGCCATGGTCACCGGCAATCTCGGTCGGCCCGGCGTCGGCGTCAATCCGCTGCGGGGCCAGAACAATGTCCAGGGCGCCTGCGACATGGGCTCCTTCCCGCACGAACTGCCGGGCTATCGCCACATCTCCGACGATGCCACCCGCGAGACGTTCGAAAAGCTGTGGGGCGTAACGCTCAACAACGAGCCGGGCCTGCGCATTCCCAACATGCTGGATGCGGCGGTCGAAGGCACGTTCAGGGGCATCTACATCCAGGGCGAGGATATCCTGCAGTCCGACCCGGATACCAAGCATGTGTCCGCCGGTCTCGAAGCGATGGAATGCGTCGTCGTGCACGACCTGTTCCTCAACGAAACCGCCAATTTCGCGCATGTTTTCCTCCCCGGCTCGACCTTCCTCGAAAAGGACGGCACGTTCACCAATGCGGAGCGGCGCATCAACCGGGTTCGCAAGGTGATGAGCCCGAAGAACGGCTTGGCCGACTGGGAAGTGACGCAGAAACTGGCGCAGGCCATGGGACTGCCGTGGAACTACACCCATCCGTCGCAGGTGATGGACGAGATCGCCGCAACGACCCCAAGCTTTGCCAAGGTGTCCTACGACTATCTGGAAGAGATGGGCTCGGTGCAGTGGCCCTGCAACGAAGCGCATCCGCTCGGTTCGCCGATCATGCATGTCGACGGCTTCGTGCGCGGCAAGGGCAAGTTCATTCGCACCGAATATGTCGCGACCGACGAACGCACCGGGCCGCGGTTCCCGCTTCTGCTCACCACCGGCCGTATCCTGTCGCAGTATAATGTCGGCGCGCAGACGCGACGGACGGAAAACGTCGTCTGGCATGCGGAGGACCGTCTCGAGATCCACCCGCACGATGCCGAGCAGCGCGGGATCAAGGACGGCGACTGGATCAAGCTTGCCAGCCGAGCCGGCGATACGACGCTGCGGACTCTGATCACCGACCGCGTGGCGCCGGGTGTCGTCTACACCACGTTCCACCATCCCGATACGCAGGCGAACGTGATCACGACCGACTATTCCGACTGGGCCACCAACTGCCCGGAATACAAGGTCACGGCGGTGCAGGTTTCGCCGTCGAATGGCCCGACGGAGTGGCAGCAGGACTACGGCGACCTGTCGCGCAGATCGCGACGCATCGCAGGTCGAATGGAGGCTGCGGAGTAATCGGAATTATCAATTGCAAATAGGCAATCGGTGAGGCCGTAGGGCTCTTGCAAACAGGTCAAGAACCAGATTAAGGGGGAGTGCCAATTTGTCGCAGAGTCCTATGACGCCATTGTTCGTCGCAAGTGCAGTTCTTGAAACTAGCCGTCGTAACGGAAACAGTGCAACTCGCTCAATCTCGGTACAGGCCAATCGTACGATAGGTTTCAGCTATCACGGCAGCCGCGCTTCAACTGCGCGGATCTCCGGACCGTATCCGGCTGCTGCAACGAAGGGTCGTCTGATCGCCATCGGAGCTTTTTGCGATGGTGCATGATCAGTTGGACGACACAGTGCCACATGAAACCCACGGCCACGAAAAGCTGGTCCGGATGGCAAACCAGATCGCCACGTTTTTCTTATCCCAGCCGGAGAGCGTGCGAACCAATGGTGTTGCGACACATATCAACAAATTCTGGGAGCCGCGCATGCGCCGGCACCTTTTCGAGCATCTCGATGCCGGCGGCGCAGGACTTCTGCCGCTTGTCATCGAGGCTTCGACACTGATCCGCCGACCGAAAGAAACGGACGGTATGGGTACGGGAACCAAAGAGGGAACGGCCGGGGGTACTTCCGGACGTTAGGGAACGGGGCCAGACGAAACCGCTTCCGGCAGATCACACCGGACAGCATCACGTGCGCTCGCCTTCAGCTGGAGGGCAGTGGTGAGTTCACGTTGAAAGCCATTACTCAGAGAGGGATCTTCTTTTATGGCAATTGCAGGAACAGCAGGAGGCCGCGCCGAAAGCGCCGGTCTCCTGGAGAAGGAACGTATTATCGCAAAACCGGGCTTCAACCGTTGGCTTGTGCCGCCGGCAGCCCTCGCTATCCACCTTTGCATCGGCATGGCCTACGGCTTCAGCGTATTCTGGCTGCCGCTTTCGCGCGCCATTCCAGGTGCAGCCGACCCGTCATGCACCGGAATGAGCCTGCTGACGGCCCTGGTTACAACAAGCTGCAACTGGCGCGTTGCCGATCTCGGCTGGATCTACACGCTGTTCTTCGTGTTGCTGGGCTGCTCGGCTGCCATTTGGGGCGGCTGGCTTGAAAAGGTCGGTCCACGCAAGGCTGGTTTCGTCTCCGCCTGCTGCTGGTGCGGTGGCATTCTCGTCGCAGCCATGGGCGTCATGACCCACCAGCTGTGGATGATGTGGGTCGGCGCCGGCGTTATCGGCGGCATCGGTCTCGGTCTCGGCTATATCTCGCCGGTGTCAACGCTGATCAAGTGGTTCCCGGACCGTCGCGGCATGGCGACAGGCATGGCGATCATGGGCTTCGGCGGCGGCGCAATGATCGGCGCTCCGCTTGCCAACCTTCTGATGAACTTCTTCAAGACCGACGTGTCTGTCGGTGTGTGGCAGACTTTCATCGCCATGGCTGCGATCTATTTCTGCTTCATGATGGGTGGCGCCTTTGGCTACCGCATCCCGCCGGCAGGATGGCGTCCTGAAGGCTGGACACCGCCGGCTTCGAAGTCGACGATGATCACGACGAAGCACGTTCACCTGCGTGACGCACACAAGACAAAGCAGTTCTGGCTGATCTGGGCCGTGCTTTGCCTCAACGTCTCCGCCGGTATCGGCGTTATCGGCATGGCATCGCCGATGCTGCAGGAAATCTTCGCCGGTTCGCTGATCGGTCTGCCGGACGTCGCGTTCGCGCAGCTCGACGCTGGACAGAAGGCACAGATCGCAGCAATCGCTGCAGGCTTCACCGGGCTTCTGTCGCTCTTCAACATCGGCGGACGCTTTGTCTGGGCCTCGCTTTCGGACAAGCTCGGCCGCAAGAACACCTACTATACGTTCTTCATCCTCGGCATCATCCTCTATGCCACCGCACCGACACTTGCCAACCTCGGCAACAAGGGTCTGTTCGTTCTGGCATTCGGCATCATCCTGTCCATGTATGGCGGCGGCTTCGCAACCATCCCGGCCTATCTTGCCGATATCTTCGGAACCCAGTTCGTCGGCGCGATCCATGGTCGTCTTCTGACTGCCTGGGCGACTGCCGGCATCGTCGGTCCGGTCGTGGTGAACTACATCCGTGAAGCGCAGATTGCTGCCGGCGTTGCGCCGGGACCGGCTCTCTACACCGGAACGATGTATATCCTTGCAGGCATGCTCGTTCTTGGCCTTATCGCCAACTCGCTCGTGCGGCCGCTTGCCGACAAGTGGTTCATGTCGGACGACGAGGTTGCCTCGCTGCAGGCAAAGACTGCGGCTGCAAATGCCGGCCCGACCGGCTCGTTCGGCATCGGCAAGGGCGGCTTCTCCGCTCAGGCCGCTCTCGCCTGGGCCGTCGTCGGCATCCCCATGATCTGGGGCATCTGGGTCACGCTGAAAAGCAGCCTGGTTCTGTTCGGCTAAGCCAAAAACGCATGAGGGGCCGGCCCACCCGGCCGGCCCCTCATCACCAAAGCCTCCCGCGACGCCTAAAGCCGTGGCACACCTTCCGGCCTGATCTGCTTCTTCAGGGCCGCGATACGGAAGATCGCATTCGCTGCGCCATAACCACGATAATCGCGCCGCTGGACGATCTCGAAGAAGAAGCCCTCACCGAACGTGCCGCTATAGAGCTGGAAATATTCGCCATTCTCGTCGCGGTCGTAGAGAATGTTCTCCGCCTTCAGCCTCTCCGTCAGGTCCGGATCGAGCCCGAAGCGGGTTTCCACGTCGCCATAATAGTTCGGCGAGATCGGCAAGGGCCGGAAGCCGTTCGCCTTCAGGGCCGCGGCCGTCGCAAAGATATCCGCAGTCTCGAATGCCAGATGCTGGATGCCGGACCCGAATGTCTCCGCAATGAAATGTCCAGCAAGCGTTCGCCGGTTTTCCGCACCATTGAGCGTAATGCGAAGCGAGCCTTGCGGCGCTTCGACAACCTGGCTGCGCACCACGCCGGATGGGTCGATGATGTCGACCATCGGCGTCTTCTGCATCTCGAAGATCGAGGTGTAGAACAGGACCCAGGTGAGCATTTCCTCATACGCCACAGTTTGCGCGATATGATCGACGCTCAGGAGGTGGGCATCCTGCTTCTTTTCCTCGTCATCGACGGGGACGAAGTCGATATCCCATATGTTCGATAGATCCGTCTTGTCATCGAGCAGGTAGATCAGCCCACCGCCGACACCACGAATAGAGGGGATCGTCACCTCGCCCGTCTCGACGGGTTGATTGAACACTTCGGCGCCGAGTGCCACCGCGCGATCCATCGCATCGCGCGCGTCGTCCACCTTCAAAGCCATTGCGTAGGCCGAGGTGCCGTGGACGGCGTAGGACGCACTCGCGAAGCCCATCTCGTCCGTATTCAAAAGCAGTTTGATATCGCCCTGCGAGAACACGCTGACTTTCTTGGTGCGGTGTTGTTTCGTTCTTGAAAAACCGAGCGTGCGCAGGATGCCCGCCAGTTGTCCGGCGTCCGCTTCGCTTGCCGAAAACTCGACGAAGCCGACCCCTTGTACGGCGCTGCGGTCCGGCATGACCGGGAGCGTCAGGCCCGAAGCATTCGGATTGCGCCGCACCCGATCTCCGAGTGTGATCAGTGAGCGGTGACCGTCTGCAGCAATCGCTTTAGCCGAGCCGCCGCGAAACTGGTCATTGAAGATCTCAAGCGAGAAATAGCCGTCATAGCCGGTTTCGGCGACGGCGCTGGTAAATGCTTCGACCGGCAGATCTCCCTCGCCCGGCATGTTGCGGAAGTGTCGGCTCCAGTAAAGCAGATCCATGTCGATCAATGGCGCATCGGCCAGCTGGACGATGAAGATCTTTTCCTTCGGGATAGAGCGGATCGAATTGATGTCGATCTGTCGCGACAGCGTGTGGAAACTGTCGAGGATGATGCCGATATTCGGGTGGTTGGTGCGCCGGACAACTTCCCAGGCATCGCGATGATCGGAAATGTGTTTGCCCCAGGCGAGCGCCTCGTAACCGACTTTCAGGCCACGCTTGGCAGCGCGTTCCCCGAGTTCGTGAAAATCCGCCACCGCTCGATCGATACCGCCGAGCGCGAGCGGCGACACGTTGGAGCAGACGAGGACCAGATCGGTGCCCAGCTCCTGCATGATGTCGAACTTGCGCTCCGCCCGGTCGAACAGCCGCGAGCGGTGCGGTTCCGGCATGCCCTCGAAATCGCGGAAGGGCTGGAACAGGGTAATCTCCAACCCGTGATCGCGGACCATGCGCCCGACATCGGCAGGAGTCCCGTCGAAGGCCAGGAAGTCGTTTTCGAAGATCTCGACACCGCTGAACCCCGCCTGCGCAATGGCTGCAAGCTTTTCCGGAAGTTCACCGCTGATCGATACGGTCGCTATGGACGTCTTCATGACTTGCCCTCGTTTGCTTCAGCCTCGTTTACGGTGTGCCTTAAGCGCTTACGCATGCAGATACGCGCCTTGTACGCGGGTTCAATGATGCGACAGGATCTCGCCCAGGAATGCCCGGGTCCGGGGATGGGCGGGCGCGCTGAAGAAACTTTCGGGATCATTTTCCTCGACGATCTCGCCGTCGGCCATGAAGATGACGCGGTCGGCGACCTGGCGGGCGAAACCCATTTCATGCGTCACGCAGATCATCGTCATGCCGTCGCGGGCGAGCGACACCATCGTATCGAGCACTTCCTTGACCATTTCAGGGTCAAGAGCCGAGGTTGGTTCGTCAAACAGCATTGCCTTGGGTTCCATGCAGAGAGCGCGGGCAATCGCGACGCGCTGCTGCTGGCCGCCGGAAAGCTGGGCCGGGTATTTGTCCGCCTGATCGCCGATGCGGACCCGTTCCAGATATTTGCGGGCCGTCTTTTCCGCCTCGGGACGCGACAGTTTGCGCACGCGCATGGGCGCGAGAATGCAGTTCTCGAGCACCGTCTTGTGCGGGAAAAGGTTGAACTGCTGAAACACCATTCCGACTTCGCGGCGGACCGCATCGATCGCCTTCTGGTCGTCCTTTACGGTATGGCCCGATACGACGATCTCGCCACCCTGACTTGCTTCCAGCCGGTTGATACAGCGGATCAGCGTCGACTTGCCCGACCCCGACGGACCGCAGAGAACGATCTTTTCGCCCTTTGCGACGGTCAGGTTGACTTTCTTGAGGGCGTAGAATGCGCCGTACCACTTTTCCACGTCGCGCATCATGATCATCGGCTCTTTGCCGGTCGACTGGGCGTTGGTGTTGGTCACAATTGCCATGGTCATTTTCCCTACTCTATCTTGCCAAACCGGCGGACATACGCCGCTCGATGCGTCGTCCCCACAGGGACAGCGGCCAACACATTGCGAAATACATGGCGCCGACGACGCCGAACACGAGAAGCGGTTGGTAGATCTGGTTGGAGACGATCGAACCTGCACGCGTCAGCTCGATGAAGCCGACGATGGCAGCAAGCGACGTGCCTTTCAGAAGCTGGACCAGGAAGCCGACGGTTGCCGGCAGCGATAGCTTGAAGGCCTGCGGCATGATTACGTCGAACATCAGGCTGCGGGTGTGGAGGCCGAGCGCATCGGCAGCTTCAGTCTGGCCCTTCGGCACCGCCTCGATCGCGCCACGCCAGATTTCGCCCAGAAATGCCGAAGCATGCGCGGTCAGCGCGATGCCGACGGCGGCCCAACCGGGTAGATCGAAGCCCAGAAGCGGCAGGCCGAAATAGGCGACGAAGAGCTGCATCAGAAGCGGTGTGCCCTGGAAGAGCCCGATCCAGCCGATTGCGATATAACGGACCAAGGCGATCCTCGACACCCGCATCAGCGCCACGATGACGCCCGAGATGATGCCGCCGACAAAGGCCATCGCGGTCAGGACAAGCGTCCAGCCAAGGCCTTGCAGCAGGTAGGTCAGTTCTTGGTATCCCATATCCTGGTCCTCCTCAGCGCTGCGGATAGTTGAAGGCACGCCGGCCAATGGCGGCAAGCGTCCACATGGTCACCATCGAAATGACGAGATAGATGCCGGTCAGGGTGAAGTAGGTCTCGAAACTGCGGAAGGTTTCAGCCTCGATACGCTGACCCACCGATGTCAGTTCGTAAGCCGAAATCGAGGTGCAGATCGCGGTCGTCAGCGTCAAAAGGATGAACTGGCTCGACAGCGACGGATAGATGGCCCGCAGCGCCGGCTTCAGCACGATCATCCGGAAGACTTCATGATTGTGGAGGCCGAGAGCCAGACCGGCCTCGGTCTGCCCCTTGGGAATGCTTTCCACACCACCGCGAATAATCTCGATCGCATAGGCGCCACCGTTCAACCCCAGTGCCAGAACCGCGGTCATAGTGGGGTTGAGCCGGACGCCGGCCAGAGGCAGCGCAAAGAAGATGAAGTAGATCTGCACGAGGAAAGGCGTGTTGCGGATCACCTCGACGAAAGCTGTGACGAGAAAGGACGGGATGACCATGTTCGTTCTGAGGATCGCCACGCCCAGCACGCCGATAACAGTCGCAATCATCATGCCGGCTACGGCCAGGAACAGGGTTCCCAACGTGCCATAGACCAGCGATTGCCAAGCATCGGTGACGACGCTGAAATCAAGTGTCATGTTCTACCTCCCTCATTGCCTTCACCATCGCCGCGTCTCAGTCCCAATCGGGTTCCCACTCGAAACGGGAATAGCGCTCGCCACGCGCCAGCGCATGAATGGCAGCCATGTCTTCCGACGACAGTTCAAAATCGAAAATGTCCATGTTGGACCGGATGTTTTCGGCCTTCGCGGAGCGCGGAATGGCACCGATATGGTCTTGCTGGACATGCCAGCGCAACGCTATCTGACCCGCCGATTTGCCGTACTTCGCTCCGAGCTCGGTCAGCAGCTTGGAGCTGAACACCTTGCCGCGGGCAATCGGCTGATAGGCATTGAGCAGGATGTCGGCCCGGCGCATGCGCTCGAGCAGTTTTTCCTGCGACAGGAATGGATGATATTCGACCTGATTGCAAAACAGCTCGGCCTTGTGGACGTCGAGCGCCTCGTCGAGCAGTGCCACGGTGAAATTGCTGACACCGATCAGCCTTGTTTTGCCCTTGGCTTTTGCCTGCGCAAATGCACCAAGCGTTTCGCCAAGGGGCACGTCTTTGGTCGGCCAGTGAACGAGGAGCAGATCGACATAGTCGAAACCCAGCCGTTCCAAGCTCTCATCAACGCGGGCGGCGACCGTTTCCGGGTCAAGATCGTTGAACCAGATCTTGGTGGTGACGAAGAGCTCTCCCCGTGCCACGCCGCTTTCGCGAATGGCGTTGCCGACTTCGACCTCGTTTCCATAGCGTATCGCGGTATCGATCTGGCGGTAACCGAGTTCGATGGCAGTACGAATCGCCGCCTCGCCTTCCGGTCCTTTCAGTTCGAATGTGCCGAAACCGAGGCTCGGGATATCCACGCCCTGGATGGTCTTTATTTGCAAGCTGGTCATTGGCCCTCGTCGGATTCGGGTTCGAGAATTCTGCGCGACGCGATCAGCGTTCGCTTGGCCCATTCGGCGGCGGACAGGCTCGCCGACTGCTTGTCGTTGGGAATTTCCACGGCGACCGGCAGATCGGCCGGCATGGCGGCAAACATGCCGGCAAGGTCGAGTTCCCCCTCGCCTGGCAGGAGCCGCGCGTGTCGGGCCGTGTAGTTCAGTTCTTCCCGCGTCTCCGGGATCTTGGCCGGAGCGTCGCAGATCTGCGCGTAGTTCAACCACTTGCGCGGCACAGCAGTGATCTCTTCAATGGTCGTGCGGGCCCGCGAGACATGCAGCGTATCGATGATGACGCCCTGGTTCGGCTGGTCGGCAGCAGTCAGGACGCGCGTGGCAGCCGCTAAATCCCGCAGCTCCGATTGCGGCATGAATTCGAGATCCATCGACAGGCCGAAGGGACGCGCTGCCTCGCAGAGTTTGACAAAGGAAGCTGTCAGGCGCCCTTCGTCGGCATCGTCACCGGCAACAAGAATGGCGCGGGCGCCAAGCTGTGCAGCACATTCGAGAAACGGCAGCAGCGGTTCCGGATCGAAATCCGGCGAAATCCGGATCATCTCGATATCGAACACTGCGACGCCGCTGTCGGCCATCAAGCTTATCAGGGATTTCACGCGCGCCGGGTCATCCATCAGCGGATAAGCAAGGCCGCCGGGAAATGCCGGCATCAGGCGCAGGCCGAGATAGTCGTATCCGGCCTCAGCTGCCGCACGCACGGCCTCTTCCGGCGCGACGCCGAGCCCGGTCAGGAAGGAAAGGGACCACTTACGTTTCATGCCGCCACCTTTGCCGGTGCTAGCATTTCAGCGAGCGTCACCGTGCGATCCTCGCGGCCGGCGAGATCGACCGCAAGCGTCGCGGCAAGCGTCGACATGCCGTCGCGCGCGCTGATCAGCGGCTGCGCATCGCCACGGATCACATCGACGAAGTGGTCAAGCTGGTTGACATAGGTGAGCGAGCCATCGCCGGGGCGGTATTCGCGCACCAGCGGATGCTGCCAGTGATCGTTTTCTTCCGCGTGCCGCCACAAATACATGTCGGAGACAGACAGTGCTGCCTTTCGTCCGGCGAGGAAAAGGCAGGGACCGGGCTGCGCCGGATGATAGAGCGCCTGGCCGGACGTATACTCCCAGGCCCAGGGGCTGACTGCTGCGTCCGAGATCAGGAACGTGCCGAGCACGCCGTTGACGAAGCGGATCGAAATGCTTGCCGTGTCTTCGACCTCAAAGCCGCGGCGGGCCGAGGATGTGAAGGCGCGGATGCTTTCGATCTCGCCGACCAGATAGCGCAGCACGTCGATATCGTGGATGAGGTTGATCAACAACACGCCGCCGCCGCGCTTGCGGCGCCACTCGGTGTTGAAATAATCGTCCGGCTTGTCGAACAGGGTCATGCCGTTGACGGCGACCAGCGGTCCGAGCTCTCCGGCGTCGATGGCGCGTTTGGCGGAACGGATGTCGGGGCTGTGGCGACGCTGATGACCCACAAGGACGGCCACGCCGCTTTGTTCCGACGCCTCAACGATGCGGGCAGCCGAGGCGATGCTTTCGGCGATCGGCTTTTCGATCATGCAGGGGACGCCGCGCTCGATGCAGGCGAGAGCGGCCGGTGTATGGAGATTGTTCGGCAGCGCGATGATGGCGCCGTCGGGCTTTGCCTCGTCGAGCATGGTGTCGTAGTCGGCAAAGTACGGGACGGAGAGGCGCGCGGCGAGTTCGGCTGCAGCGGACGACGGATCGCAGATCGCGGCAATTTCGGCGCGGCGGTTGGACACCAGGAGGTCGGCATGTTCGCGGCCGATCAGACCTGCACCCATCAGACCGACGCGGGTCATTGCGTCATCTCCGCCATGGCCCGCAGAGCGAGGCGATAGCCGTAGGCGCCGAAGCCCGCCATGACTGCCGTTGCGGTCTTCGAGACGAGTGACTTGTGATAGATTTCCTCGCGCTGATGCACGTTTGAAATGTGCAGCTCGATCTTCGGCTTGTCGAAGGTCTTCAGCGCATCAAGGATAGCGATCGACGTGAACGTATAGGCCGCCGGATTGATGATGATGCCGGCGGCATCATGGCGCGCCGCATGAATGGATTCGATGATCTCGCCTTCGAAATTCGACTGGCGGAAATCGATCGCGACGCCGAGTTCGGCAGCGTCCGCTTCCAACCAGCCACGGATTTCGTCGAGCGTCGTGCGGCCGTAGATATCCGGCTCGCGCTGACCGAGAAGATTGAGATTGGGTCCGTTCAGGATAAAGATCGTGCGCATGTCCATACCTTTTGCTGCAGATCGGGGCGCGCTTTTCCAATCGCGGCTGCGCGCCCCGTTTCGTCATGCGGTCGTGGAATCGACGCTAACTTTTACTGTACGGTGAAGGGGATGCCTTCGAGCTTTTCCGGGAAGTTCGGAAGCGCGTCTGCGGCCAGCCACTTCTTGTTGATCGCTTCGAGACGGCCGTCGGCCTTGATCTTGTCGATGAACTTGTTCAGCCAGTCGTTGATTTCCTTGTCGCCGAGCTTGGTGGTGACGCCCATCCACTGTTCGTTGAAGACCAGCTTCTGTTCGTAGTCGTTGCCTGGCGATGCACGGTCGAGGTTGATCTTGTAGGTCGTGTTGCCACCGATCGCATCGACCTGGCCGGAGACGAGCGCCTGGATGTTGGAGCTGTCGTCGTCGAAGCGGCGGATGTTGGGAACGTCACCCAGAAGGGTGGTGATCGCCTTGTCCTGGGCTGCGCCGCGTGGCACGCCGATGCGCAGGCTCTTGGCGTCCTCGATCGCGGTGATCTTGTTCTTGGCGCTCGACAGAAGAATGATCTTCAGGCCTGCATAAGGCTTGCTGAACTGCACGGCCTTGGCGCGATCCGGATACATGCCCATCACGGCCATCTGCAGATCGACCTTGCCGGTCAGAAGGTTCGGGATGCGGGCCGAGACGGCGTTCGGTACGAACTCGACCTTGACGCCCATTTCCTCGCCGATCAGCTTGGCCACATCGACGTCATAGCCGATGTTCTGGCCGCTGGCGTCGATCGAGCCCCATGGTGCCTGTTCGCCCATGACGCCGACCCGGATGACGCCGGCGCTCTTGATCTTCTCAAGAGCCTGCGCATGGGCGGCAGACGCGCCGAGCGCCATGCTGACGCCCGCAACCAGCGTCAATGCGAGTGTGCGGAATGAAAATTTGCCTGGCATGAAATGTCCTCCTCAGGGTTGATGCCTTTTGATGCCTGGGCGGCGACTCCTCTTCGCAACCCAAACGGAAATACCCGTAATTCAATTAACCAACCCGTTGGTTGATGTCAATCGACGTGCTATTCCTGCTCGCGGATTGATTGCTTACACTTAAGCCGCTGCTCCCTGTTGCCTGCTGTGGTAACGGGGCCGAGAGGCCGAGGAATTGAGATGACGACCACCGAAAACATGTCCACTGATACGAGTCTTGACCCGGGCCAAAGGTCGCCGGAAAGGCGCAGACGCTTTTTGCTGGAATCGGCAATCACGGAATTTTCGACCTACGGTATCGGTGGCGCACGGGTCGATCGCATCGCTCAGCGCGCGAATTCCAACAAGGCAATGGTCTACCACTACTTCGGCAGCAAGGAGGATCTCTACCTTGCCGCGATGGAGCATCTTTACACCGGCATCCGCAGTGCCGAAGACGCACTCGTGCTCGATCCGGAAGATCCCGTCGGTGCGATGAAGTCGCTGATCGGCTTTACCTTCCGGTATTATATCGACAACCCCGCCTTCGTCCGAATGATCAACACCGAAAACCTGCACGGCGCAGCGCATCTGCAGTCGGCCGGCGACATGAAGGGGCTTAACAGCTCGGTCGTGACGAAGGTCTCGACGATCCTCGATATCGGGGTCGCAAAGGGCCTTTTCCGACGCGTGGACCCTCTCGATCTCTACATCTCGATTTCCGCCCTCGGCTTTACCTATGTTTCCAATCGCCACACGCTGAAGGTCCTGTTCGGACGCGACCTCATGGCTGCAGACGCGGTCGAGGCACGCCTGGAAACCATGACCGACATGATCCTGCGATATGTCGCTGCGGACGGTCATCAGCCCCTCCCCGCGATCGATCGGTAATGGGCGATGGTCTGTGATATTCCCTGCCGGAGCAGCGTAACGGGGATCGGGCCCAGCAGAGCCTGATTGTCGGTGGCTTTGATATCCGGCGCCATCGGCACGGCTGGGACGCCAAAATCAATGTTTGCGCCGGGGATCTCGGCCCTGATCGCTGCGATCACGTCCGGGACGTCCTCGCAGGCACCGCCAACCGAAAACGCATGCGCGCCCTCGAACGGTCTTGTTGCCGCCGCCGCGAAGGCCGCTGCAACATCGGCGACGAAAACGAGATCCTGCGGGCCGGAATATCCGATCGTGTAGGCATTGCCGAGAACCGCTTCGCGGCAGGCAAGCGTTGGGCCCGCCGTCAGCCCGCTTTCGCGCCCAGGCCCGTAGACAACCGTCGGGCGAAGGCCAATGCTTGAGATACCAGCATCCGCCCAATACGCGCGGGCGCTCCCTTCGCAGGCAAGCTTGAAGGCGCCGTAATGCGTGACCGGATGTGGCGTCGAGCCGTCATCGGGGCCAAAGACGGCAGCGCTGCTGGCATAGGCAATCCGCGCAATGCCGTTAGCCTTGGCCGCTTCGAACGCATTCAGCGTGCCGATCAGGTTCACCGTCGCGCCTAGGACCGGGTCGTTCTTGCAGGCTGGGGTCAGCAGAGCGGCGAGATGAATAATGGATGCGCAATCTTTGGCGGCGGATTTGACGGCGGCGCCATCGGTAATATCGCCCTCAAACCACTCGACGTGATCCGCTTCGTCGCCAGCGATGTCCCGCAATATGCGGCGGTCGGTCGAGCGATCGAAAATCCGCACGTCATGGCCTTCGGCCTTCAACGCCTTGAGGATCCAGCCGCCCAGAAAGCCGGCGCCGCCGGTCATCAGAATCCGGGTCATGGCGCGCCCCGCATATCTTCCGAGGTAATCGAGAAGGCGGTCTCATAGATATCAGTGACCGGCGCTTGAAGGATGCCGCTTTCGATCGCCAGCCGCTCCACCTCGGGCAAGGCCGCCCGCAGTCCTGCGCTCGACGACCCCTCGACCAGAACGACGACGTCGAAGACAGTCTCGTTCATTTCAGACCGCAATTCCGTTTCCTTGGTGCGAACGCTCGAAACCTCGTTGCGGGAAACACCGATATGGACGCAGGAGACACCACGCACCGCGAGCATCGCGTCCGCGAGTGCCTGAGCACTTGCCCGCAGCCGGGTTTCGCCATCGTCGCCCGAGAGATCGAAGCGGATCGTCGCCATGCTGCCACCGTCACCATGGCCGGCTTCAGCAATGCGTTCGCAGGCGACGCGCAGAAAATTACGGAAACTTGGCGCAACAGCCGTCGTCCAGGGTGTCGGGTTGTTCAAACGCTCGAGGTAGTCGGGGGAACGGAACGTCTCCAGTGTCTCGCCGGAATAGACGGTTCCGAAAGCGTAGCGGGACGCATCAGGAGCATGCAGCCGCTTGCCGGTCCTGAAACCCGGGATCGAAAGGCGCTCCGGCATATGTTCACGGGTATGCCATTCGATATATTCGGCATGCCCGCCCTCTTCGATGTCGTGCCAGATCGCCAGAAAGGCGTTGCCGTTCATTCCCATCGTCTTCTCCTCCCATTCACTCGCCCTGCATCCTCAGCGCTTGACAAGCCGGTCATTTGCGACCCATGTAGGCCACTAGAATGTTAGTATGCTAAAAATGTCAAGCGCTAGGTTCCAACCAAACGGATGCGTGATGACAACGAACGAAAAGAAAGCGGCTCTTGGGAAACGGGTCGTAATGCCAGGGAGGAGATACACATGGCGAACCAGGAAACACCTCGCGTTGCGATCGTCACAGGGGGGGCCGGCGGGCTCGGATTTCCGATCGCAGCAAGACTTGCGGCCAAGGGCCACAAGGTCGCGCTATGGGACATCAACAAGGAACGGGTCGAAGAGGCTGCTGCCAAACTTCCGGGCGCCAAGGGTTATGTGGTCAACGTCATGGACCCCGCAGCCGTCGAGGACGCTACGGTGCAAGCGGTCGCGGACCTGGGGCCGCTCGGCATTCTCGTGACCTGCGCCGGTCACAACGGCCCGCTCGAAAAATTCGTCGATTACCCGCATGACGGCTGGCGTTTTGTGATGTCGCTCAATCTCGATGCGGTATTCTACTGCTGCCAATCGGCGGTTCGGCAAATGCTGAAGACCGGCTATGGCCGCATCGTCAATATCGCCTCGATCGCCGGCAAGGAAGGCAATCCCAACGCGGTCGCCTACTCCGCTTCGAAGGCGGGTGTTATCGGCCTGACGAAATCGATCGGCAAGGAACTCGCAACGACGCAGATCCGCGTCAACTGCGTCACTCCGGCCGCGATCGAGACGGAAATGATGAACCAGCTGACACCCGAATTCAAAGCCTATGTTACAGCGAAGATCCCTGTCGGTCGCCTCGGCGAAGCGGAGGAAGTCGCATCGCTCGTCAACTGGCTGGCGTCTGAGGAATGCTCGTTCTCGACCGGCGCCGTGTTCGACGTTTCCGGCGGGCGCGCGACGTATTGAGGTCGCGCAATGTATAAGCAACATCCCCTTTCGCTCGCCTATCTGACCGTGTTCGGTTGTCCTCCGGTCGAGAACGTCAGGATCGCAGCCGCCTGCGGTTACGATCTCGTCAGCCTGCGGCTGATTGCTCCACACGGGCTGGAGCTTGCTCACCCGATCGTCGGGAACCAGAAGCTGATCCGTGAGATCAACGCTGCAGCGTCGGACACGGGCATGTCGTTCTACGACGGCGAGGTGTTCACCCTCCTGCCGGAGACGGACATCAAAACCTGGCTTCCGGTGATCGAGACTGCCGGCGAATTCGCAATGCCGGTCATGCAGATCACCTGCGAAGATCCGGATCTCTCGCGTGCAGCGGACAATCTCGGCCGCATTGCCGACGCGGCGTCGCAATACGGCATCAAAATGGCGATCGAGTTCATGCGCTGGCGTTCCACCGCCAGCATTCATGACGCAAGCCGACTGGCGAGTGCGACGGGCCGGAACAATGTCGGGCTTCTGATCGACGCGCTGCACCTGTCACGCACCGGCGGCAGCCCCGCTGATGTGACAGGCCTGCCGAAGGGCCAGGCCCTGTATCTCCAGCTTTGCGATGCGCCGGCCGAGCAACCGGCAGACAATGCCGGCTGCATTGCAGAGGCCCGCACCGCCCGGATGTTTCCAGGCGACGGTGGCCTGTGGCTGAGGGACCTGATGGCCGCCCTGCCCGCAGATGTCGTAATCAGCGTCGAGACCCCGCATAAAGGAGACGCGGCGCTCAGCTTCATGCAGCGCGCCGAAATAGGAATGGCTGCCACGCGGCGCTTCCTCGACGAGATCTCCACCTGACAAGCGCCCTCAGGGAATGTTGCCTCACTCCCTGAGGGCGCGTACAGAATTCGGTTATGCCGCGTCGGAGCGTATGATCCGCTCCGGGAAGGAAGGGACCGTAGGAATGGATGCAAAACCACGATCCTCGTTGGGCGCAAGGGTGACCGAGAGGCTGAGACGAGCCATCATCGATGGCGAGCTCGAGTTGGGTGACGCACTTTCGGAAGACAAGCTGGCGACCACTCTCGGCGTCAGTCGGAGCCCGGTGAAAGAAGCCTTCGCAACGCTCGAACAGCAGGGCCTCATCGATGTGCGTCCGCAAAGGGGAAGTTTCGTCTTTCTGCCGACTCGCGAAGATACGGAAAACCTGTGCGAATTCCGCAAGACGATCGAGATCGAGGCAGTTCGCCTCGCCATGTCGCGTCGTCGCGATGAAACGTTAAAGGCGATGCGGGCAGCTGCCGAAGACATGATGGCGGCGTGCGAGGCGGGCGACAACCATCGATCCGCCCGCGCTGATGATCATTTCCACGATGCATCACTGGAGAATTGCGGCAATCCGTATCTGTTCAACGCCTACCAGCTCGTGTCGAGCAAGGTCGCGGCACTTCGATCGCACCGTTCCACGCTGCCCACGCGCAAAAACGCGAGTGCTGAACATATCGCCATCGTCGAGCTTCTGGAAAGCAATCGGATCACCGAAGGACTGGACATGCTTGGGACCCATGTCCTGATGATGGCGGTTCGGTACGGTATTGAGGAAGAGCCGCTACGACTTCCGGGTGGACGAGCCGCACGCAGCGCGAAACTCGACCATATCGGCCTTCTGCCGGACTAGTCCCGCAACCGGAACGGACCGCAGGACAGATCCGTCTCAATCGTTGTTTACGATATCGGCGCGGTGTTTCTCCGGCACGCCTTTCGTCTTCTCAACTCTGTCTCGATGCAGCGCGGCGCGTGCGAGGAGAAGGAAGGTGGCCGGCGTCGTAACCGTGACGAAGATCCCGATGAGGATCTCGTGCATCATTGGTCGGCCTGATGTCACGGAGAAAAAGATCATCGACGCGACCATGACGCCGCCCACACCCCAGCTGGTGCCGAGGGTTGGCGCATGGATGCGCTCGTAAAACGTCGGCAGCCGGAGAAAGCCGATCGCGCCGATCAGCGCCAGCGCTGCACCGACAAGCAGGAAGACCGCGACCGCGATGGCGGCCCAGAGCGGGAGATCTGTGGCTTCACTCATTCGATCACCTCGCCCCGCATCAGAAATTTGGCGAGCGCAACGGTTGCCACGAAACCCAGCATGCCGATCACCAGCGCCGCTTCGAAATAGATGACCCGACCCGTGCCGATCCCGAACGTGACAAGCATCAGCATCGCGTTGATGTAGAGCGTGTCCAGTGCAATGATCCTGTCCTGCGCCCGCGGGCCGCCGAACATGCGCACAGAGGCGATAGCCATGGCCGCAGCCAGCATCAATTGTGCAACAGCCACAGCTGTGAAGACGATGATGGCACTCATACGAAGATCTCCATCAAGAGCTTTTCATAGCGGTTCTTGACCATATCGCGCCACTTCGCCTCGTCGTCGAGATCGAGGACATGCAACAGCACGGTATTGTCGTTGGAATCGTATTCCAACCAGGCTGAGCCGGGCGTGCTCGTCAGAACGATCGCGAGCACCGCCAGCGAGAAATGGTTGTGCGTCTGCAGCTGGATCGTCAGGAAGGCCGGATTATGCCGCCGCGAACCGCTCCTCAGGATGACTGCGGCAACCTGCGCGTTCGACTTTGCAACGTCGTAGAGCACCATCCCCAAAAGCTTCGGCAGAAGGTACCATTTGCCGAGTCTCGGCTTCTCCGGTCTCAGCGAAGCCATAGCCCAGCATGCAAAGACTGCGACCATCGTGCCGATAATCAGGTGGCCGAGCGTGAACCCGTTCAGCAGCAGCCACATGAGGACCAGGAAGACGGCAAGGATCGGGAAGGGAAACATCAATCGCCTCCCTGTCCGTTGCTGTCGGCGACGCCCTTCAGGACTGTCGCGTTTCTGACGGCGTTGATGTAATTTTCCGGGCTGGCAAGGGTCCGTATCGTCGTGTCCATGTACTGCATCGCAGGTCCAGCCTGAACCGTCAGCACAAGGGTAAGGCTCAGAAGGAACATGACTGGTACGATCTCGATGACCAGCACCCGCGGCACGGTGCCCTCGATCGAGCTCCAGAACGTCCTGATGCCAACACGCGTCATCGCGATAAGCGCTGCGACGCCTGACAGGATGACGAGAACGATGAGCGTCCAGACAGCAGCAGTCGGCGGCACGCCAATGGCGCCGGTACCCATCATCGCGGACAACATTGCGAATTTGGCGATAAAGCCAGACAGCGGCGGCAGACCGGACAGAAGGATTGCACAGGCTGCAAAGCATATGCCGAGGATCGCCATCGTCCCGGGCATCGTGACCCCGTCGCCCTCTTGCGGCTCATCGTCGTCGGCGTCGCCGTAGGCTTCCATCGTCACGGTGAGGACGCTAGCGCCCGCATCCTGACCACGCTCGACAAGTTCGATCAGCATGAAGAAGGCGCTGATCGTCAGGGTCGAGCTCACGAGATAGAGGAGTGCGCCGGACGAGACCGCACCATCGTTGATGCCGAGCACCATCAGAAGCGTGCCGGACGACACCAGAACCGAATATCCGGCCAACCGGCCCAAGGCCTGCGACGCGAGCACGCCGATCGTTCCAAACACCACTGTCGCGATACCGCCGATGAGCAGGAATGTCGATCCGAACCCGGCCGATGGCCCGGTTTCAAACAGCAGCATGATCAGCCGCAAGATGACATAGATGCCGAGCTTGCTGAGGATCGCGAAAACGCCCGCGACGGGTGCCGAAGCGGCGCTATAGGCGGTCGGAAGCCAGAAGCAGAGCGGCCACATGCCGGCCTTGATGAGAAATGCGATCCCGAGCACGCCGGCGCCGGCTTCCATCAGCATGCGTCGGTCCGGCTCGATCTGCGGAATGCGCGCGGCAAGGTCGGCCATGTTCAGCGTACCGGCCGTGCCGTAAATCAGGCTGACGCCGATCAGGAAGAGAAGTGCTGCGGCAAGGTTGACGGCAATGTAATGGAGGCCGGCCTTCACCCGCAGCGGACCCGAGCCGTGGAGAAGCAGACCATAGGATGCAGCCAGCATCACCTCGAAGAAAACAAAGAGGTTGAAGAGATCGCCGGTGAGGAATGCACCATCCACCCCCATCAGCAGCAGCTGGAACATGGTGTGGAAATGGGCGCCGACCGTATGCCAGCGGGCCATCGAATAGACGAGCGACGCAAGCGCCACCAGCGCCGTCAGAAGCAGCATCATCGCCGACAGTCCGTCGAGCACCAGCACGATCCCGAACGGGGCTGCCCAGTTGCCGAGCAGGTAGACGCCTTCGAAATCACTCGGACCGCTCTCGATACGAAACAGCACGAACGAAACGCAGACGAGGATCACCACCGACGTCAGGCTGACCATCGCCTTGGCAACGCGCTGTCGTTCGTCGATGAACAACAGCACTGCCGCCGCAAGCAGCGGCACCAGGATCGGTGCTATGATGAGGTGATGCGCCCAGCCGTTCATGACGGGTCGCTCCTGCCGTCGACATGGTCGGAGCCGGTCAGGCCGCGGGAGGCGAGCAGCACGACCAGAAACAGTGCGGTCGTGGCAAAGCCGATGACGATTGCCGTCAGCACCAGTGCCTGGGGCACCGGATCCGCCAGGCTTGCGGTAGCCGTGCCGTCCACGAGAACCGGCGGCACATTCGTCTTCACCCCGCCGACGCTGAAGATGAACAGGTTGACGGCATAGGCCAGAAGGGAAAGCCCGACGATGACCTGATAGGTCCGTGGGCGCAGGATAAGCCACACCCCGCAAAAGGTCATGACGCCGATGGCGATGGAGAGAATGATTTCCATCAGGTTTCCTTCGTCTTTGCTGCATCGATTGCCCGCAGGCGATTGATGCGGATCGACTGGTGTGCCAACGCCACCATGATCAGAACCGTCGAGCCAACGACGAGCGAGAAGACGCCGAGATCAAACAGCAATGCCGTTGCCGCCGGCATTTTTCCGACAAGCGGGAGCTCGATATACTGGAAGTGCGAGGTGAGGAACGGGTAGCCGAAAGCCCAGGCTCCAATACCCGTTAAGGCGGCAGTCAGAAGGCCAGCACCCATCCAGCGCAGCGGCAGAATTCGGATCCGATCTTCTGCCCAGCGTGTTCCGCCGGCCAGATACTGCAGCAGGAAGGCGAGTGACAACGTCAGGCCTGCCGAGAACCCGCCGCCCGGCATGTCGTGGCCACGCAGGAACAGATAGACGGCGAACATGATGATGACAGGGAAGAGCCACTGCATGATGACCGACGGGATCAGCATGTAGTCCCGAGCCGTATCGCCCGCAGACCGATCCGGCCGCTCTTCGTCGAAGCGGTTCTGCGCTCGCTGCTGTTCGGGCATTGCCATCGTGTCGTCGGCCGGCCGGAAACGGCGAAGCAGCGCATAGACGGTGAGCGCGACCACGCCGAGAACTGCGATCTCGCCAAACGTATCGAAGCCGCGAAAGTCCACGAGGATCACGTTGACGACGTTGCGGCCTCCGCCCTGCGAATAGGCGTTTTCCAGGAAGTAAGTAGCGATAGCGTCCGGCACCGGCATCGTCATCACAGCATAGGATATGAAGGTCATGCCGACACCGCAGAAAACGGCGAGCGCAAGATCCCGGAAGCGCCTCAGCCGGGCACGGACGGTAATCGGTGAATCATTGATTTCGTTACGCTTCGGCAACCAGCGCAAACCGAGAAGGATAAGCACGGTCGTGATGATCTCGACCAGAAGCTGCGTGATGGCGAGATCGGGCGCCGACAGCCAAACGAAGGTGACGCAGACGATCAGCCCGACGCCGCCAAGCATGACGAGCGCCGCGAGACGATGATATTTCGCGAGGAACGCGGTGCCGAGCGCCAGACAAATCCCGATCAACCAAATGGCCGCGAAGGCCTTGTCGACCCCGGAGAAGACGAAGGGCCGCGGCTCGAACCCGGAGAGCCAGAGCGGCAGGAGACCTGCGACAAAGCCGGTGAACACGACCCAGCGCAACTGCGGCTGCAGCTTGCGGGTACCGATCCGCCGCTCCGCGAGCCTTGCCCAGCGCCATGAGACTTCGACGAGGATACGCTCAAAGATGCGCTGTCCGCGGAAGCGTCTGAACACGGGCGCACCGTCTTTGCACTGCGCAAGATAATTTCGAAGAAGGATGTAGATCAGCGTGCCGGCGACAAGAGCAACGATGCTCATGACGAGCGGAAGGTTGAAGCCGTGCCAGATCGAAAGGCTGTATTCAGGCGTATCCGGCCCGAGCACGCCCATCGCGGCCGCCTGCAGGATCGGTCCAACGGCGATCGCCGGAATGACGCCGACGACAAGGCACGCGACGACCAGAAGTTCGATCGGGAACAGCATCCAGTGCGGCGGCTCGTGCGGCTTTTCCTTGGGAAGACCAACTGGCTTCGGCCCGAAAAAGACCGTGTGGATGAACCGAAGCGAATAGGCGACGCTGAACGCACCGGCGAGAGTGGCGACGTAAGGAAGGATGCGGTCCAGGAACGAGTCCGCGTGGGTCTCGACCGCTTCTGCGAAGAACATCTCCTTCGACAGGAAGCCGTTCAAAAGCGGGACGCCCGCCATCGCCGCACTGGCGACCATGGCAAGTGTGCCGGTAATCGGCATGAACCGGAACAGTCCGCTCAATTTTCGCATATCACGCGTACCGGTCTCGTGGTCGATGATACCGGCTGCCATGAAAAGCGACGCCTTGAACGTCGCATGGTTCAGCATGTGAAAGATCGCAGCGACCGTTGCCAGCGGGCTCCCGAGGCTGAGCAGCGTGGTGATCAGGCCGAGATGGCTGATCGTGGAATAGGCGAGCAGACCCTTCAGATCCTGCTGGAACATCGCGAAGTATGCGCCCAGCAGAAGCGTGATCATGCCGGCCGCACCGACGAGAATGAACCATTCGTAACTGCCGGACAGCGCCGGAGACATGCGCGCCAGGAGAAAGACCCCGGCCTTTACCATGGTCGCAGAATGGAGATAGGCCGATACCGGCGTCGGCGCTGCCATCGCGTTCGGCAGCCAGAAATGGAACGGAAACTGCGCGCTTTTTGTCAGAGCGCCGAGCAGGACGAAGACGAGTGCCGGGACATAGAGGGAATGCGCACGAATGACGTCGCCTGCCTCCAGGATCTTGTCGAGGTCGTAGCTTCCGACGATATTGCCGAGAAGCAGGAGGCCGACGAGAAGGCAGAACCCACCGATGCCGGTCACCGTCAGGGCCATACGCGCACCATCGCGGGCAGCGGAACTGTTGTGCCAGTAACTGATCAACAGGAACGAGAAGATGCTCGTCAGTTCCCAGAAGATCGAGAGGAGGATGACGTTGCCGGAAAGCACGATCCCCATCATGGCCCCCATGAACGCCAGTAGGAACGAGAAGAAGCGCGGAACCGAGTCCTCTTCGGACATGTAGTATCGCGCGTAGATGACGACCAGCAAACCGATGCCGGCGATCAGTAGCGCGAACATCCACGCGAACCCATCAAGTCGCAACTTGAACTCGAGCCCAAGCTGCGGGATCCACTCGAACGTCAGACGGACAACCTGGCCCTCCGTAATCGAAGGGTAGGAGGCAATGACGATCAGAAGGCACGCAAGCGAAACCCCACCGGCGGTCCAGGATGGCAGCACACGCGACGATGTCTTCAGAAAAAATGCCGAAGCAAGACTGCCGACAAACGGCAGAACCAGAAGAACAAGCAGGAAATATGGCCCCAGCGTTATCCCAATGTGTCTGTTCCTCGTGTGTTTCGATGGCCTGAGAGCGCACAATACGCGCCACTAGCAATCTCTCGAAAATTGACCTATATGATTTGTATTGACCAATATGGGCAGAATAGAGCGATGGGTCAAGCCGCGCAAACTTGTATATTGTCTCCAGCGCTTTGCCGGGCGGCCCGAGGGTTCCTCGACTGGACCCAGTCGGACCTTGCCGATCGCTCAGGCGTGTCGCGCAGCACCGTACGCGACTACGAGGGCCAGCGACACGATATTCACAGATCGACCGAGGCTCAGTTGCGCCAGGCGTTCGAAGGCGCGGGCCTTGCATTCGTCGTGACCGAGAATGGAATTGGGATCTGTCCCGGCGAACAGAAGCAAGAGTGCTGAGGCCGCCGATCGGCACCGCAAACCATTTCAGACCCCGGGAACCAAATTCGCGCCAAGAGCTTTCTCCCTACATGTGAGGGAGGGATTGTCACATGAAAATTGCTCTGCTTTCCGCATCGTTCGCCGTCGTCAGCCTGGCGGTCGCGGCTTCCTACGTCCTGCCGTCGGGCAGCACCCTGGAACGCGGCCAACCCTACAAATACGCGATGGCACGCTAATGCATCTCTCAGGCGTTTGAGAAACTCGCAACTCGCGCTGGCGTCTGACGCCGGGTCAGATCGCTTTGAACGTTTCGCAATCTTGCGGCGGAGGCTTTGTGCCGCTCACGCAGCCCAGCTTCGGTCCAGCACGCCGATCCAGTTTTCGAATGCGATCTTCGCAATGTCTTCACTAGAGAAGCCGTGATTACGCAGGGCTTCGATCAGGCGCGGAAGGCCGCTTGCATCTTTTAAGTCCGAAGGCACGGTCGTGCCGTCGAAATCCGAGCCTAGCGCAACGTGATCGATGCCGATCCGCTCGGCGATATAGGCAATGTGCCGCACAAGCACATCGAGGCTCGTGCTTTCGTCTCTGCGCCCGTCGTCGCGCAAGAACAGGACACCGAAATTGATGCCGACGAGCCCGCCTGTATCGCGGATCGCGTCGAGCTGGCGGTCCGTGAGGTTTCGGCTGTGCGCAGAGAGCGCGTGCGCATTGGAATGGGATGCGACAAGCGGCGCCTTCGAGAGTTTTGCGACATCCCAGAAACCGGCCTCGTTCAAATGCGACAGATCGACCATAATCCTGAGGTCGTTGCACGCACGAATCAGGTCTCGTCCGGCGTCACTCAAGCCCGGGCCGATATCCGGCGTTGACGGGAACTTGAACGGAACGCCATAGGCAAAGATGTTCGGACGGCTCCAGACGGGACCAAGAGTTCGCAGGCCCGCTTGGTGAAGCACGTAAAGCGCATCGAGATCCCCGGCAATTGCTTCGGCGCCCTCGATATGCATCACAGCGGCAAAGCTGCCCGTTGCCATCGAGCGGCGGAGATCGTCCGCAGTCCGACAGACCGTGACCCCGCCGTTGGAACGGCGCTCGATATCCAACAGGATCCGAGCCATGGCGATGGTCTGGTTCAGCGCCTCGGGTTGAGCCGGGGTCGGAAAATCGCCGTTCTGGTCCTTTGCCATGGACGGCGACGGCACATAGATGGCGCAGAGACCGCCGGCCAATCCACCCTCGCGGGCGCGCGGCAGATCGATATGACCATCCTTCCGCCCGTCCAGAAAGTCACCGACAGGATCCTTCGCGTCGCTGAGGCGCAGACGCAAGAGCACGTCGTTATGACCGTCGAAAACCGGAACGGGAAAGTTCGTCATCTGTGGAAAAGTCCTGGGGAAGCATGATGCGGAAGACTTCTAGATAGGGTCTCCGGCTCCGAAATACACCCGCGAGACACAGCGGAAAGAATTCGCTGCAGCTCTTTTATCATGCCCGCCTCAGGAGAAGCCGGAACATCGACGAGTCGAACCCGGTCAAGGCCTTGTCCGCAATGCGCAAGACTATCGACTGAAGCGCGAACGAGGCAGCGGTCGTCGCAACGGCGCCCATCACCCCGAAATGCGGGACGAACAGGAAGAAGCCGGCAATCCGGACCACGACGCACACGGCCATGATCTGGAGATAGCGGCCTTCGTGGCCTGCCAAAAGCAGCATGATCACAGAGGGCCTCGTCGTTCCGAGCGCCGCAGTGCCGAGGCAGAGGACCAGCAGTTCCGGGAAATACGCAGCATAGGGTTCATTGATCAGCAGAAGGGCGAAATAGCCGCCGACCAGAATGCCGATCAGGCCGATCGCGCTGAAGGCAAGGGTTATCCAGGCAAGGCTGTCGAGCATCTTGTTGAGCGCCCGCTGTTCGCCGCGATAGTAGAGCCCCGGGAGATGGCGCGTTCCGAAGAGATTGACAGAATCTGCGGCAGCCGCAAACAGATTGGCGAGGCGGACGGTCACGAAATAGGCCCCTGCGATTACCGGGTCCATCAGATAGCCGATGATGATCACGTCTATGTACTGATTAGTAGCTTCGAGAGACGTCGCGAGCCAGAAGCGGACCGATCGCGGAAGCCATAGCCGGTAGTCCGCAACCGCACGGATACGGTTAAAGTCCGGAAAACGATGCAGGATTCGTCCGCGGATGAGATAGAGCTGCAGAAGGAGAGCGAGACCTGCTCCAACTGCCAAGGCCAGGAAAAGATGGGCCGTATCCGGTCGTGTCCCGCTGAAGAAACAGGCGAGCAGATAGAGGACGGGCACGCTCCCGACAATGGCGTTGCCCGCGCCGTCTCCCGAGGCAACGCCGATCTCGGTTCGCACAAGATGCATGCAGATCTGCAGCACGGAGACGATCATCATATAGATGACGCAGGTTATTGCTGTCTGGCCATCGACCAATGCGGAAGCCCAGAAATACAGACCGATCGCGACGATAACGGTGCCGCTGAGCGACAGAAGCAGCGTGAAGTAGAGCGCGCCTTTCAGCTTGGCCGCATTGCCTGCCGCCGTCATCTCGTTCCACATCCGCAGCACGAACGGCTCCTGTCCTGCGGCTGCCACGATGCAAAGCAGCCCCGCTGCGGAGTAGAGGATCGAGTAATGTCCGAACGCTTCGGGATCGAGAAGCCGAGCAGCAAGCGTGATCAGCGTGAAGTTGAGCAACACCATGCCGATCTTGACGCCGACGACGACAGCCATCCCGCCGATATCCGGCCGGCGGATAAGCGCGCCGATCCGACCGGCAAAGGTGCGGTGGGCAGCGGGCGCCACGTGGTCGGATGCATCACCGGACATTGGCGACCCCTTTTCTCAGGAAGTTCTTGAGCGGCTTCGCATGGTGATAAATGGCGGCGACCGCAGCACCCTTGAGTGACAGGGCTACGGTGATATTGCGCATCGTCGTTTCCGTCGGGCGAAAATGCGTTTTGTACCCGGGATCGCCGAGGCAGAGATCCATTACTTTGTGGCCGTCCTGGTGGCGCAGCTGTGCGACGCGGTAAAGGATCTGCATTCCGGCGGAGATTTTCTGATGCTTCTTGATGTCGGATGCAAGCAGCGTTGCGTGAAACTCGCCGTCGCCTGCCAGCCCGAACAGGGCAGCGACAGGTTCTCCAGCGAGATAGCTGACGTAAAGCACAGCTTCTCCTGAAGCCGCCGCTGCGACGGCATAATCACGATAGAGATCGAAATATTCATGGCGATCCAGCAGGTTCTCCGAATAACGGTCCTGTCGCGCCTCCCGAAGGAAGTCGAAGACCGCGCGGATTTCCTGCTCGTCCGTAATGGCTTTGTGCAGGTAGGGGCCGTAGGCTGCTTCCGTCTGTCGGTGCAACCTGCCAAGGTTCTTGGTGAAGTTGCGGTTCATCACCTTCAGGCGCCAATGGTCGAAATCGTCGCCGATATCGAACGCGTAGGCAGAGTTCTCTCCCCGGCTTTCGCGAGCCCCCATGAACAGACGCTGGATGTCGAAGCCATCGGCACGAACCTTGCGGAACATCAGCAGGTCGCCACCGCGAAGCGTTTCGCGCAACGCCTTTAGAACGGCCGGTGATGCGGCGATCTGCTCGAAACGCTCCGCGTCGCAGACGATCGTGTTGTAGTCGCTGATACCGAAATCCGCAGGCTGCATTATCATCACCCCGGATGAGCGCTGCATCACGAGGGGAAGCACGGCAAGGAGACTGTCGTCGGCTTCGTTGCGGAACGTCACCGTCCGCTGCTTCGCGCCCAGGGAAGGACCGAGGCGCCGGTGCAGCATGTCGAGCCACATCGGCGCCTGAAAGGCAGTGCCCTTCCCTTCCGAATAGAGGCGGCGATATTCCGGCCCTGAAAAATCGAACGTCTCTTCTACGGTGACTTTCATGGCTTCGGGGCTTTTCTCGATCGTACTCTGGCGGGGAATTGTCTTCGGCAGTTTGTCCTGTTCTCAGCTCAGTGCGACCCGACCGCCTTCGGCCGATGCATCAAGCTTGAAATCGCGCTTGACGACGACATCACCCTTTTTCTGCTTCCCAGCCTTTTTCCAGGCAAAGGCCGCCGCCGCCTTCGGATAGACATGCAGGCCCGAATTTTCGGTCGACAGGCCCTTCACGCCGAGCGTGCGGCGAAACACGCCGTTGCCATAATGGACCGCGTAGGAATTCCAGATCTGCTTCGTCCAATGCTCCATCGTCACGGAGATGTTCATGCAATCATGGTTCTGTACGCGATGCGGTGCATAAAGCGGCCATGTCACCATTTCTCCCGGATGCAGATCGACAGCCGTTGCGTATTCGTCGAACCACGTCTCGTAGGGCATTTTTTCATCGGTCTCGCGCAGCAGGATCTTCTCCACCTGCATCGGGCGCAGAAACACCTCCGAGCGCGGGTAAAGATAGACCCGCTTGCTGCCCTCGATCTGCCAAAGCGACTGGCCCTGGATATCGGCGTGGTAGAAGACGTTGGCGTTGGGAGACGAGACGAGCACTCCGAGATTGCGTTTGAAGGTCTCGAACCCGGGCATGCGGCCGGCGAATTCGGAAAAGATCGTGTCGAGCAAACGGCCATATTCCGGCGCCCAGTCCATCACGCGACGAATGTTCATCCACATGCGGCCCTTTTCGACTGCAGCGAGTGCCTCAGCGCCCGAAATGCCGTTGCGGACGCCATAGAGTCGCGATGGGTTGGTGATGTCGTCGGACATGGATTCCAGCCCGAACTCGCTATCCGGGCAGCGTTCGATCAACTTGCCGACAGCCTCCCTCGAGAACAGACCTGTCTCGAGGAGACGATGATTGAGCTTGACGATCTCATTGCCGAACAAACGCGCGTGGCGGTCTTCCCAGTTGGCAATGATGTCATTGTTCATGAGCATAGAATTCATTGAAATCCACTCCCTAACATCCGTTCGCCACCAAGGGTCGAAAACCGGTCTTGATACTTTCAGGATATCTTCGCTGGAACAGATAAAGCGAAGGTCTGACCTGGTTCTCAGATACAGCACTCCGGCCAGCGATGAGTAAACGCGGGCTTTGTTCTTTCCAAATCGGTTAACATGGAGTGAGGCCGACCATTAAAATCCACCCTATTCTCTCGGGCAGAACTGCGACCCATCAGGCGTCCGGGTTCCACCGATACGAGCGCGGCGCAGGCGATGGCTCGTCCGGGAGCATTGACAACAACGAACCGGTGCGTGGTGCAGGCTTGCGCTCGATCTCTTTCGGATAGTCTTCGTCCAGCGTCTCGGTGCGGGCGTGTTCCGGCCCCCGTTGCGGATGATTGACATCCATCGCGATGCCGAAAGCGAGCACGCCGAGTGCACCCAATGTCAGTCCGACTGCGGCGCCGAAAACGGCCGCCTGCGCGATGCTCGGCGGCCAGCTCCGCTCTCTCGGAGCGATGGGAGCAGAGATTACACGGAGATTGGTCGTATCGAGCTGTTGCCGTTCGGCTGCCATTCGCGCCCGTCCGAGAAAGGCTTCGTAGACTGCGGCTCTCGCAGATGCCTCTCGCGACAATTCCCTCAGACGCACCTGCGCATCGTTATCCGAGAACACACTGGTAGAAACGGTCTTCGATTCACCTTCGAGCTTTTCGACAACGGCCTTTGCCTGATCGTATTCGTTGCGGGCAGCAAGCGTGAGCCGGGACATTTCCCGGGCGATTTCCTGGTCGAGCGACTGCAGCCGCGACTGAACCGCGGCCCTCCTCGGATGCCTTGTACCGAACGTCAGCAACTGCTCGTCGGCTTCCTGCTTGAGGGTCGAATACTGGGCCCGCAGCGCGGCAAGCGTTGCGGACTGCATCGCCAAGGAATCGTTGCCACCGGCAAGCATTTGCTTGTAGCGCGAGTCAGCGGCGATCAGACGTTCGCGAGCCTCGCGCAACTGGGTGTCGACCTGGACCATGGAACGGCTGCTGGAAAGCTCGCCTTGCGAAGAGCGAAGGCCGCTTTCGCGCCGAAATGTTTCGACGGCCTCTTCGGCCTCGATAACACCTTTCTTCAGCTCGGTGAGCCGTGCAAGAAGCGAGTCTGTCGTTCTCTTGGCGCCGTCAACATCGCCGGCATTGAGTTCGGCCTTGAACTCCTCGATCAGCGCTTGCGAGATCCGAATGGATTTTTCGGCATCCCATGTCCAGACCGACATGAACAGCACGAAGGATTTCTCATCCCGCTGAGCTGCAAGTCTCTTGTTGAGAGATTCCAGCGCGATGATTCTCGGATCGACCGGCGTCGCGGGTCCACCGAAGCTGAACAGGCTAAAACCGCCAGCTGGAACGAATTCGATGTCGTTGGTGAGATTTAGCTTTTCGATCACCCGGAGAAGCACGTTGCGCGACAGCAGGGTTTGAAGCTTGCTGTCGGCATTGAGGAGCAGCGTTTCGCGCATGTCGTTGCGCGAACCCGTCTCTTCGCCCACGATCTGCAGACCGGCGGGATCGATGACGAGTTCACTCGTCACCGTATAACGCGGCTTGGAAATGACCGTGTAGGAAACTGCAAGCACCAATCCGATGAGGGCAGCTGCGACGATCCAGCGGAATTTTTGGCGCAGCCAATAGGCCAGCCGCCCCAGATCGATCTGAAGGTAGTTTGTCAGCCCTTCAGGTGCGGAGCTGTTCGACCGAGCTGGATATGGAGGCTGCATTCGGTTCACGTCTCACGGCTAATGGCAGAGCACCGGCTCTCTCATTCCACCGCATTTATCACAGCCTGTGCTTAAGATTGTTTTAAGCCAAGCCTGACCGATCGAACGGATAACCTTGCCGACGACCCGCCGCTTAATGCCGGTTTAAGGGTTTCAGGAGTAGGGACTTTGAGGCATTTGGATTAACGGATACGAGGCGGATTTTGAAATGGCGCATCGCTATATCGCACCGGCCATGTTCCTGCTTCTGCTTCTTTCCATGTGGGTGCCGGCCGAAGAGCTGAAGCTGCCCTCCTGGACGGAGCAGGCCCGTTATCTCGTCTTCCTGATGCTCTCCGGCTGGATCGTCGTGGTGGCGTTTATCAAGGTGGGGCTCAGGATCCCCTCCGGCATAGAATGCACCCTGCTTGCAGCGTTCCTGCTCTATGTCAGTTTTTCCGCGGTGTGGGGCGTGCAAAGTGCCGACAGCTACATCAAGGCAATCCTGATCTTCAACGCGCTGGTGACGTCGCTTGCGATCGCCAACACGCTGACGCTCGAACAGTCGCTGCGGGTCATGTTCGCGGCCCTCTCCACCTTCGTTGTCGTCTGCGTTCTGGTCGCGCTGCTGGTCCCTTCGATCGGTGTCGACAGCAGCTGGGAGCATGCGGGAAAGTGGCGCGGCATTGCCGGGCAAAAGAACGGGCTCGCAGCATATGCGGCCTACGCGCTGATCGCGGGCGTTGGTCTTCCCCTGCGCCAACGCGTCACGCCGCTCGCGCAATGGGGCGCGCTTGTCGGTCGTATCGCAATGGTCGGGATCGCCTTGCTCGCGGTCTATATGGCAGGATCGCGCGGCGGCCAGTTTATATCAGTTCTGGGCGTCGCATCGATTGTGATTTCCAGACTGCCAAAGCTCCTCCAGAGACTAGCACTGCTCACCGGTCTCCTGTTCGCGATACCGATCATCAATCTCGTCTCGACGACGTTCGTGGTCGATGCCGACAAGATCGGCGTTGCAGGCATCACTGTCGATACCAACAGCCGCATGAAGATCTGGAGCTACGGCTTTCGTGAACTGCAGGGACGCGAGATCTTCGGCTTCGGCCTTGACAGCTTCTGGACTCCGGAACGCCTGACGAGCTTCAAAAGCGTCTATGGCTGGGTGCTCGACAACTTCCACAACGGCTATATCACGCTCATCATCGAAGGCGGCATCGCCGGCTTCCTGCTGTTTCTCGCAGCACTGTCAGCGACCTATCTTCTGCTCGTCGTATCGGTCGGAAATGTCAGAGACAAGTTCATCGGCCTGTCGTTTGCCTACGTCAACATGTACACCGTCAACAACCTCGTCGAGAACGAAATCGGTCGGTCGACGTCTCTCCTGATCTTCATCTTTCTCATCCTTGTCTTCTCGATCAGGCGACAAGTGTACCAGCACTATCCAGGACTTCAAAAAGCAGACGCAGCCTATCTGCATGGCGGCGTCCGAGTTCATCGCGGTCGTTTGCCGGCATCAACGTGAGAAGTGAAATAGTACGTTTACGATACCCGCACAAATCATCGTTACTGTTGGAAACGATGCTGTTAGCCTATTGTTTAGACGAACAATCTACTATTACCCCACCAATTAGGAGTTGAAATTGTCCAACCGAGCCAGGCAGCCGAGGCGTGTGCTTTTTCTGCAAACTCAGGCGGAATTGGCGGGCGCGCAGGAGATCTCGCGGCTTCTCGGCCTGGAGCTTTCGCGTAGGCAACTGACGGGCGTGCCAGAATACGAAACGCACCATCTTTTCCTGTACCGGAAGACCGATGGCTGCGATCACTTCCCCAATGTCCATTTTGCAGCACCCCGCAGGCCTGAAAGCCTTGGCGAATGTCTCGCCTTCGCGCGGAATTTTTTCTCCATCGTGCGCAAGATCAAGCCGGATACGATGTTGACCTTTCAGCACTACGGCAATGTGCTCGGTGCACTTGTCGGGCGGGCAATGGGCATTCCCTATATCGTCGCAAATCAGGTGTCCTCGCCAGCAACCGTGAACCGCTTTGTTGGCCTGGCCGATCGCATCCTCGGCACACTTGGTTTCTATGACGTGATAACCGTCAACTCCCATGCGACCTGGAATCACTTCCAGTCCTATGCACGAAGCTACCGCAAACGGCTGGTCCATATTCCGCATGGCTTTGCGCAGAAAACCACGTCGTTATCGAAAGAGAAGGCAAGGGACTGTTTCGATCTGCCCAAGGATGTGACGATCATGGGAACGGTCGCCCGGTTGCATCCTCTGAAGCGCATTGATCTGGCAATCTCAACGCTGCCGCATTTGCCAAATCTGCACCTGGCCATTGCCGGCCAAGGCCCACACAGAGAATGCCTCGAGGCTCTCGCCCATACGCTTGGCGTTTCAGACCGTGTCCATTTCGCAGGAGAGGTCAACCCGGAGCAGATCGGGACTTTCCTTGCGTGTCTCGACGTCTTCGCGTTTCCGACGGCCGCAGAGACATTCGGGCTTGCAGCCGTTGAGGCCGCGCAGGCAGGCGTGCCTGTCATCGCGAACGATCTGCCGGTGCTGCGCGAAGTCCTGCAGGTGGAGCGATCCGCCTGTGCCCTCTTCGTCGATGCCGAAAACACTGATAAATTCGTCAGCTGCATCGAGTTGCTGCTTGCAGACAAGGCGCTGTATGACCGGCTCTCTGCATCGGGACGCGAACTCGCCGAACGTTACTCTCTCAATCTGATGGTCAGCGAGTACACGAAGATCATCATCAAGAGCAACGCTGAAAAAGGGGCTCCCAGCCGCTCTTCTGCGTTCAAGACGTCGAGTTGAGGTCATGCGCCGCGCAAAACGTCCGCACCGCACGACTTCCAAGAAAATCCCAGTAATACGCAGTATCGTTCGAAAGCTAAGTATCGTGTTTAGCCTCTCTTGAGCTTTCCCTGTCTTTATCGTCACTATACGAGTGAACCGGAAAACCTATGGCCGAGAGCGCGCAGCGACGTCCGACACGTCTTCTCTTTATCCAGACGCAAGCTGAAGCAGCGGGCGCTCAGGAGATCACGCGCCTTCTCGCCGAACAGCTGTCGAAACCAGCGATTTCCGGACAGCCCGAATTCGAGGCGCATCACCTGTTCCTCTATCGCAAGACCAGCGGTTGCGACCACTTCGAAAACGCGCATTTTGCGGCCGATCCGAGACCGCAGGGGATTTCGCAGAACCTTGCCATGCTTCGTCGTCTGTCACAGCTCGTGCGCACGATAAAGCCCGACGTGATGCTGACCTTTCAGCATTTCGGCAATGTTGTCGCAGCTCCGGTCGGTCGCTTGCTCGGCGTACCACTGATCATTGCCAACCACGTCTCACCACAGGCGACGATTTCCCGGCCGGTCGCCCTTGTCGATAAGGTGCTTGGCATTGCCGGCTGCTACGACGAAATCACTGTAAATTCGAAGGCCACGTGGCTGGACTACCAAGGACACCCGGCATCCTACAAGCGTCGACTGACCTATGTTCCGCACGGCTTTGCCGACAGAACCGTTTCGATGACGCAGCAGGAAGCGCGGGCAAAATTCGGCCTTCCAGCCGACGTCCCGATCATCGGAAGCGTTGCCCGTCTCAACGCCATCAAACGAATTGATCTTGCCATCAGATTGTTGCCGGTCATGCCGGATGTCCATCTGGCACTGGCAGGTCAGGGACCGGAAGCACCACGACTGCGAGCTCTCGGCGCAGAACTCCGCGTTTCGGATCGGCTTCATTTCGCAGGCGAAATGCCGTCCAGCGAAATCGGCGCCTTCCTGAAAAGCCTCGACGTCTTCGTTTTCCCGACGTCTGGAGAGACGTTCGGTCTCGCGCCGGTGGAAGCCGCTCAGGCCGGCATTCCGGTTGTGAGTTCCGACCTGTCCGTCATGCGAGAAGTCTTGCAGGTCAGGGGAGAGCCCTGTGCCCTTTTCGTCGATACGACCGATACGGCGTCATTTGCAAAAGCAGTTCGCGCTGTACTTTCCGATCCCGTTCTGCGGCAAAGGCTATCGGAGTGCGGGCAGCGGCTGCGCGAACAACACTCGCTCGATGCAATGGTCGACGGCTACCGGCGCCTGATCCGGCGACAGCCGAAAACATCGGAAGACAGGTTGCAGGCGTCCGGACAGCTTCAGAAATAAATGACGATGGACAGCGTTTCAAACTCCGTCGCTTCGCTGAACATCGAGATTGTGGCGGAGCGCTCGTCCACATCGGTGTGGATACAGTGGCTCTGCCGTCGGCTTGAGCAGCGCGCCGCCGGTACCACGGTGCGCCTTCAATTGGTCCAAGGGGCTGATCAGGCAGCGCAGCCTGCCCTCGAAAGCCTTTTGCAGCTTGAGAAGATGGTGCTTCGACGCCATCAGCCGTGCCTCTGCGACCGTATTGAGCCGGATGCGCTGGCGGACTGGCGAACCCGGTCAGACAACGCAGCTCCGGATATTGTCATCGACCTCACATCGAACCGGAGCGCATCCCCCCGATCGACACGGATCTATCGGCCGTTGTTCAACGGCCACGCCGGTGAATTCAGTCTCGCTTCGGCGCTGTTTTTCGAGGGAACACCGCATATCGAGATTGAGTGCACCCTGCCTTCCGGCGAGCGCTGGATTGTTGCCGATGGCTTTGCGTCCCTCGAAGCTGCGGTTGGTATCGGTGGCGCGATGGAAGCCGTTTGGTCACGGACAGCCATCCTTCTCATCAAGGCTTTGCCGGAAGAACCGCGTGCGCCGCGTATTGCAGACAACACGGCCCAGCCACACGCACGCGCTATCACCCGCAAAGCGGTGACTGTTCGTAGCGCCAAGATGCTGGCATCTGCCGCGGCCCGCGCTGCGTATCGGCTATGCTGCCACGCTCCCCACTGGCGCATCGGCTGGCGTCGGGTCGCCTCTGACAATGACGTTTGGCAACGACGCGACCTCGGCGGGACACCCTGGGAGGTTCTCGCGGACCCAATCGACCATTTTTACGCAGACCCGTTTCCGTTTCGTTGGCAGGGCAAGGACTATCTCTTCTTCGAGGATCTTGATCAGAAGACCCAGAAGGGCATCATCAGCGTCGTCGAGTTTGACGAACAAGGACGGCCGGGCCCAGCCATCCCTGTTCTGGAAGAGTCCTGGCATCTGTCTTATCCGTTCCTCATCGAAGCGGATGGTGAGATCTGGATGGTTCCGGAGGCGTCTCTCAGCGGCGAGATTTCCATCTACAGGGCAACGCGCTTTCCGTTCGGCTGGGAAAAACACGCGACACTCGTTTCCGGCATCGAGGCCGCCGATGCGACGATCATCCAGCACGCGGGAAAGTTCTGGATGTTTGCTGTGACAAGGGATGGTATCGGCGGCTATTCCGATACGCTGTGCTTATGGTCGGCGGAAACGCTTCTCGGCCCCTGGCGACCGCACGCCGTGAACCCGCTTGTCATCAACGACCGATCCGCGAGACCCGCGGGCAACATGATATGGCGCGACGGCAAACTGCTGCGTCCCGTGCAGGATTGCCGCAATGGCTATGGGGCAGCTTTGAGCATTGCCGAAGTGACGCGCCTGGATGACGAACGGTTCGATCAGGAGATCGTAAAGCACTTAAGCCCCGGCAAGCACTGGCCCGGCCGAAAGCTGCATACGTTGAATGGCAATGGTTACATGGAAGCGATCGACGGAAGCATTATCCGCCCGAAATGGTCGTTCGCGGCCGGCATCGTCGACAGCTTCTACAAACCTGTCGCGTGACGCGAGGCTCGTAATGAGCGCATCAATGACCTGCCTTTATCGGAAGTCAGCACCCGATCAATTCGAGTGGGTGAACAGCGCTCGAATGGCAGCCGGGTTTGACAGCAGATACCGCATCGTCAGCCGGCGCGGCTCATTATACATCCGGTAGGCCCATTCCAAACCGTACCGCTGCATCCACAACGGCGCGCGGGCGTTTTTCCCCGAGACGAAGTCGAACAGACCGCCTGATGTCTTGATCACACCGACAGATCGCAACCGGTCGATGTTCCGGCTGACAAAGGCCTGCTCAAGTGGAAAGCCCAACCCGATCCATAGAATATCGGGCTTGCTTGCCTGGATGTCGGCGATCACCGCATCCTCTTCGCCACGCTTGAAGTAGCCGTTTCTGCGCCCAGCGAATGTGAGGTTTGGATACCTGGTCCGCATCGCGGCGACTGCCTTGGCGTTGACCTCTTCGGTTCCGCCGAGAAAATAGAAACTGACACCTGCCCGCTCTGCCTTGACTGCCACGGAATGCACGAGATCGGTCGTCGCGATCCGTTCAGTTACAGGATGCGACGAAAACATTCTGGAATACATGATCATGGGCATGCCATCGGCGTGGATCTGGTCGGCTTCCAGCATCAACTCCTGGAAGTCGGCCTTCTTCGCGCACATCGCGATCACCTGTCCGTTTGCCGAGGTGGAATAGAACGGCTTGGCACTGCTGCCCCGGTGAAGGAGCGCTTCATCGATGAAACCCTGCGCCGCCTCATCCATGCTGCAGCGGACAACGGGAAGACCGCCAAGCAGCGTCGTGGGCCAGTGGCCCATCGTGCTTTCCTGCGCGTAGACGTCGCCAGGATGTAATGATGGCTTACCCATATCTGCCTCGTTTGGAAGGTCAGACCACGGCTTGCGGGGACCTTTCTAAGATGAGATATAGCCCTCGCCGTCCATCACTCAATTGATATGTAGCGCGATAGTTAATTCTGAAACAATGTCAGAACTTGTTGAAAAACAACGCGAATGAGGTGGTTGATATTCACTCAGATGCTTACCAAAAAGGACCATGCACGTGGGTGTGCGTTCCAATTCGGGACAACCTCGCCGTTCACCTGAAAAGCGTCGATCCATGAGAATCAGAGTGCTTGAACGCTGACCATACGGGGCCCCGAGACATATTCGCGCGGCATTCTCGGGAACCCGGTCGGTCGCAGGAGATCTCGATGACCGGATCGGTTTAAAGTCTGCCGGTGAACATCGATTTTCTACCGCAGAAGAAACGTCTTAACGGTTGCCGTTTCTGTACGCGTTCCGGCGGCTTTTCCGCTGCTGCTTCCGACGATCACGCGCGGTATAGACGACCGCCGCGACGACAATCGCGATTTCCGCGACAGCTGCTAGGCACCACATTGTGCTTCCCATGAACTCCTGCCCTTACGTTCAGACCATGCGCTTTGACCTTGGGCGATCATCCGAGCATTGCTCGTCTGAACAAACCCCAATGTCACTCCCCACTAAAGCGCGTGATACTTTCGATCGAGATAGATAAGCGACTGACCAGCCTTTGGCTGCACCGTGGTGAGCACTTCGCAGATCAGGATGTCATGCGTGTGACCGTCGGCAACGGACACAACGCGGCAATCGAAGCAGACGAGAGCGTCCTCGAGGGCCGGGCTGCCCGTTGTTAGCGGCGCCCAGGTTGCTCCGGCAAACCGTTCATCGACGGGCGTCTTGCCCCCGAAAAGCTGGCTGAGGTCTGCATGGTCGGCCGAGAGGACGTTGACGCAGAGGACGCCGTTTTCCTTAAGCGGCAAATAGGCGCTCGAGGTTCGGTTGAGGCAAACGAGAAGCGTCGGGGGACTGTCGGAAACGCTGCAGACTGCGGTGGCGGCAAATCCGGCACGGCCACCCGGTCCATCCGTGGTGACGATATGAACGGCGGCGCCGAGGCGCGACATCGCGTTTCGAAAGTTCATCCGTGCGTCAACGACTTCTGGATTAACGTCGAGCGCAGGGGCAGATGCATTCACGGACATGGCTATCTCAAAACTTTCAGCTCGAGCGTACAGATGAAATCAAACCCGGCTTAGAAAATCTACCACGAGTTTGTTGAATTTCGGTGCATCAACGATATTCACCGCATGTGCGCCGAAATCCAGCAAAGCGAGTTCGGCATGGGGCATCATGTTCGAAAGCCGTACCGAGCGGGTGTAGGGCACAAGGAGATCATCCTTCGTGGCGACCAGCAAGGTCTGATGAGTGATTTCGGCAAGCCGGTCGCCGATGTCGAAGCTTCTCAGAGCCGCAATGCGCCTCATGATGTTCTGCTCGCCCTGAAAATGGGCCGCTGCATGCGCCTCCTCGGCATTCATGCGTTCGGCGTTTTCAGACATCCAGACGGCCGGATAAAGAAACAGCGGTTGCGCCTTCACGAAGGCCGGGACGCCGGAGTTTTTGAGAAGCGCAATCCGCACGTCGAAACAGCGGCCGGAATGCGGATCGGCCTTGTCCCATGCATTGATCAGCACAAGCCTGTCGATCATCTCCGGCTGTCGTGCGGCGATTTCGAGCCCGATTAGACCACCAAGCGCATGGCCCATGAAGCTGAATGTCGTGAGGCCGAGCTCTTCCGCGAGCTCCAGGACGTCATCCGCCATGGCCGCGATGCCGCCTTGCTCGGGCACCTCGCCGGGTGAACGGCCGGTCCCGAAATGATCGTAGGTGACCACCCGGAAGTGCTCGGAAAGCGCCTCGATCTGCGGCGTCCAGTAGGCGCCGCTGCCGCCGAGGCCGGAGGACAGGATGATGGTCGGCGCGTCCTCTCCCGACGCGCCGTGAATGTCGTAATGAACCATGCCGCTACTTGCCGATATGGGCGACGGTGGCGATCTCGACGAGAGCATCCGGCTTAACCAGGCCGCACTGCACGCAATACCTGGCGGGCTTGTCGCCTGGGAAATACTCCGCGTAGACCTTGTTCACGGCCTGGTAATTTGCCCAGTCGGTGATGAAGATATGGTTCATCGTGACATCCTCCATCGTGCCGCCGGCGGTCTCGATGACGGATTTGATGACCTCCAGGACGTGACGTGTCTGTGCTCCGGCATCGCCCACATGGACGACGTCGTTGTTCTTGTCGAAGGGCAAAGTCCCCGAGACGTAGACAATGCCGTCTGCCAGCGTTCCCGGCGAATAGGGCGCGATCGGCTTCTGGGTTCCTTCCGGAACGATGATCGACTTTGGCATTCCGTTCTCCTCTTTGTTTTTCAAATTCACATATCGGTGGGAGCGGCCTGACTGATGGCACCGCAGAAATCATTGACGGTCGCTACCCAGCCGAAGAATTTCTCCACGTTGTAGACGGTCGCCTGCTGAATGAAGTCCGGCCCCAGGTGATGCGTGGCATCCTCCAGCATCACGCCGAAATATTCGAGGTGAAACGCGTCTCTCAGCGAGCTTTCGACGCAGACATTGGTGGCAATGCCGACAAAGACGAGATTGCGGATGCCGCGTGCGCGCAGCACGCTGTCCATATTGGTGTTGAAGAAGCCCGAGTAGCGGGTCTTCGGCACGAGGATGTCGCCAGGCTTCGGCTGCAACTCGTCAACGATCGCGTAATCCCAGGTGCCCTTGGCAAGAAGCTGGCCCTGCAGTTCCGGCCGCGCCCGCATGGTCTTCAGCGCATTCGACTTGTGCCAGTTGGGGGACCCGGGACCGCCGGCTTCCACATAGTCCTTGTCCCAGCCATTCTGGAAATAGATCACCTGCACGCCGTTCTCACGGGCGGCATCCAGCGTCTTCTTGATATTGGCGATCGTGCCCTTGGCGCCGGCGATGTCGAAGCCGGCAAGATCGACATAGCCGCCTTCTGTCGAATAGGCGTTCTGCATGTCGACGACGACGACGGCGGTTTCCGATGGCTTCATCGAGATCGGTTCCGGTCGTGCGGGAAGCGTCACGCTTTCCAGACGGCTTGCTGGTGCCTGATATCCTGCGACACCGGTCATTCCGCAGCCTCCAGTTCCATCTTGATGTGCTGGCGGCTTTTCATCAGCGGCTGCACGAATTGTCCGAACTTTTCGATGCCTTCGAGAAAATCGTCGAAGGTCAGCATGACACCGCCGGTGCCCGGCACTTCGGCCATCTCGTCCAGCATCGCCGCAACCTCGGCATAGGAGCCAATGATCGTTCCCATGTTGATGTTGACCGCCGAAACCGGGTTTGCCATGTGGCGGACATTTGTGTCGGAGCCGGACTTGGTATCAACAGCGCTCTGAAGGCCGAGCCACTTGATCGCGTCCTGATCGGCACCGGCCTTGTAGTGCTCCCACTTGGCCCAGGCGTCTTCGGATTTCTCTTCGGCAAGAACCATGGTCAGCACGAACGAGCGCACATCGCGACCCGTCTTCTCCGTCGCGGCCAGCAGGCGTTCGTTGGTGGGCGCAAAGGCCTTCGGCGTGTTGACGCCGACGCCGAAGCAGAAGCTGTAATCGGCATATTCCGCCGAGAAGGCCATGCCGGCATTGGATGAGCCTGCGCAGATCACCTTCACATCCCCTTCCGGGATCGGCTTCATGCGGCAGTCGTCCATCTGGAAGTACTTGCCCTTGAGATCCGACTGACCGGTGGTCAGCAGTTCCTTCAGAACGGTGGTGTATTCGCCGAGATAGGCATAGCGATCGGCGAAATAGTCGTCGCCGGGCCAGAGCCCCATCTGGCTGTATTCGGGGCGCTGCCAGCCGGTGATCAGGTTGATGCCGAAGCGTCCGCCGGAGATGCTGTCGATCGTCGTTGCCATGCGCGCAACGATTGCCGGTGGCATGATCAGTGTTGCGGCGGTGCCGAACAGCTTGATCTTGGAAGTGACGGCGGCAAGGCCCGCCATCAGCGTGAAGGATTCCAGATTGTAGTCCCAGAATTCCGTCTTGCCGCCGAAGCCGCGCAGCTTGATCATCGACAGCGCGAAATCAAACCCGTATTTTTCGGCCTTGAGCGTGATTTCCTTGTTCAGCTCGAACGACGGCTTGTACTGCGGTGCGTTTTCCGAAAGCAGCCAACCGTTGTTGCCGATTGGGATGAAGACTCCGACTTCCATATTCCGATCCTTCCATGCTGGATTTCCAGGCAATGCGATAAACAGAACGGACGCAAGCTACGTGCCAGTTGTAGCCTCTCATAAGTTTCAATGACTTGCCAGACGGCGCCTCGAAGATATTTTATCGGCTGATAAATTTTTGACCATTTGATAAATTTTTCGGTGGGAGATCTGCCGAAGCCGTGTGCAGCAACGGCTTCGGCAGGTCCCGTTACAGTGCGGGATGCCGGTTGACGTCTTTGTAGAGCAGGTAGCGGAAGCGACCGGGACCACCGGCATAGCAGGCCTGCGGGCAGTAGGAGCGCAGCCACATATAGTCGCCGGCTTCCACCTCGACCCAATCCTGGTTCAGGCGGTAGACGGCCTTGCCTTCGAGAACATAGAGCCCGTGTTCCATGATGTGGGTTTCCATGAACGGGATCACCGCACCCGGCTCGAAGGTGACGATGTTGAGGTGCATGTCATAGCGGATGTCTGAGGGATCGATGAAGCGGGTCGTCGCCCATTTGCCGTCCGTATCGGGCATGGGGTCGAGCACGCAGTCGTCCTCATGGGTAAAGATCGCCGGTGGCAGGTCCAGACCATCGACCACCTGGAACGCCTTGCGAACCCAGTGGAACCGCACCGGAGCGCCACTGCGGTTCCAGATCTGCCATTTCGAGCCTGCGGGCAAATAGGCAAACGATCCGGTCCGCAACTGGTTTTGCTGGCCATCCATCTCGATCGTCATCTCGCCATCCACGACGAAGATGGCGGCCGAGGCGCGCGGGTCGGGCTCGGGACGAGCGCTACCGCCCTGCGGCGCGACTTCCATGATGTATTGCGCAAAGGTTTCTGCGAAACCGGAGAGCGGCCGGGAAATGATCCAGGCGCGCGCATTCTCCCAATGCGGCAGCGTGCTGGTGACGATGTCGCTCATGACAGTACGCGGAATGACCGCATAGGCGGTTGTGAACACCGCCTTGCTGCTGAGAAGGTCCGTTTGGGGCGGCAGGCCACCCACATTCGAAAAATAACGGCTAGTCGTCATGCGCTGCGATTCCCCATGCTTGGCTTATCGCTCAGGTGTAAGCACGGTTTTCACGACGGGCAATATCCGTTTTCCGTCAGGTGACGGCGCCGACCTGCCATGGCACGAATTCGTTGTCGCCATAATCGTAGATCTCGCTCACGGTCTTTTCGCCGGAGGCGACCGCGATCACATGCTCGAAAATCCGTTCGCCGGACTGCTCGATCGTCTCGTCGCCGGTGACGATCCCTCCGCAGTTGATGTCCATGTCTTCCTTCATGTGCTCGTACATTTCGGAATTGGTGGCGATCTTGACGCAAGGGGCCGGCTTGAAGCCGGAAACCGAGCCGCGTCCTGTCGTGAAGCAGATGACGTTGCAGCCGCCGGCGACCTGGCCGGTCACGGCGACCGGATCATAGCCGGGCGTGTCCATGAAGACGAAGCCCTGCTCTGTCACCGTCTCGGCAAACTCGTAGACCGCCTTCAGCGGCATGGAGCCACCCTTGGCGACAGCACCGAGTGACTTCTCGAGAATGGTCGTGAGACCGCCAAGCTTGTTGCCGTAGGAGGGATTGTTGTTCAGCTCGTCACCGTTGCGCGCCGTATAGTCGCGCCACCAATCGATGCGCGACAGAAGCTTCTGCGCGACCTCAGGTGTCGACGCGCGACGCGTCAGCAGATGTTCTGCACCGTAGATCTCAGGCGTTTCGGCAAGAACGGTCGTGCCGCCATTGCGGACGATCAAATCCGAAGCATGGCCGAGTGCCGGGTTTGCAGAGATACCCGAATAGCCATCCGAGCCGCCGCATTCGAGAGCAAGCTTCAGCTTCGACAAGGGCTGCTCGGTGCGCACGGCGGAATTCACCATGGGCAGCATTTCCTTGATGATGGCGATCGCGGCGTCGATCGTCTTCTTGGTCCCGCCATGCTGCTGAATCGTCATCGTCCGCAGCCGCTCGCCCTCTTCCATACGGTAATGTTCGAGGATCGGTGCGATCTGGTTAGTCTCGCAGCCGAGGCCGATCATCAGGATCCCACCGAAATTGGGATGACGGGCATAGCCCTGGATGGTGCGGATCAGCAGGCGATAGCCTTCCGACTTGTTGTTGATCGCGCAGCCGCTGCTATGCGTCAGCGCCACGACGCCGTCGATATTGCCGAACCCGTCCAACCCACCCATGCGGTTGAAATAGTCCGCAATGTAACGGGAGACGGTGGCGGAACAGTTCACCGAAGAAATGATGCCGATGTAGTTGCGCGTTCCGGCGCCGCCGAGGCCGCGATCGAAACCCATGAATGTCCGGCGCTGCTCGAGCGGCAAAAGGGCGCGGTCGCCACCATCGACGCAGAACTGGTGCTCATGGGTGGATGGGAGCATGGCCAGATTGTGCAGGTGCACGTGATTGCCGGGCGCGATGTCCTGCGTCGCAAGACCGATCACCTGGCCATATTTCTTGACTTCCTGGCCGGCCGCAATCGCCCTGAGCGCAACCTTGTGGCCACGGCCGATCAGATCGCGCGCCATCAAGGCCTCGATACCAACGGGCGAACCCTGCTGGATCGACCGGCGGGCAACGGCAACGTCATCGGCAGTATTGAGCACGATGACCGGGGATGTCATGTCATTCATAATGGACCTCCTCCCTGGAGGTATCAAAATCGGGGTTGGTTTTGGTTTTCCGCTGCTAGTGGTCAAGCCAGCGGCGTTTCGATTCCTCCAGATGCATGCGCATCATTGCCTGGGCGAGCAGCCCGTCACGCGCCTCCAGCGCGGTCAGGATTTCCTCATGCTCCGCGAGGGCGCAACTCCATGTTTCCGGTGTTTCGAAATGCTCCCGAAGCTGGGCGGAAAGAGGGCTGTGCCGCTCGTCGAACAGGTCGCCGACGATGCGGCCGATGACGCTGTTTCCAGATTGTGTGGCGATCGTCAGGTGAAACTGGCGATCCTGGTCGACCGGCTTGCGGCCCTCCTCGATCTCTATCGCCATTGCCTCAAGCGTCTGACGAAGCGAGGCGAGCCCGTCGCTCGTGATGCGCGCGCAAGCAAGAACGATGGCGGCTCCCTCGATTGTCGCACGCGCCTGCATCAGTTCGGCAGGGCTTTCTCCCATCGATCCGGACCAGGCCGGTCGCCGCTCGGCAGCCGGGACGACATAGACGCCCGACCCCATGCGGATCTCGACGGTGCCATCAAGCTCGAGCGCGATCAGCGCTTCCCTTAGCGAAGGTCGCGACACGCCAAGCTGCTGCGCTAGATCCCGTTCCGCCGGCAGGCGCTGGCCGAAACGAAACTGCCCGTTCTGAACCAGGGCACGGATTTGATCCGCGATCTGTTGGTAAAGCCTGCGTTCCGGGATTCGTATTCCGTTCATGTGCGCTCCAAAACTGGCCTTACCATATTAGTTCACTGTGGAACTGGCAAGGCCAATGACGGGGCTGGCAGGCGGCTTCTATGGAAGTAAAAGCAAATTTCAAGCACAACTGCAAAACTGGCTTGACCATTTTGGTAAGGCCGCTTAGCAATATTGGCCAGACCGGATGGGTGGAGCTGACCGGCAGTCGCAAGCTTGCGACAAGAGGAGGATGTGGAGGATGCAGACCGATCATTCGGTACTCGAGGCGCGTTTGCGCCCGGCCGTTGGCGTGCCAGCAGCTGACGCACTTCTGCGGCTCGACAACATCTCAAAGGAATTTCCGGGCGTCAAAGCTCTGGCCGATGTCAGCTTCGACCTTCGCCGCGGCGAAGTGCATGCCGTGTGCGGCGAAAACGGCGCGGGCAAATCGACGCTGATGAAGATCATCAGCGGCGTTTATCAGCCCACATCCGGAACCATCACCTACAAGGGCGAAGAGCGGAATTTCTCGTCGACGCGGCAGTCCGAATCCGCTGGCATCGCCATCATCCACCAGGAACTCAATCTCGTTCCGCATCTGACCGTCGCCGAAAACATCTATCTGGCCCGCGAGCCTCGCCGGGGCTTTCTGGTCGATCGCAAGAAGCTTCGGGCAGATGCCAAGCGCTGCCTCGACCGGCTCGGCGTCGATATCAGCCCCGATGTCTCCGTTCGTGGGCTTTCCGTGGCTCAGTGCCAGATGGTGGAAATCGCCAAGGCATTGTCGCTGGACGCCGAAGTGCTGATCATGGACGAGCCGACCTCGTCTCTGACTGAGCAGGAAACGCGGCTTCTGTTCAAGGTCATCCGTGATCTCAAGGCATCCGGCGTCGGGGTCGTCTACATTTCGCACCGGCTCGACGAGATGGCCGAGATCGTCGATCGCGTCACCGTCCTGCGTGACGGTCGTTACATTGCGACAGACGATTTTGCCGCGACAACCGTCGATGACATCGTCGCCAAAATGGTCGGCCGCTCGCTCGAGGAAAAGTTTCCCGAGAGAACCTCGACGCCAAGTGACGACGTTATTCTCGGGGTGCAAGGTCTCAATCGCACCGGTGTCTTCAGAGACATTTCGTTTACGCTTCGCCGCGGCGAAATTTTGGGCTTTGCAGGCCTGATGGGTGCCGGGCGCACGGAAGTCGCGCGGGCAATTTTCGGCGCCGATGCCATCGACGCCGGCACGATCACCCTGCATGGCCAGACACTTTCGATTTCCTCTCCGCGGGACGCGATCGATGCGGGCATCGCCTACCTCTCGGAAGACCGCAAGGCGCAGGGACTGGCGATCAAGATGCCTGTTGATGCGAACATGACGCTTGCCAACATGGAAGCGCTCTCCGATCGCATGGGGCTGATCGATTTCAAGGCGCAAGACAAGGCCGCCAACGAGTATGTCGACCTTCTCAATATCCGCACGCCGTCGATCCGGCAGCAGGTGCGGCTGCTTTCGGGCGGAAACCAACAGAAGATCATCATCGGCAAATGGCTTTTCCGCAAGTCGAAGGTCCTGTTCTTCGATGAGCCAACCCGCGGCATCGACGTGGGCGCCAAGCTCGCGATCTACAGGATCATGGACGAACTGGCGGCAAACGGCATCGGCGTTGTGCTGATCAGTTCGGAACTGCCCGAAATCATGGGCATGACGGACCGGGTTGCGGTCTTTCATCATGGCCGGATCACCGGCGTGCTGGAAACGGCAAAGACCAACCAGGAAGAAATTATGCGCTACGCCTCCGGATACAGCCGGACATCAGGTGCGGACGCTGGCGCAAGGAGTAAGCATGGCTGATATTACCGAACCCTCGAAGTCGCGCAGCGTTTCGCTGAGCGACCGGCAAAAGGACATCATCCAGAAGTTTGCCGCACTCGGCAGCCTGTTCGTTCTGGTGCTGGTGTTTTCCTTCAGCAGCAATGCCTTCTTTACCGTCAACAATGCGATGACGATCGCCTTGCAGGTCACTTCGATCGCCCTTCTCGGCATCGGCGCCACCTGCGTGATCATTACCGGCGGCATCGATTTGTCCGTCGGCTCCGTGCTCGCGCTTGCGGGCGTCGTCGCGGCTCTCTGCGTGAAAGAGCTCGGTCTGCCGGTTCCGCTCGGCATGTTCGTCGGCATTCTCGTTGGTAGCCTGTGCGGCCTGATCAACGGAATTCTGGTGACCCAGATGAAACTGCCGCCTTTTATCGCAACGCTCGGCATGATGCTGATCGCCCGCGGCGTGGCACTTCAGATTACCGGTGCCCGCGCTGTTTCCGGCCTTGGCGAATCCTTCGGCGTGCTCGGCAACGGCTCGCTGTTTCGCGTCGTCACCATCGGCGACGACGGCTTCCCGACGGTGGTCTTCCCGGGCATCCCCTATCCGGTCATCCTGATGATCGTGATCGCGATTGCCGTGTCCTTCATGCTGAACCGCTCCGTGCTCGGCCGCCATATCTATGCGGTTGGTTCGAATGCGGATGCAGCCCGGCTGTCCGGTGTCAACGTCGCCCGCGTCACCAATTTCACCTACATATTGTCAGGCACGCTCGCTGGCCTGACCGGTTGCGTGCTGATGTCCCGCCTCGTGACGGCCCAGCCGAACGAAGGCGTCATGTACGAACTCGATGCCATCGCCAGCGCCGTTATCGGCGGCACCTCGCTGATCGGCGGTGTCGGCACGATTTCCGGAACGGCAATCGGCGCCTTCGTCATCGGCATCCTGCGCAACGGGCTTAACATGAACGGCGTTTCCGCCTTCACACAACAGATCATCATCGGCCTCGTCATCCTGATCACCGTCTGGATCGATCAACTGCGCAACCGCCGGTGAAGAAGGGTGCGGACCCTTTTCCGCGACAATGGGGGTGGGAGTTCCCCGGGGCGGCGAAAACGCCGTCCGTTTGAGGAGGATTGAACATGAAGAAACTAGCAACCGCGTTGCTTGCCTCGGCGATGATCTTGGGTGCGGCCTCTGCACAGGCAGCCGAGATCGCCGTCATCGTCAAGACCGTCAACTCGACCTTCTGGCAGAACGTCCAGAAGGGCGCAGATGCCGCCATGAAGGAAGTCGGCGCCGGCAATACGATGACCTTCCAGGGTCCGGCATCGGAATCCGCCATCGCTGACCAGGTCAACATGGTCGAAAACGCCGTCAACCGCGGCGTCGCCGGAATTGTGCTTGCGCCGTCCGATCCGGACGCGCTGATCCCCGCCGTGAAAAAGGCCTGGGAAGCCCGTATTCCGGTCGTGATCGTGGACTCGATGCTGAGCAAGGGGTCGGAACAGTATTACCAGTCGTTCCTCGCGACCGACAACAAGACCGCCGGCGAACTGGCTGCCAAGGCGCTGATCGGCAAGGTCGGCACTGAAGGCAAGATCGCCGTCATGTCCTATGTGGCAGGTGCCGGCTCCGAGATCGGCCGCGTCGGTGGCTTCACTGACTATATCAAGGCAAACTCGAAGCTCCAGATCGTCGGCCCGTTCTACTCGCAGTCGCAGATGGCGACGGCGTTGAACCAAACCACGGACGTTCTGGCCGCAAATTCCGACCTTAAGGGCATCTTCGGCGCCAATGAGCCGACGGCAATCGGCATGGGCCGCGCCATCAAGCAGTCCGGCAAATCCGGCAAGCTCGTCGCGATCGGCTTCGACGGTAACCAGGATCTGCAGGAATTCGTCAAGGACGGCACGCTTCAGGCGATCGCAGTCCAGGGCTCGTTCCAGATGGGCGATCTCGGCGTCAAGACGATCTCCAAGCTCCTGAAAAAGGAAAAGGTCGAGAAGTTTGTCGATACGGGTGTCGTCGTCGTCACCAAGGACAACATCGACAAGCCGGAAGCCAAGAACGTTCTCTACTAAGCCTCCCCGCCTCGATACGCGTCGCGAATGGCGCGTATCGTCTTTCTCTGCAGTGATAAAATGAAGGTTGCCCGATGAACGCCAGTGATACCCGCAAATTCCCGCGTGTCGATTTGGATGTGACGCTGATCGGCCTCGGCTGCGCCCAGATGGGCAACCTTTATCGCGTCACGCCCTATGCGGAATCCGCCGGCGCTTTCAGTGCCGCGTGGGATGCCGGTATCCGCTATTTCGACACCGCTCCCTTCTACGGCTTTACCCGCTCCGAACGCCGCCTTGGCACGATGCTGACCGATCTTCCCCGCGCAGACTATGTTCTGAGCACCAAGGTTGGCCGCGTCATGACGCCGGATGAGACGGTTGGACCGGAAGAGGACGGCTACGCCGAACCCCTCCCCTTCCGTCCTGTCTACGACTACAGCTATGACGGCATTCTGCGGTCCTTCGAGGCGAGCCAGCAGCGCCTTGGAATCCTGAAGCCCGACATACTCTATATTCACGATATTGGTCGCATGACGCATGGCGACCGCCACGACCATTACTGGCAGCAACTGACCGATGGCGGCGGCTTCAGTGCGCTGGGCAAGTTGCGGGACGAAGGGTCGACCAAGGCTGTCGGCCTCGGCGTCAACGAATGGGAAGTCGTCGCCGACGCGATGAAGGTTTTCGACATCGATTGCACGATGCTCGCCGGTCGCTACACGCTGCTTGAACAGGACAGCCTCGCATTTATGAATGAATGCGCGAAGCAAGGTGTTGCGATCGTTGCCGCAGGACCGTTCAATTCGGGGCTGCTCGCCGGCAACAAGAAGTTCAACTATACCGAAGCGCCGGCTGAGATCCTTGCGCGCGTCGAGCAGTTGCGTGCCGTCTGCGAGGAAGAAGGCGTGACGTTGCAGGCGGCCGCACTCCAGTTTCCGCTGGCGCATCCGGCTGTCGCGACGATCGTCTCCGGCGCCCGCAATGCCGAACAGATCACCTCGAATGTCGACTGGTTTGCCGAGGAAATCCCTGCCTCCTTCTGGTCGCGTCTGAGGGAAAGCGGGCTTCTGGCTGAAGGCACACCACTTCCCGGCATCGGAGCCTGATCGATGCGCATTGATGCCCACCAGCATTTCTGGCGGATCGCCGACCGGACAGACCAATGGCCGGGGCCCGAGCTCGCTGCCATTCACAGGGATTTCCTGCCGGACGATCTGCGGCCGTTGCTGGAAGAGGCCGGCGTCGATGGCACCGTGCTGGTGCAGACGATGGAGACGCAGGCCGATACGCAGTTCATGCTGGATCTCGCCGACAACCACCCTTTCATCCTGGGCGTGGTCGGCTGGACGGATTTGAAAGCATCGGATGTGCAGGAAAATATTGGACAGCTGGCAAGCCACCGCAAGCTGAAGGGTTTCCGCCCGATGCTGCAGGACTTGGCTGATGACCGGTGGATCGATGATCCCGCGCTCGATATCGGTATCGCTACGGTGATCGAACATGATCTGGTCTTCGACGCCCTTGTGCTTCCGAGGCATCTGGCACCGCTTTGCAACTTCGCGCGGCGCCATCAGGAACTCCCGATCGTCATCGATCACGGCGCCAAGCCGCCGATCGCGGAGGGACGGTTTATCGACTGGTACGCCCGCATGAAAGCGCTGGCGGCCCTGCCGAATGTGCATTGCAAGCTATCGGGCCTTCTGACCGAAGCGGGAGACCAGAAGCCGCAATCCGTGCGCCCCTATGCGGAAACGATCTTCGACCTGTTCGGACCGGATCGCGTCATCTGGGGCAGCGACTGGCCGGTCCTGAGGCTTGCCGGGGAATACGGTGCGTGGCTCCGGCAATGCCTGGATATCGTCCCGCAAGAGCACCATTCGTCCGTCTTCGGCGGCAATGCCAAACGTTTCTATCGACTGAAAGAGATCTAGGATGCTGACTATCATATGCGATGAACCGGGCAAACTTTCGGCGATCGAGCGAGACAAGCCCGCACGTGGCGAAGGCGAGGTGCTTCTGAAGGTGCGGCGTATCGGCGTCTGCGGCACCGACCTGCATATCTTCACCGGCAACCAGCCCTATCTTTCCTATCCGCGCGTCATGGGCCATGAACTGGCGGCAACCGTCGAGGAAGCGCCCGAGGGAAGCTCGCTTCAGGTCGGCGATATCGTCTCGATCATCCCCTACATTTCCTGTGGCCACTGCAATGCCTGCCTGAAGGGCAAGACGAACTGCTGCCGCAATATCGGCGTGCTCGGCGTCCATCGCGATGGCGGCATGACGGAATATCTGAGCATTCCCGAGCAGTTTGCCGTGAAGGCAGACGGATTGACGCTTGATCAGGCCGCCATGGTGGAGTTTCTGGCGATCGGCGCGCATGCGGTCGCCCGCGCACGGGTCGAAAAGGGACAAAAGGTTCTGGTCGTCGGCGCCGGCCCGATCGGCCTATCGGTCGCGATTTTTGCGCAGCTTGAAGGCGCCGAGGTAACTGTCATCGACGGTCGTGCGGACAGGCTTGATTTCGCCAAGAGCCAGTTGGGCATTACGTCCACGGTCGCGCTTTCCGCTGACGACACCGACCAGCTTTCCGCCATCACCAACGGCGACTTCTTTGACGCAGTGTTCGACGCGACCGGCAACCCGAAGGCGATGGAGCGCGGCTTCTCCTTTGTCGGACATGGCGGCACCTATGTCCTGGTGTCGATCGTCTCCAGCACGATCGGCTTTTCGGATCCAGAGTTTCACAAGCGCGAAACCACGCTCCTCGGCAGCCGCAACGCGACGATTGCGGACTTCGAGCGGGTGATGGACGCGATGCGCGCCGGCCAGGTACCGGATGCCTTGATTTCGCACCGCATGCACCTTTCGGATGTGCCGGACCGGTTTTCCAAATTGACGGACCCCGCGCAGGCGGTGGTCAAGGCGCTCATTGAAGTCGCCTGAGGAGTAAGTCATGCAGCGCATGGGAATGATGATCGGCGTGCAGCCGGAGATGCTTGCAAAGTATCGGGAACTGCACGCGGCGGTATGGCCGGAAATCCTCGACTTGATTTCCCGCTGCAACATCAGGAACTATACGATCTTCCTGCGCGAACCGGAAAACCTCCTGTTCGGCACATGGGAATATCACGGCACCGATTTCGCGGCAGACATGGCGCGGATGGCGGCCGACGAGAAGAACCAGGAATGGTGGGCCTTTACCATTCCCTGCCAGAAGCCTTTGGAAACGAGGGCCGAGGGCGAATGGTGGGCGATGATGGAAGAGGTTTTCCATCATGACTGACATGCAGAGAGGAGAGTTGAAGTCGATGGCAAATCTGAATGGCAAGACAGTTCTGATCACCGCGGCGGGTCAGGGGATCGGCCGCGCCAGTGCGCTTGCCTTCATCGCGGCAGGCGCCAAGGTTCATGCCACCGACATCAACGAGACGGCTCTTTCCGAGTTGCCGAAGCTCGACAATCTGACGACGGCAAAGCTCGACGTGCTGAACGAGGACGCGGTCAAGGCCTGCGTCTCTGATATCGGTCAGGTCGATGTGCTCTTCAACTGCGCCGGCGTTGTGCACGCCGGTTCGGTGCTGGAGATGCCGGATAGCGATCTCGATTTTGCCTTCGACCTCAACGTACGCGCCATGATCCGCACGATCCGTGCCGTGCTGCCGGGCATGCTGGAGCGCAAGGATGGCGCGATCATCAACATGGCATCGGTCGCGTCCAGCGTGAAGGGCGTGCCGAACCGCTTCGCCTATGGCGTGACCAAGGCGGCTGTGATCGGACTGACCAAATCGGTCGCGGCCGACTACGTGACGCAAGGCATCCGCTGCAATGCGATCTGCCCGGGCACAGTGGAAAGCCCGTCGCTTCAGGACCGCATGCGCGCCCAGGGCGATTATGATGCCGCCCGTGCCGCCTTCATCGCCCGCCAGCCGATGGGCCGTCTTGGATCGCCGGAAGAAATCGCCGATCTCGCCGTCTACCTTGCCACGGCCACCTATACGAGCGGACAGGCCTTCGCCATCGACGGCGGCTGGACCATCTGAGCCTTTCAATCCTCTGCCGTCGTTTACGGCGCACAACCCGATCATCTTGAACCGCCGACCAGCGGAAGGAATAGTTATGGCCAAAGTTATCGATATGCGGGTTGTCGACCTGCGCTTTCCGACCTCGCAGAGTCTCGACGGGTCCGATGCCATGAACCCGGATCCGGATTATTCGGCCGCCTATGTGATCCTCGAAACCGACGATCAAGCGCTTAAGGGTCATGGCCTGACCTTCACGATCGGCCGCGGCAACGACATCTGCTGCATGGCGATCGAGGCGATGCGCCACCTTGTCGTCGGCGCCGACACGCAGATGATGAAGGCCAATCCGGGGAAATTCTGGCGGCACCTGACCGGCGACAGCCAGTTGCGCTGGATCGGTCCCGACAAGGGAGCCATGCATCTTGCGACCGGCGCCGTCGTCAACGCGTTTTGGGACCTGCTTGCGAAGGAAGAAGGCAAGCCGGTGTGGCGTCTCGTGGCGGACATGTCGCCGGAAGAGATCGCCGATATCGTCGATTATCGCTATCTGACCGACGTTCTCACACGCGACGAGGCTCTCGCCATTCTCAAAAAGGCAGAGGCAGGGAAGCCGGAACGGATCGCCATTCTCGAAAGCCTGGGGTACCCCTGCTACACGACGTCGGCAGGCTGGCTTGGCTATGATGACGAGAAACTGCGCAGACTTTGCCAGGAAGCGATCGACGCCGGTTTCGATCATATCAAGATGAAGGTCGGACGCGACCTCGAAGACGACATTCGCCGCCTCACGATCGCACGCGAGGTGATCGGCCCCGATCGTTACCTGATGATCGATGCCAACCAGGTCTGGGAGGTCGATCAGGCGATCGAGTGGGTCAACAAGCTTGCCTTCTGCAAGCCCTTCTTCATCGAGGAGCCGACCAGCCCCGATGACATTGCCGGTCACCGCAAGATCCGCCAGGCGATCGGGCCGGTGAAGGTCGCGACTGGCGAGATGTGCCAGAACCGTATCATGTTCAAGCAGTTCATCGCCGAGGGTGCGATCGATATCGTGCAGATCGACAGCTGCCGCATGGGCGGGCTGAACGAGGTTCTCTCCGTCCTGCTGATTGCCGCCAAATATGGCCTCCCGGTCTGGCCGCATGCCGGCGGCGTCGGCCTTTGCGAATATGTCCAGCATCTCTCGATGATCGACTACGTTGCGGTTTCCGGCACGATGGAAGGCCGCGTCATCGAATATGTCGATCACCTGCACGAGCATTTCCTCGAACCCTGCGTCATCGAGAACGCCGCCTATATGCCGCCGAAAATGCCCGGCTTCTCGATCGAGATGAAGGCAGAGACGCTGGAGGAATTCAGCTTCGGACGTTGAGGGCGATGGCGGTCTCTGTTACTCCCGGGTAATTGCGTCGCTTGAACTCGAGGGGGATCTCCAATGGAGCCAATCTGGGCCGTCGGCCTGATGACCGGGACCGTCCTCGACGGCAATATCGACGTTGCGCTCTTGAAGACCGACGGCGAAACGGTGGAGACAGCAGGCGCCTATACGTTGGCGCCCTATCCGCCCGAGATCCGGTCTCTTCTCGAGGAAACGCTCGCCCAAGCGCGCGTCTGGGAATTCGAAGGACCGGAGCCCGCGATCTTCGCCGTGGCCGAGGAGGCATTGACGCGGGCGCAATCGCGCGCAGTGCAGGATCTTGTTGAAAGCGCCGGCATGACGATGGCCGATATCGACATTGTCGGCTTTCACGGCCAGACCGTTCTCCACCGTGCACCGACCCGGGAACGCCTCGGCGACACGCGGCAGCTCGGTGATGGCGAATTGATGGCGTCGATCCTGGGCTGCAAGGTCGCCTATGATTTCAGAACCGCGGACGTTCGCGCCGGTGGTCAGGGCGCACCGCTTGCCGCGGTCTATCACGCGGCGCTGCTGCGTGGCGTCGATCGATCGGGAGATAGCGCCGTTCTCAACCTCGGCGGTGTCGGCAATATCAGCTGGTGGGATGGCGAGGATCTGGTGATCGCCTTTGATACCGGCCCGGCCAACGCCCCGCTCAACGATTTCATCAAATCGCTCGGGCTTGGCGAGATGGACAGGGACGGCGCGCTTGGTGCTTCGGGCAAGGTCGATGAGGAGCGTCTGGCACGCTTGCTTCAGCATCCGTACATGACCGCGCCCTACCCGAAATCGCTCGACCGCTATTCGTTTACCGCTGCTATGGCCGACGGGCTTTCGCCGGAAGACGGCGCGGCCACACTTTCAGCCTTTACCGCGTCAGCGGTCGGCAAGGCGCTCGATCTATTGCCGAGACGTCCGAAACGGCTGATCGTGGCCGGAGGCGGGCGTCGCAACCCGACGATCATGGCGATGCTCGAACAGCGCGCCGGCGTCGAGGCCGTGTCCGCCGACGAATTCGGCTGGCGGGGCGATGCCGTCGAGGCGGAACTGTTCGCATTCCTCGCCGTACGCGTGCTGCGCGGTCTGCCGATCAGTTTTCCGACGACGACAGGTGCGCCACGGCCTCTGCAGGGCGGACGACTGGCGGGCTGACTTGAGCCTCAAGCGGAATTGAGTTTCCCGGATGGGTCATGCCGCCCTACATGACTGATATAGCCGTCACGGAGGAAACAGCTTTGCGTCTTTACCGGATCCTTGCATCCATCCTGGTGCTTCTTGCGCTTTCCGCCCCGGTTGGGGCGCAACAGCCCCCCGGCATATTCTCGCTCATCCCCTCTGACAGCACGACCGAGCATGTTCTGAAAACCGAGGGCAGCGCAGATCTGCCCTATACAGCGACCGCCGGGACGCTTGACCTGTTCGACCAGGACGGCAATCGAACGGCCAAGATCTTCTACACGGCCTATGTCGCCAAGGATCGGACGCCGGGTCGTCCGCTCACCTTCGCCTTCAACGGCGGCCCGGGCGCAGCGTCGGCCTATCTGCATCTCGGCCTGCTGGGCCCGCGGATCATCGAATTCGGCAAGAACGGCAACGACGGCACTACGCCGCAGATCAGGGACAATCCGCAAAGCTGGCTGGCATTTACCGATCTTGTCATGATCGATCCGGTTGGCACCGGGTGGAGCCGCGCCGCCAGCGACGATGTCGCCAAGAATTTCTACGGCGTAAGTCAGGATGCCAACAGCCTTGCCAAGGTGATCTCGCTCTACGTCCAGAAGAACGACCGGCTGAATGCACCAAAATATCTGGTCGGCGAAAGCTATGGCGGGTTCCGCGCGGCGAAAGTCGCGATCGCGATGAAGAATAGCCAGGGCATCATCCCCTCCGGCATCATCATGCTCTCGCCGTTTATCGAAGGCCGGTTCCTCGCAAATTCCGACGATCCGCTGAGCGCCGCACTGCAACTGCCCTCGCTTGCGGCAGCCGAGATGGAGCGGACCAAAAGCTTCACGCCTGAAAAGCTCGCCGAAGCCGAACGCTTTGCGTTGCGCGACTATCTTCCGACCGTGGCGGGCGCTGCGCCGACGGGAGAAGAGGCTGACGCATTCTATGGAAAGATTGCTGGTCTCACGGGCATTCCGAAAGAGGTCGTTGCCAGAACGCGAGGCCTCGTCGGCGATGTCTACGGGAAGCAGATGGGTGGACCGGGCCGGGTCGTCAGCCCCTATGATGCATCCTACGCCGTGCCGGACGCCTATCCCGAGGACGCGTACGGGCGCAACGACGATCCCATTCTGGAGGGTTACACCCGCGCCTACAGCGCAGCGTTCACGTCCTATGCAAAAGGCGAGCTGAAGTTTTCAAGCGACATGACCTACTCGCTTTTGAACGAGGATGTGAACCGTCGCTGGGAATGGAACGGCAGCCGTGGCGGTGATGCTCGCGCGCTCGCCAGCGCTTCGACGGATATCCGCGATCTCCTCTCGGTCATCCCGTCCTTCCGCCTGCTGGTCGTGCATGGTCATAGCGATGCGCTGACACCCTATGGTGTGAGCCGCTACGTGATCAATCACCTGCCGACAGAGCTTGCAGCAGACAGGGCGAAACTGAAGACCTATAGCGGCGGCCACATGTTCTACACCAACCCGTCGTCGCGGGCGGCATTCCTCACCGATGCGAAAGCGTTCTACTCGGCCAAGACGGTAGAATAGGGACTAGCCCGGTCTATCGAGCTTTTAAAAAGAGTCCGGCACCCCAGGGGTGCCGGATTTCGTATCGGAATAACCCAAACTACTTCTTTTCGGAATGACCGCCGAAAGCGGCCCTAAGAGCAGAGAGAACCTGGTTCGAATACTGTTCCTGCCCCCGTGACGAGAAGCGCTGGAAGAGAGCAGACGACAGGACCGGAAGCGGAACGCCGGTATCGATACCAGCTTTCATCATCCATCGTCCCTCGCCGGAATCGGAGACATGCCCGCCGAAGCCGTCGAGCATCGGATCCTTTTCCAGAGACCCGGCGAGAAGATCAAGCAACCACGACGAAACGACGCTGCCGTGACGCCAGACTTCGGTGATTTCAGCCACATCGAGATCGTAATGGTAGTAGTGCGGATTGGCGAGCGGGCTTGTTTCCGCATCGGCGCTGCGTGCAGCCTTGCCCGCATTGGCATTCTTCATCAGGTTGAGGCCTTCGGCATAGGCCGCCATCATGCCGTATTCGATGCCGTTGTGGACCATCTTCACGAAGTGACCTGATCCTGCCGGGCCGCAATGGATATAGCCAAGTTCCGAGGTCCGCTGTGCCTCCTTGCCGGCTCCCGGGGACAGCGACAGGAAGATCGGATCGAGGCGCTTCACCGCTTCATCCGGTCCGCCGATCATCAGGCAATAGCCGCGTTCCAGACCCCAGACGCCACCGCTCGTGCCGACATCGATATAGTCGAGGCCGATGCCCGAAAGACGCCCGGCGCGATCGATATCGTCCTGGTAGTTGGAGTTTCCGCCGTCGATCAAAACGTCGCCGGCCGCCATGACACCCGAGAGCTTCTCGATCGTCTGGTCGGTGATCGCTGCAGGCAACATCAGCCAAACGGTGGCCGGTTTCGCGAGCTTTGCGACCATATCTTCCAGCGAGGTGGCGCCCACGGCCCCTTCCCGCTCCAGAGCCTCGACATTGGCCTGACTGACATCGAATACCACACACTCATGGCCATCACGCAGGAGCCGTCGCACCATATTGGCGCCCATACGGCCGAGGCCTATCATTCCGATCTGCATTCCGTTTCCCTTCCGAAAAACCATGTTGTGGGTCCGAACCATCAGGCCCGACTGAGATGAGGCATATCAGTTCGTTCAGAAATTGACACCTGCAGACATGCACAGCAGATGCGCCGAAACCGCCAGCCTAGGCACGGGAAGAAAAGACTGTTGACAACCTTCAGCGAAAATGAGAACAAAGGAAGAACATTGAGGAGAACGCCATGCAGAGAACTGAAGAGGTCGTCGCCCGTGCTCTTGCCCTCGTGGCTCAGTCGAAGGCGCTCAGGGAACGTCATGACAAGGAACGCAAGGAGATCTATGGACGGATCGAGATTGCCAATCTTCGCAAGCCGCATGTTCCCAAGGGGATTCAACTGCCTCTCAACCTGCAGTGAATTGACTTTATCGTTGGAGGACGTGGTCCGCGTATACGTCTGATTCAGTCTGTTGCAAGGCTGCACTCGACTCGCTTCTGAAGAGGTGGTTCATTCCCTTCAACGGCGTAGGGGTGCTTAATGCTTCACGAATACAACGAGATCTTTATGCAGCAGCGGTATTTCATAAAGATACTGATGGCCTGGATTGGGGCAATTGCCTTGGGCTGTGTCCCCGTTTTGATGATCGTCAACGCGGTCACCATTTGAGAAGACGCTTCGGCGCTCTAGAGGTCTCGCGCATTCCATAACTGTTTCACGAAGACGTGCAGTTGACCTTCGTTTGGTCGATGTCAGAAGAGCATCGACATTTAACGGAGCTTCCCAATGGTCAACAAAATCCAGGCTTACCAGCCTGTTCTTCTCAGCATCCTGCGTATTGCCGTCGGCCTTGTCATCTTCTCCTTCGGCATGGCAAAAATCTTTCATTTCCACGCCGGTACCTTCATGCCGCCCACGGGCTCGTTGCCCTGGATCGCGGGTCTCTTTGAGCTTGTCTGCGGCTTCCTCTTCCTGGTCGGTTTCCAGACACGGATAGCGGCATTCCTCCTGTCCGGACTAATGGCCGCGGCTTACTTCATCAGCCACTTTCCCAAAAGCATTTTCCCGCCCGAAAACGGCGGAATGGCCGCTGCCGTGCTCTGCTTCGTGTTCCTGTATTTCGTCACGTCCGGAGCCGGACCGATCAGTGTCGATGCCAAGCTGAACAAGGCATAGGACCGGATCAAGGCAGGTTGGGAGGCTCTGCCGTGTGCCCGCAACAGTGACGAACGCGAAACGACCGCGCCGATGATGTTCGGCGCGGTCGTCTCTTGCCGCCGCTTCCCCTTCGGGAGCCTTGATCGGTCAGATCACTTCTTCGCGTCAGCCCAGCTCTTCACCAGGTCGTCGTAGTTGACGGTGATCGGCTTTTCCTTTTCGTTCTCGATCTTCAGCTGCGGAGCCAGATTGCCCTTGGCCACCGCATCCTTGTTCCAGTAGGCCAGGTCATGCTCTTCGGCGAGCTTGGGACCCATGTCCTTCTGGACGCCAGCGCGTTCCAGACGCTGGAGCACCTTTTCCTGCTCGGCGCAAAGCGAGTCCATAGCCAGCTGCGGTGTCTTGGCACCCGAAGCGGCATCCCCGATTGCCTGCCACCAAAGCTGAGCGAGCTTCGGATAATCAGGAACGTTGGTGCCGGTCGGCGACCACTGGACGCGCGCCGGCGAGCGGTAGAACTCGATCAGGCCGCCGAGTTTCGGTGCGCGATCGGTAAAGCTCTGATGGCGGATCGAGCTTTCGCGGATCAGCGTCAGGCCCACATGGCTCTTCTTCAGGTCGACGGTTTTGGACGTGACGAACTGGGCGTAGAGCCAGGCCGCCTTTGCGCGGTCATCGGGCGTGGACTTCATCAGCGTCCAGGAACCGACGTCCTGATAGCCAAGCTTCATGCCGTCTTTCCAGTAAACGCCGTGGGGGCTTGGCGCGAAACGCCATTTCGGCGTGCCGTCCTCGTTCATGACAGGCAGGCCTGGCTTCACCATGTCGGCGGTGAAGGCCGTGTACATGAACATCTGCTGGGCAATCTCGCCGCCTGCAGGGACCGGGCCGGACTCGGAGAAGTTCATGCCCTGGGCAGCCGGAGGTGCATAGGCCTTCATCCAGTCGAGATATTTCTGGATCGAATAGACGGAGGCAGGACCATTGGTGTCACCGCCGCGCGCGACGCAGGAGCCGACCGGCTGTGACTTTTCGTTGACCTTGATACCCCATTCGTCGACCGGCAGACCGTTCGGTAGACCCTTGTCGCCGTTGCCAGCCATCGAAAGCCACGCATCGGTGAAGCGCCAGCCGAGCGACGGGTCCTTCTTGCCGTAGTCCATGTGACCGAAGACCTTCTTTCCGCCGATATCACGGCCGGTGAAGAATTCCGCGATGTCTTCGTAAGCGGACCAGTTGACGGGAACACCGAGGTCGTAGCCGTATTTGGCCTTAAAATCAGTCTTGTTCTTGGCGTCGTTGAACCAGTCGTACCTGAACCAGTAAAGGTTGGCGAACTGCTGGTCCGGAAGCTGGTAGAGCTTCTTGTCGGGCGCGGTGGTGAACTTCAGGCCGATGAAGTCGTCGAGATCGAGGCCGGGATTGGTAACGTCCTTACCTTCCTTCGCCATGAAGTCCGTCAGGGAACGGGCCTGCTGGTAACGCCAATGCGTGCCGATCAGGTCGCTATCGTTGACATAGGCGTCATAGATGTTCTCGCCCGACTGCATCTGCGTCTGCAGCTTCTCGACGACATCGCCTTCGCCGATCAGGTCGTGGGTGATCTTGATGCCGGTGATCGCCGTGAAGGCTGGCGCCAGCACTTTCGATTCGTATTCATGCGTGGTCAGCGTTTCGGAAACGACCTTGATGTCGAGACCGGAGAAGGGCTTCGCCGCATCGACGAACCATTGCAGCTCCTTTTCCTGCTCGGCGCGCGAGAGGGAAGAAAGGTCCTTGATTTCCTTGTCAAGGAACTGCTTCGCCTCGTTCATGCCGGCGTGAGCCGTGCCTGCCAATGCCAGCAATATGCCTGCTGTCGTTGTCAAAAGATGCCGTCGCATAATGTCCTCCCAGAGTTGCGATTGCGATTTCGTTTCGGCGCCAGTCCTCCCGCGCGCCGTATCAAACTTGCCTTCAGACGAAGCGGAAAACGCCGACGGCGTAGACCACAGCGAGGGCAAGAGCCCACCACAGATTGGGGCCGATCAGCCCCAACCATGCGAGATTGATGAATGCTGCACCAAGCAGCGAAATGAAGAGCCGGTCCCCCCGCGTTGTCTCGAAGCGCAGGATCCCAACCCTTGGCGCTCCGCCCGGGGAAAAGTACTCCCAGATGCCCATCGCTGCAATCAAGGCGAAGATGGTCACGAAGAAAAGCGTCGTCGGCAGCGTCCAGGCCATCCATGAAAAACTCATGTGCGTTCTCCCTCTAGACCCGACCCAGGGCAAAGCCCTTGGCGATGTAGTTGCGGACAAAGTAGATCACGAGCGCGCCCGGCACGATCGTCAGCACGCCGGCGGCTGCCAGAACGCCCCAGTCCATGCCGGACGCCGAAACGGTGCGGGTCATGATGGCCGAAATCGGCTTGGCGGCAGTCGTCGTCAGCGTGCGGGCAAGCAGCAGCTCGACCCACGAGAACATGAAGCAGAAGAAGGCTGCAACGCCGATGCCGGACGCGATCAACGGCATGAAGATCTTCACGAAAAAGCGCGGGAAGGAATAGCCGTCGATATAAGCGGTTTCGTCGATTTCCTTTGGCACGCCGGACATGAAGCCTTCGAGAATCCAGACGGCCAGCGGGACGTTGAACAGGCAGTGGGCGAGTGCCACGGCGATATGCGTGTCGATCAGTCCGAAGGCGGAATAGAGCTGGAAGAATGGCAGCGCAAAGACCGCCGGTGGCGCCATCCGGTTGGTCAGCAGCCAGAAGAACAGGTGCTTGTCGCCGAGAAACCGGTAGCGGGAGAAGGCGTAGGCCGCAGGAAGTGCCGCCGCCACCGAGATCAGCGTGTTCAGACCCACATAGATAATCGAGTTGATATAGCCGTTGTACCAGGATGGATCGGTGAAGATCACCGTGTAATTCCGAAGCGTCGGGTTATGCGGGAAGAGGGAGAAGGTACCGGTGATCTCGGCATTCTCCTTGAAGCTCATATTGACCAGCCAGTAGATCGGCAGCAGCAGGAAGATGATGTAGATTGTCGAGACGAGCCAGGAGTAGCTGCGCGCCGGCTTGAATGTGTTGACTTGAGCCATCGTAACGGTCCTCCTCACGCGTCTTTGTCGCTGCTGGTCATGACCGTGTAGAAGATCCACGACATCAGCAGGATGATGAGGAAGTAGATGATCGACATCGCCGCGGCCGGCCCGAGGTCGAACTGCCCGACCGCCATCTTGACGAGATCGATCGACAGGAAGGTTGTCGAGTTGCCGGGCCCGCCGCCGGTGACGACGAAGGGTTCGGTATAAATCATGAAACTATCCATGAAGCGCAGGAGCACGGCGATCAGCAGCACCCGCTTCATCTTCGGAAGCTGGATAAATCGGAACACCGACCAGCGCGACGCGCCATCGATTTTCGCAGCCTGATAGTAGGCATCCGGGATCGACACGAGACCGGCATAGCAGAGGAGCACGACAAGGCTCGTCCAGTGCCAGACATCCATCACGATGACGGTGACCCAGGCATCGAGCGGATCGCGAACATAGTTGTAGTCGATGCCGAGGATTGCGAGCGTGCGTCCGAGAAGGCCGATGTCGACACGACCGAAGACCTGCCAGATGGTGCCGACCACGTTCCACGGGATCAACAGCGGCAGCGCCATCAACACGAGGCAGACCGGAACGCCGAGCCCCTTTTTCGGCATGTTCAGCGCGATGAAGATGCCGAGCGGAATTTCCAGTGCGAGAATGATGACCGAGAACAGCAGGTTGCGCTGCAGCGCCTCCCAGAACCGATCGGAGTTCAGGATTTCGGTAAACCAGTCCGTGCCGGCCCAGAAGAACTCGTTATTGCCGAACGTGTCCTGCACCGAATAGTTCACGACCGTCATCAGCGGGATCGCCGCTGAAAACAGGACCAGAACCAGAACCGGTAGAACGAAGAACCAGGCCTTATTGTTATAGGTCTTTTCCATGCCGTTCACGCCTCCCCGACGACGCGCCAGGAATTGGCGTAGATATTGATACCTGCAGGATCAAAGCTCACGCGGGCTTCCGCCGGAATTTCCGTATTCTCGTCGGCGACGATCGCAAGCGGCTTTCCCTCGAATTCGGCGCGGACGATGCGCCGTCGGCCGATATCCTCGATCCGGCTGATCTTCACCGGCATGCCTTCTCGACCGAGATGGATGAACTCCGGACGGATACCGAGTTCGATCCGGTCGCCCAGCTTCGTCTTCGGCGGCACATTGAGGTCCATCCGCTGACTGCCGACCACGACAGACCGCTCATTCAGCTGCGCCGGCAGGACGTTCATGCCGGGCGAGCCGATGAAATAGCCGACGAATGTATGGCTGGGCTTCTCGAACAATTCCGCAGGGGTGCCGATCTGCACGATCTCGCCCTCGTACATCACGACGACCTTGTCTGCGAAGGTCAGGGCTTCGGTCTGGTCGTGGGTGACATAGACCATGGTAAAGCCAAACTGCTTGTGGATCCGCTTCAACTGCGAGCGCAGCACCCATTTCATATGGGGATCGATCACGGTCAGCGGTTCATCGAACAGGATGGCGTTGACGTCGTTGCGCACCAGGCCACGGCCAAGCGAGATCTTCTGCTTCTGGTCGGCGGTCAGGCCCCGCGCCTTGCGATCTGCCCAATCGGCAAGATCGATGATCCCCAGCATGTCGCGAACGCGCTTGTCGACCTCGGCCTCTGGTACTTTGCGGTTGCGCAGCGGGAAGGCCAGATTGTCGTAGACCGTCATCGTGTCGTAGATAACCGGGAACTGGAACACCTGCGCGATGTTGCGACCCTGTGTCGAGACTTCCGTCACGTCGTTTCCATCAAACAGGATGCGTCCGTGCGACGGCTGCAGCAGACCGGAGATGATGTTGAGCAACGTGGTCTTGCCGCAGCCGGAGGGGCCAAGCAGCGCGTAGGCGCCACCGTCGTTCCATTCGTGATGAACTTCGCGAAGCGCATAGTCGCTGTCGGCGACAGGGTTGGCGCCGTAGGCGTGGCGGATATGGTCGAGGGTGATGCGTGCCATGATATTTCCCCCTAAGCCGCAGCCGCAGCGATTGCCCGGCCATCGCTGCCGAACGCCATCAGATGTCGGGTATCGAGAAAGACTTCGATGCCGGTATCTAGATCAATGTTGTGAATGCCGGGCGCCAGCATCACCCATTTCACGCCGTCATATTCAAGATGCACGAAGCTTTCCGAACCGGTGATTTCCGAGATCTGCGTGCGGGCGGCAAGGCGGGCCGAATTCTCGGTCTGCTGCGTGAAGCCCAGATGATGTGGATGAAACGCAACCGTCAGGGGACCGTCCGGTATGGTTCCGAGATGCGCAGGCAAGGGAAGAACGTCGCCTTCGCGGTGGCGGAGCTCGCCACCCGACTTGACCACCTCGATGAAATTCAGCGGCGGATCGGCAAAGGTCTTCGCGGTCGTCAGATCCGCCGGCCTTCTATAAATGTCGATCGTCGGCCCGAACTGGGTGATGCGGCCCTCGGAAAGGGTTGCCGTATTGCCGCCCAGCATCAGCGCTTCCGAAGGTTCGGTCGTCGCATAGACAAAGATTGCGCCGGACTGGGCAAAGATCTTGGGAAGCTCTTCCCGCAGTTCTTCACGCAGCTTGTAATCGAGGTTGGCGAGTGGCTCGTCCATCAGCACGAGGCTCGCGTTCTTGACCAACGCGCGGGCAAGAGCGGTGCGCTGCTGCTGGCCGCCGGACAGATGCAGCGGCGTACGGTCGAGATAGGGCGTCAACCGCAAGAGTTCCGCAGCCGTGCGCACCTCGCGGTCGACGGTCGCCTTGTCCTTGCCGGAAATGCGCATCGGCGAGGCAATGTTTTCATAGACGGTCAGGAGCGGATAGTTGATGAACTGCTGGTACACCATCGCGATATTGCGCTTTTGTACCGGCATGCCGGTCACGTCTATTCCATCGAAATAGACAGCACCCTCCGTCGGCCGGTCCAATCCAGCCATCAGCCGCATCAGCGATGTCTTGCCCGAAAGCGTCGGGCCGAGCAGCACATTCAGACTGCCACGCTCGAGCGTAAGGTCGCTCGGGTGAATATGATATTCGCCCGCCACCATTTTCGCAGCTTTTCGCAATTCCAACATGCTTGTTCCCCTGCCTCCTCACAGCGGGAACACATGCCGCTTATCCGGCGATCCTTTCCGGTATTGCGGCCATGTACTCCTCCAAAACCCTCTTCTCGTCAGCGTCGAGCCGTAGCCCGTCCTTTGTTCTCCTCCAAAGGACGTCCTCGGCGCTTAACGCCCATTCCTGATCGGCAAGATAGCGAACCTCCACCTCATAGAGTTCGCCGCCGAAATTATGCCCAAGATCCTCTGCTCGAGCAGCGTTGCCGAGCAAAGTCGCGGCCCTCGTACCGTAACGCCGGACCAGCCTACGCGCATGGCGATCGGTCAGGAAGGGATATCGCGCCTTCAGCCCAGCGACTTCGCTTTCGTAGCCGCGGGCAGGGAAATCGCCACCCGGGAGGTGGCTGTCAGCGGTCCAGGGCTTGCCTTTGACGCCGATGGCTTCGCCGATCTTTTCGACCGCATGTTCCGAAAGCCGTCGATAAGTGGTGAGCTTGCCACCGAACACATTGAGAAGCGGCGCTCCGCCCTCCCCGAGGCCGACCGTATCCAGCTTCAGTACATAGTCGCGGGTTGCCTCCTGCGCTTTCGAGGCGCCGTCGTCGAACAGCGGCCGCACGGCCGAATAGGTCCAGACGATATCTTCCTTGCGCACCGGCTCCTTGAAATACTCGCTCGCCGCCTTGCAGAGATAGTTGGTTTCCTCTTCGGAGATCCGAACGTCCTTCGGATCCTCCTTGAAGTCGCGATCGGTCGTGCCGATCAGCGTGAAATCCTCTTCGTAAGGGATAGCAAAAATGATCCGGTTGTCCGGGTTCTGGAAGAAATAGGCGCGAGGGTCGTCGAACTTCTTCTTGACGACGATATGGCTGCCCTGAACCAGCCGGACATGGTGCGCTTCGTTTTCGCCGAAGGCGGAGCGGATCACCTGGTCCACCCACGGGCCGGCGGCATTGACCAGCATACGAGACTTGTGGGTCTGACTGGAGCCGGTGACCGTGCTTCGGGTAACAATCGTCCAAATGCCCTCTTCGCGCCGCGCCGAAACGACTTTCGTGCGCGGAAGGATCAGGGCACCCTTGTCGGCAGCGTCACGGGCGTTCAGCACCACCATCCGCGCGTCGTCAACCCAGCCATCGGAGTATTCGAAGGCCTTCGTAAACAGCGATTTCAAAGGCTTTCCGGCCGGATTTTTGCGCATATCAAGCGTTGCCGTCGGCGGCAGGAGCTTGCGGCCACCCAGGTGATCGTAGAGAAACAACCCCAGCCGGATCAGCCAGGCGGGTCGGACGCCACCCTTGTGATAGGGGAGAACGAAGCGCATCGGCCAGATGATATGCGGTGCCATTGCCCAGAGCACTTCGCGCTCCATGAGAGACTCGCGCACCAGCCGAAATTCATAGTGTTCGAGATAGCGCAGCCCGCCATGGATAAGCTTGGTGGCGCCTGACGACGTGCCTGAGGCAAAATCGTTCATTTCTGCCAAGGCGACCGAATAGCCGCGACCCACAGCATCGCGCGCGATACCGCAACCGTTGATCCCTCCACCGATCACAAAGACGTCGTGAATTGCCTGACTCATTATCCCCTCGCTAAGCCCTGTCCCCTCACAGAGCCCGGCTCGACATGCCGGCAGCGGCAAATCGAAAGCTAACCCCATTAGAGTGAAAATATCTCGAATGTCAAACGAAAGAAGACGCGTGCGTTGCAGCATCCGCGGTGGCTGTTTCGATCAGCGCAACATTCGTCTGATGGCAAAGATCACGGATCAGTTCGGACTGGCAGGCGTCGGTGATGAACGTATGAACCTGGGAGATCTGGGCGATACGAACCGGCGCCGTTCGTTCGAATTTTGTCGAGTCGGCCACAAGGATCACATGCCGCGCGTTGGCGATAATCGCCTGTGCCACTTTCACTTCGCGAAAATCGTAGTCGAGCAGAGCGCCGTCGTGGTCGATGGCCGATGCACCGATGACCGCATAGTCAACCTTGAACTGCCGGATAAAGTCGACGGCCGCCTCGCCGACGATGCCGCCATCAGACTGGCGAACGACACCCCCGGCAATGACGACCTCGATATCGTCGACTACTCTCAACCTGTTGGCAACGTTGATATTATTTGTAATGACCATAAGGTCCTTGTGGGCTGCCAGCGCTTCACCCACAGCCTCCGTCGTGGTCCCGATATTGATGAACAGGGACGCTCCGTCCGGAATGAGGGCTGCCGCGGCCTCGCCGATCGCCTGCTTCTCGACGGCAGCGATCTGGCGGCGCGCTTCATAGCGCATGTTCTCGATGCTGCGCGGAAACGTGGCTCCACCATGGATGCGGTTGAGGACGTCCGCCTCACAGAGATCATTCAAGTCCTTGCGGATCGTCTGCGGCGTGACGGAGAACTGAGTGGCCAGATCCTCGACCAGGACCCGCCCGGTCATCCTCGCCACCTCGACGATCCTTGCCTGCCTGTCCGTCAGATGCATCTCGTCCCCGTGCTTTCGTTTTCTTTCACTTTGAGACAAAAGCCGCGCGCAGGCAACAGCCTTTACGAAGGAGGTCGCCTGAGGACGTTGCCATAGGGTGAAAACGAAAAGAGCCCGCCGCGGGAGGAAGTGCGGCAGGCTCTTCAAAAGACGAGAGCAACGGCTGGGAGGAGGAGTGCCGGTGCTCTGCTGCAGAAACCTCTGGGAGGAGGAGGGAGGGTTCTGCGTGTCTGACGATTTGGGAGGAGGTAAATCGTTTCGACAAGATCGAAGATACGCTAAACCCGCTCATTTTCTAGGCAGGAATTGTCAGGGCAGACATGCACCGGACGCATACCTACCTTGGCCGTCAAAACGAGGGTTTGCCCTGCGTCTTTGAAGGGCAAAAAATCACGAAAATAATTTCTGACTAATGGAATAAAATCCGGCCGGCGTTCGTATAAGCAGGTATGGACCCGAACAAACGCTCATTCGACGTGATCGCACAGCTTGCCGCGTTGAGACGCTACGCACGCTCGCTTGCGCGCAACTCTGTCGACGCCGAAGACCTGGTGCATGACGCGCTGGTCAAAGCGTATGAGAAGCGTTCAACCTTCCACTCGGGTGGAAATTTGCGGAACTGGCTGCTCTCGATTGTCCACAACACGCATCTGGACGGTCGCCGCAGCGCCCTTGCCCGTCGTCGCCGCGACGACCTGTTTGCCGATGATGGCTCGACCGCAACCGAGCCGTCCTATCCGGCAGCGCAGGAACATTCGGTTCGCCTGCAGCAGGTTCGCGAGGCTTTCATGACCTTGCCGGAGGATCAGCGCGAAGCGCTGCACCTCGTTGCGGTGGAAGACCTGTCCTATCAGGAAGCCGCCGACACGTTGGGTATTCCAGTCGGCACGCTGATGTCGCGGATATCGAGGGCCCGTGCTCGGCTGCGCAGCATGGAAGATGACAAAGGGCGTAGCGGCCACCTGAAAATCGTAGGAGGCAAAGATGAATGAGACCGGAACGGTCGTCCTGAATGACCTCGACGCCTACGTGGACAACCAGCTCGACGCGGCGGGACGCCTGCGTGTCGAGAACTACCTGTCCAGCCACCCGGAAGACGCCGCACGCGTCATGGCAGATCTCGGAATGCGGACGACGCTGAAGCTCGCTCTCACCGATGACGCCGTGCATGGCAGGACGGAGACCCGCGAGGCGGCGAGACGACTTTCCGCGAGCCTTGAAAGCCGGCGTACTTTTACCGCTCTCAGACGCGTCGCGGCGATTGCCATGCTTGTTTCGGCAGGATGGTTTGCCAATTCCTCGATCGGTCCGTTTGGTCCAAGCGAAGTCAATGCTTCGGTCCAGCCGCCGGCACTGATCGAAAACGCGGTGCGGGCGCACGAGACGTCGCTCGTTCGCGAAAAAATGCCATCCCAGCCGGAAGCAAGGACCTACGACCGGGAGGACATCCGCGCCGCAACGGCAATCGTCATGCCCGAATTGCCAAAGGGCTGGCAGGTGACCGACGTGCAGATCTTTCCCTCGGATTACGGCCCGAGCGTCGAGGCAAGTATGCGCACCGCTGATGGCATCAGGGTATCTCTCTATGCCGTGCGACCTGGCCATTTCGCGGTCGAGCCTATCAAGGACATGAATATGCCGAAGGCCGAAGCGGCCTGGTGGCAGATCGGCGACGTGGCTTACGCCGTGGTGTCGAGCACGACCGATATCGGTCTCGCAGACGAGGCCGAGCTTCTCAAGAATTCCCTTTACTGATCAACAGGAGATTCCGAATGTATGAAAACGACCGGCGCTGGGGCGCCACGACAGCACAATCCGGCGCAGTCTTCGATGAAGGCCTTCGCCAGCACATGCTGCGCATCTACAATTACATGGGGCTTGGCCTCGTCATCACCGGTATCGTCGCCTTCATCGTCGGCACCACGCCGGCGCTTTACGTGCCGATCTTCTCCAGCCCGCTGAAGTGGGTGGTGATGCTGGCGCCGCTCGCCTTCGTGTTCTTCTTCTCGTTCAAGATCCAGTCCATGTCGGCCGCCTCTGCGCAGATGACCTTCTGGGCGTTCTGCGCCGTCATGGGTCTGTCCCTTGCTTCGGTATTCCTTGTATTTACCGGCGCAAGCATCGCCCGCACCTTCTTTATCGCCGCCACCATGTTCGGCGCGACCAGCCTTTACGGCTACGTCACCAAGCGTGACCTCGCCAAGTTCGGCTCGTTCATGATCATGGGTCTGATCGGTGTGATGATCGCTTCGATCGTCAACATCTTCCTCGGCTCCAGCGCCCTGCAGTTTGCCGTGTCGGTGATCGGTATCGTCGTGTTCGTCGGCCTGACCGCTTGGGATACCCAGAACATCAAGCAGCAGTATGCAGAAAACTACGATCAGGAAAGCCAGCAGAAAATGGCCGTGATGGGCGCGCTGTCCCTCTACCTGAACTTCGTCAACATCTTCCAGCTGCTGCTCAATTTCACCGGCCAGCGCGAAGAATAGACGACAAGAACAACCGGTTCCGAGACACCTTTCGGACCTTGACCAGCAGGGCGGATCACTCCGCCCTGCTTTTCTGTGACCACGCGAATGACGGCCTGCTGAAGGATATCGACCTGCGACTTCAGATGAAATAGGAATGCGTGGATCGAATTCGTTCAACACGTGTTTACGCGTCTATTCCGGCAGTAAACCGTTCAAGCTTGTTCGGTTGGAAAACCCTCAGACTGGAGTCCGCATGACATCCTCGACCGCCGGTTCGGCCGACAAAGCCGCAGGCCACCGGAAATTTCTTGTCCTGCTCTTGGGCTCGATCGGCGTCGTCTACGGTGATATTGGCACCAGTCCGCTCTACGCGTTCAGGGAGGCGCTGCGACCATTTTCAGAGAATGGCGTCCAGCCCGAACACGTCATCGGTCTCATCTCGCTGATGGTCTGGACCCTGACGATCATCGTCACGTTCAAATACGTCCTGTTCCTGCTTCGCGCCGATAATGACGGCGAAGGCGGCACGCTGTCGCTGCTTGCCCTGTTGATGAAGAAGACAGGCGGCTACATGCCTGTCCTGTTCTTCGCAGGCCTGATCGGTTCGGCTTTGTTCATCGGCGATGCGATGATCACACCCGCACTGTCGGTCATGTCAGCGCTCGAAGGTATGAAGCTTGTGACGCCCGCCTTCTCCGACTATGTCTTGCCGCTCTCAGCCGCGATCATGGTCGGCCTGTTTGCGATCCAGTCCAAGGGGACGGAAGCAGTTGCCAAATTCTTCGGCCCGATCACGGTCGTCTGGTTTCTGGCGATGGCATGGGGTGGCATGATCCATATCGGCGACGATTGGACCATCCTCGAGGCCCTCAACCCCATCAATGCGCTCTGGTTTATCACCCACGCCGGCTGGGCGGGTCTGATCGTGCTCGGCGCGGTATTTCTGACCGTGACGGGCGCGGAAGCCCTTTACGCCGATCTCGGCCATTTCGGTCGCAAGCCAATCAGTGTCGCCTGGTTCATCCTCGTATTTCCCGCGCTGGCATTGAATTACCTTGGGCAGGGCGCGTTGGTCCTGAGCAACCCGGCCGCCATCGAGAACCCGTTCTATCTGCTCTATCCGGACTGGGCGCTGCTGCCGATGGTCATTCTGGCGACGATGGCAACCGTCATCGCCAGCCAGGCTGTCATTACGGGCGCGTTTTCGCTTGCCCGGCAGGCCGTGCATCTCGGCTTCCTGCCGCGGCTGATGATCAAGTTCACCTCGGAAACCAATACCGGGCAGATCTATGTTCCGGCCGTGAACATGATTCTGTTCATCGGCGTCCTGGTGCTGATCTTCTCATTCGGCGATTCGGAATCGCTGGCAACCGCCTACGGTATCTCGGTCACGGGCGCGATGGTCGTGACAACGCTGATGTCGTTCCAGTTCTTGCGGGCGGTGCGCGGATACTCGGCCCTCATCGCCGGCGCACTTCTGCTGCCGCTGCTCTTGATCGAAGCGGTCTTCCTTGCCGCAAACCTTCTCAAAATCCACGACGGTGGCTGGGTGCCCGTGGCGCTTGCCTTCTTCATCATGATCCTGATGTGGACGTGGACGAAGGGTTCGAAATACATCAAGGACAAGACCGCCAGGAACGACATCCCGCTGGAAGTCTTCATTCCGATGATCGAAAAGGAATCCGATCATTCGCCGGTCGTGGTTCCCGGCACTGCGATCTTCCTCACCAGCGTTCCCAACCGGACGCCGGCAGTCCTGCTGCACAACATCAAGCACAATCATGTCCTGCACGAGCAAAACGTCATCCTGACAATCTGGACGCAGGACAAACCCTACGTTCCCGATCGCGAGCGGGTGGAAATGAAACGCATCTCCAAGCGTTTTATCCGCCTCGACATCACCTTCGGCTACATGGACGAGCCAAATGTCACCAGAGCGCTGACGCTCTGTCGGAAGGCGGGCTTCAAGTTCGAGATCATGCAGACCTCGTTCTATCTGGGACGGCGCAACCTGGTCAGCACACCCAATACCGGGTTGCCGGCCTGGCAGGAGCAGATCTACATGGCGCTGGCCGATTTCGCGATCGACCCATCCGCCTATTTCAAGCTACCACCCAACCGTGTCGTCGAGCTGGGAGAGCAGGTAGCGATCTGACCTGATCCCGTTCGTCATCACGCGTACAGTATGCCGCATTGTACTTGCGCCGGGATGTGCTATCGAAAGATCGAACCCCGTGCACGAGGACGCGATGGGAAGGCTGGTCGGTAAATCGGAACAATGGGCGGTGCGCATTCTATGCGCCATCGCGCTTGTTGTTCTCGGCCTCTCGCATCAGCCGCATGCCCTTGCAGCCACCGGTTTCGATCCGGCTGACTATGCCGAGTATGTGCTGCCGGACGGCACGCTGCCGACGCTCTGCGTCACGTCAAACAGCGATCGGCCTGACCGCGACGGACAACACCACCATAGCCAAGGCGCCAAGACCGACTGCGAAGCCTGCCGCATCAGCGCCGCGGCCATGGTGCCACCCGCGCCGATCCACGCAGAACGGGTATTCCTCGCCCAAGAACTGGCCAGGTATCCGTTCCCGGTGGGCGAGATCACCCGCCAGTTATATCCGCCGAATACCGGTCCCCGAGCACCCCCCTTCGCCTGATGATCATTTGAGCCTCCGCTGCGGCTTTTGCCCGCGGCTTGTTCAATGTTGCAGATCGGCACAGCCCCGCCTGCCATCAGGATGATACCGAATGACCATCTTAACTTCCGCCTCACCCGCGGAAAGCGACGCCTCGAGCGTTTCGCTTTACCGCGCCCTATGGCGCTGGCATTTCTTTGCGGGTCTTCTCGCCATTCCCTTCATGCTCAACCTAGCCATCACCGGTGGGCTCTACCTGTTCAAGGACGAAATCAACGATACGTTTTTTGCATATCGCTACCAGGTGGAAGCCGCCGGTTCGCCGCTTTCGCCGGACCGGATCGTCGAAGTCGCCGCATCCGCCGTCCCGGGTTCGGTGGCGCGCTCTTACAAGGACCCTGCTTCGGCAACACGGAGCGCCATAGTCACCGTGTCGTCCAAAGCCGGCTCCACGCTCGTCTTCGTCAATCCCTACGATGGCGACGTGCTGGATACGGTCGCGTCCGCCGAAGAGTTCAATCAGGTGGTCAGAAGCATCCACAGCCTCGCCTATTTCGGTACATTTCCCAACATCCTGACAGAGATCGCCGGCGGCTTTGCCATGGTTCTGGTCGCGACCGGGATCTATCTCTGGTGGCCGCGGCGACAGACCGGCGGTGTGGTGACGGTGCGCGGAAATCCTTCGCGGCGGGTGTTCTGGCGCGACATGCACGCGGTCACCGGCGCTTTCGGAGGGTTGCTGATCTTCTTTCTCGCCGCCACAGGCATGTTCTGGTCGAACACCTGGGGCAGCAATGTCCAGGCCTGGCTCACCGACAAGGGCCTCGGCTATCCGGCAGAGCTTTGGGACAACGTGCCGGTGTCGAAGAAGGTGACGGGCGATGTCGCGCCCAATAGCGGCTGGAGCGTCGAAAAGGCGCCGGTGCCGATGTCGGGTACGATCAGCGGCGAACCGATAGGGCTCGGAAAGGCCGTCGCGATCGCGAAGGATCTGGGCATAGCCCCGGGTTTCGATACGGCGATCCCCCGCACGGAAACGGGCGTCTATACCGCCTCCATCTTTCCTGACGACCTTTCGAAGGAAAGGACGATCCATATTGATCAGTATTCCGGAACACCGCTGGTCGACATGGGTTATCCGCTCTATCCGGCGCCTGGAAAGGCTGTCGCGTGGGGTGTCAATGTTCATATGGGCCAGGAATGGGGTCGGTTTAACCAGATGCTGATGCTCGCCACCTGCCTTGCAATCGTCTTTACCTGCGTCACCGCTGTCGTCATGTGGTGGAAACGCCGTCCATCCGGCCGCCTTGGCGTCCCGCCGATGCCGCCGAGCCGTTCCGTCTATTTCGGTCTGTGGCTGATCACGCTGGTTTTTGCCATCGCGTTTCCGATGAGCGGGATTGCGATCGTCGCGATGATCGCCTTCGACCAGATCGTCGTCCGCTTCGTTCCGCCGCTCAAACGCGCCTTCGCTTAAAGGAAAACACATGCGTAACACACTTATCGCTTCGCTTGCACTCGCGGCTTTTGTTGCCGCCGCTGGCCAGGCTGCTGCCCATGCCAGCGTCAAATCGACGACCCCAACCGACAAGGCATCCGTTGCATCGCCGGAAGAACTGGACCTGGCATTTTCCGAAGCCCTGAACCTGCCGTTCAGCAAGCTTCACCTTCTCGGCCCCGACGGCAAGGAGATCGAGATCGGCAAAGGCGTGCTGAAAGACGCTGACAAGACGCTGACTGCGCCGGTCACCGGGCCGCTCAAGCCCGGCACATATACGGTCAGATGGAATGTGCTTTCGGTCGATGGCCACAAGACCAACGGCACTTACACGTTCACCGTGAAGCCGTGACAACGGCTGAGACCCTCATTGTAGTCTGCCGTTTCGGCTTCTACGCAGGCGCCCTGTTCCTCTGGGGCGCCGCAACCTATATCGCCGGTTTTGTGCCGGACGGTCTACGGCAATCGGTGTGGGCGAAGCTCACACCGATCCGCGGCCTGTCGGTGCTTGTGATAGCGGGTGCGACGGTTGCATCTCTGCCGCTCAGCGCCGCCCTTCTCGGCGACGGCTGGCAGGATGCGGCGGATCTCGGTATACTGTGGACGGTCATAACCCAGACCAGTATCGGCACCGTCTGGATAGTGCAGGCGATTGCTGCAGGCCTGTTGTTCGCGGCCCTTACGCCCTCCTCGCGCTCGAAAATCCTGCCGACGGCGCTGGCGGCTGTGGTCGCTCTCGCCAGCCTTCCGATCTCCGGACACGCCGCTATCCACGATGGACCGTTGCGCCTGCTGCACCGGGCGAACGATCTGCTGCACCTTCTCTCGGGCGGGTTCTGGTTCGGGGCGCTGTTACCGGTCGCTCTGCTTCTCCCCGCGCTCAGGGACCAGTCGACTCGACACGATGCCACGACCGCTTTGATCGGCTTTTCCCGGGCGGGTCATGTTGCCGTGGCACTTGTGATCGTAACAGGGCTGTTCAGCACATGGCTCATCGTCGGCGGCCTGCCGCTTAACTGGTCCTTGCCCTATCAGCTGCTGCTTTCGGCCAAGATCTTGATCGTTGCAACCATGGTCGCGCTGGCGATCGTCAACCGTTACGTCTTCGTGCGGCTGCTCGACCGCAGCTCGCTGATGTATCGAAGCCTCGTCTGCGCGACGGTCACGGAAATCGGGCTTAGCCTCGGAGTGCTCGCCCTCGTCGCCTATTTCGGTCGTTTGCAGCCGGTCTAGACGTCAGGCGAACAGGACGCAGACGGGACTGCCGATCTCGAACGGCTCGCCGATGGTCGTCAGCGTCCCGTGTTCCCCATTGATCTCAAAGCAGACCAGCGAGTGGCTGTCCTGGTTGGCGACGATGAGACAGCGACCGGTGGGATCGATGGCGAAATCCCGCGGGGTTCTACCCATGGTGGGATACCAGCCGAGGGTTCTCAACCCGCCATCGGCCAGAATTTCACAGGCGACGATCGTGTCATGGCCGCGGTTGGAGACATAAAGAAACCTGCCATTCGGATGAATTTTGATCGCCGCGCAGGACGACGTGCCGGCAAAATCGGCCGGCACTGTGCTGGTTTCTGACAGGAGCGTGAAATTGTCTCCCTCGATGGCATAGGCACCGACGGTGCAGGCGGCCTCATGCGCGACGTAGAGCCGGCGGCCATCCTGCGAGCAGACGATATGGCGTGGAAGCGAACCGCCGGACACGTGCAGCACGACATCCGGCTCTGAGCCTATTCCCTGATCGCCGAATGCATATCTGGCGATCTCGTCGGTCCCGAGATCGCAAACGAGAACATGCCGATCGCCAGGCATGACCAAAACCTGGTGCACATGCGGGCCTTCCTGCCTGTCGGTGACGGGGCCGGATCCTGTCCGCTTGATCACCATGACGTCGTCGTCATCGGGAAGACCCTGATGATCAAGACCGTAAGCGACCGCACTTCCGCTGCCGTAATTGGCAACGAACAGCCGTTTCCCTGAACTGTCGAGCGAAACATGACACGGCGCTGAACCTCTCGCCGAGATGCGCTTCGCCAAGTTTAGACCGCCGTCCACATCGATCTGCAGGACAACCACGCCCGCCTGCGCCTCGTCGTCGAGTTCCTCGACGGCATAGAGGACATTTCCATCCTGCCCGAGCGCCAGATAGGTGGGGTTGCGGATCGCTTCGAACGCCGCGACCTCTTCGAACCGGCCCGTCTGGAAATCAAGGGAAAGCAGGCTGACGCCTTTTCCCTTGCCCTCCACATGCGGCATCGATTCCGTGTAGCTGCCTATGATGACGCGCGCCGTCTGAAGATCGTCCATGCTGTCCTCACCCTATCGCCATCAGGCTCGCGTTGCCGCCAGCGGCCGCCGTATTCACGGAGACCGACACTTCTTCAAGCAGCCAGTTCAGGCAATAGGGCTCATCCATGCCGGCGATGTCAGCTGAGGAAGCCGCCTGCGTCAGCACCAGCGGGCCGGGAAGGCTGGCAATACGGCGCGAGACGGAGATCAGGCTATTGCCGTCGCCTTCCACCAAGGCACCGGCATAGGGTCCATGGTTTGCCCAATCGGAAGACCAGATGATCCGGGCAGCGATTTCGGCCGGCAGATCGGAGAACTTACTCTGAAGGCCGGAGTCCGTGTCGATGGTGACGCTGTTGCCGGTTGCGAGCGCGGCACCCAGTTGGGAAACGAGACCCGCCTCTGTCTGCGGTACGAGCAGGATGCGACCGCGCGGATGCAGACTATAGGTGTTGCGCTCACCGACGGGGCCGGGAAGTTCCTGCGACATGCCGAGAGCGGATTCGCCACCCAGTTCGCGGATCGCTTCGGCGTCCTCGGTTTTGCCCTTGGCGCGCAGCCATTCGGCCAGCAACGAGATCGCCGGATCGACATGAACGGAACTGTGGCGCGGCGGAACCGGCGGCTGCTGCAGGAGGCGACCGAGATAGAGCGGACCGCCGGCCTTGGGCCCCGTGCCCGAGAGGCCGCGCCCGCCGAACGGCTGCACGCCGACGACAGCGCCGATGACGTTGCGGTTGACGTAGATATTGCCCGCCCGCACACGGCTCGTCACATGCGCGATCGTCTCGTCGAGACGCGTGTGGAGGCCGAATGTCAGTCCGTAGCCGGTGGCGTTGATATCGTCGATCAGCCTGTCGAGATCCTCACGACGATAGCGGATGACGTGAAGGACAGGTCCGAACACTTCCCTCTCGAGGTCCGAGAGGCTGTTCAGTTCGATGATCGTCGGCGCGACGAAGGTTCCGGCGGCCGTTGCAGCGGGGATAGCGACCTGCTCAATGCGCCGGCCCTTGGCGCGCATCGCATCGATGTGGCTGTCGATAACACCCTTCGCTTCGGCTGTGATGACCGGCCCGATATCGATCTTCAGCTGGTCGGTGCGCCCGACCGTGAGTTCGGCAAGGGCGCCGCGGAGCATGGTCAGCACGCGGTCCGCTATGTCTTTCTGCAGGCACAGGACACGCAGGGCCGAGCAACGCTGACCGGCGCTGTCGAAGGCGGACGCGATGACATCGCCGACCACCTGTTCGGCCAGAGCCGAGGAATCGACGATCATTGCGTTCTGGCCGCCCGTTTCGGCAATCAGCGGGATCGGCTTTCCGGCGTTCGACAGCCGGCCGGCAAGCTCGGCCTGGATCAGGCGAGCGACGTCGGTTGAACCGGTAAACATCACGCCTTGTGTTTCGGGGGCGGCCACGAGTGCTGCGCCGATCTTTCCATCACCCGGCAAAAGCTGAAGCGCGCCGCGTGGTACGCCGGCCTGATAGAGAAGTTTCACGCCTGCCGCTGCGATCAACGGCGTTTCTTCGGCAGGCTTTGCCAGCACGCTGTTGCCAGCGACGAGAGCGGCCGCGATCTGACCGGTGAAGATTGCCAGCGGGAAGTTCCACGGGCTGATGCAGACCACCGGCCCGAGCGCCTTATGCCCCGGCCCCAGCGTGCGCTTGGCCTGTTCCGCATAATAGCGCAGAAAATCGATCGCCTCGCGCACTTCGGCAATCGCGTTCGGCAGGGATTTTCCGGCCTCGCGCATGATCAGGCCGAGAAGGGAAGGCATGCTTTCCTGCATGGCATCGGCAGCCCTTTCGAGGCAGGCCGCCCGTTCCTGCGGCGCAACGGACTGCCACTCGGCAAAAGCCTCCTCTGCGAGAGCCGCTGCCTTTTGCGCATCCTCCACGCCTGCTTCGGTGACTGAGCCGACCACATCCTGATGGTCAGCCGGATTGAGCACCGGCCTCGTTTCTCCTGATGAAGTTCCATCAGCAAGCTCCGGTGCCGCCGTGAAGGGAGCCCGGGCGCCGTCCTGGAAAACTGCCGCAAGCGAGGCGAGCGTCGTTTCGTTGGCGAGATCGAACCCTAGGGAGTTCTGACGGTCCTTGCCGAACAGGTCGGCGGGCAGCGAGATCTGATCGTGTTTGGCCCCGGGAACGGGCGTGGCGCGAACGACGGCAGCCGGATCGGCAATCAGATCGTCGATCGAAACCTGATCATCGCCGATCCGGTTCACGAAGGACGAATTCGCGCCGTTTTCCAGGAGACGGCGGACGAGATAGGCTAGAAGCGTTTCGTGCGTCCCGACCGGGGCATAGATGCGGGCTGGCCGGTCGAGCTTTGACTGACCGACGACCTCTTCATAGAGCGGCTCGCCCATGCCGTGCAGGCACTGGAACTCGTAATCGCCAACCTTGAATTCGGGTCCGGCCAGCTGATAGATCGTGGCAAGCGTCTGGGCGTTGTGTGATGCAAATTGCGGAAAGACGGCGTCGCGTGCGTCGAGCAGTTTCCGGGCGCAGGCGATGTAGGAGACATCCGTGTGCACCTTGCGGGTAAAGACCGGGAAGTCTTCGAGGCCTTCGATCTGCGCCTTCTTGATTTCCGCATCCCAATAGGCGCCCTTGACCAGACGCAGCATGATGCGGCGGTTGGAACGGCATGCGAGGTCGATGATGAAATCAAGCACGAACGGGCATCGCTTGCCATAGGCCTGCACCACGAAGCCGATGCCGTCCCAGCCGGAAAGAGCAGGGTCGAAGCAGAGGTCCTCCAGAAGATCGAGCGACAGTTCGAGGCGATCGGCCTCCTCCGCATCGATGTTCAGACCAATATTGTAGGACTTGGCGATGGCGGCCAGCGCCTTCACGCGCGGCAGAAGTTCTTCCATGACGCGGCCAGCCTGGGCGCGGGTATAGCGCGGATGAAGTGCCGAGAGCTTGATGGAAATGCCAGGGCCGTTGTAGATCCCGCGTCCGGCAGAGGCCTTGCCGATCGCATGGATCGCCTTCTCGTAGTCCTTGTAATAGCGCTCCGCGTCTTCCCCTGTCGTCGCTGCCTCGCCAAGCATGTCGTAGGAATAGCAAAAGCCCTTCTGCTCCATGGTCCGCGAGCGGCGCAGTGCTTCCTCGATCGTCTCACCGGTGACGAACTGCTCGCCCATCATCCTCATCGCCATATCGACGCCGCGGCGGATGACCGGTTCGCCACAGCGGGCGATCAGACGCGTCAAGGCCGCTGAAAGGCTGCGATCGCTGACGGTCGAGGTCAGTTTGCCGGTCACGACAAGTCCCCAGGTCGCCGCGTTGACGAAGAGCGAACGGCCCTCGCCCACATGCGACTTCCAATTTCCGCCGGAAATCTTGTCGCGGATCAGCGCATCACGCGTCGCCATATCCGGAATGCGCAGCAGCGCCTCAGCCAGGCACATCAGGGCAATGCCTTCCTGGCTGGAAAGCGAGTATTCCTGCACAAGCGCTTCGACGCCCGACCCCTTGGCCTTGCGGCGCAGCGCGACAATCAGATCGCGCGCTGTCGAACGGACTTTGTCAGCGAGGTCGGCGGGCAGTGTTGCCTGCTCGAGAAGCGGCAGCACACTGTCGATTTCAGGTCTGCGATAGGCCGCTGTGATGGCCTTGCGCAAATCGGACTGCGGCCGGATCGGCGGGGCGAAATCTTCAAAGGGCATGGTCTCCAAAGAGCCAGGCAAGAATGTGTTGTGTTCCATCGCAGATGCCATTGTTCCGCCTCCCGAATATCAAGCCAATCTAGCGGATCAGCGACGATCCCGCGATGCGAGAAAAATAATCGAATCTGCTCTATATAGCTTCTCTGAAAATGGGTAGAATTTGGAGAAATTCACCACGTTTCGGGAGGAGGACAGAGAAAATGGAGAGGAAGAGCGATACACCTGGGGATATCGACCACTTCGACCGGAAGATCATGGATGTCCTTGTCGGCGATGGCCGGGTCTCGGTGACGGATCTTGCCGACAAAGTCGGCTTGTCCAAGACTCCGGTGAATGCGCGCCTGAAAAGGCTGATGCAGGATGGCTTCATTCTCGGCTTCCGCGCCGTTCTCAACCCGAAGAAACTCGGCCTCGACCATGTGGCTTTCGCAGAGGTGAAACTGTCCGATACGCGCGAAACGGCACTCAACGCGTTTAACGCGGCAGTGTGGCGAATCCCTGAAGTCGAGGAGTGCCATATGATCGCGGGGCGCTTCGATTATCTTCTGAAGATCCGCACACCCAACATCCGCCGCTATCGCGAAGTGCTGGGCGAGAAAATCTCCAGCCTGCCGTTCGTGGCAAGCACGTCCACCTCCGTTGCCATGGAGGCGGTGAAGGAGCGGTAGGTCCAAGACCACTGGTCAGAGTTGAGGCGGCAGCTTTCCGTTCAACATGTCGAGCAGCCTGACCCAATTGGCACGATGCCGGTTACCGGGACCATCCTGCGCCCAACCCAAGACCCTCTTGACGCCCGCGTTGTCCTGATAGGTGAAGGCCCGGCTGCTGTGCAGAGACAACACGAGTTTTTCGACGTCCTCGGCATGGAGCGTAACCTGTTCGCCCGAATGGTTGGGATCGCGAAACGTCATCGAGCCCGGCAGCAGCCAGTGCGTTCCGATGCCTCCATTGCTCGAAAAAACCGGCGGTATCACGATGTCATGAAAGTAGATCTTGCTGCAGTGGGTCGTTTCGTAGAGCGTTTTGAGGTCGGCGCGCAGTTCCGCTTCCATGCCGAGCCCGAGCTGTCCACCGGCTCCAAGCACAGAGTCGAAACCGAAACTTTCGCTATAGGGCCCCGCGAGAGCGGAAACATCCGCGACGATGACGTGGAGCGGGGCGAACCTTGGCGAATTGCCGCACCCGCAAGATTTGGGTTCTCGTCTCGCCGCATCGCGCAAGGCACGATACATGGTCACTGTACCGCGATTCTCGACCGTCCCGCCGTCCGTCACCCAATAACGTTTGGCCTTGCCGCTGCTCGGCATGATATCCACGGCGGCATCCGGAAACACAGGGGGGAAATTGGCGCTCAATGCTGCGGCCCGTGACACGGAGACGTCAGGTTCGTCGATGGTGACGATTTCCATCCCGGGCGACGTATTTGCCTGCATCGTCTGGGTCGATCCGATGTTGGTCAGCACAAGCCGCCCGCCCGCGCCCGCGCCATCCAGCAACCCCTGGCACCGGCTGGCCTGTTCCGGCAGCGAATACCCGTCGCCTCGGCGGCACGGATTTCCAGGATCAGGATAGGATCCGACGATCGACGAATTCAGCATCAATCCAAACGAGACGTCGCCCATCTTTCCCGCCCCCATTCGGCAGACGAAGGATTCCGCCAGGATATGGCCGAGTTTGGAGCGGGCTGGTGCAACGCCGCTCACAGAACCATCCGGCACCGCCGGCTCGCCGCATGTAAAACGTCTCCAGTGAAAGCGACCGAATGTGATCCGCAGGTCGCTGGCGCGATTGATGACATCTTCAATATAAGGATGCGCCATTTCCCGCGAATAGCGCTCCCAAGCCATGAAGCCGACGCCACCGCGGGAGCGTAGTTCCGCCTCGTGCAAGCCAAAATACGCAAGCGCAGCGCTCCCGCCGGAAACGCCGCTCGCCATCACCACGTCGCAGACATGTCCCGCCTCCGCCAAGCCCCTCAGCAACGAGGCGGTATAGATTGCAGCGCGTGTACCACCTCCGGAAGCCGCGATGGCGATGCGAGGCATGCCCGCTTTCAGAGGTGAGCAGTCGCCATTTTCATAATCCTGGTTCTTCATAAACGCGAGAGCATCGCGACCGCCCCCACCCTCGGCATGGACTGTGAGCTCCGGCGGTTGCACCGCGTAATAGAACGTCAGGACAATCGGCCCGACAATCAGGCCAAAGGCCAACGTTCCGACGATGACCGGATAGATCACCGCCGCCCGCTCGAAATTGCGCAGGCTCGCCAGCAGATCGTCTGCCTTTATCATGTCGCGTGAGCGAAGCTCTATCTGGCGCCGGAATTGACCGATCAGCTCCGCGGGCGTCATGAACTGAAGAGCCGTGCCGCCGCCGGCATACCCGTCTTCGTAGTGACCCCGCAGCTTCAAGCGGCCGGCGCCATGCAAACTGATTGTGCGACCTTCGCTTTCGACGCGGCTGAGTGTCGGATCACCGTGGTAGGGATAACCGACCGATATGGCGGTGCGCCAGTCGGGCTTGAGTGTGAGCATGCGCATGAGCCTGCGGGCCACAAACTGGTCGGTCCAGAAACCGTAATACCAAGCGCACGCATAAGAAAGCAGGATGTAAAGCATCAGGACCGGGTTGCCATAACCCGTGCTGCCGCCATTGAAGAGGTACGTGATGAAATGTATTTCCGCGAGCCGTGCCCCGGCGACGGCAATGACGAGAATGGAAATCACGCGCTGCGGACCGATGAAAAACATCCGGCCCAGCGTCTTCAGGATTTCCATCAGCCGCTCGAAGAGAATGCCGAGGAAAAGCAAGATCCACATGATCCCGCCGACGAAAAGGAAAGTTGGGGCAAGAAGATGGTCGGGTACGAACAGGGTCAGCAGCGACCCGGGCAGAAGGAGTTCTACCGGATAGCGAACCGGAGCGATTGCCAAGGCGGAAAAGAAGGCAGCTTTCGCCCCGCCCCCCACGAAACTGTAGCGATCCTTGGGAAGAAACAGCTCCACCTCTGGCAGGGCATCGGCCAATCCTCCATCGGCTGTCGACCTGAATAGCGCTGCGGCAAAACCGAATGCAGCAGCAAGCGCGACGGTCATCGCAAGAACGACGGCCACGCCCACGTGCAGTCGGGGTGCGGCGACCATCTCCCCGTAGACCTCGGGCAGAGAACTCCACAACAGCAATGCCAGCATCGCAACCAGACATGTCAGTTGCCCGGTCAGCAGATAGTTGTTGGCGACTTGGCGACGCTCGGCAAGAGCGTTGAGACCTAGAAAAAGCACAAGTCCGATCACCAGCAGAATGAGGTTCGGCCAATCGGTTTCCATGGTGGGGCCAAGTGCCAGCATCACGGTCAGCACCAGAAACAGCGCCGGCGCGTACCAGGGATAACGGTCCGGGGCGAGCAGTTTCCAGTAGGCGCGTCGCCTCGTCGGAAGCGGCCGGTTGGCCCACGCATCCAGACGTCGCCAGCCGCGAACGAAATCCGCAACCCTGTCGTTCAGCCAAGGATAGGCTTGCCGAACGAGAGACCGGCCGCGTGCTTGAACCTGCGTCATCACGCCATCTCCCCCTGTGGTGGCGAAAGCAAAACGTCGGCCGCCTTCTCGGCGATCATGTAGACCGCGCAGGCGAGGAAATAGCCGGGAATGCGGGGAAAGACCGACGCATCCACGATCCGCAACCCATCGACGCCATGCACCTTGAACCGGCTGTCCGTCACGCCGCCGCTGTCACGCGGCCCGATGGCGCAGGTCCCGCAGGCGTGGTGACCCCATGCGTTTTCGGCCACGTAGTTGCGCAGTGCTTCGTCGCTGTCGCGCCAGCGGCCGGGCTCTTCCTCTTCGGCAACGAGGTCGTCCATCCCTTCGGCCACTTTGCGCACGAAACGGACGCCCTTTACCATCGCATCGAGATCGCGACGGTAATCGCCGCTGCCTTCGGCAAACGAATGGAACTGGATGTCCGGGTCTGTCCTCCAGTCCGAAGATCGCAGCCTCACCGTACCGGCTCGGTTTTCCGTATAGGCCTTCAGCACGACCCAGCTCAGATAGTCTTTCTTTCTGATCCGCTGCGAATAGCCTTTGTAGTAGCCGCGGAAATCACCCAGCAGCGAAAAGCAGTGGAGATCAGGCTCGTTCAGGCTGTCGCGCGATTTGAGCGCCATGGAAAACAACAGGCCGTTGCTTGTGTAGTTGCCAAGACGAAAGCGCCGCCACTTGCGGTATTCCGCGTCACGGATCGAATAGGCTGCGTTTTTAAGCGTCGCCCAGGGCTTGTTCATGCGGCTGACGACGCCGATCTCATATCGGTCCTGCAGATTGCGGCCAACGCCCGGCAGATCTTCGACGACGGCGATCTCGTAACGAGCGAGATGAGCGGCATCGCCAATTCCCGACAGCATCAGGATCTTCGGCGATGCGAAAGCGCCGGCTGCGAGGATGACCTCTCGCCGCGCCTCAACGAAGAGTTCGTTGCCGTTCGCATCGATCGCGTGGACGCCCACGGCGCGCCTATCCTCAATCGCAATACGCGCCACCGCTGTTCTCAGCCGGATATCGAGCCTGTCGGGATACCTCGCCTTGACGTCGAGCAACCGTTCGCGCGGCCCATGCCGCACATGCCTGCGGGTGGAAAGGGGCGCGATGCGGATGCCGCTTGCGAAGGGGTTCCAGACCCGGTGCGCATTCGGATCGGTTTCCGCCGTCTCCCATTGCGTCCCGGAATGACCGAAGGCATCAGCTGCCGCGCGCACACAGCGCAGAAGCGAGCTCAACAGCAGGCGGTCGCGGATTGGTCTCAGCGGAAAAACCAGTTCCGTTTGCATCCAGCCCCACCAGCCGTGTCCGGTCGGATTGAGACCAGTGAGGAAGGAAAGCCAGCGCCAGAAAAAGATGCGGTAGCGGCAGCGTTCGATCCGTTCGAAATAGGTCTGCATATGCGCAGCCCGCCAGCTCTCGTCGCCTGTGAGGTCGCGGATATGGTTCCAGTCGCAGGCATTCGGTTTGACGATGATCATCGCATGATGGGCACTGCAGCCACCCAGCCCCTGTGCACGGGGATAGAGAATTCCGCCCTTTTCATCGCAGTACCGCCAGTCGCGTTTCTGCACGGCCGTATCCTCATAATGCCTGACATAGTAATCACGCGCCAAACCCTCGTGTTCGGACGCGAAAGCATGGAACGCCGGCACTTTATAAGCATCGGCCAGAGGCATATCGGGGTCGTCATCTGCAACCGCATCGCTGTAAGGCCGTTCGGCGAGCGGATCACCACCAGCTTCGATCACCAGAACGGTGCACCCCGCCTCCACAAGCCGCGCAGCCACGACCGCCCCACCCGCACCGGCGCCAATCACGATGTAGTCGTGGGTCGCTTCGCTCCCTGCCATGTCAAAGCTGCTTCAGAAATGAAATCAATGCGTCCTTGTCCGCCTGCGACAGATCCGAGCCGAAGGCATGTCCCGCATTGACGACGTAATCGGGGCACTTGCTGAGGGTCACGAGCCGATCGATCAGGCCGGTCTCGCGCACGACCGTCTCGGAATGGCTCCGCACCGCCGGGTCGGCGAGTTCCTGCGCGGAGCATTGCCCGCCCAGCTCTGCGAAGGCCGAAACCAGGCCGGGACCATTGGTGATCAGCCGCTTGTAAACGGGCCAGGCATCTTCGTCATGATCCGGCAAAAGCTTGGTATTGACCAGCGCATTGACCGGAAATCCCGACGGGAAGGGCCCGAGTGCAATCGATCCGTCATCCTTGAACGCCCAGGGCGCAATGCGGCTGAGCAAGCCGCTAAAGGGGCGGATCTGATCCGGCACGAAGCCTTTTGGGATGATCAGGCAGGAAGGGGCGCTGGTACGATAGATATAGCCTGGCACGGCCTCTTCGGTCGCTTTGTCCATCCGCCGCGTTTCCGGTGAAAGCATCTGCCGGATCGACGTGTCGAAGGCCGAAAGCCGGTTTTCGATACAGGGCATGTAGGGGTCTTTGGGATCCGCAGCCGGGCAGGCGCTGGGAGATCGTGGGTAGTTTCCGTTGCCGGAGTTTGCCTGCGTACCAGACGTCCCAACAGGCCCGCTTTCCGTATCCTTGCCATAACGCGGATAGGAATAGGGGATCTCGTGCCCGACGGAATTGTTGAGGAGATAGGGCGCCGTCGACCAGAGGCTGATCAGCGAAGGCGGTCGCAAATAGCCGCGTCCGTTACCAGGTGATTGCATCGGCGTTGCTGCACCCGAAACCGGATGGTGCACCGTCACTTCCTTCGGTGCAGGCAGGGTTTTGTACGTCGACGAGGTGAAGTTATCCCAGATATCGCCGGCCAGGCCATTGGTGGCGATGGCACTGCACGCATTGGTGCGCACCAGATCGATCGGCACCCTTCGTTCATTTGACAGATAGTTGTCGACGAGAAAGTCCGGTTTCTCGGCCTGCGCACGCATCAATTGTTTGAACTGCGCCGATTGTGCCCATGCCCAGTAGCGGTCCCAGCATTCACGGTACTGCGGCCCCGCGCCGCCGCCCTCGCAGATCCCCTCGCCAACGCCGAATTCGGCCGGAGCCTTGGGTTGTTTGCTCGAATGGCACGCCGCGCAGTTTTCAGCGAAGACATCACGACCACGGGCTACCTGCTGCTGATCCAGCGCGGCCAGCAGCTCCTTTCCGCCCGGCGCGTCCTTGAGGAGATCGGAGCGACCGGTGACGAGAAAAAAGATCGCCATGTCGGCCGTCATCGTCTCGGTCGCCTGCCAATAGACGGAGTTCTTCTGCGCATCCGGAACGCGGATTGGCGATATCTTCTGGCCACCCAGGAAGGGGCGGAAGTGCAGAAGCCACTCTTCGCTGAACAGCCCGATGTTCAAGTAAACACGGTTGAGCGCCCCAAGCGTGCCGACGGAGTCAGACCCATCCTTCAGCACCCGCATCGAAGCAGACTTGCCGTCCCGCTTGTTGAAGAAGGCATGCAGTGCCGCGGTCTGCGAGTAATCCTGAAACTGCTTGTTCGCCAGCTCGTCGCCGGTCAAATTTTCCCAGCCCGTACCGGATGCAACTCCAAGGCGCGCTACTGTCTCATAGACCGCATTCATCGTGCGAGGGTTGTTGATGTAATCGCTCGAAACGAGCGAGGTATCCAGCGACCCCGGCGGATTGGTGTGGAACAGCTGGAAAAGGAAATTGCCTTCGTTGGAGGTCGGCTTATCGTCCTCGCCGCGCGGTTGCGTGTTCCAGAAGAAGATCCGGTCCACCCAGAAGTACTGCGCTCCCGGGTTCGAGGTGATCTGCGAAAACTGCGGCCTTTCCACATCCGCCGGCGGCGTGATCGGGTTCGGTCCGACATGGCAGAACGCGCAGGACATGCCGACGCGGTACGGACGCACCAGATCGTTGTCGTTGTAGTAGGAAGGGTCGTTATAGTAGCGGTCGGGGTCCCACTTTTTCGAGGCCTTCAAGTCGAAATCCGGGTTGGGAAACAGGCGCAGCCCCATGACGCCGGTCGGTTCCCCGTAATAGGAGCCGACCGGCAGGGTCACCTCCCGGGCTTCAAACTCAACCGGTTTACCCCGCGCACCCACTTCCACGCCTGGGTATCGCCTGTCCGCGTCCGGATTGCCGCCGAACGGATCGGGAGGCGTGTCAGTCCGGCGCTGGTCGAGCCACAATCCGAAGTGTTTCGGGTCCGGTCCCGTCGCCTCATCGAAGCCCGGCTCATTGACGAGCCCGAGATACCGAAAGCGATTGTCGCGGCCATAGGCCTGGCTCGGATGCGAGGAAACCGTCTTCAGAAGATCAAATGCTCCGATCGTGTTGCGCGCGGCAAAATCCCAGAAGCGATCATTGCCGCCGGTCCAGACAATCCAGGCATTCTGACCGCGGATTGCCGCCTGTCGGATCGCCTCGGGGTCAAGCCCCGTCGCGCCTGCAATCTGGCGGATTTCCTGCGGGTACTCCCCTCCCTCAATCCCCTTGAGGAGACCCTTGTCCATCTCGGCGAAATAGGGCTCGGTTGCGGCTGGCAGACTGGAAACGTCGCGCCGCGCAAACTTGGCCTCGTCCTCGACCTTGCCGAACTGATCGGATGGCGGCTGGATGAGCGACCAGACGACGAAGCCGGCCACGAACAGAACGATCACCACCAAAGCGGCAGCGGTCGTGACCAGCCAGAAGAGGAAACGCTTCGCTTTCTTGGTCCAACCGTGCATGCGTCCCCCTCCCCGGTTTCAAAGTGTCTTCAGATAGGCGAGCAAATTGTCCTTTTCGGCCTGCGGCAGGTCCGTGCCCCAGAGATGGCCGCCATTGCCGTTGCCCGGCAGGCTCGTGTCATAGAGAAACCCGCCCGTTTCCGGTTGCTCGGCGCTGACGAAACCCCCGTTCACCGTGTCCACGAGATCGGAGCCGCGATAAAACTGCTTCGGCCTCTGTTCCGGAGATTTGAGGAGATCGGCAAGCGTCGGAACGCTGCCATTGTGGAGATATGGCCCGCGCAACCACAGGCCCGCCATATCGACGGCCACGTAGCCTTCCGCCTTCTGAAAATGCGTGAACCCCCACCGGTAGCCAGTCTCGTAATCGGCATATCGGGACTTCGCCGCGGGGCTCCACATGTCGATGCGATGCCGATCCGTTCCGAGTTCGACAATCGGGATCGGAGATCGGTAGCGCGCACCGTTCGTGTCATGGCAAACGGCACACTGCGCCTGGTAGATCCCCTGCCCCGCATCGACGGCGGAGGCGTCAACCCGGAGGGGATCGTCCGTCTCACGACTACTCTTGAACGGCGAAGGCGGCGGCCGCTGCACCGAGGTGAAGGCGATCATCCGGTCGAGGTTTTCCTGGGTCCGCAGAAAGGTTTTGGAACTCATGCCATCGCCGATGGCGCCCGATACCGCGGTTTCGCGCACATCCGTCTGCAACCCGTCCCAATGAAGCGAGAAGGTGCGAATGTTCGTCGGGGCAAGCTCGTCCAGGTTCCACAGCGGCATCATGTCGGAATTGCCGATCGTGCCGTCGTCCGGGAGCTCGAGGTTCTGGAATTTGACGGGGTTGAAAGGATCGATGCGGCCCGGGCCCCAGTCGGGTCGAGTGTCCTGCCAAGCGAACCGCCGCGCCTGATCCTGAAATGCCTTGCGCGTTGCCGGGATCAGAACGAAACGGTAGAGCAACCTCTCATAAAGCGGCATGTCGTAGATCGTGGTGATTTCCCGCATCACCCGGTCCGCGGTGAAGCGGGCATCGGCACCGACCTTGATCAGGAAGCGGATATAGGCCTGCGGATCAACGCGCGTTCCGGCACCGGCCGAGACCAGCACGCGAGGCTCATCGGGTTTAAGCCGGTAGCTGCCCTGGTGGCAGAAGGCACAGTTGGGCGAGACGCGATCGATGACACCCAGTGTCGTCACCGAAAAGCCGATTGGCACCTTGTCTCCGGCACGCCAGTACATGCCGAAGGCACCATAGCCATCCTTGCCGTTCGGCACATGCTCCGGAAAGAGCTGCGGCAGCACGCGCCAGATCCAGTAGGGCAGGCCCTGAACCTCTTCATTGCCGATCGAGCCGTGATTGAAAAGCCGGGCGAGATCCTCCGTACGAGGGGCGGCAACCGGGCGGAAAAGAAGAAGATAAACGGAAAGCGCACCCGCCACGACGACGACCAGCAGCGCCAGAAGCCCTTTCCAGAACAGCCGGGTTTTGCGCGCGCTCATGGGCGGCCCCCGTCGGCGAGTTCCTGTTCAAGGCGGCTGATGTTGAGGAGGCAGATCAGCGTCGGGATCGCCACCGAACCATCGAGAAGGACACCGGTGATATAGCCGATCGGCTGGTCGAACACCGTCACGGCAAGCAGGAAGAACACGACGCCGGCTGTGCGCGATGGAAAGACCTGCAGCCAGGCAAATAGCCGGTAGCGGTCGATATCGATCGACGCGGGAATATAGAAAACGGAGAGAATACCTAGCAGGAGGCCCGCGAACTGCGCCCAGATCACCTGGTTGACGACGATGCCGAACAGGGAAAGCAGCCATTCCGGGCAGAAGATCAGCGGCAGCACGAAACACAGGTTCAGGATCACGCCGATCCATACGACGATGGCGTGACGGGCCTTCCAGGTGCTGAGCGAGCGGGTCCTGATCATAGCGTCTTCATGTATTCGACGAGGGCATCCTTATCGGCTCCGGAAAGCTCCGTGCCGTAAGCTTTGCCCTCGTGTCCGCGGTTGGAATTACCGGTTTTTGAGGTGTCATAGAGAAACAGCTGATCGCCCGGTGCCGCATCGTCGGATTGATATCCGACCCGTGCCAGGTCGAGCACCTCACTGCCGCGATACCACCGCGCCGGCCGCTGCGACGAGGGTTCGAGCAGATCGCGCAGCGTCGGTATTGACCCATTGTGCAGATAGGGTGAGCGGGCCCAGATCCCGTCGAGGGGATGGTTCGCATAGCCGTTGGTCTTGTGGAACCGCTTGAAACGCCACGGATAGCCCGCATAGAGCTGGTTCTGTGCGGCCGCAAAATCCGGTGTGTAGGAGGCCCAGCGGCCGCGATCCGTCCCGATATCGGCCAGCGCGACCGTCCGTCCGAGCCGCTTGAAATGATCGGTATTGTAGGAATAGGTTCCGCCTGTCTTCATGCCATGGCAACCGGCGCAGGTATCCGAGAACACCTCCCTGCCGCGCTCGGCAGCGTCGACATCTACCTTTGCCGGAAACTGTGGCGCGGGAAGATCCCACATCCATTGTTCGATGCGGCGGATCGACGATCGATCCACCGTTACCGGTGTCACACCTGCGCCGAGTGCTGCGCTCAGGTTGCGCTCGGCAACCGAATTGTTATTGCCGTCCCAGTGAAGGTTCATTCCCTCCCGCGGCCGTTGCTGCCAGATCGACGGATAATCGGAGCTTCCGTTCAGCGCTGCATCACTGATCGATGCAGCGTCCATCGGAAAGTTGAACTGCAGGCTTTTGTAGGGGTTGAATGTATCGACCCGCCCGGGCCCCCATTTCTCCTGCCGCGCAACAAATGTCAGCCGTTTGCCGAGATCTGCGAATGCCGCCTGGAGGCGCGGAAAGATGACATAGCGATACACCACCCGCTCGAACGCATTGAGATGACCGCCGACTTCTGGACTGTTGATCGCGGCGATCAGCCGGTCGGCGGTAAACCCGGGATCCGACCCGAGGTCGATGAAGAAGAGAATGAATTCCTGAAGCCGCAAATTGTTTGAAGGTGCACCGTAGACCAGATGCCGCTCCGTCTGGTTCGGAAGCGTGTAGGTTCCGACATGACAAACCGAGCAGTTCAGCCAGACGCGATCGACTCCGGACACGATACGCCTGGAGACGCCGATCGGCAGGTCGTCGCCCGGCTCCTCGTAAAGCATGCCGAAATGACCCCATCCGGCCGGCCCAAGCTTGTCAGCATACATCACCGGCAGCGCCTTGAAGACCCAATAGGGTGGCCCGGTCGATGCCTCGCTGCCAATCGAGCCGTAGAGGAAATGATCTTCCTGGTTTCGGAACGCGACGACATACTGGTTGACGAAAACGAGCCAGTAGACGATCGCTGCGAGCACAAGCACTGCGATCACCACGACGATTTTCCGCTTGCGCCCGAGGACGATCTCGACCGGGGTCAGCGGATCGTTGAGATCACTCATGGCTCCGCCTCCACCGCCTGAGGTGGTGTCGCCACAACGCTTCCCGGAAAGGCCGGCGGCGTAAACACCGACATCACCTCGTCGATCATGTTCTGATGCCGGGCCTCAAACGTTGACCCGGGATACCGTTTTACCTCGTAGCAGCCGAGAGGGTTCTCCAGATCATTGAGAAGACACTTGTTGCAATAGGTGCACTCGCGGCCTTTGTTCGGGCCATTCTGGGTCTTGAGGATCTTCGGCAAATCATTGTTGGCAATCAACGGTCTTGCCATGCTGACGCCATCGCAGGCGCCGCTGCGGATCGCCTCGCCGATCACATCGGCATGCTGAAAACCGCCCGTACAGAGAACCTTGACGCTTTGATCGATGCCCCGGACCGCTTCCGTGACAGCGCGGGCATAATCGAGGTTGATGCCTTCGATGACTTTCCCCCGCCGGAAACGCCACCAGGCCACAAATGCAGGTCCCAGGACCGGATTCGAAAAGATCGAATAGTTGAAACGCGCCCTTGTGCCTTGCGAAAGCATGCCGTCATACCAGCGCCGCAGGTCGTTCAGGGGCAGATCACCCGGCGGGTTGCGGGGGTGCGGAAAGGTCGACCCGCTGGAAATATGGAAGGCATCGACACCCTTGCCGCCATCCAGCAGGAGGGTACAGATCTTGACCGTCTCGTCGAGCGTATTGCCCTTCTTGATCCAGGGATAGAGCCAGTCGTTGTGATCGACCCCGTTGATCTTCATCTGCAGGTGAAAGTCCTGACCGACCTCGCGGCGAATGGCGCGAACGATCTCCAGCACGAACCGCGCCCGCCCCTCCCAGTCGCCGCCGTATTCGTCGGTGCGGTCATTGATGCCGCTGCTGAGAAACTGCGTGATGAGATAGCCGTTGGCGCCATGCAGCTCGACACCGTCGAGACCGGCCTCTTTGGCCCGGCGCGCGCCCTGGGCAAACTGCTCGACGACAGTGCGAATATCCTCCCTGCTCATCGCTTCGGCGAGCAGGCCGTGAAAGTAATCGCTTTTGTTCGTTGAGCTCAGTCCCCTTTTGTAGAGGTTTTCAGCACCGCCCATGTCCTGCTGGCGGCCCGAATGACTGAGCTGCATCAAGAACCGACAGTCGTGGGCGTGCACCCGGTCGCCGATCGCCCTCCAGAACGGGATCTTGTCATCATCATCGATCATCGCGTAGCGCACGAGGATTCTCCCACGCACGGAAACCGGCGTGAAAGACGAGATGATACAGCCGACCCCGCCGCGGGCGAATTTCTCCTCCCAATTCAGACGCGCAGATCCGCCGTGACCGTTGTAATCGTCGAACTGCCCCGAGACATTCGATCGGAAAAGACGGTTTTTCACCGTCAAAGAGCGGAATTTCAGCTCCTGGAAGATCTGTCTGGAATTGTCTTCGTGAGTGTACTGCTGATCGTCATGCATCATCGTTCGCCCGCTGAGTTAAGAGGACGCCAAATTCAAAGGTCAGAATTTTTGGATGCTATGCGTAAAATGCTTGTGACTGACGATCACGTTATTGCAATTTTATCGAGCTTGCAACGGTAATATGCAACCTCGAAACCGGCCTCAATTCGCGAAGGTGAACTGTCGGGAGCGATCTTCTAACGACGGTTTTTCGAACGTGAGGCAAGCACGTTTCGGATGGAAAAGCTGGAATGGATCCGCAAAACCCCGGGAAGTGCCGACAGGATTTCCTTGTGGATGCGCTCGAACGCGCCGGCGTTCGCAACTTCCACCCTCAAGATATAATCCGAGCCGCCGGTCATCAGGAAGCATTCCTGAATTTCCGGATGTTTCCTCACAGCAGCTTCGAACCGGTTGAGGTAATCCTCGGTCTGCCGCTCCAGCGTGATGTTAATAATCACGGCGATGGCGCTCTCGATCTGGCCATTGTCGATCAGCGCCGTATACCCGCGGATGACGCCGGCTTCTTCCAGGAGCTTGACGCGCCTGAGACACGCGGAGGCAGACAACCCGACTTCCGCGGCCAGTGCCGCGTTGCTGATCCGCCCGTTCAGACGAAGGAGCCGGAGAAGGTTGCGGTCGATCGCATCTATCGTTTCCATGCATATTCTTTCAAAACACGACAGAATTCACCAGAATATCGATATTTGTCGCACATCCTGTCATCAAATAGCACCAAACTCACCGAATATTCAAATAATCTGCTCTCATAGGGAGGGCAGCATCATGGATATTTCGTCCTCGTTTGGTGACGCCGAAGTACAGTTCTTTGCCGAGGGTGCATCGGGATACCTGACAATCGATCTGGGTGCCCTCCGGCGCAATTTCGAAACGCTCGTCGACATGCTTCGACCGGCACGCTGCGCAGCGGTCGTGAAGGCTGATGCCTATGGACTTGGGGCAACGGTCGTATCAAGAACGCTCGGCGATGCCGGATGCCGGGACTTTTTCGTGGCCCAGTTCGTCGAGGCCATCAGTATCAAGGATACTCTCCCTGCCGATGCACGTCTCTATGTCCTGAACGGACTGCAGCCCGGAAACGAAGAGCGCTGCGCTGCCGACGGCATCATCCCTGTCCTCAACTCCTTGCCTCAGTTGCGCCGCTGGTCTCAGCTCGCCCGTCAGGTTGGCCGATCGCTCCCCGCAGTTCTGCAGGTCGACAGCGGCATGTCCCGTCTCGGTTTGTCGCCGGAAGAATGCAGCATCCTGTCCCGGGAAATGAACGAGCATGCCGGCTTGGAATTCCAGTTCGTCATGAGCCATCTCGCATGCGCCGACGAAGGCGCAGACCTTATGAACGGCGAGCAGCTGGCGGAATTTGAAAGACTTTTTGGTCTGTTTCCGGGAATTCCGGTTTGCCTCGCCAATTCCGGTGGCATCTTCCTAGGTGGCGATTTCCACCATACGCTGGCGCGGCCCGGCATTGCGCTTTACGGCGGCAACCCGACCCCCGGCTCTCCAAACCCGATGGAGCCGGTCGTCAAACTCGATGTCGCCGTGGTCCAAACACGTACCGTGCCGACCGGAACCCGGATCGGCTATGGCGGATCGCATATTGCTGACCGAGAGACGCATCTGGCAACGATCGCCGCTGGATATGCGGACGGCCTGCCCCGTGCCCTCAGCGGCACGGGTGCGGTGTATCACGCTGGCGTACGACTGCCGATCGTCGGGCGGGTTTCCATGGACAGCATCATCATCGATGTCAGCGCGCTGCCAAAGGATACTTTGACACTCGGCAGTCTCGTCGAGGTGGTCGGGGAACACCAGACGCTGGAAGCGATTGCCGAGGCCGCCGGAACGATATCCTATGAGATACTCACGGGCCTAGGGCACCGTTACCAAAGACTATACCGCCAAGTTCAGCTGCAAGACGTCTAGGGGAATGCCATGAAAGTCATCGTACTCGGCGCCGGCGTCATCGGCACGACCACCGCCTATCAACTGGCCAAGGCCGGCCACGAGGTCGTCGTTGTCGATCGCCAGACAGGCCCTGCGCTCGAAACAAGTTTCGCCAATGCCGGCGAAGTCTCGTTCGGTTACTGCTCTCCCTGGGCAGCGCCGGGCATTCCCCGGAAGGCGCTCAAATGGATCTTCATGGAGCACGCGCCGCTGATCCTGCGCCCGAAGCTTGATCGCGCCATGCTGTCGTGGATGTTCAAGATGTTGTCGAACTGCACCTCGGAGCGCTACGCGATCAACAAAAGCCGAATGCTGCGACTTTCCGATTACAGCCGGATCTGCCTTGCAGATGTCCGGGATGAAACCGGGATCGATTACGACGCGCGCATGCAGGGAACGCTGCAGCTGTTTCGCACGCAGCAGCAGCTCGACGCCTCCGCAAAGGACGTCAAGGCGCTCGCGGCCGATGGCATTCCCTATGAAGTGCTCGATCCCGAAGGCTGTATCCGGGTAGAACCGGCGCTCGCCCATGTGCGCGAAAAGATCGTCGGCGGACTTCTGACACCCAAGGACGAGACCGGCGACTGCTTCAAGTTCACCAATCTTCTCGCCGCCAAGGCCGAAGCGCTCGGCGTCCGGTTTGCTTATGGTACGACCATTAAACGGCTGGATGTCGAAGGTGGCAAAGTCAGGGGTGTCGTGACGGACCGCGAAACGCTTCGAAGCGATGCGGTCGTGGTCGCGCTCGGCAGCTATTCGCCGCTGGTCGTGAAAGACCACGGCATCGATCTGCCGGTCTATCCGGTCAAGGGATATTCGCTGACCATCCCGATCAAGGATGCCAGCCGCGCGCCGGAATCAACGATCATGGATGAGACCTACAAGATCGCCATCACGCGGCTGGGCGACCGCATCCGGGTGGGCGGCATGGCCGAAATTTCCGGCTATACGAACGATCTCGGTGCGCCGCGCAGGCGCACGCTCGAACATTCCGTGACCGACCTTTTCCCCGGCGGAGATATCACCAAGGCGTCGTTCTGGTCGGGCCTTCGTCCGATGACACCCGATGGAACGCCGGTGATCGGAGCAACCAAGATCAGTGGTCTCTACCTCAATACCGGGCACGGAACGCTGGGCTGGACGATGAGCTGCGGCTCGGCGCGGGTGATCAGCGATCTCGTCAGCGGCAAAACGCCCGACATCGATGCAACCGACCTTGCCTATGCGCGATACGCGCGCCGCTGATCGGCGTCGCCCGCAAACGCTGAGCCGCGAACAAGTTCAGGAAAGGCGCTTGTCCGCGAATTCGCTTCTGACGATGCCGTGGCGCTGCAGCTTGTCGTAGAAGGTCTTGCGGGGAATGCCGAGCGCTGCAATCGTCTGCTGCACATCGCCATCACACGCCTTCAGCGTTTCACGAATGATCTCGGCTTCGTATCGCTCCAGCCGCTGGGGCAGCGAACCCGTTTCCGGATGGGCTGATTGCCGAGCGGGAGAGCTTGTCGGATCAAGCCCCAGAACCGCACGCTCGGCAAAATGCGACAACTCACGGACGTTGCCGGGCCAGTGATGGTCGCGCAGGTACTGGCCGATTGTTGGCGTGATCGAGGGTGCTTCCCGATCGAAGCGGGTTGCGGCACGATCTGCGAAATAGCTGAACAACAGGGGAATATCGTCCCGCCGCTCCCGCAGAGGCGGAATGGCGATCGTGACGACGTTCAACCGGAAATAGAGGTCTTCCCGAAACGTCTCGCGCTGAGCCTGATCGCCCAGATCCACCTTGGACGCGGCGATGATCCGCAGATCCACGGGCCGCACTTCATTCGTCCCGAGCGGCATCACCTCGCGCATCTCCAGCACGCGCAGCATCTGCACCTGCGCAGACATCGGCATGCTCTCGATCTCATCGAGAAAAAGCGTGCCGCCGCTCGAGTGCTCGATGCGACCGATGCGCTTTTTCTGCGCGCCGGTGAAGGCGCCCGGTTCGTGACCGAACAGCTCGCTTTCGATCACCTGTTGCGGCAAGGCTCCGCAATTCAGCGCCACGAAGTTCCCGGCCGCACGGCGGCTCCATCCATGCAGAAGACCAGCAACGATTTCCTTGCCGCTTCCGGTCTCGCCGGTGACGAGGACATCGATATCGGTATCGGCGATCTGGCGAAGCATGTTGCGTAGCCGCTGCATGACCGGTGTCTGGCCGATCAACGGGGATTCCTGGCTGGAACTTTGAGCTGCTGCGCGCAGCCGGCGGTTTTCCAGTGTCAGACGTCGCTTTTCAGCAGCGCGCCGGACGCATTGCACAAGCCTGTCCGTCGCAAACGGCTTGGCAAGGAAGTCGTAGACGCCGCTTTGGATGGCCTTCACAGCCATTGGAATATCGCCGTGGCCGGTCATCAGAATGACCGGCAGCTCTTCGTCCAGACTGCGGAGGCGGTCGTAAAGTTCGAGACCATCGAGCCCCGGCATTCGAATGTCGGAGACGACGATGCCCGGGAAGTCCGCGGAAATTTTAGACAGGGCGTCCGTGGCCGAGGTGAACGCGATCGGCTCGAAACCGGCAAGCTCCAGCGTCTGGCCTGTGGCGCGCAGGAGATCGGCGTCGTCGTCTATCAGAATGACCGGCACCGCGCCCATGTCAGGCTCTGTCATGATCGTTTTCCTCATCAGCTTTCACGAGCGATATTGTAAAGCAGGTCCGTCCATCGCGGCTCTCGACCTCGATGCGCCCGCCGTAATCGGTGACGATGTCTTTGGAGATGACGAGGCCGAGCCCCAGCCCTTTTTCCTTCGACGAGTTGAAGGGCTCGAACAGAGCCTTGAGAATCTGCGGCGCGATGCCGGGACCGTTGTCGCAGACATGCACCAGCACCCGATCGGCAGACACATCCGTCGTCACCTGGATCAGCGCATCCGGCCGGCCCTCAACAGCCTCCAGCGCATTCTGGAACAGATTGATAAACACCTGTTCCAGCCGCAACCGGCTCCCCATCACGACCAGCCCGCTTGGCGGCGGCGTGATCTTCAGCGTATCCATTCGTCCGGTGAAGCGGCTGCGAACCAGCATGGTCGCACCGTCGAAGACTTCCTGCAGCAGGACCGGTTCCGGAGCCGGTCGGCCTTTGCGCGCAAGTGCCTTCAGATCATCCGTAATCGCACCGATCCGTTCCGTGAGAGACGCGATGTGATCCAGATTTTCGACCGCAGTCTCGGCCCTGCCCCGTTCGAGCAGTACCTTGGAATTGTCCGCATAGGCGCGGATCGTCGCGACAGGCTGGTTGATCTCGTGGGCGACACCGGCTGCAACCTGGCCGAGGATGGCAAGCCTGTTGGCATGTACCAGATCCTGCTGGACGGACTGCAGCCGGCTTTCGGTCTGCTTGTGATCCATGATCTCCGCCTCCAGCCTGTCACGCGCAAGACTGAGGTCGATCGTGCGCGCCGCAACCCGATTTTCGAGATCTTCCCGCGCAAGCCTCTGCTGGGCAATCGCCATCTCGGTCACCTGCCGACGTCGCAGCAGGAAGGCTGCCAGCGCGAATAGTGTCGTTACGGCCAGGATCGCCATCAGCCGTGTTTCGCGAAGCGCATCCGACATCGCCTTGGAGATTGGCAGAAGATATTCGAAGCGCCAGGGGGTGGACGGGATCGGGGTCGTGATCTCCAGGAAGTCTTCTGCTCCCGCGCCTCCCGGAAGAATAGCCTGCAGCGTCCGCGCGTTGTCTCCGACCGGCTGCTGGCGGATGAATGGCAGGGGGAGAAGCGGCGCATCGCCGAATTGCAGACTTTGGCGAATGGCGCCGAGATCGTCCGGATCCAGCGGCTGCGTCGTCATGAACCGCCAGGATGGGAGGCTGGTGATCAGTACGACATTGCTGGAATCAACAACAAACGAAGGGCGCTGCGAGTTGCGCCAGTCCGCTTCCAGCTGATCGAACTCCATCTTTGCAACGACCACGCCGAGCGGCGCTTCGGCCGGACCGACGCGTTGCGAGATGTAGAGACCGGGCCGTTTGCTGACGCTGCCCAGTGCGAAATGTTCAGCCGCCCCCTTCTGCATCGCCCGCGTGAAATAGGCACGGAAGGTATAGTCGTTGCCGACAAAGCTTGTTGGCTCCCGCCAATTGCTCGACGAGATCGCAATCCCGTCCGGGCCAACGACATAGATCACGCTGGCATTGGTCTTAACGACCAGGTCTTCGAGTTTGGCATCCAGTGCCTCTCTCTTCGCAATAGCCGCATCGGCGCTCAAGTTGACCAAAGCGTCGCGGACCTCGCGGTCACCGGCCAGAAGCAACGGTAGCGCCCGCGGTCGCTCGAGCACGGCCTGCAGAAGAGCAACCTTCAGGTCCGCATCCGTTCGAGCCTGCGCTTCCAGTCGCGTTAACGCTGATGCACGGCCGTAGCGCTCGACCGCAAACCCTGCGGCGACCACGATGCTGATCGCAGCGACGCCAAACACGATCCAGGCCAGCCGAAATTTCCGAACCAGGTGCTCAGCAGGCTGAGGATCGTTTGTGTAGGACATCGCCCCTATGAGCATAATTTCGCACAAACATCAAGGACGAGTGCGGTACTCCGCACAAATCGTTTTGCGTGACACCGGGTTAAGATAGCGCCGTCAAGTTAATTCAATAACTTAGTCGATAGGTGCGGATCTGGCACGTCCCTTGCTCGCCTCAAGTTCGATTCTAAGAACATGCCCCGGGTGGGAACCTTGAGCGGGGCGACTGGAGGACTTTATGGATATCTCGACACCCGCAGCCGGCAAGCCGGCGGCACTGCCATTCTATCGCCACCTGTATTTCCAGGTTATCGTCGCGATCATCGCGGGCATGCTAATCGGCCACTTCTGGCCTGAATTCGGCGCCAGCCTGAAGCCGCTTGGCGACGCCTTCATCCGGCTGGTCAAGATGATCATCGCTCCCGTGATCTTCCTCACTGTGGCAACCGGCATCGCCGGCATGTCCGACCTGAAGAAGGTTGGCCGGGTCGCCGGCAAGGCGATGCTCTACTTCCTGACCTTCTCGACGCTCGCACTGATCGTCGGCCTGATTGTCGGCAACCTGCTGCACCCAGGTGCCGGAATGAACATCGATCCGTCCACGCTGGACGGCAGGGCCGTGGCGACCTACGCAACCAAGGCGCATGAGACGACGATCACCGGCTTCCTGATGAACATCATCCCGGAAACCATCGTTGGCGCGTTTGCCCAGGGTGACATTCTCCAGGTCCTGTTCTTCTCGGTCCTGTTCGGTATTTCGCTCGGCATGGTCGGCGAAAAGGGCAAGCCGGTCACCGACTTCCTGATCTCGCTCACCGCTCCGATCTTCCGTCTTGTTGCGATCCTGATGAAGGCCGCTCCGATCGGTGCCTTCGGCGCGATGGCATTTACCATCGGCAAATACGGCATCGGCTCGGTCGCCAACCTCGCCTACCTGATCCTGACATTCTACATCACCGCACTTCTGTTCGTGATCGTGGTGTTGGGCGCCGTGGCGAAGTATAACGGCTTCTCGATCTTCTCGCTGATCCGCTACATCAAAGAGGAACTGCTGCTCGTTCTCGGCACCTCGTCGTCGGAAGCAGCGCTTCCCGGCCTGATGCAGAAGATGGAACGTGCAGGCTGCAAGCGCTCGGTTGTCGGCCTGGTCATCCCGACAGGTTACTCGTTCAACCTCGACGGCACCAACATCTACATGACGCTGGCAGCACTCTTCATCGCTCAGGCGACCGGCATTGACCTGTCGCTTGGTGATCAGATCCTGCTTCTGCTCGTGGCCATGCTGAGTTCCAAGGGTGCCGCCGGCATCACCGGTGCAGGCTTCATCACGCTGGCTGCAACGCTATCGGTTGTTCCCTCCGTCCCGGTCGCCGGCATGGCGCTCATCCTCGGCATCGACCGCTTTATGTCGGAGTGCCGCGCCCTGACCAACCTCGTCGGCAACGCGGTTGCGACCATTGTCGTCGCACGCTGGGAAAACGAGCTGGACAAGGACATGCTGGACAAGGCGATGGCCGGCGAGCTGACCGGCGATCCGGTAGCCCCGGCCCTACAGCCGGCGGAATAAGATACGCTCCCAAGCGTCAAAAGGGCGGTACCTCTCAAGGGTGCCGCCCTTTTGATATGTGGCTTAACGCAGGAGCGCTGCTGCCTCCCGTAGAGCCACACCGCTGATACCGGTCTGCACCATCGCCTTGACCAGAGCCGTGATCGCATCGGCCGCGCTGGCAATCGACATCCCGCCGTCGCGGATGTTCGATATGCAGTTGCGTCGGGAATCGGGCGTGCCTGACCTCGGTTCGTAGGTGACATAGGCGCCGAGACTGTCGGCTGCCGAAAGCCCCGGTCGCTCCCCGATCAGAATGATCGATAGCTTGGCGCCCAGTGCCTCGCCGACCGGGTCGGCCAGCGCAACCCGCGCATTTTCAGCCAGAACGATCGGCGCCAGGGAAAGATTCAATTCCTTCAAGCGTGTTTGAAGCGCTTCGATCAGCGGCGTTGCGTTGATTTCCACCGCATTGGACGACAATCCATCGGCGACAACGATGACCCCATCGAAATTGTCGCCGCTTTCGGGTCTCACCGAACGAAGCAAATCGACAGACGGTCCGGAGAGTTGCCGGCCAAGATCCGGGCGACGGACGTATGTTCCGCGATCTTCCGCAAGGCTTGTGACCTCGATTGCGCCAAGGCCCATCGACTTCAGACGCTGCGAAAGGCCATAGCGATCCATCCCGCTCCACACCGCCTCGCGAGCCCGTGCGTGATCCATCAGGAACGCGAGTTGCACCTTTGTCGGCTGACCGGCGCCGAAGCGTCCGAGCGATACCCGGGCCGCGGTCATCGACCTGAGATCGAGGCTGCGCTTTTCGGTGTCTTCCACCGGGACAGGCTGATCGCGATCCGTCATGCCGAGGCTCCAAGAAGAGCAAGCTCGGACAGGTGCCGGGTCAGCCGCACCGGATCGTCCTTCAAATAGCCTGCCGGATCGGTGAGCCCCATCTCGTTCAACCATGCTTCGAATTCCGGTGCAGGCGGGCGTTTCAGAGTCTCGCGGCAGTAAACGGCGTCGTGGTGCGATAGAGACTGGTAATTGAGCATGATATCGTCAGCGCCTGGCACAGTGATGACGAAGTTGACGTTGGCGGCACAGAGAAGCGTCAGGAGCGTATCCATGTCCTCCTGATCGGCATCCGCATGGTTTGTGTAGCAGACGTCGACCCCCATCGGCAGACCCATGAGCTTGCCGCAGAAGTGGTCCTCCAACCCGGCGCGGATGATTTGCTTGCCGTTGAAGAGATATTCGGGTCCGATAAAGCCGACGACCGTGTTGACCAGAAGTGGATCGAACGCCCGAGCAACCGCATAGGCGCGCACTTCCATCGTCTGCTGATCCACACCGAAATGCGCATCGGCGGAAAGCGCCGCACCCTGTCCGGTTTCGAAATACATCAGGTTCGCATCGACAGGGCCGCGTTTGAGAGCCCGCGCCGCGTCATGGGCTTCCTTTAGCATCGCCAGATTGACACCGAAACCTTCGTTTGCCTTTTGCGAGCCGGCGATCGACTGGAATACCAGATCGACAGGAGCCTGTTGCTCGATTGCCCGGATGGCTGTCGTGACATGGCCGAGGCAGCAGGTCTGGGTAGGGATCGACAGACGGGAGCGCAACTCATCGAGCAGGGAGACGATCCGGACGTAATCCTCAATGCTATCGGTTGCAGGATTGACGCCGATCACTGCATCGCCCGACCCCATCAGTAGACCGTCGACGGCGGACGCTGCGATACCGCGCGAGTCATCCGTTGGATGATTGGGCTGGTTGCGGGTCGAAAGCCGGCCCGAAAGACCGATCGTCGAGCGAAAGCGTGTCACGACCTCGCGTTTGGCCGCAACCGAGATCAGGTCCTGAACACGCATGATCTTGGAGACCGCTGCCACCATTTCAGGCGTCAGGCCGAACGTGATTGCCTCCAGCTGACGCTGCCCCGTCTCGGGCTTCAACAGCCATTCACGGAACTCGCCGACCGTCAGCGACGAGATCGGTGCGAATGCCGAAAGGTCGTGCTGGTCGGCAATCAGTTGCGAGACCTCGTCGGTCTCGGCCGCGATCAGCTCCTCGGCGAGGAATGCCTTAAGCGGCAGGTCTGCGAGTGTGATCTGCGCCGCAAGCCGCTCTACCGGACCCTCTGCCGCCACCCCCGCAAGCTGGTCACCAGACCGCTCGGGCGTCGCCTTGGCCAAGAGATCCTTCAGATCACGGAAACGAAAGACCGTCTGCTCGATCGTGGTCTGGTAGGGCATCAGGCGATTTACCGGCTCAGAGGAACATTACGTCCATCATCACGCCAGGCTCCGACCGATGCAAGCGGCAAGCGTCATGAAATGAGATCGGCGAGCGCTTTGTGGCCGGCAAGCGCTGTTTCCAGTTCCGGAATCGTGTGATTGCCTTCCCGGAACAGGTTGATCATGACCGCAGCCGCGATACTGACGTCCGGATCGCTCCTCTCGAGATGATACTTCGCTCGCCAATTCTCGAGTACGATATCGAGGACTTCAAGTTCCGTGGGGCCGAAGGTCTTTTCCATAAATGCGGGCATGACAAACTCAAACTTCTCAGTGACGGCCATCATTTGGTCGATGCGATGCAAGCTTCAAGAGGCGGGTCATCACTTTCTTACAAATGAGATAAGTTCCAGGTCCCTGCGGAAAAACCTCTGCAACCGCAAGAAGTTAGTTGCAACGCACAATCCTCGCGGTCACGAGCAACGCACCATCGACAGCGCCGACAGCCCTTTCACTCGTTGCTGCAATGCACAGATCTGACTGTCACGACTTTCAGGAACACAACCCCAGTCAAGATCGCAACTGAAACGAAGCAAGACGCAGAAAGTGCCACGGCGGCGACAACAATCGTCGCAAGGTCGAGACAACTAGTCAGCTAGCACAGCACTTAGGGAAAGCATCATCAACGAGGTTGGCGAACGTCGGCGGATACAAGACGAACGAACCCAGGCGCACGGCAGGGAATGTCCCGCCATTGAGCGATGCGAGAGATGGAGGCGACGGACTTTGCTGTATGGATACCAGTCACCGACGCACAGAAGCCCGGGCCGATCACCCGGACTTCGATTGCAGCACCTTATAGGCAATGGGACCATGGTGAGACATGACGTCCTCATGCCCGCACCGGAGGTCAGCGCGGGAAAGAGGTTGCAACCGCCTCCAACAAAGCTTTTTATTCGACGGGAACAGCCGCGCCGTCGTCAGGCCGGCGATAAAATGTCCTGAGCGTGCGTTCATCCTTGCTGGTGACCTGAAGCCAGGCACCCGGAATGTCCGTCAGTTCACGCAGCACGATCGAATGCTCGATGCCGAACAGCCGCGAAAAGCTGCGGCTGTCCCTGGCAACATCGAGTTCGAGCGCAATGATCATCCCCGCCTGTATGCCGCTGAGGCGGGGATCCTGCTGTTGCAGCCTGGCAGTGAGCGCCATAAACCGGTCTGGATCCGGCGGGTTGCCCGTCACGCCGCCTCGCGACGGCGAACGGAGACCATCACCGATTTGGATGTGGGCGTATCGCTCTCTTCGCCCGCGCTTCCGATCGGCACGAGAACATTCAGTTCGGGGTAATAGCCGGCGATGCTGCCCCGCGGAATGTCGTAGGGGACAAGGCGGAAATCAGATGCAACGCGGGCGATGCCGTCAGTGTACTCGCAGACGACGTCGACGCGTTCCCCAGCCTTTGCGGACAGCGCCTTTACGTCATCAGGGTGCATGAAGATGACCTGTCTTTCGCCGTAAACGCCACGATAGCGATCGTCGAGACCGTAGACCGTCGTGTTGTACTGGTCATGCGAGCGGAACGTCTGCAGCGCAAAGTGATCGTGGCGCTTGAGGGCGGCCTGATTGACGGTCTCGGACGGCAGGGCGATATCGGAGAAGGATGCCTTGCCCGTCGGCGTGACCCACTCGCGATGTGCAGCCGTGTTGCGCAGGTGGAAGCCGCGCGGCTTGCGCAGACGCGCGTTGAAATCCTCAAAGCCCGGAATGGTCGCCTCGATATGCTTGCGGATCAGGTCGTAATCGTCGGCCAGAGCCGCCCAGTTGATCATGTCCGAGCCGACGGTGGACGCGGCCATGCCGGCAACGATCGCGACTTCCGAGAGAAGATGCGCCGAGGCAGGCCTGTTGATGCCGGCCGAGCCATGCACCATGCTCATCGAATCCTCGACGCTGACGAGCTGCGAATTGCCGGCAGAGTTAAGATCGATCTCGGTGCGGCCAAGGCAGGGCAGGATGAACGAGACATCACCCGGCATCAGATGAGAATGGTTGGGCTTGGTTGCGACATGCACGGTGAGTTTGAGCTTGCGAAGCGCCTGCTCGACCAATGCGCTATCGGGCGTGGCGCGGGCAAAATTGCCGCCGAGCCCGATGAACGCCTGTGCGGAACCATCCAGCATCGCGCCGATTGCGGCGATCACGTTATGACCATTGGCGCGCGGCACCGCGAACCCGAATTCTTTCTCGAGCGCGTCGAGGAAGGCAGCTGGAGGCTTTTCGTTGATACCGACCGTCCGGTCGCCCTGAACATTGGAATGACCGCGCACAGGGCACAGTCCGGCTCCCGGCTTGCCGACATTGCCGCGCAGGAACATGAAGTTCGAGATTTCGCGAATGGTCGCGACCGAGTGCAGATGCTGGGTGATACCCATGGCCCAGGTGCAGATGACGCGCTCTGCCTGCATGTAGACGTCTGCAGCGCGTTCGATCGCTTCGCGGGTCAGGCCAGACTGCGAGATGATCTCATCCCAGCTGGTTGCCTCGACCGCGGCCAGATAGGCGTCGAAGCCTTCGCAGTGTTCGGCGATAAACGCGTGATCGAGCACGGACGGACGGCCGGCTGCAACAGCTGCTGCTTCCGCGGCCAGAACCGCTTTCGACATCCCGCGCACGGCGGCCATGTCGCCGCCCAGTTGCGGCTGAAGATAGTCGCTGGCGATATCGGTCGCGCCGCCACGCAGCATCTGCAGCTTGTCCTGCGGGTCCGAGAACCGCTCCAGGCCGCGCTCCTTGACCGGGTTGAAGACGACGATCTGGGCACCGCGGACCGCGGCGCGCCGCAGGTCGCCCAGCATGCGCGGATGGTTGGTACCCGGGTTCTGGCCAATCACGAAGATCGCGTCGGCCTTCTCGAAATCCTCGAGCAGGACCGTTCCCTTGCCGACGCCGATCGACTGGCGAAGAGCCACGCCGCTCGCCTCATGGCACATGTTGGAACAGTCGGGGAAATTATTGGTGCCGTAGGCGCGCACGAACAGCTGGTAGAGGAATGCCGCTTCGTTGCTGGCGCGGCCGGACGTGTAGAATTCAGCGCGGTCCGGGCTGTCGAATCCCTTGAGGATGTCGCCGATCTCGGCGAACGCGTCCTGCCATGTGACCGGGAGATAGCGATCGCTTGCCGCGTCGTAACGCATCGGATGAGTGAGACGACCGTTGAGCTCAAGCTCATAGTCGGACTGACGGCGCAGCTCGGAAACGGTGTGTGCCGCAAAAAATGCCGGTGTGGCGCGCTTTTCGGTCGCCTCCCACGAGACGGCCTTTACGCCGTTCTCGCAAAATTCGAACGAGGAGCCATGCTCCGGATCGCCCCAGGCGCAGCCGGGACAGTCGAAACCGTCAGGCTGATTGGCCTTCAGCATTGCCCTTGCACCGGACAGCGGCGAGCCGCTGTTCAGAAGCTGCTTGCCGCAGCTTTTTAATGCGCCCCAGCCGCCTGCGGCCGACGATTTCTTACCGATAAATCCTGTATCCATGCTGCATCTATTTGTCGCGGGGACGATTTGATCAAGCGGCAGAACAGCATGGCTTGATAGGAAATATCTATCGTCCTTCTAAGGGGCTCCGATTTATGGTGGTCCGTCGCGGAACTTCTCATCACCGGGATTGAAAGCGCGGCGTCTGCGGCTATTCTCGCGCCGACTGAAGCGACATCTAGATACCGAGCGGAACGGCTACGCAGGAGAGAACATGACAGAAAGTGCTGCCATCCATATCGGCTTTGACGATCTGGTCGCTTTGCTAGAGACGATTTTCGTCCGCAACGGCGTATCTGAGCCAAATGCCCAGATCCTTGCCGAAAACTGTGCCGGCTGTGAGCGGGATGGCTCGTTGAGTCACGGGATTTTCCGCATGCCGGGATATGTATCCTCTCTGAAGAGCGGCTGGGTCGATGGCAAAGCCGTGCCGGAGGTAGAGGACGTCGCCCCGGCCTTTCTCCGCGTCGATGCCAAGGGCGGATTTACCCAGCCGGCGTTCTTCGCCGCGCGGTCCCACCTGATCGAAAAAGTCAAAGCCAACGGCGTTGCGGTCCTTGCTATCCGTCGCTCGCATCACTTCAGCGCGCTTTGGCCGGATGTCGAACCGTTTGCGGATGAGGGGCTTGTCGCCCTGAGCGTCGTCAACAGCATGGCGTGTGTTGTACCGCACGGTGGCCACAAGGCGGTGTTTGGCACCAACCCGATTGCCTTCGCCTCGCCGCGCGCGGGCTCTGCTCCATTCGTCTTCGATCAGGCGTCTTCAGCGATCGCTCACGGCGACGTGCAGATCGCGGCACGCGCCGGGCATGACCTGAAGCCCGGCATGGGTGTAGACCGCAACGGAGAACCGACAACCGACCCGAAGGCAATTCTTGACGGCGGTGCGCTGCTGCCATTCGGCGGGCATAAAGGCAATTCGATCGCGTTGATGATCGAAATCCTCAGTGCGGCCCTGACCGGCGGCTATTTTTCAGGTGAGTTCGACTGGAGTGGCCACAAGGGTGCGCAGACGCCATTCACTGGCCAGTTTTTTGTGGTTATCGATCCCGAGCGGGGCGGCAATTACGCTTTTGCCGACCGTGTTGCGCAGATCTGCGACCTTGTCCTCGATGCCGGTCAAGATCGTCTTCCCGGGGAGCGGAGACATAACACTCGAAAGGCTGCCCTCGCAAATGGCATACCGCTCTCGCCCCAAAACCATGACATGCTGATGGCTCTCGCTACACCCTGATGTCTCGTATTTGCAAATGCAATTTCGCGAATATGAACTTCACCGCGCGGAAGAGAAAAAACTTGTCATCGGGGGTAACTATAACGCAGCAAACCCTTTGCCTTTTGCTTGCAAGAAAACATAAGGAGGCATGTAAGGAATGCTTGGAATCAATTTACATCGACAATCTTTAGCCTGACCTACTACATTTTAACTTGCGCAAATATAAGCGACCCAATTCTCAGGAGATTTCATGCGTATCGTAATGGTTGGATCGGGCTATGTCGGGCTTGTGTCCGGAGCGTGTTTTGCAGATTTCGGCCATGACGTGATCTGCGTCGACAAGGCCGCGGAAAAGATCGATGCCCTGAAGAATGGCGTCATCCCGATCTTCGAGCCCGGCCTTGATGCCTTGGTCGAAAGCAACGCCAGGTCCGGCCGTCTTTCCTTCACGACCGAGCTTGCGCCGGCCGTCAGCGAAGCCGACGTCATCTTCATCGCTGTTGGCACCCCCTCGCGTCGTGGCGATGGTCATGCCGACCTCGGTTACGTTTATGCTGCCGCAAAAGAGATCGCAGCTTCGATCAAGGGCTTTACCGTCGTCGTGACGAAGTCCACCGTGCCTGTCGGCACCGGCGACGAAGTCGAGCGGATCATTCGGGAAGCCAATCCGGATGCGGATGTCGCCGTTGTCTCCAACCCGGAATTCCTGCGCGAAGGGGCAGCGATCGATGACTTCAAACGTCCGGACCGCATCGTTGTCGGCCTCTCGGATGACCGTGCCAAGGCTGTGATGACCGAGGTCTACCGTCCGCTGTTCATCAACCAGTCGCCGCTGCTGTTTACATCACGCCGCACATCCGAACTGATCAAATATGCCGCCAATGGTTTTCTCGCCATGAAGATCACCTTCATCAACGAGATGGCGGACCTTTGCGAGAAGGTCGGAGCCGACGTTCAGGACGTTTCGCGCGGGATCGGCCTCGACGGTCGCATCGGATCGAAATTCCTGCACGCAGGTCCGGGCTATGGCGGATCCTGCTTTCCAAAGGACACGCTGGCGCTGGCAAAGACCGCACAGGACTTTGACGCACCCGTGCGTCTGATCGAGACCACGATTGCTGTCAACGACAGCCGCAAGCGTGCCATGGGCCGCAAGGTGATCGCCGCTGCCGGTGGCGATGTGCGCGGCAAGAAAGTCGCTCTGTTCGGCCTTACCTTCAAACCGAATACCGACGACATGCGCGACAGCCCGGCAATCGCCGTCGTTCAGGCTTTGCAGGATGCCGGCGCGATCGTGTCCGGCTATGACCCCGAAGGCATGGCAAATGCCAAGGAGATGATGGACATCGAGTTCGCAGCGGGACCCTATGAAGCAGCAGAAGGTGCGGATGTCGCCGTGCTCGTGACCGAGTGGAATGCGTTCCGAGCCCTCGACCTCGACCGCCTGAAGTCCATCATGAAAACGCCGGTTCTCGTCGACTTGCGCAATGTCTATCGCGCTCAGGAAGTTGAAGCACACGGCTTTGCCTATACGGGTGTGGGCAAGAGCATCTGAACCCGGGATCCGGCACATGGCGGTGTTGCCTTGAGCGGGACAAGCAAGAACCTTCAAAGCGACCGTAATCCCTGGCGGATTTCGAACGGGGATTACGGCGCATGCGAAAGATGATCCGCTGGTTGACCTTGCGCGCCTCACCGCAACTTGGCGAGCAGCGCAGGCGAAGGCTCGACCTTGGAAGCGAACCGTTACCCTACCCGCTTTACGCGATCGGCGATGTTCACGGCTGTCTTGACCTGCTGAAAAGGGCTGAAGCCGTCATCGCGGATGACATGAGGCGATTGGGACGCCCCGGGCTCGTTGTTCTCCTCGGCGATTACGTCGATCGGGGACCCGCATCGGCGCAGGTGCTCGAACATCTCTCGAGCCCCAGCGCTCTCGGTTTGAAACGCGTGACGCTTTGCGGCAACCACGACGATCTGTTCCTGCGCTTTCTGGAGCGTCCCGAAGCGTATATGCACTGGCTGGAAATGGGCGGCGACAAGACGCTCGCATCCTACGGCGTGGATCTGCAGCATCTGAGCCTCCGCCGCAAAGGTAGCGGCGCGTCTCTCATGCACGTCTTGCAGGAGGCGGTACCTGAAACGCACCGATCATTTCTTATGGATCTGCCTGTCAGCCTCAAGGCCGGCCAAGTCCTGTTCGTTCATGCGGGCGTGGCACCGGCCATACCGATCGAAGAGCAGCGCGATGAGGATATGATGTGGATCCGCGGGGCGTTCCTCAAGCAAGGGCCTGAACTTCCACATCTCATCGTCGTCCACGGGCATACGCCGCAGGAAGATCCTGATTATGGGATCGGTCGCATCGGGATCGATACCGGAGCAGTCTATTCCGGAAAACTGACAGTTCTGCGTATCGATGGTGAGGAGATCTCGATTCTGCAGTGAGGACCAAGCCTTCTGCACTCGTTACCATCAGATGCGCTGGCGAGGCCGATCTGCGCCACGACTTCAAGCAGACATTGTTCGCATGAAAAAACCCGCGCCATCGGCATCTACCGTTGGCGCGGGCTCGTTGTTTTGCTTGTCAGATCAGACCGTGCGGCGACCGACGGTCTCCGTTACGACCACGTTCTTCTTCGTCCCGAAGCTGCCACCGACCCAGCCGGCGATTGCACCGAGTGCCAGGGCGATGAAGCCAAGGATTGCACCAGCAGATACGGCAGTTGCCGTGGCTTCTGCTGCTTCAAGTGCCTGCTGCTTTGCAGCTTCGACGTTCTCGCGGTACGTTGCCTCATACTGCTGAACCTGCTGGCGAGCCTGTTCGACCGGGATGTTCTGCGAGCGAGCGATTGCTTCAGCGGCACGGTTGCGGGCATCTTCTGCCTTTGCCTGGTCGCCGGTTACGGCTGCCTGAACAGCGGCAACTGCAGCGTTCTGGAGAGCCTGCGGATCGTTACCGGTTGTGCTGCGGATCTGCTGCTCGATACCGGCCATCGGGTTGGCGGAATTGGCAATTGCAGGCGCTGCGGTCGACGCAGCCGTTGCTGCCGTCTGGCCAACGCCACCGATGACGCTCGACAGGCCGCTGAATGCGCCGCCGACGAGTGCGCCGATCGAGGTTGTCAGCATATAGAGGACCACGAGCGTTGTAACAGCCCAGGTCGTCAGACCATGGTAACCGCCCGTCGAGTTGCTGGGGCGGCCGGACAGGCGGCTCGAGACGTAGCCGCCAACGAAGGCCGCAATGATCCCGGCGATGACAAACCAGATGCCGCCGGCGATGGAGAAGGTGCTGGCAGTCGGGTTGTCGGACGTGACCGGATCAAGAACCGCGGCACCAAGACCGACGCCGAGAAGATTGAGCAGGAACTGCACTGCAAGCGCGATGACGACGCCTGCAAAGATTGCTCCCCAGGATACTTTGTTCAGTGCCGACGTCGCATTGACTGAGACGCCATGAGCGGTTTCGTGCGGTAGATGGGTTGTGACTGGTGTTACCATGATGGTGATCCTTAAAGCGCCTCACAGACGCGTGAGTGCGCCGTTAACAGTTTCGCCTCATTCAAGTTCCGTCAAAATCGTCGGCCAACACGAAATATTGGAACAAAAGCAACATAATCACCTTCGACGGTTAATTCTGAGCATGAGTAATATTTCCGGGGAACAAGCATCTTGCCCGGTGGTTGGGACGAGACCTACAACCAAAGGAATACCTCAATGTTCATGCGAGTTGATCAGCTGCAGGCAAATCTGCCGGCACCGAAACGTGCTGACCCCAATGCTGCCGCAGCACTCCAGGAATTGCTTGGCGGGAAATATGGAGAAATGTCGACGCTCGGAAACTACATGTTTCAGAGCTTCAACTTTCGGTCCAAGGAAAAACTGAAGCCGTTCTACAGCCTTGTTGCCAGTATCACTGCAGAAGAACTTGGCCATGTCGAGCTTGTCAGCAATGGCGTTGGAATGCTCAACAACGGCCCGGACATTCCAGGGGGCGACGAAGGCGACGGTGGCGATATTTCGGGCGCACCCTTCGAGGATATGAAGGATATGCGGTTGGCCGCGGCTTTTCTGTCCGGTGGCGGTGGAGCGGCTCCGATCAACAGCAACGGCGTATCGTGGAATAACGATTTCATCACCAGCACGGGCAATGTCGTCGTCGATCTCTTGCACAATTTCCATCTGGAATGCGGTGCCCGACTGCACAAGCTGCGCGTCTACGAAACGCTGACGGACCCGACGGGTCGCGAAGTCTGCGGCTATCTTCTCGTGCGCGGTTCGGTTCACGCCCATGCCTACGCATTGGCGCTGAAGAAAATCACCGGCGTTGAAATTGAAAAGTTCCTGCCGACGCCAAACATTCCGCTTTCCAAGATCCCGGAATGCCAGAAATACCTGGATGAGGGTTCGCATCGCCGGCTCTACACGTTCAGCCCGAACGACTACAAGGAAATGGCGGGCATCTGGGGCAATGGCGAAGTCGCCCTCCCGAACGATCCTCCGGGCGAACTCGAAGTGATCGATGGCATGCCCGACGGTGGCAAGATCCATCAGTTGACCGGCGTTCCCTCGGCATTCACGCCGGATTACGCGCCGGAAGAAATGTTCGAGATCGCAGAAAAGCTTTACAAGAAGTCGCGTTAATTCAGTCGGCGGCGGGGACTTTGGTTCCCGCCGTTTTTCATTGGACGTGTCACCCGTCCAGGGTCTGCAGCAGCTCCGAAATCCTGATCGTCGAGAAGTTGGAAACCGTATCGCAGACTGCGTATGGCAATATGATCAGGTCGCCGTGCCGCATTCCACCGCATGTGTAGACGACGTTCGGGACGTACCCCTCACGTTCCGACTTTTCCGGACGAACGAGCGGATCGCGTGACCGGGCGAGAACCTTCGAGGGATCCTTCTTGTCGAGAAGTGCGGCCCCGATCGCATACCGACGGACCGGGCCCACACCGTGTGTGAGAAGCAACCATCCTTCGTCGAGCTCGATGGGGGATCCGCAATTTCCCATCTGCACGAACTCCCAGGGAAATTTGGGACGCAGGATCGCTTGGCCGCCGTTCCATTCGTGCAGGTCGTCGGAATAGATCAGGTAGAGATTTTCGTTGTCCTGCCGACCGATCATCGCGTAGCGACCATCAATCTTCCGCGGAAACAGCGCCATCCCTTTGTTCATCGCCGCGGTGCCGGTCAACGGCGTCATCTTGAACGAGATGAAGTCGCTGGTCTGGAGCAATTCCGACCGGATGGCCTTGCCGCTGTAAGCGGTATAGGTCGCATAGAACGTCTTTTCCTCATTCTCCTCCGTCTCGAATTCGACGAAGCGTGCATCTTCGATGCCGTTCGACTGAGCTGGTGTCACCGGAAAGATGACGCGTTCGCTGATATGCTGGTCGGCGCTGAAACTGAGTTCGACGCTCTCATCCGGTGAGCCGGACAGCGGCGTTTGGATCGTTGGGGTGGATGCAAGCCGTGCAGTCGGTTCTATATCCACGCCGCCATCGGGCGCGATCAGTCCCGTGCGGAACGTCAACGAGGAGACATGCCCCTCGCCGACGGCGCGCAGGCTCAAGACAAACCGGCGGCTACCCTCCGGCACGCCCGATTGGTCCGGGTGAGCGACGATACTGGGGTTGAACAGTGCCGAGGCTTCAAACGAATATTCGTTGAGGAAGTAGGCCCCGATCAGCTGTCGCTGCGTCGGGCTGAAAACCGTGTGCGGCGCAAAGGCTTCTTCCATCTCCTTCGCGCGTGCTTCGAACGTCGCCAGGAGGTTACGGTGGCGGCCCTCAAAATTCTCGAGCACGTCCGCAAGAAGAAGATCGGCGGCCTGCGGTTCCAGCGCCAGCACCCGATCGACAATAAGGTTCGCCCGGGTTTTGTCCGTCGGGTTCAGATCCCGGGGTTCGGTGGCGGGCTTGAACGGACGCACGACCACGCGCGAGGAATCGGGTCGCAGGAAGAGCGATTGGCGGTTGACAACAACGGCTTTTGACAAAGCGATCTCATTTCATTTGAACGGAATTCGGGTTCAGGCACTCAGAGCGTGCAATTGGGAGGAGATTGCCGATTGACTGCCGCTCCGCACGATCCTGCGGTATTCGACGAGGCCTAAGAGGTAAGCGAGCACGGACTCGGCCCCCCTGTTCTCGTTGGGGCGTGCGCGATGCAGCCCATCGCGACAACTTCCGGTGTCAATGTCCACGAGCGGGAGGGAAAGGTCATTGGCACCCGTAAACCAGTCCAACGCCATCCGTGCACTGCTTTGCCATTCGGGGCGTTTCTCGGCATGCCAGGCCGTCAGGCAGGCAGAGATGGTTGCGGCCGCCTCGACCGGCTGCTGGTCGAAATGCTGTGGCGGCAAGCCGACATCACCGAAACCATCCGAACCGACCGGGCGGAAATGCCCTGTCCGTGCAGTCTGCATCGTCATCAGCCAGCGCAGGCTCTGCAGGCCAGCGGAGATATGGGTTGGCTTCTCAGCGGCCAGACCCGCAAGGATCAGAGCTTGCGGAAGACGGGCGTTGTCATAGGACAACCCCTCTTCAAACCACGGCCGATCCGGTGTGGCCACACGCGAGAAAAGCGCCATCAGCCGATCTGCAAGAGTGGACCGAACCCGTCGGGCATTGATGTCGTGTCGCCGGGCCGCGCAATATCCGTCCAATCCCAGCAACGTGAATGCCCAGGCGCGAGGTGAGGTGAAATCGACTGCTGTCGGAAGGGCTTCGGCAAACAGATCGGCAGCCCAGTTGCGTCTCGCCGAACTGGTGTCGTTGAGTGCGCATTGTCCAAGCGCCCAGAGGGTGCGGCCATGGCTGTCTTCCGAGCCCTTGTCTTCCAGCCATCGCCGGTCAAGACCGATGAAATTGCGAAAGTGCTTTTGATCCGGGTTCCACGCATGCTGGACAAAGGACGCAAACCGCGTGGTCAGGATATCGGGCAACTGGGTTTCGCCGGAGGCCATGAGAGTGACTGAAAGCAGCAGCGCCCTGGCATTGTCGTCGACGCAGTAACCATGCGACCGGTCCGGGACAGAATGGACGGCATGCTGGAATAGTCCGGTGTCGTCACACATCGACAAGAGGTATGCGAACTGGAGCTCGGGCACACCGGGCGAGCCGAGGGCCGACGGCTTGCGGCCAACTGGCGGGACAGCACCGGGCCGGATTTTTGGCTGGATGACCGCCTCAAACAGCGAGAGGTATCGCTGGCCCGTGCGCTGCCAGGTCATAGACCGACTGGCGGCATAGGCGCGACGGCGTATCGCGTTGCGACTGTCATCGTCGGTCAGCAATGCTGCGATTTCCCGACCGATCGCCTCGGAATCGCCGAACGGTACGAGAACGCCGGAGCCATCCGCAAGGAGCTCGCTCGCGTGCCAGTACGGGGTCGATACAACGGCTTTGCCGAGCCCGAAACTGTAAGCAAGCGTGCCTGAGGTCATCTGGGCTTCGTTGAGATAAGGCGTCGCGTAGACGTCGCACATCGAAATGAAGTCGAGGAGGGTCGGCAGGTCGACGAAACGGTCGAGGAAGACCACATGGTCTTCGATGCCGAGATCCTTTGCACGCGCTACGAGCGACTGTCGATACGTCTCGCCCTCGGTCCGCACAAGATTCGGGTGGGTCGCGCCAAGCACGACGTAGACTGCGTCCGGCCTGCTCTGCAGGATCACCGGCATCGCGTCGATCATGACCTCGATGCCCTTGTTGGGTGACAACAGGCCGAACGTCAGGATAACGGATCGACCCTCAAAGCCGAGTTTGGTCTTCGCCTCGTCCGGCTCGCTGAAGGCGATTTCCGGGATTCCGTGCGGGACGAACTCGATTTTCTCCGCCGGCACATCATAGACTTCCTGCAGCAGCTCGCGCCCCCGCGCGGCCATCACCACCACCTTCGACGAGATATCGACGATATTGTTGAAGACCCGGCGCTGAGATGGTGTCGGTTCGGCAAGAACCGTATGCAACGTCGTTACGACAGGCATCGTCAGCCGTGACAGCAGCGCCAGGATATGACTTCCGTCATTGCCTCCGAAGATGCCGAACTCGTGCTGGAGGCAGACGATATCGAATTTCTCAGCGTTCAGGTATTTCGCGGCTGCGACATATTCCGCGAGGTCGTCGTCCGCGATCTGCAGATGGACGCTGTGCGGATAGTCATACACCTGGCCATGATCCGTCATGGCAACAATCGCCGTTTCGACGTTTGCCGAGGTTTTCGATACCGCTTGCTCAAGATCCGCCGTGAAGGTCGCGATGCCGCAGCGGCGCGGCAGCGAGTTGCCGACGAAAGCGATTTTCCTGGTCTGGGTCATGACAGCGTCTCCGTTGAAGGGAACGCTGGAACGTCCGCTAAGGGTTGAACAATGGTCGTCTTCCTGAGATCCGGCATGTCCCGGAGCGGACCGACGTACTGCAGCAGGTTTTCCCGGGCGTCTTTGCCGGCATAGGCGAGCAAAGCTGTGATCGGAGCAGCACCGGCTTGTATAGATGCGTCTTCCGCTTCCAGGAAAACGGCATCACCAAGCTTCAGCTGCATCGATCCTATCGACGCTTCGCCCGCAAGGAGAAGCAGCCAGCATTCGCTTTCGGCCTTGAGTTGCCACAGCGTGTTTGCAGCAAGTGTCACCCGCTCGAGCACGAAGAAGTCGCAGGAGACGAGTAGCGTTCTCTCTTTCGTCAGATGACGCATCGGTTCCTGGCGCGGTGCCGGTCCCACCTGCGCCACTGAAACTGCCTGTTCGATATGGAGTTCACGCGCGCTTCCATAGTCGAAAAGACGGTATGTCGTGTCACTCGCCTGCTGGATTTCGGCAATGACGAGCCCCGCACCGATCGCGTGGATGGTTCCGGCAGGGACGAAGAACGCATCGCCCGCATAGGCTTTTTGCCAGTTGAGCAGGCTACCGATCGAACCGTCGGAAATGGCGTCGCGCAACTCCTCCGTGGACACGGGCGTTTTCAACCCGATCCCCACTTCGGCGCCGTCGTCAGCAGAAAGGACGTACCAGGCTTCCGTCTTGCCGTTCCTCATGCCGACTCCCTGGGCGGCCGCGTCATCCGGATGAACCTGGATCGACAGCGCCTGAGACGTGAACAGCAACTTGAGCAGCAGTGCAGAAGCGTCACGGTCTGGACCGTTGCGCGCGTAGCGCAGCTCGCCAATGACAGTCGTGCCGTCCGACTGGCTCCACGGCTTCAGTTCACGACGGCCCCACGGCTTTGCTGCGGGCTGCACGCCTAGATGTTCTACCGTCATGATACCTCGTGGGTATGCCGCTAAGATCAGTTCGATCTGAGGTCGGTAGCTGCGCCAGCAAATCAGGTGGAACGGTCGCTATCGCAACGATGTCAGGTTTTGAAACGCGCCCTGGGATATCGGAACCCGCCGGGCAATTCGCGCCGGCGGCCTGTCAGGCTTTGCGCAGGCATACCTGATATAGGGTTATGTCCTACGGATTTCAATTTTTAAATAAAATCAGCCACCAACCGCAACAAAATCAAATTCTTCACGCATCAGAGATTTTATAAATTATAAGTATATTGGTAATTTACTTAGCTGGTACTGATGAGATACGCTTTAAAAGCGCAAAAAATGCAAAAGTGTACTATAGACACGCATTTCTACGACTTAGGAATACGCTGCAACATCTAGCCAGCATCGCCCCAATGACCGGAGAGCTGTTCGGCGCTCCTTCACACCACGTCTTCGCTCAGGACTACCTCAGCATCGTCGCGATGCATCTCGAAAACCTGCCTCCCGATTTCCGAGCTGAAGCCTGCGCGTGCAAACGATGCGAGCTCCTTGGCCTTGCGTTTCTGATCGAGCTCCACTCTCCTGAACGGGCCAAATGCCCGCTTTCGCGCGAGCACGACCGCGGCACGCAGATCGTTCACGTCAGCGACTGCCTCGGAGGCGGTTTCCCGGTCTATTCCCTTGATCACGAGCCGCTGCGAAATCGCGCGTTTCGACCGGCCGCTTCGTTGCGCAGAACGGGTCGCGACTTCTGCGTAAGCCTGATCATCGAGAGCGCTGTTGTCATATCCGAACTTCACGGCAAACGCCGCAAGCGCCTCGACCTGCGCATCGCCGATGTCTTCGAACTTTTCCCGCGCCTTGCGCGTGATCGCTTGCCGGAGCTGCTTTTCCGTGTGCATCCTTTTGGACAGACGATAGATAGCGGAGTTCCGCGCCCATGACAGCATACGCGTCGTCGGGATATCCGATACGGGTTTTTCAGCAAGCTCGTTGCTGCTATCGTCTGGTAAAGGCTCCAAAATCAAGTCCTTGTTCCAGTTGTATCACGCGATAACTGACAATCAGAGAACCTTGTTGTATCAACCGCGGTCAGGTTTTTTCGAACTGGATCCTGGACAAGGGCATTGCAGTTGTCACGACGACACCATCCGGCTCGTAATCGGTCGTGGCGGTTCCGTAAGAGTTCAGACTTGACGCGATGAGCCGAGAGCCAAATCCCTTTCTGGTCGGGATAGCGACGGGTGGCCCGCCGACTTCCCGCCAAGACGAGATTAGAAAATCCTCTCCCTCCCGGGCTTCGATTGTCCATGCAATCTCGATGTGGCCATTGCTCTCGGAGAGTGCGCCGTACTTGGAGGCATTCGTGAAAAGCTCGTGCAGCACCAGCGAGAACGACAGGGCAGCCTGGGGATCAAGCTCGATCTCCGGTCCCTCGATCCGGACGCGGTCGGAACCCTCAAGACCAAGGTTGATCGTTGCGGCGTTCACGATCTGGCCAAGCGTTGCGCTCACCCAGTTCTTCTGAAGCAAAATATCGTGTGCCGAGGCATAGGCCGACATGCGCGACTGGAGCTTCTCACCGGCGTCTTCGAGCGAGGCCGCATTGCGGATCGACTGCGTTGCAATCGACTGCACCACCGAGATGGTGTTTTTCATCCGGTGACCGAGCTCAAGCATGAGCAGGCGTTGCTGGTCGGCCTGTTCTCTTTCCTGCGTTCTGTCGCGAAGGATTTTGATGAAGCCTATGACGGTATCGTCATCGGATCGCAACGCCATCATCTCGCCGGACGCCCAGAAGGTTGAACCGTCCTCGCGCAGATGCCATCGCTCGTCGCTACCACGTCCCTGGCTCAGGGCGGCAGTCATCTCCCGTTGCGGAATGCCCTGCTCGCGATCCTCGAGCGTGAAGAAAGCTGTGGCCGGCCTGCCCACCATCTCGTCTGCATCCCAGCCGAGAACACGCCGAGCACCCTCGTTCCAACTGGTCACGAGACCATCGAGATCCATCGAAATGATCGCGTAGTCGATCGCGCTCTGGACGATGGCTTCGAGATACCGCTCTCTTGAGGAAATTTTGTCTGTGGGTATCTCGATCTTCATCAACTGGTCTTTCGCCATATCGGTCCCAACGTGGTGGCACGAACCAGCTCAACTGGGGAATTTTAGCACTATCTGCAATCCCTATTCAAAGAGGATCGTGGAAATCGTGTGGCACAAGATCGGCCTCCCGTCGAGCCGCCATAGGCGACCCGATCTCGAAGCTGGCGGCGAGACGACAGTTCGCATCGTCGGCGTCTCCCGCCCGAGCCATACAGCGGAGGAAAGCACCGACAGCCAGTCTTACAATTCGCCCTTATGAAGAAGGGTGCGAACATCGTCGGAGACCTGGTTGGCGGCTCCCAGCGTCTCGATCAGCTGCGCCTGTCGGCTTCCTCTCAATCCCGCGGTCGTCAGCTGCTTGTCGCGGACATAGGTATAGATGCCGCTTACTGCGAAGGCAGTCGCATGGCTGATCTGGGCTTTCTGGTCGGAGAGCGTGCTCTGGAACAGATCGCCGCCGTAGAACTGCCGACGAGCAAGCGGGCTGGCGAATGCGAGCTCCAACACCGCAATGTGCCGGCGCTCGTCTGGAACAGTATGATCGACGCCGGGAGCAGGCGGTGCGGGTTTTGCATTGTCGTAGACATCGGGCAGGTGCAGACGCACTTTCATAGCGGCAGGGTCTGAGGAAATCTTCTCGGCAAGGTTCGTCATGAACGTTGCAAAGGCGAACGCATCGCCTGTCCTGGAGCCGAGATGGACGTGGATGCGATCAAGTCCGTCGTCTCCGTTGGGAACCGGGTCGGCGCTGCGATCGATGAGTGTGGTTGAGCCCTTGGGAAGGGCATAGGCAACGGTTGCTGCAAACATGTTCTGCTCGTCCGCAAACAGGATCGAGCAGGCGTCATTGAATTTCTTCTGGTCGGCCGCCGTCTCGAAGCCGATCTCGACGCCGCCGTCCAGGACATAGTTTTCAAATGGCGAAACCCCGTCGATTTCAGGCCAGAGATGCGCGTCCTGTTCGCGGTTGAAGTGGTTTTGTACATACCATCCAAGCCCGGGGATTCGGGAACAGAGCGGGCCATGCACATCGCGCCAATAATTGGCGAACGTTTCGTGCGGCACTTTTGGACGACGAAGGACGGTCGTGTAGGTGTTGATCGCTATGGCGGCATCGCGCGCCGCAAAATTCGTGTCGTTCGATGAAATGGACAAATGAAACTCCGATTCTTTGCACGGGGAGAACATGCAGAGGTTTCGGTTGTTCCTTTTGCCCCAACATTAGAGCCGGCAGACGAGCGGACGCAGGATCATCGCATCGGAAGCGCGCCGTCACCGAGTGACGGCGCGCTTCTATTGCTCCCAAGACCTAGCTTTTATTTTCGCCGCGCGGCCGCAACCTCACCCAGGATGTCATGCAGTTCCGGGAGTGCGTCGAGCTCTTCCAGCATGACGGACAGTTTCGGTTTCCAGTTCGGATAACTGTCGCTCGTGCCAGGGACGTTGGTGGGCTGCTTTTCGTCCGTGAGATCGGCGAGCCGTACAGCCATCAGGAGGGATGGCGTTCTGGCAACGAAGGCATGGGCAGTCGCCGCCAGATTTCTACGACTGGAGTGATCGACCGCTTCCGACCCGATAAGATCGGCCGCCCGGAATGCGGAAAGCACGTCGCGCCTTTCGCTCTTTCTCTCGCTCTTCTGCTGACGGGCAGCGTCCTCCGGCACGAGATCGTTCTTTTCCCGCATCATGACGTCAGCTGCCCGCCACCAGCCGGAAAACGTCTGGTGGTCATGGGTTGATACACATGCCAATGCCAGCGCCGGATACTGGTCGGGCGGATGGAAGCCCTTCTTTCCCTGCTCGTAAGAGAGAATTCTGTAGGAGAGAATGTTGGCTGCCTCCAATTCTCCCTGCAGCCCTTGCGGCAGATTGCCGAGATCTTCTCCGATGACGAGGCAGCCATATGTGTTGGAGAGGTCCGCAAGCGTCTTGATCAACGCTTGTTGGGGGTAGCCGACATAGGCACCCTCTTCGGGGCTTTCTCCCGATGGCACAAGGAAAAGGCGCCGCAGAGCTGCTGCATGGTCGATGCGAACCGCGCCCGCGTAGCGCATGACACCTTCCATCGTGGTCTCAAATGGGGACGGATTTCCCGAAGCGATCGCCGAAGGGTGAAACGCTGCAAGCTGCCAGTCCTGACCATAAACCGCCATGGGATCTGGCGGACTGCCGATGCTGGCACCTTCGACATAGGCATGACGGCTGCTCCAGGTGGCCGATCCGTCCAGTGCCTCGCCGACGGCGACGTCGAGATAGAGGCCGACGCGCATGCCTGCAGCCTTTGCACGAGCTGAAGCCTTGGTGAGCTGCCCATGTGCCAGATACTGGAGCCACAGGTGGAAATCGACGCGATCGCCGTGCGTTTCCGCAAACAGCTTTACCGTCTCCGACTGCGGATCCTGATATTCTTGCGGCCACGCCTTCCAACCGACGCTGCCCCCAGATGCGACAAGGGTCTCCGAGATCGCCTCGAACAGGGCGTGCAGCCTCAGTTCAGCGTCGCCTTCCCTGCAGAAATCCTGAAACGCGGGGTCCTCTCGGCGTTTTTCTGTCGTCCAGATTCTGTAGAGCACCTCGCGCTTGATCCGCGCGACATTCCCGTAGTCGACCAGTTCAGTTCGTTGCAACCGGGCAATATCTTCCTCCAGCTCAGGCGAGCTTGCGAAGCCGTCGATCCGATCGACAGCAATGTAGAGGGGATTGAGAAAACGCCGGTTGGAGGGTTCGTAAGGACTGCACCGTTCGGCAGCGGCCATGAACGGCGCATGGAGCGGATTGAGACCGACGAAGTCGGCACCCCAGCCTGCGGCGAGATCAATGAAAGTGGACAGGTCGTCAAAATCGCCGATCCCCCAGTTTCGGCGCGATCTCAGTTCGTAAAGCTGCAGCGCCACGCCCCAGACCCGCTCGCCTTGGAGATCAGGAAGAAAGCACTGGGGTTGACCGGAGGCTTCGACCGAGGCGGTCTGGTCCTGGTCGTTGTTTTGCGGGTACCGCTCCAGCGACGCGAGGATTTTCGCCCGGCCGGCTGTCGAAACGGGCACGTCATTGCCCTGGGGTGAGGGTCTTTTGTTTTCGATATCGTAGGCCTCGGAGCTCTTGCCCCGATCGAGCATGGCGTCGTCAATATTCTGCTTCATTAGCCCACCTCGTCAATATTATACGGTCGGCAGGCAAAGCATTCAGCTTTCCTCCAACGTCGATTTCTGAGCCCAAACCGTCTGCGGGTTGAGGAAGTTCCCCGGCGCAATGCCCGGACTAGGAAAGAGTTTCTGCTCTGCGAGGTACATCACGCTGCAGCGGACGAAATTGCGCTACGAGTCCTGCAGCATTTGCAGGATGACAGAGCGGTACTCCGGCATGGCCAGTTCCATTGCCTCGAGGTCTTCCCGGCCAAACCAGCCCAATTCGGAATGCTCGGTGCCGAGCAGGGAAGCCTGTCCACCTTTCCAGAGCGGTACCGCATAGGTGTGGAAGGGCGATTTCTGCTTTTCGTCACGGCTCTCGTACAATGTCGCGACCTTGTTGAAGGCAAGTGGCGTGAGCCCCACCTCTTCCTCGCATTCCCGCACCAGAGCCTCGTCCAGGCCCTCGCCTTTTTCGACATGACCGCCGACCAGATCCCACAAATTTGCCGACCACTTTCGGTGCGATGCGCGCCGGACAAGCAGGATCTTTCCATTTCCGACAAAACCTGCGCATACGATCTTCGCCATTGTTTCTCCTTTGTCCTGTCGAAGCGTTCGCAGGCATTGAGGGAACCACCTGTGGCAAATTCAGTTCCCTGCCCTTGAGACGCATTGACGAGGGTATGAATGGCACCGCCGCAATTTGGGACTATCGAAGAGATCTGGCGCTACCCGGTAAGCTCGCTTGGCGGCGAGCGTTTGACCTCCGTCGAGCTGGGAACGGACGGAATCGAGGGCGATCGTTCATGGTGCGTTGCTGATGCGCAGTCCGGCCATCCGGCGGCGCCCGAGAAAGAAGCTCGCTGGAAACCGGCACTTTTCCTCCACTCGAGATCAGGTCGAGACCGGCCTGAAATCGGATTTCCGGATGGGGAGTGGCTGCGTGTCGGAGAGAGAGATACCGATGCGAAGCTGACCCTCTATTTCGGCTTCGAGGTCGAAACGCGTCCCTATGTCGCGACCGGCGATGCACAGACGGCCGTCAACCGTTATGAAGTGAGCCCGGTCCATCTCGTGACGACCAACTCACTTCGACACTTGTCCACGATCGTCGGAACCGACGATATCGACAGCCGCCGGTTTCGCCCCAACGTCGTGCTGCGAACGCCTGCGGCCGAGGGCTTTGAGGAGAAGTCATGGCTTGGAAGCCGGATGCAGATGGGAGGAGCGACCATCCACATCTGCGAAGAAGCCAAGCGGTGCGGAATGACGCTGATCGCGCAACCCGGGCTTCCCGAAAACCCCGACGTGCTTCGCTCGCTGTTGCGACAAAACAAGCGAAACTTCGGCATCTACGGCGATGTCGAGATACCCGGGAAGCTGACATTGGGTGACCCGGTCGAGATCGTGACGGGCTGACGCCTTAAGCTTGCGCGATGATCAGAGGCGGCGCGTTCGATTTCAGGATCGCTTTCGAAATCACCTCGCCGATATCGCGTGCGCTGGTGATTCCCTGCACGAACGGAAGCTTGTGCAGCAGAAAAGCGATCGAACCGCAGTAGAGGTTGTTCGAGAGATTGTCTTCGAACACCAGCCGGAAATCGTCGTCGAGATCGATCCCTCCTGTCCGGACGATCTCCTGCTCGGCGCCATCAAGAGAAAACGCAGCCTTTGTTGCCGCTTTTCGAACGACACCCTGGCCAACGAGCGTCGGGAACGGAATGTCGCGGGCCGACAGCTCGTGCTGTCCTGTGGCGTCGATGAAAGCCCCAAACCGAAGCTCCCGGCCTTCCGTGCGAACGACAGCTCCGCGCTCGACGCTCTTGTTGTCGATCTCGCTGCTGTTTCCGAGCGCTACGATCTCAAGCTTGCCGGTGCGATGGAGAGCGAGCAATCGGCGGATCGATTCATGCGGAACCGTCGCGTAGTCATCGATGAAGACGGTCTTGAAGTGCATGTGGAACCGCGTGAGGTCATCAGCGTCCAGATGCGGTATCGCCTTCGCAATCACCTCATGCATCCGCAGGATGGCATAGCGCCATTCCACCGTCTGCTTCAGCTTCTTGTTCAGGTCGGCTTCGGCGAGGTTGCGAGCAGCCCAGGCAAACGGGTCGTTGGTTTCCCGAGCGCGGAAATAGGCGGGCGCGATCGTCTCAACGGTCAGAAGCGACAGGCCGATGCTTGCTGCATAATCCGGATCGCAGGCCACTAGCTCCTGCTTGAACAGGTCGAAGATCGCATCCAGAAGATCGAGCTTCCGCGTGGCGATCGCGTTTTCGATCGCCTGTTCGGTACAGAATGTCAGCGGGCGGTACGGGATTTCGCAGTAGAAATCGGCTTCGGGCAGCACCCCTTTGCGCGACATCATCGTCGCGCGATAGGCTTCTGTTCCCGGCAGCGGCTCATACTGAAGATCGCCCTGCCCATCGAGCATGAAGGCGCCATGTGCGGTAGAGACGGTAATCAGCGCATCGATGCCGCTCAACGACGTGCCCAGAATGCCGAGATTGCATGGAGGTATGGTTTTGAGAAGCGGTGCCGGCCACGGCGACATGAAGTAACCGGGCCGCACCTCGGTGGTCTCCGGCCAGTCGTGGCCAGTCGCCATCACCACGTGATCGAAACCGAATTCCGCCGGTTCGTCGTCCAAGGCTTTTACGCTCAACCGGATATCGTCCGTGCGCAGCTCGATATCGACGACACGATGCCGCGCCTTGAGGTGCATCACGTGGCCGTTGGCGGTTGCGGCAGTCAGCAGCTGCTGGAACTGCGCGTGCAGGAACTCTCCCAGAACCACGCGCGGATAAAACTCCCGCTCGCTGATGGCATCGCGTTCGACGCCGAGATGCTGCAACTCCATATCCGTCTGACGGCGAAGCCACTCGGTCAGCGTTTCGCAGATTGGCGGCAGCTCGATGCTGGCAATGTTGGAGAGCATCGCCGCATCGTTGAGATCGGGGCGATAGGGGGTTCCCTTGCCGGGTTCCGCGTCGCTTTCGAAGATGGTGATCTCGAGCGGTTCAGACTTCCCGATGAGGCCCTTCAGCGTGTAGATGCCGGTCGGACCGGATCCGATGATTGCAACTCTCAAAGCCATATGCCCGATCTATCCTTGCAGGAACCAGAAAGTCTGGAGACTGCGCCAACAAGGCTGATGCCTCGAGGTTCCTTCACGACGCAACGATCGCCGCTCCACGTCAGAATTAAGGTCCGGCTGTATGTTGCCTGACAGTGGAACCGTTCCCATTTCCGGAAGTTTGTGACGTCGAACATCGCCATCCCGTTCTTCAGTGTCAATGATTAGAGACGTGTATGAGACCACGGCGTATTGTCGTCATCAGTGATTTTCAGGATGGAAGCTGGAGCGGCGAAGACCTCCCGTCTCCTCGAAGCTTTGGAACGCTATGGTCATCAGGTTCACGCGGATCTCCTCCCCTGTCCATTCCGGATACGAACGACGTGGTTGTCGACGGCGGCTATATCGAGCGGCTTCCACTCGCAGCCCTCAAGGACGGGCTGGTCGATTGCGCGGAAATCTGGACGCATTGGCGCGGCGGTGATCCTCCGCCAGAGTGGCGTTCCGGCAATCCGTCGCTGGTGCGCCGTTCATTCCGGATGAACGGTCCGGAGGCTCCCTTTGCCTCGAACGACATGCTCGGGCATATCGAGGCGTTCGGCGCCCCCGACATACTGTGTGTCTGGGGGCTTGGGGTGAGCGAGGAGATCATGCTTGCCTGTCGCGACAGCTTTAAGATCTACAACTCCATCGACGCTCCGGCACTTCGCGTGCCGTTCGAGGTCAGCCGTCATTTCGATCTCGTGATCACGGGAGCGGAGTGGCAGTCGGAGGTTGTTCGCGCCCGGCATCCTGACATGCGCACAGTCGTGATGCCGATCGGACCGGAGTTCGCATCCGAGATGACATTCCGGCCGCTGAACCTTCCGAAGATCTATCACGTGATCTATGTGGCGGCCGCCCAGCCCTACAAGCGCCACGACATGCTCTTCGAAGCGCTGGGTAAGCTACCGCGGTCGCTTCGGACCCTTTGCGTCTTCGGTTACGGAGAACTCGTACCGGAGTTGAGGCGCCATGCGCACGCGCTTGGCATCAATGTTGATTTCATTGAGCCGCCGGGAATACCCTTCGACGACGTCAACCGGTTGATGAACCAGTCACGGATCGGCGTCGTCTGCGGCGTCGACGACGGAGCACCTGCCATTCTCACCGAATATATGCTGGCCGGCATTCCCGTCCTCGCCAACAGCGCGCTTCGGTGCGGTTTACAATACATTATGCCGGAGACGGGCCGAATGGCTTCGGAGCAGGACTTTCACGACGGTATCCGGGATCTGCTCGGGCTCGCCGACGGGATGAAACCACGCGAGACAGTGCTGGAAAACTGGACGTGGCAGCATAGCATCAGCCGCCTCCGAGATTTGATGAACGACAGGTAACAGAATTATGATGAGCGTCCGGAACTTTGCTGCCCAGGCTTTGTTTGGCGGCATCTGTTTCGAGGTGCCTGATGAACGTTCTGAATTCCTTCCCGCAAACGCCTGACGCCTTGCCGATCGACACGCCGCTCATCTGCTTCTCGCATCTGCGATGGGACTTCGTCCTGCAGCGGCCGCAGCACCTGATGCAGCGCTTCTCTCAGGATCGTCAGGTCTTCTTTTTCGAGGAATTCATTCCAACCGATCATCATCTTGCCTACCTGGAAATTCACCCATTCGCCGATACGTCCGTCAAGGCGATCCGGCCAAGAGTTCCGCATTGGTGGAGCGAAGCCGAGCGGGATCGGGCGCTTAGCCGCCTGCTCGACGATCTCATCCTGCTTCACGGTGGTCGGCGGCCGATACTCTGGTTCTACACGCCGATGATGTATTCTTTCGCGCAGCATGTGGACGCGGCCGCGGTTGTCTACGACTGCATGGACGAGCTGGCCAACTTCAAGTTTGCGCCGCCTCAACTGAAGGATATGGAAAACGCGCTGATGGCGCGCGCGGACGCGGTCTTTACCGGAGGGGTAAGCCTCTACGAGGCAAAGCGCGATCTGCATGACAACATCCATGCCTTCCCATCCAGTGTCGATTCGCACCATTTCCGCGCAGCACGAAACTCAGTTGCCGATCCAAGCGATCAGGCAAAGATCTCTCACCCGCGGTTAGGCTTCTACGGCGTCATCGACGAACGCCTCGATCTCGACCTGATCCGCGCAGCGGCTGCAGCACGACCGGACTACTCCTTCGTGTTTCTCGGTCCGATCGCCAAGATATCGCCGTCCGATCTGCCTCGCGCGGCCAATATTCACTACCTCGGGCACAAGTCCTATGCCGACCTGCCGTCCTATCTTGCGGGTTGGGATGCGGCGCTGATGCCGTTTGCGCTCAACGAGGCAACCCGTTTCATCAGCCCCACCAAGACGCCTGAATATCTGGCGGCAGGGCGACCGGTCGTCAGCACAAAGATTGCAGACGTCGTTCGTACCTACGGTGATACGCCGGGCGTGTTTTTTGCCGACGATGCCGACAGCTTTGTCAGCGGATGCGATGCCGCGCTTGCCATTGCCCGCGCCGATACGTCCTGGCTCGAAGCGGTTGACAGGATGCTCGCGCGCTCGTCCTGGGATGCCACGTTCAAGAGCATGGCGACGATTGTCGACCAGACGGCTGTAGATCCTCCATTGCCATCTGCGCTGCTGGGCAAAAACGACATTCTGGTGCATTCCGAGCGTGACTAGGATGCCGCGGATAGTCCTTGCGACGGATAGCCTGGACCCATCCGGGATGGGCGAGCATATGCTTGCCTTGGCGCGCGGGCTGTGCGGGCAGGCTGATGTGTTCATTGCGCTATTGTCGGAAGACCGGGCAGGATTGCTCCCGCGCGCTGCCCGTCTCGGCCTCGGCATCAAACTTGCGGATGACGTCGATGACTTTGCCCACTGGCTGTCCGGCAGCAATGTCGACCTCCTGCATGTCCATGCGGGGATCGGATGGGAGGGGCACGCGCTGGTCAAGGCCGCGAACCGAGCCGGTATCCCGGTCATTCGCACGGAGCATCTTCCTTATCTCCTCACCGACCGCGACCAGCAGGACGAGTATCAGCGACGCACGCGGGATGTCGCCCATCACGTCGTGGTTTCGGAAGCCTCCCGGGACAGTTTTCGCGGGCACATTGCGCCCGACCGACTGACAGTTATCCGCAACGGTATCTTCGTGCCGCAGCAGACGGCAACAGGCGACGCACTTCGTCGGGACCTCGATGTGCGTGACGAGATCGTGCTCGTGACCATTGCCCGGTTGACCGCGCAGAAGGATCACAAGACCCTCCTCGAGGCCATGCCGCAGATTCTGGAGGCGCACCCCTCCTTGTGCCTTCTTCTGGTCGGATCCGGCGAGGAACGCGTGAGGCTCGGGGCTTTGGCGGATGAGCTCGGCATCTCCGACCGCATTCGATTTACCGGACATCGCCCGGATGTCGCCAACATCATCGCTCTTGGCGACCTCTTCGTTCTGCCATCGCTGTTCGAAGGCCTGCCGCTTGCGGTGCTCGAGGCGATGTCGCTCGGCTGCCCGGTCGTTGCCACCCGGATCGGCGGCACCGTCGAGGCGCTCGGGGAGGACCATCCGCTTTTCGCCACACCCGGCAGTTCCGCTTCAATGGCCTCTGTCGTCATCGCGGCGCTTTCGGATCGGCAGAGACTTGCGCATGTCGCCGAGGCTGCGCGCGTCCGCTTCGACAATCACTTTTCCGCACATCGCATGGCGAGGGAAACGAGAGCGGTCTACGACCGGTTCATTTCCCAGCCTGCCAATCTCATGCAAAAGGACCTATCCATGCAGAAGACACGCCTCGCCTTTATCGGCGTTGGAGGTATCGCGCACCGCCATCTCGATGTCATCTCCGGCTTCGACGATGTGGAACTCGTCGGGTTCGCGGATCCGGATATCGGCCGCGCCGATCAGGCCGCAGCGCGCTTCGGAGCGAAATCCTTCGCCCACCACCGCGACATGCTGGACGCCGTCCGCCCCGATGCCGTCTATGTCTGCGTGCCGCCGTTTGCGCACGGGGAACCGGAGCGAGACCTGATCGAGCGCGGCATTCCTTTCTTCGTCGAAAAGCCGGTTTCGCTCGACATCGAGACGGCCGAAGAGATCTCGGCTGCCGTGACGGCGAAGGGTCTCGTGACCGGCGTCGGCTACCACTGGCGCTACCTCGACATCGTCGATGAGGCCCGCAATCTCCTAAAGGACAATCCCGCCCAGCTTCTGTCCGGCTACTGGCTGGATAGCACGCCTCCGCCGCAGTGGTGGTGGAAGCAGGACAAGTCCGGCGGACAGATGGTGGAGCAGGCGACCCATCTTCTCGACCTTGCGCGTTTTCTTGTTGGTGAGGTGACCGAGGTTTACGGACGTGCCGGTCACACGGACAGGCCCGAATTTCCCGGCCTCGACGTGCCCACCGTGACGACGGCCACTCTGACATTCGAAACCGGCGTCGTCGCAAACGTTGCCTCCACCTGCCTTCTCGGCTGGAGCCATCGCGTCGGGCTTCACATCTTCGCAGACCGTCTCGCAATCGAGCTTACCGACCGCGACATCATGGTGGATGTCGGCCGAGGCCGGCCGGTCCGTGGCGCAGACGGCGACCCCGTGTGGCGCGAAGACCGCGACTTCATCGATGCCGTTCGCGGCGGGGAAAACCGGATCCGCTGCCCCTATTCCGAAGCACTTGCAACGCACCGGCTGGCGCTGGCTGTCGTTGCCTCTGTGCAGGAAGGCAAGCCGGTTTCGATCGCGCCGCCAGAGATGCGGCAGCCCGAGCCTCTGCCTTTGCAATCCCAGCCTCGGCCGGAAGCACCCGCGCCGGGCTTGGCACCGGGCCACCGGATCATCCGCTCGCTCGGCGTCGAGGCCCCCGGGCGGTCCTATTTCTTCGAATACGAGGAAGGCCCTCCCGGAGATGGCCAGGTTCGGCTCGACACGCTCTACACCGGTCTTTCCGCGGGGACCGAACTGACGTTCCTCAAAAACACCAATCCCTATTTCCGCTCGCGCTTTGACGGCGAGCGCGGGGTGTTTATTGAGAACGAACCGGACCTGCACTATCCGGTCCCGTTCCTCGGCTACATGGAAGTCGCCAGGGTCTCAGAGTCGCGCACAGGCGGTTTTGCGCAAGGCGAGGTGGTCGCATCCGCCTACGGCCATAAATCGGGCCACACGGCCAACCCGTTCCACGATCTTCTGGTGCCGCTACCAGCCGACATCGATCCCGTGCTCGGCGTCCTCGTCGCCCAGATGGGACCGATTGCCGCAAACGGCATTCTGCACGCCGATGCCGAAGCCTATGGAGCTCACGTGCCCTTCCTCGGTGCAGGCGTGAAGGATCGCCCGGTTATTGTGATCGGCGCCGGAACAGTGGGGCTGATGACTGCCCTGTTTGCGAAATCCCTGGGTGCGTCCGAAGTTATCGTGACCGACCCATCGGAGTTCCGCCGTCAAAAAGCGGAAGCGATGGGCCTTCAGGCCATGACCGAGGAGCACGCGTGGCAGCATGCCAAGGCCCGCTGGCATGATGGCGCGATGGGACGCGGTGCAGATCTGGTGTTCCAGACACGTGCGTATTCAGGCAGCCTCAACACGGCGCTGAAAGCCCTGCGGCCGCAGGGCACGGTGATCGACCTTGCCTTCTACCAAGGCGGCGCGGATCAGTTGCGGTTGGGCGAAGAGTTCCACCACAACGGCCTCAACATCCGTTGCGCGCAGATCAACCGCGTTCCGCGTGGTCTTGGTGCGCTCTGGAACCGCGGCCGGCTCGCCCGCGCATCGGTCGATCTTCTCCGGACGCATGGCGACATCATCCGCGAGCAGATGATCACCCACGTCATTCCGATGGACGACGCGCCGGCCTTCCTGACGGACCTGATCGAAAACCGTCCGGAATTCCTGCAGGTTGTCTTCAAGGTGGGCGAATGACACCTGAACCTCAGCCTGTACGGATTCTGTTCGTCTTCGCGTGGTTGGTGGTCGGCGGCGAGGAGACCGAAGTGCGGCTCCTCGCGGCAAACCTCGATCCTGATCTCTACCGGATCGATGTCGTTGCCTGCTTCCGCAAGCCCGGAATGCCGGAGCAGACTCACGAGCAACTGCGGGCGCTCGGGGTCGATGTCGATACGTCGCCTTACGATCTGTCCTTCGAGGACACGGTTGGCTATCTGGCCGGCAAGGTTCCTGGATACGACATCGTCGTTTCCAGCCAGAACGTTGCCGACATCTATCCGGCACTCGAACGGCTCCATCTCCGCCCCCCGCTGATCGAGCATGGCGGTCTTGTTTCGGAGGCGGAAGCTGGCCCGAAGCACCTCACGAACCGGTATGTCGGCGTCTGCCGCTCCATCCGCGACGCGGCTGCGTCAAGAATGCCCGGCCGCGAGCAGCACGCGCTCGAGATACCCTCGATGGTCGATCTCTCCGAGTTCAATTCGGCGAACCGCTCGGTCATGCGGTCAAAGCTTGGGTTCCGGGATGAGCAGGTTGTCATCGGCTGGGTCGGTCGGCTGGATCCGAAAAAGAATGTCGAGGACTTCATCCATGCTGCCGCACTGGTCGTCAGAGATAATGCGTATGCGCAGTTCGTCATTGTCGGCGGACCCGATGCTTTCATGCCGGACTATGCCGATCACTTGAAGGATCTCACCCGCCGGCTGGGCTTGGCGGACAGGGTCACGTTTTTAGGCGATCGCAAGGATGTGGCCGAGCTTCTGTCGGCGTTCGATATATTTGTCTGGCTGTCGCGCGGCGAAGGCATGCCGCATGTCATTGCCGAGGCAGGTGCCGCCGCCCTGCCCGTCATCGCAACACCTGACAACGGCGCCCAGCAGCAGATCGACGACCAGGTCTCCGGCCTCTTCGTGCCCTATAACGATCCGGCCGCCGTCGCTGACAAGATCCGCTTACTTGCGGGCGACGAAGGTTTCCGCCGTTCTCTCGGACAAGCGTTGCGGCGCAAGGTCGAGGCGAGCTACTCGATCGAGGCCGTGTTGCCGCAGTGGACACAGCTTTTCAGCGACGTCCTTGCGGAGAAATCGCCGCAGGGGCCGACCGGCATCTTCAAATCGTTTCTGATGGGCGGTTTCGAATGCTCGACGCATCGACTACGTCCCGCTGACGGCGAAACAACCGGTCGACGCCTGGATATGATTGCGGCAATCGAGCACGATCGCTTTGCGGAGCAGGATTATCGTCAGCTTGCAGGACTTGGAATCCGTACGGTCCGCGATGGTTTTCGCTGGCATCTGATCGAAAAGTCCGGGACGTATGACTGGTCGAGCGTATTGCCGATGATCGAAGCCGCGCAGAAAACCGGCACGCAGGTCATCTGGGACCTCTTACACTACGGATGGCCTGACGATCTCGATATCTGGTCGCCGCAATTTGTCGATCGGTTTGCAGCCTTCGCCGGCGCCTGCGCACGGTTGGTTCGCGACAACACAAGCGAAGTGCCGTTCTATTGCCCCGTCAACGAAATCTCATTCTTCTCGTGGGGCGGCGGAGATGCCGCCTATCTCAACCCGTTCGCGCGTGGTCGAGGATTCGAGCTCAAGGTTCAGCTCGCCCGGGCCGCAATCGCTGCCATGGAGGAAATCCTCTCGGTCGACCCCCGCGCGCGCTTCGTTCACTGCGATCCGGTTATCAATGTCGTGGCGGACCAATCGAGACCTTTCGAGTCCGGCGTTGCTGAAGGTCACAGGCAGTCGCAGTTCCAGGGATGGGACCTCATCGCCGGCCGCATGTGGCCGCAGATCGGCGGTCAGGAGCGGTTTCTCGATATCATTGGCGTCAACTACTATTTCAACAACCAATGGATCCATGGCGGGCCGCCGATCGACATCGGTCATCCCAGCTACAAGCCGCTGAGCAGGATCCTTGCCGAAACCTACGCGCGTTATGGCAAGCCGATTTTGATTGCAGAAACCGGCATCGAGGATGAGCGGCGTGGGCCTTGGTACCGTTATGTCTCGGATCAGGCAAAACGTGCCATGCAGTCCGGTGTCCCGTTCGAGGGGATTTGCCTTTACCCGATCGCCAATCATCCTGGATGGGACGACGGACGGGCTTGTCAGAACGGATTGCTAGCAAGCAGCGTGTCTCTCGGTGGGCGAGCGGTAGATCCCGGACTGTCGTCGGCGATCCAAGGCAGCGTTGATTGAGACCCAACCGCCGAAATATCAAACAAGCGACGGCGGCACCAGTGTGCCGCCGTTTGCTATTGGATCGGTTCGAAGAACGGTTGGCTTAGAAGCCCTTGCCATTCGTCAGTTCCATCCTGATGGTCTGGAGGATGATGTAGACGTCAAGCCAGATCGAGAAATTGGCAACATAATAGAGATCGCATGCGATGCGAGCCCGGGCTTTCGAAGCACGATCCGTTGGCCCTCGCAGGCCGCGCATTTGCGCCAGCCCGGTAAGACCAGGCCGCATGCTGTGTCGCTGGTGATAATCCGGAACGAGTTCCTCATAGGTAACGCCGGCCGCAAGCATGCCGACGGCGTGGCATCTCGGACCGACAAGAGACATGTCCCCTTTGAGCACGTTGATGAGTTGCGGCAGTTCGTCGATATTGGATTTGCGAATGAATTGGCCGACCCGTGTAATTCGGGGATCGTTCCGAGTTGTCTGTGCGACGCCAGACACATCTCCCCGGTCGGTAAACATCGATCTGAACTTATAGATTTTAATTTTGCGACCGTCCTTCCCCCATCGAATCTGGGAAAACAGCGGTGACCCTCTGCTCTCGGCACGGATGATCGCGCATATCAGGACGAACAGGGGAAGAAGCGTAACCAGGGCAATCAGGGATATCAGCACGTCGACTGCGCGCTTGGCCGCAAATTCCCAAGCCGCAGGCTGATCACTATATGTAAGCTTATAATTATCATTCGCCGAACTACCGGCGAGGTACTCACTAGCATCCAGTTGTACCACCAGCTCCACAGCACTCAAGGGAACCATCCAATATACGAGAGTTAATATATGATCGTCTTATCAATACTCCATATCTCGATTCTAAACACGAGTCAGCCCGGAACTTAATAAATGGTTAAATATAAAACAAGCAATATTGCTTTATTATTACATATGAAATTAGATTTGATATGTGGATTCGCAGCAACGTGCGGCGAAACCCTCCGGTTCGTTCGAGAGAACCGTGATATTCTGCGGTCGACGACTTGAGAGATCGATCAAATTATGCGCTGCACAGTTTTGCTATCATTGCCGCAATAATTTCGTCGCTTCCCGCACAGTACGCACATACCGAGATGTGCGTTGCTTCCAAACAGAAATCCCCGGGCGCATGAACGAAGGTTCGGGGAACGCTGCAAAAAAAGGGAACGGGTATACTTACCAAACGGGTAAGACGATCGGGTACAAGATCGACAACGGCAAGATCTGCCTGCAATTTCCGAACGGACAGAAAGATTGCGTAAGCGCCGAAACTGACGGCAAGCGCTCTGAAATGATCATTAGAAAAGGTGATCGCTCCGACCTACAATCAGGCTCTTGCCGCAGCCCTCCTGGACTAGGGTCACATCACTCGCCAACAGCTACGATCCATTCGGCGTGATGTTATTTGTGCCTTTCGTTTTAATCTGAAAAATATACTAGATGTAGATGCAAAATACGGGTGATTAGAGAGGTTGAGATGGCCGCTTTACACGTAATTTCGAAGTTAACTATTGCGACATTACTCCTCGCAGCTTCGCTCGGGGCGTCGGCATACGCGGCGGACATCATTCAGCGGTCGAGGTATAACGAGACGCAACCGAACACACATCTTGTCCGCTCGAGCTACGTCACAGAGGAATGCGAACTGCTTGAGATCACCTACCGAGAACCGCGCCAGATCGAAATCGTCAGGGTCTGTTACCCGCCGATTTTCTGAGCGCGAAGTTTCTCGGCGAGCGTTTTCATGGTCGATCGGCGGGCGCTACAGTTAGGTTCAATTTGACCGATCACACTAACTGTATTCGAACTATTGTGCGGTACATATTCCTCATCTTGTGAGGGAAAAATGTCGCGTCGTTTCAGAAATCTGTCATTTGCTTTCGGTGTCTCCATTGCTCTCTGGGCTGTCATCATCCAGGGCATCAGCCAGATTGCCGAGCACATCGGCACGCCTCACGACACGACTGTCACGGCAAGTATCAAGTAGATACGAAAATCAACTCAGTTTGTGACTTGCTGAGCAGGGGCTTTCGGAAGCGGATACGTTCCAACGAGATTGTATCGACTTTCATCCAGCATTTCCCGCTTATATGAAATGGTTGCCGCCGCAATCTCTCTGCGAAAATCTTGCCCGCGCGCCAAGGCGTCTCCGAGCGAAATGGACAGATACGCATCGAGATCGAGCAAGCGTGCTGCAATTGCGGACGCCTGATAGGCGAGCGCTTCCCGTTCGGACAAAGGTCCGAAGCTTATTTTCAGCCGAAATGTCGCGTTCCCTGCAGCCTCCCTACCCCGGATCTGGACGAATATCGATGACTGACGTCCCAAATCCGCTCCCGTCACGAGATAGCTGCATTCCCATTTGGCGCCACCATCTTCGAGGGTAAACACAGGCTCCACCTCGGCAAGGGCTGCAAGAGTAGCGCACTGCTCGTCAGCACGTATCGGGGCGCGGCCCTTCAAGAGGCGGGCTTTCTTTGCAAAGACCACCGACACCCCCATGCTTGCCTGTGCGGCGGACTGTGTATTGACAAAGGGCACGCTCAGGTTCGCAACGCTGCTTTGCTGGAAACCCAGCCGCAGCAACAAAAGCTTGAGACGCATGTGATCATTGGACAGGAGAAGGCTTGCGCCGATTGCGCTTGAGAAGGCGGCGAACAGGAGCATGAACACGACGAGACCTCCCGGCCCCCGATGCCTTGCCCCTTCCGCAAACCGCCTATCGTTGTAATATCTGCTCAAGCCAAGAAAACCTCGTGAGCACTGCAAAAAACAGGAAAGGTACTTAGGAAATAAAAACTGAGAACAATCTGGCGTGCATTAGAATTGCGCGAACCCGACTTTCTTATTTACAAAAATGGCAATATCGATCGTTTTATTATTCTAATATTACGTTGGCACTGACCCGAGCGCATGCGCTAACGGAAAGCATAATATCTCGCTACCGCAGCGCACGCTAGAGGCGTTTTATTATTCAGCTGCTACTAAACGAAGAATGATTCGAGCTTAGACGTGGGTCATCACAGCCTCCGGCCAAAATCCGTTGGCGAGGGCGTTGGTACAGTTCGAAGGCTTTAGATGTTCAGACGCCTAATCCGCCTTATCGTCTGAACTCACCGGCTTGCTGGTTGGCGGCGAAACACCTCCGCCGTGATCGGCCGACCACGTCTGCGGCGAGCTGCTATGAGGCTTTGAATCGCCCGCCGTCTGCTCGCGCTCCGGGCTATGCTCGCCCTGCGGGCTCCCTTCCGCCTGTGCCTCCTCATTGCCGGTTACGTCGCGTTTTTCGTCGGGCATGATGTTGCTCCTGTTCGGCGAAACAACAGCTAGAGAACGCAAGGGTTCCGCCCGGGTCTTCCGGGACAGCAGATTGCGGCACGATGGCGTCTTGCCGGAAATCCTGCGCGAAGGCTGTGTCGTGGTTGCGTCGGGTCATGCGCGAAGAAAAATGAGCAAAATAATCTCATTTGCCTGTTTTATTTGCTCGATCCTCTCCTCCAACAGCACAGGTTTTCCTAGATAACACCGCATCGAAAGGCCATCAGGCCTGATGCCCGAAAGGAATGACCATGAACTGGCTGAAATCCATCGCTGCTGCCGCCATGCTGCAGGCCGTTGCCATCACCCCATCTGTCGCTGGCGAAAACCTCGACCAGATCAAGGCCGCCGGCGTTATCAAGATCGGGACGGAAGGCACCTATGCCCCCTTCACTTTCCACGACAGCGCCAACAAGCTGACCGGCTTCGACGTCGAGATCGGCGAGGCTGTCGCCAACAAGCTTGGCGTGAAGGCAGAATTCATCGAAGGCAAGTGGGATGGCCTCATCGCTGGCATCGATGCCAAACGCTATGATGCCGTCATCAATCAGGTCGGCATCACCGAAGCCCGCAAGCAGAAATATGCCTTCTCCGACCCCTATATCGCGTCCAAGGCCGTGCTGATCGTTCGCAGCAATGATGAGGAGATCAAAGGGTTCGAAAGCCTAAAGGGCAAGAAGTCGGCACAGTCGCTGACCAGCAACTTCGGCAAGCTGGCCGAGGCGTCTGGAGCAGAGCTCGTCGGCACCGACGGCTTTGACCAGTCGATACAGCTGGTTCTGACCCGCCGCGCCGATGCCACGATCAACGACAGCCTCTCCTTCCTCGATTTCAAGAAGAAGCAGCCTCAGGCTCCCGTGAAGATCGTTGCCGAAAAGGCGGATGCGGATTTCTCCGGCATCATCGTTCGCAAGGGCGACGACGAGCTGGTTTCAGCCATCAACAAGGCGCTCGCCGACATCAAGGCGGACGGAACCTACAAGACGATTTCTGACAAGTATTTCGGTCAGGACGTCTCGAAGTAAGAACGGACTGTTCCGTTCTTGAAACTGCGCCATATGTATTGAGATCAGAGCGCTCGGCGACCATCGCCGGGCGTCATATGTTTTGAGGTTCGCCGTGCCGCACTGGCTTCAATTGATGATCGATTCGTTGCCGACACTTCTGTGGGCCGGCGTGAAATTTACGATCCCGCTGACACTCCTTTCCTTTGTGCTGGGCCTATCGCTGGGGCTTGTCACCGCGGTCGCACGGTTGTTCGGGCCGTGGCCGGTTTCAGCAATCGCTCGCTTCTATGTATGGATCATTCGCGGTACACCACTCCTTGTGCAGCTCTTCGTCATCTTCTACGGCCTGCCGAGTGTGGGAATTCTGCTTGATGCCTTTACGGCGGCCCTGATCGGCTTTACGCTCAATGTCGGTGCCTACACGTCGGAAATCATCCGTGCAGCCATCTCCTCCGTCCCCAAGGGTCAGTGGGAAGCCGCCTATTCCACCGGCATGAACTGGCGCCAGGCGATGCGGCGCACGATCCTGCCGCAGGCAAGCCGGGTATCCGTGCCGCCTCTGTCAAACACGTTCATATCGCTGGTCAAGGATACCTCGCTTGCCGCGGCAATCACGGTGCCCGAACTTTTCCAGTCCGCGCAGCGTATCGTTGCCACGACGTATGAGCCGCTCATCCTCTATATCGAGGCCGCCATCATCTATCTCGCTTTGAGCTCCATCCTGTCTCACCTGCAGTCCCGGCTCGAATTTCGCTTTGCCCGATACGGCGGCATGCTGGAGGCCAACCGATGATCGAACTGTCGCATATCGAAAAGCGTTTCGGCGACGCCGTCATTCTGAAGGATATCTCTCTCAGCTTTCCGGAGGGCAGCGTTTCGGCTCTGGTCGGACCGTCGGGCGGCGGCAAGAGTACCTTGCTCCGCTGCATCAACCTCCTGGAGCAACCGACCGCCGGAAGCGTGCGCATCGGCGCTGAGAGCGTCGACTTTGCACCCGGCCGCAAGGCGCCGTGGCAATCCATTCAGAAAGTGCGCAGCCAGACGGGAATGGTGTTTCAGAACTTCCAGCTTTTCCCACATCGCACGGCCATCGAAAACGTCATGGAAGGGCTGCTTGTCGTCCAGAAATGGTCCCGCGAAAAAGCCAGGGCGCGCGCCATGGAATTGCTGACGAAAGTCGGCATGGAACACAAGGCCGATGCCTGGCCCGCCAATCTCTCAGGCGGCCAGCAGCAGCGTGTGGCAATTGCGCGGGCGCTCGCGCCCTCGCCGAAGGTTCTTTTGTGCGACGAACCGACTTCGGCGCTTGACCCGGAGCTTTCCGCCGAGGTCGTCGACGTGCTCGGCACCCTTGCCAAAGAGGGCACGACCATGGTGATGGCGACGCACGATCTGCGACTTGCCTCGCAGGTTGCCAATCTCGTTGTCTTTCTCGAGGCGGGGCAGGTCGTCGAGATCGGCAGCGCCGAACAGGTCTTTCGCAACCCTGTCCACGAACGCACACGTCAGTTCGTGTCGTCGATCAACGCCGCGCAGACCTTCTCGGCGTAGCCATTCCGGTGCTGCACGCCACTGCTGAAACCGCGTGCGGCCGTTGTTTGCATATTCAAAGACAGGGGTTGCCGAGCGATGACACAGACACGACCGCCACTCGATCCCCTCACCCAGGCGACGGTCACGATCGCCTGGGTGATCGTATTCAACAAGCCATTCTATCCCGTCTATGTCTGGTATCTCGTCGGCAATGGCGTGGCTGCGTCATGCGCTACCTTGCTTGCCGCCCCCCTGTTTCTCGCGATCCCTTTCATTGCTCGCCAATCACCTTTCATGGCGCGGTTGGCGTTGCCAATCGTCGGCACGCTCGACACGTTGTTCGAGACAAAACTGTTCGGGCATGGTTCGGGGACGGCGCTTTTTTTTGGTGCCTGCTTCATGCTTTCCGCACTGTCCTTTTTTGCCCAGGAGAAGTGGTGGCAGCGCAGCATGGCGGCCTTTGTCTTCGCTGTGTTTCTATTCTCGCAGTATTTTCTCGGTCCTCCATTGCGGGTTTGGAGCGATCCTGACCTTGCCATCCTGCTCAGGCTCAACATGTTCTCGGTCGCATGCCTGACGGCCTTTATCGCCATACGTTATGCCGGTCTTGAGACGAGACGTGAGCGCCACTAACCATTTGTAATCCCGCGACTGCACAGTGCCTAATCTCCGCAACATCTCGAAACACGGAATTTTCAGGTTTTTCCTAGAGAATGGAGCGGATTGCTGACGACCGTCAATTTTAACAGGATGTCGGAACCTGTCCGCGGTTAAAGCATTATTTTTCGCAACGCTTATGAGGGGCGACGGACTTTATGGCTGTGGAAAAAGATGTTCGCGGCGCACGAGACGCAGGCGACCGGCTAATCGCCGCCCACGCATCCGGAGATCCGTTCGCAGCAGCTTTCAAAGCAACACGCATGCCGATGATCATCACCGATCCACGCCAGGTCGATAACCCGATCATCTTTTCCAATCGGGCGTTCTCGAAGTTAACCGGGTACTCGGCGCAGGAACTTGTTGGGCGCAACTGCCGCCTCTTACAGGGTCCGCAAACTGACCCTGCGGCCGTTGCCAAAATTCGGGAAGCGGTGTCGCAAGAGCGGGATCTTGCGATCGACATTCTCAACTACCGGCGAGACGGCACGACCTTCTGGAATGCTCTCTTCGTCAGCCCGGTTCGAAACGAAAATGGGCAAGTCATCTACTTCTTCGCGTCTCAGTTGGACTTTACCAACATCAAGAGCAAAGAGGCAGAGTTAGCGGCGGCTCGGCATATCGCGGAAGAGGAAGTCGCAAGGCGCACAGCGGACCTGACGGACGCGCTGACAACAAAGACCGCGCTCGTTCACGAAGTCGACCACCGCGTCAAAAACAATCTCCTCACCATCGCCTCGATCGTCAAGCTCCAGGCGCGGATGGCGGAGGACGAGGTAGCAAAGCGGACCCTGTTTTCCGTCCTCAGCCGCGTCGAAGCGCTGAGCACTGTTCACCGTAAGCTTCTGAATGACGATGATGTCGGCCATTTCGATGTTGCAGAGTTCGCAGGCGACCTCATCGTTGATGTGGTCGGCGCGCTTAGGCGATCTGACATTGTGATGACAACCGACCTGCACGAAGTCATCGTCCCGGCTGACAAGGCATCACCTCTCGCTCTTATCTTGAACGAGCTGATCGGTGATGTCGTTCGACGCGGCTTGAGCGATGGCGGCGGCGAAATTCACCTGGAAGTGAGACGCCTGAACGGACACTTCTTGGTAAGGGTCGTCGACACGGTCACCCCCGTTGTCTTTGACCAGCGCGAACACGACTTCGGCAGACTGATGCTGGAGACCTGTGCCAGGCAGCTGGGCGCTGAAATCGAACGGAAAACGGATGGCAAGCGCACAGAAGTGAGCGTTACCCTGATGGTCAATGAGTAAGGAACAGAATTTTGCGCGTGATGATCGTGGAAGACGAGGCGCTGCTGGCGCTCGAACTTGAAACTGAGGTCGAGGCTGCGGGTCACGATGTTATCGGCCAGGCGGCTTCAAGCTCGACCGCATACGAACTTGCTGAAAAGACTGCGCCTGACTTCGCTTTCGTCGACATCCAACTTCTTGATGGCCCGACAGGGATCGACGTCGGAAAATTCCTTGCTTCGAAAAACGTCCCTTACATATTTGTTTCAGGAAATTTGAAGCGGATCCCGGACGATTTTGCAGGCGCGCTCGGCGCAATCGAGAAGCCGTACACGATGAACGGACTGCAGAACGCCTTGGATTATCTGGCGCTACGGGTCGAAGGTGGGGAAGTACCGAGCCCCCCTCCTGGCCTAATCCTGGCCTCCGAGGTCGCCTGACTGTTTAGAAGCGTGGGCGCCGCCCTTTCTAACAGTGTCCATCTATCCGCAGACATCGGATACTGATGGCCTTCACTTCTCGAAAGTAGGGCCCCGCTGCTGCAGGGCCTCCACTTCTGGTGCTGTTGTAGCGATCAGGCTGCAGCCAGCGCCTTTTCGATATCCTGGATCGAATGGCCCGTAAGGTCCTTGTCGAGTTCGCCAATCAGAACGTCAGACAGCGACTTGTGGTAGCTCTTGCGCATTTCACCGAGTGTGCGGGGCGCCGCCACGACAACAAGATTTTTGATCTTTCCATCCAGCACATGCTTGTTCAGCATGTCGGCAATGCCGTTGCTGAAACCGTCTTCGTCCTGCTGGCTGTCATCCGGGTTTGCGGAGCTGCTGGAATGGCGCGCACCGGAAGAGATTTTCGAGCTGTCGATGTCCGTGGCCGGCATCGCTCTCAGCTTGACGTTTGCCGCGTCACCTTCATTCTTGAAAAGGCTGAGCTTTTCGCCATCGGCAACGGCAACGATCGTGTTCTGTGGTAGCTGCATAAGGGTCTCCATAGTCAGCACCGCCTGCTTCCTTCGAGGAACCAGCCGGTGCATGTTTCGAGGCCTACAGTAATCCCGCAGCGGCGGATCGGTTCCGAGCAAACGACGTGGATAGCGCTGAGTTATCTGATCCTTGACACCCGCCGTACCTGACGGAACTGTCGCAAATCCGGCACCAACTGCGACGCGGCTCCGTCGGCTACTGCGCGGTAAAAAACGTCAGAAGCACTTTTCCTTTTTCGCCCAGAAGGCAGACGAAACGATCAGGCTTACCGGTTTCGCCGCCGCGTGCGATATAGGCATCGCCCATGACGACGGTCTTCACCGCGACATTCTCGACCTTGGTATCCGCGGAGCTCACGGCCAGGGTTTCCATGTCGAGCACCAGGTCGGTGATGGCGGACGATTTTTCCTGCAGCGCCAGCAAGCCGGTCGACTGGCATGCCTGGGCTGCCTCGTCGTTGTTCGTCTGCGCGTAGGTTGCTCCGGCGGTGAGGCAAAGAGCGGCAAAGGCGGTCACGGAAAGTCGTTTCATAAGGGCCCCCAAGAAAAGTCGGCATTGACTGCGACCTCGAATGCATTTGACCTCGATTTGTTCCCTTCGATCCTGAGGCTAAGCCGCGCCGATTGTGGCACGACAGGATACGCATGGCGTGGTGGCCTTATCGATTTCCTGCGCCGATCAAGCACTCGGCTGCCGCTCGGTCATGATTAGGCGTTTGAGCGTGTACCTGTTAGACCTTTGCCAACGGATCGACCGTCATGACATCGCGCTGACCGTCGTGTCAGCTTTCAAGAAAGAGAGATCGATATGGGTTGGAAAACGCCAAAGGTCGAATACGTGAACGGTTACAAGATCGTCGAGGTCGATGGGCCATCCTTCAAGGTGTACGAAGGCGATCGCCAGTTGGGCGATGACTTCCCTTATTCCGGCGAGGCTGCGGCTCTCGCGAATTCTCTGCCGAAGCTGGATATGCCGAAACCTAGTCATGGGTTGCCCTCGTTCCGCTGACGGCGGGCCATCGCCTTTTCAAGTGATGCATCGCAAGGGATTGGCGATGGATATTTCGGTTCGGCTCACGACTTACCCTGGCCTCGATGATCGGATTGTCATCGTGAGGGCTGGCGACGAGGTCGATGCCGTCTTCGTGCGGACCGATCGGTTCAATGTCCTTGTCGATACGCTTGGCACCCCATCCCTGTGTCGGGAGGCGCTGGCACTGCTCGACGACCAGATGGGCGATCGGCCTCTGTTGGTTATCAACTCCCATATGGACTGGGACCACTTTTGGGGCAATTCCGGGCTTGGCGATCGCATACCGATCATCGCGCACGCCAAGGCGCTGGAGCGGCTGAACGATCCCGCTGCACGAGATAAGCTGGTCGAAAAACAGCGCGACGGACGATTTCGGGATGTCGAGATTGTTGCCCCCAATATATGCTTCACTGGCGAGAGCATGATCCTGGATGGCGGCGATCTGGTCCTCGAATTGCTTCACACGCCCGGACATACGCCGGATCATGTCGCGGTCTGGATCCCTTCCATCCGAACCTGTCTTGCGGTCGATGCCGTCGAGTGGCCGATCCCCGAGGTCTGGAGCAAGGATCCTCACGATCTCAAGGCGCTTTGCTGCTCGTTGAAAACAATCCGTGATCTTGATGCCCGCCACGTCGTTCTAGCTCACGGCCAGACCTCCGCACCGTCGATCGTCGAAGCGAACCTTGCTTACTTCTCACGACTGCACGACCGCATCGCCGCTCTTGACGGCCCCGCGTTGGCCAATGCTGATCTCGACCAGAAAGACGGCTTGCGCCTGCGGGACTTCCTGAGCCTGCCAGAGGATATGCCGGGCGAAACGGTAGCGTTTTACGAACGCTGCCATCGGTCCAACCTTTATGCGACAGCGGAAGCCCGGAAGGCCGGTGTCGCTTATATCTGAACCGTCCATCCTCCGGCACACGTGTTTGCTCGAACCGGACGGAGCGAGAGCACAATCTTCGTTCCCCTTTGCGAGTATCAGGCTGATCGTCACGGAACTCCTGCTCTTGCTACCTGTTGGATAGGACAGAAAAGGAGCACTGCAATGAGTAAACCGGAAGACGATGCAAAGGGTCAGTACGCCCCGTCCCAGGCCGATCGCAAGGCGACAGGGGTTCACAGCGCAAAGCCGACAGTCGTAACGGGCTCTGAGGACGCGACCGTTCACCGCGATGCGCCGGGAAAGAAATCCGAAAAGGATTTTGATCTCAACTATGATTCCAAGGACATGAACGAAGGCAGTTTCCGCGGCTGAAGCACAGCACGCGGTCACCTACCCCAGCAGGATCAGCCGTGGCGCTCCATAAGATCGTCACGCTGCTCCTGCGTCAGTGGCCTGATTTTCTCGCCACGCAGCATCAGGAACAGTTTCGCCGTTTCTTCGAGCTCCTCGGTCGCGTATTGCGCCTCGCGCAGCGATTTCCCGGCAACTACCGGCCCGTGATTGGCGAGCAGGACGGCGTGACTGTCGCGAGCACGCTCCCGCACCGCCTCCGCCAAAGCGGCATCGCCTGGCGGGAAATACGGAGCCATCGGCAGTTTTCCCACCCGCATGACGTAATAAGCCGTCAGTGGCGGAAGAAGATCCTCCGGGTTCAGTCCTTCGATGAGGCTGATCGCGACGGCATTCGTCGAGTGAAGGTGAACGACCGCTGACGCCGTGCTGCGTTCGCAATACATGCACTGGTGCAGGAACGCTTCCTTGGTCGGTTTGTCGCCGGAGACATGCACGCCCTCAGCCGAGAATTTCGAAAGGCGCGCCGGATCGAGCGCGCCAAGCGATGCGTTTGTCGGCGTCATCAGCATATCGCCATTCGATAGCCGCGCACTGATGTTGCCGGTCGATCCGAACGTGAAGCACCGGTCGAAAAGCGACTTGCCAACCGTGACGATCTCGTCGCGAAGCTTTGTTTCCTCGGAAAGAACTGCCGTCATTTCAAAAGCTCCCACGCCTTGAGGAAGAAGTCGGCGGTGCCGAAATTGCCGGATTTGAGTGCAAGCGCCATTGGTGCGCCATCACCCATCGTCAGTGTCCAGGGCACACCCGGGTCGATCTCGCGGCCGATAAACAAGGCGGACGGCGCCAGTGCTCCAACGACGGCGCCTGACGTTTCTCCGCCGGCAACGATCAGCCTCCGGACCCCGTTTTCGCGCAGTCCGATGGCGGTTTTTGCGAGGAACTGCTCGACGATCTCGCCAGCCTTTTCCTGTCCAAGGCTGCCTTGGGCCGCCAGAACATCCTTGGGATCGGCGCTCGAGTAGATCAGTGGAACGCCTTCCTGCGCCAGAGCCCATCTGATCGCTTCGTCAACGTCCATACGCCCTTGTGCGATATCGACCGGATCGAGCTTGAGCGTTGACATGCCGGCCTCGATAGCGGCCTTGATCTGGCCCCGTGTCGCCTCTGAACAGGAACCGGCAAGAATGGCGGCCCTCCCGTCCGGCGCCTGAAACTGTCCTGCCGTGATGTCTCGTTGCAAAAGCTTCGCGCGCCGAAAGTTCTCGGGCAGACCGATTGCGATGCCGGAACCGCCGGTGATCAGCGGGAACTCCGCGACTGCCTCACCGATCACGCGCAGATCCTGGTCGGTAATCGCGTCGACGACCACGACGCCGTCACCACGCCGACGCGCCTCGTCGAATGCCGCACGAACGCTCTCGGCACCCTTTGCGACGTTCTCATGTGAGACAAGGCCGACCTGAAGTTTGGATTGTGCCGCCATCAGACGCACCAGCGACGAATCCGTCATCGGCGTCAGGGGGTGATGGCGCATGGGGCTATCCGACAGCAGTTGATCTGCCACGAAGAGATGACCCTTGTAGATCGTCCGGCGGTTGGCAGGGAAAGCAGGGCAAACGATCGTCAGATCCGTCCCAAGCTCGCGTGCGAGCGCATCGGTAACCGGCCCGATATTGCCCTTCGGCGTCGAATCGAAGGTCGAGCAGTATTTGAAGATGATCTGGCGGGCACCGGCCGTCTTCAGCCAACGCAGTGCCTCGAGCGACATCGCGACCGCCACGTCAGCGGGATTGGTACGGGATTTCAGGGCGACGACGACCGCGTCGACATCGCTCAAATCGAAATCGGCGGGCGGAACGCCCACCGTCTGGATCGTGCGCATGCCCTCCCTCGACAGCATCAGGGCAAGGTCCGTTGCGCCGGTCAAATCATCGGCGATTGCGCCAAGCAGCATATCATTCTCCCGTCTTGAGGATGGGCTCCGCCTTCAGGCGGTTGCCCCCTCTATAATTGAAAATCCCGTGTCAATGATCCGTGCCTCCTGTGGACGCTGAGGCGTCTCCAGCAAGGCTTCGATTGCCGTCTTGCCGATGGCAAAGCGATTGGAAAGCACCGTCGTCAGCGGCTTTGGCAGAACCTGTCCGATCTCGAGCCCGTTGAAGCCCATCAGCGCGAGACCGTCCGGCACCGGCATTCCGGCCGCCATGCAGTGCATGAAACCGCCCACCGCCATGTCGTCGTTGGAAAACGCCGCCGCATCGATGGCGGCACCGTCGGCAAGAAGACTGGCCAGAGCTCGACGTCCTTCGAGCGTCGAACTTGGCGCCTCTGTCCGATACTCTGCGACCAGCGACAGGCCCGTCTCAGACAAACCTTCGCAAAGCCCCTCATACCGTAAACGCGCGCGCCGATCCGCAGTCCAGTCATGGCCGACATAGCCGATCCTCGAATAGCCGCGCTGAACGAGATGGCGTGCCATCGCGCGGCCGGCCTCGCGATGCGACAGGCCGACCGCAAGGTCGATGGGCCGGTCATCGATATCCATCAGTTCGGCGATCCGCACCCGGCTGCCTTCAAGCATGCGTCTTGCGGCCGTGGTATGCTCGAAACCTGTGGTGATGATCGCCGCCGGATGCCAGGCCAGAAGCGACGAAATAATATCCTGCTCGGTCTCGAGACTGTAATCGGTCACACCGATCATCGGGCGATAGGACGTGCCGATCAGCCCAGCATTTATACCCCTGAGCACTTCGGGAAAAACGATGTTCGACAACGACGGCAAGATGACGCCGATGATCGGCGAAGACGAGGACGCAAGCGAACCGGCAGCCCTGTTAGGGACATAGCCGAGTGCGTCGATTGCCGCATTGACGCGGAGCCTTGTCTCCGGTGCGATCGGTCCCTTGTTGCGGATCACGCGCGAGACGGTGTTCTCGCTGACTTTTGCCAGCCGAGCGACATGCGCAAGCGTCGGCGTCTCAGCGGCCGAGGGCACGCTATCGTCTGCAATGGACCTCCCATCCCCGTCCAAGTCGTTCTCTCCTCCATTTATCTCAGCGCTAACATATGTCGCTTGAACAGGGCAAGAGGATGTGGTTGAAAACATGTTAGCGCTGAGATTCTGACTACACAGCGCTTCATGGAGGTGCCGCTCATGTCCAGCCCAACCACTATCGCCATCATTGGCCTCGGCTCAATGGGACTAGGCATGGCACGCTCTGTGCTGAGCGCCGGTCACAAGGTTCGCGGCTTCGACGTCAACCGGGACGCGCTTTCGACCCTCGAAAATGAGGGTGGCGTTGCTGCCTCCTCGCCGGGCGATGCTGTTGAAGGCGCTGACATCGCGGTCGTCGTGGTCGTCAATGCGGCACAGACGGAAACAGTCCTTTTCGGCAAGGCCGGGATCGTCAGCGCGATGCATTCCGGCGGCGTCATCGTCTGCTGCGCCACCGTCTCGCCCAGCGATGCGAAATCCTTCGCCGCACGGACCGAGGCAGCCGGGCTGCTTTATCTCGACGGCCCGATCAGCGGGGGCTCGAAAAAGGCGCATTCGGGAGAACTGACCTTCATGGCATCGGGCTCGCCTGAAGCATTCAAGGCGGCGCGGCCGGCGCTCGATGCGATGGCGGCCACCGTCTACGAGCTTGGCGACCAGCCGGGTGTCGGCTCCTCCTTCAAGATCGTCAATCAGTTGCTGGCAGGTGTCCATATAGCGGCCGCCTGCGAAGCGATCACATTCGCGAAAAGCCTCGATCTCGACATTGCCAGGGTCTTTGACGTCATCACCAAATCGGCTGGCAATAGCTGGATGTTCGAAAACCGCATACCGCATGTGCTCGATGGCGATTACAGCCCTCACAGTGCGGTCTCGATCTTCACCAAGGATCTCGGCATTGTCTCCGACATAGGCCGCCAGCAGAAGTTTCCGCTTCCGATCACCGCGGCCGCATTGCAACTCTTCATCATGACCGAGGCCGCCGGGATGGGTCGCGATGACGACAGTTCGGTTGCGCGGCTGCTCGCCCAGATCACCGGGCTTCACCTGCCCGGCATGCCAGAGAAAGAATAGGCCCATGCCGAAGTTTGCCGCAAACCTGTCGATGATGTTCAACGAGCGACCGTTCCTGGAGCGGTTCGCGGCTGCGGCCACGGCTGGCTTTAGCGCCGTCGAGTATCTCTTCCCTTACGACTATCCAGCCGAGGTCGTCGCCGAGAAGCTTCGTGATGCCGGGCTAAACCAGGCCCTGTTCAACATGCCACCCGGGAATTGGACAGGCGGCGATCGGGGTCTTGCGAGCCTTTCCGACCGGCGCGAGGAGTTCGAGTCGTCGCTGGTCAAGGCAATTGCCTATGGCAAGGCGCTCGGAACGCCGCTTCTTCACATGATGGCCGGGATCGCGCCAGCGGATGATCCCACCGCTGCATCCTGCTATGTGGACAATCTGAAAAAGGCGGCCGCTGCAACGGCCGAAGCCGGTATCGGTCTCGTCATCGAGCCTATCAACAAACGCGATATGCCGGGATATTTTCTCAACGACTTCAATCGCGCATTCGATCTCGTCGCCGATCTCGATCGCCCCAATGTCAGTCTGCAGTTCGACATCTATCACCGCCAGATCATGCATGGAGATGTCATCACAGCCTTGAGGCAGATGGCGCCGCGCATCGGGCATATCCAGATTGCGGCGGTTCCTACCCGGCATGAACCCATGACAGGCGAACTCAACGACCGCATGATCTTCGAAGAGATCGACGCCCTCGGCTATCAGGGTTATGTCGGCTGCGAATACCGGCCTGCGGGAGTAACCGAGGACGGACTGGGCTGGATGAGTTCGATCTGAACCCGGCTCACCCATTTACCGAAGTATGCATCCGGCTTGCATCATCCGTCGCTCGTCAGTTCCGCCCTGATCCGTCGCTGTTCTTGCAGCGCCGTCTGGAGTTGCGTCAAGAACGCCTCGACGCCGGGCGTCATCGGGCGATCTCGACGCGTGACGATCCCGTATGATCCCATCACCGCAGGCAGCGTGACCGGGATCTCGACCAGCAGGTTATGGCGGATGTAGAAGTCCGATACGTCGCCGGGCATCACGGCCAGCATGTCGCTCTCGTGCATCAGCGCCACCATCGTCATCATTGACGAAGTTTCGACGATGTTTTGGGGACCGGACAGTCGCATTTCGGCAAAGACGGGCGCCAGAACCTTTCGCATCGGGCTTCCGGCCGGCAGAAGCGTCCAGGGCCATTCGCCCAGCTCGCGCACCGTGACGGACGACCTGCTCGCGAGCGGATGGTCCCGCCGGCCGACGACTTTCAGCGGTTCGTCGATGAGATCGACGTAATCGAAGTCGTTGCGATCGCCGAGCACGATCGGTCGTGCCAGCAGCACATCGAGGTGACCGTTCAACAGGGAGCCAACGAGCGCATCGCTTGTCCCAGCATCGATCGAGACCTGCAGGCCGGGATGCTCGCGCTTGAGCGCAGCGACAGCCTTTGCCAGCAGAAACGGAACGGCGCTGATGACAGCCCCGATCCGCAACGTGCCGGATGCGCCCGACGACAGCGAATCGAGATCCTCCCTCGTCCGGACGATTTCCATCTGCATGAGCCGCGCATGTCTGATCATCACCTCGCCATAGGGCGTTGCGCGCATGCCCCTGGAACTGCGCTCGAACAGCGGATGGCCGACGGCCGCTTCCAGATCCTGAATCAGTTTCGTCGCCGTCGGCTGCGTCATGTTGAGAGCCGACGCGGCTTTTCGCAGGCTCGCGACCTTTCCAAGCTCGACGAGAAGCAGGAGTTGCGTGCTTTTCAGATGGCGCAGGAGCGACAGCCCGCGGTCGAAACGCTCTGATGTCATTGGCGCAATCCATTTCAGACGGCAGATGCCGTGATCGGAAAAGTCGATCACATGATCTGTATATTTCATTATTTCGGCATAGCCAGTCAACTATATTCCCGGGATGCACGGTGGAGAGGAACGCCGATCAAGGAGGTCGGTGACAACCGGGTGGATGCAAGCCTGATGAGGCCTGCGCCGACAAGTCAGGGAGGATTTGTATCTATGTCCGAAATTGAACAGCAACCCGTTGCCGCTGGCCGCGTGGAGCTAAAGGGTAAAGCGGCAACGAATGTACGATGGTACATCTTCGTCGTCGTTTTCCTGCTCGTTGTCATCAACATGGTCGACCGTACGGCTCTTTCGATCGCCATGCCCAGCATTGCCGCCGAATTCTCGCTCGGCCCCGCCATGCAGGGTCTTATCCTGAGCTCCTTCTTCTGGAGCTATGCATTGATGCAGATCCCCGGAGGCATGCTGATCGACCGCTTTGGCGCACGCTCGGTCATCACGGTGTCCACACTCGGTTGGGGTATCTTCCAGACCATTGCGGGCTTCACGACCGGCGGCATCTCGCTTCTGTTGACGCGCATCGGTCTCGGCGCGGCGGAAGCGCCTCTCTTCCCGGCCGGAGCAAAACTCAATTCGATCTGGCTTTCGAAACGGGAACGGGCACGCGGTGCCGTTTTCATGGATAGCGGTGCCCCGCTCGGGGCTGCCATCGGCGGCGTCCTGATCAGCTGGCTCATCCTTACGCTCGGAAGCTGGCGGCTTGCCTTCATCGTCGCAGGGCTCGTGACCATTCTTTTGGGCTGGCTCGCATGGCGTTACCTCCGTGACGCTCCGTCCACGCATCCGGGCATCAACGCTGCGGAAATGGATATCATCAACGAAGTGGGGCAACCGAAGTCCGAGGCTACGGAAAGCGAACCGACCGAAATCCTTCGCCGGTCGATCGTCAGCCTCGTGGCAGGTCGCGCCGGATGGGCGATGATCAATTTCGGTCTGCTGACCTGGGGCCCGAGCTATCTTGCGCAGGCGCGCAACTTCAACCTCAAGGAAATGGGCGGAGCGACTTTCGTCATCTTCCTCGCCGGCATGCTGGGTTCGCTCGCGAGCGGCTTCGTCGCCGACAAGATGGTGGCCGCAGGGTTTAAACGATCCGTCGTCTACAAGCTTCTTCTGGGCATCACTGGCCTCGGCGTCGCCGCCACATTCATTGCTCTGCCGCATGTGAGCAGCCCGGTTGCCGCGGTCGCGCTTCTCTCCGCCACACTATTCCTGCTCTACTTCGGCAGCCTTTACTGGAGCCTCCCCTCGATCCTCGCGCCGAAGAGCCGGGTCGGCGTCATCGGCGGCACAATGAACTTTGCCGGCAGTGTCAGCGGCATCATCGTCCCGATCCTGACAGGCTTCATCCTTCAATGGACCGGTGGCTCCTATGGCACCGTGCTCGGCTTCTTTGCGGGCTGCGCCGTCGTCTATGTCATCGCCACTCTCACCATCGACTTCAACGAAGGTACTCGTGAACGGAAGGGCAGCTAATTGGACGACTTTCCTCTTTGGGACGGCCCTATCGTCGATGCGCATCAGCATTTCTGGGACCCCGTAGCCAACGACCATCCCTGGCTAAAGCCGGAGGCAAAAATCCCCTTTCGGTATGGCGACTACAGCTCGATCAAGCGGCGCTATCTTCCGCCCGACTACCTGAAGGACGCGGAAGGCCACAACGTCGTGCAGACGGTCTATGTCGAGACCGAGTGGGATCCGGCCGATCCCATTGGGGAAAGCCGATACGCAACCAAGGTCGCGGATGAATTCGGGCTTCCCAATGCCATCGTCGCCCAGGCATGGCTCGATAGGCCCGATGTGGCTGATGTCCTTGCCGATCAGGCAGCGTTCGAGCTGGTGCGCAGCGTGCGTCACAAGCCGGGCGGCGCCGAAAGCGCCGCTGTTGCTGCCGATCACCGAACTCTCATGACCGACGAGACCTGGCGCAAAGGCTACGCCCTTCTCGAGACGCATGGACTGAGCTTCGATCTCCAGACGAACTGGTGGCATCTCGACGAGGCCATGCTGCTGGCACGGGATTTTCCTTCCACGACCATCATCCTCAACCACACGGGTCTGCCATCGGATCGATCCAGCGAAGGGATGAAGGGATGGCACGCGGCGATGGGCAAGTTTGCGGATATGCCCAATGTCTGCGTCAAGATTTCTGGGATCGGCCAGAAAGGGCGGCCTTGGTCAATCGAGGACAACAGCGCCATCATTACCGAAACCATTGCTATGTTCTCAGCCGAGCGGACGATGTTTGCCAGCAATTTCCCGGTCGATAGTCTATGCGGTTCATTTGACACGATCTATTCGGGCTTCAAGGACGTGGCGGCACGCTATTCCCTGAGAGATCAGGCAAAACTCTTTGCGGGGACTGCACGCAAATACTACCGGCTGCCGATGGCGAACGAAGCCGGCCTGACCGGCACCGCGCCTGAGGTCGCCCGGACGGCTGCCTTTGGGTAGCACGCAGTCGAAGGCCGCATAGACCTCGCTGCGATTGCGAATCGCCAATCGGGACCTGAATTTAAGGTTGCTGCTTTGCTATCCGCATGACGGTTTCCGGTGCCGATCAGCCTAAGTTCTCTAAAAAAAAATCTCGTGATCCGTTCAAACTCGTGTTCGCAAACGCGAGTTTGAACAGTCGAGCTATGGCGTAAATCAAAAGCAAATCGATTAGATCACGCTGATTGATTGTATCGCCGCCGGCGTCTCGCTGTCCGCAAAATTTTGTATACAAAATTCTGAAGACTTGATGTGTGCTAATAGATGGCCTATGATTTTCCTCGGATGGAGGAGATTATGGCGTCAGGACGAAGCCCAAAATCAGTCGGACTTGCGCCCGCAAGAGGCGTCTCGGCGAGGCCCAACCGCCACGATCAGAGTGGCTTCAGCGCGCTCGCTTCTTTCTCATTCGAATTCAAAGAACTGCCCGACATCACGAGATCGCAGCCGGCGTCTGCCTGGCCGCTCATTGCCGGGTCGATCTCACGAGGTGCGCCGAGGACGCAGTTCGCTGCCGCTTCGTGAACACGAAGACCGATCGGCTGTAGGCAAACCTGCAGCCATTTCATCTAAAGGAGGAATAAGATGAAGAAGCTATCCGTAGGATTGACATTTGCGGCCGCGGTCGTGCTGGCGGGACAGGCGCTTGCCTTTGAACCGACACGCCCCGTCGAGTTCGTCGTCGCATCCGGCCCTGGCGGCGGCACCGACAACTTTGCCCGCACCATCCAGTCGATCATCGCCAAGCACAAGCTGATGGAAAAATCGATGGTGGTCCTCAACAAGGGCGGAGGCAGCGGTGCGGAAGCGTTCCTCTACGCTCGCAAGAATGAAGGCGATCCGAACAAGCTCTACTTCGGAACCAACAACGCCTATCTCCTGCCGCATGTCGCAAAGCTCGCCTATTCGATGGAGGACCTACGTCCCGTCGCAGCGCTCGCATTCGACGAATTTCTGATCTGGGTGAAGGGCGATTCCGAATACGCGACGCCGACGGATCTCATCGAAGCCGCGAAAGCTGCGCCGAACAAGCTTTCCTTTGCAGGCAGCCAGTCGAAGGACACGGATGAAACCCTGGTCGCTCTGATCGAGCAGACGACAGGCACCAATTTCAAGTATCTGCCCTTTAACGGCGGTGGCGAAGTCGGCGTTCAGCTGGCCGGCGGCCATGTCGCTGCCAACGTCAACAATCCCAACGAAAATGTCGGCCAGTGGCAGGCGGGTGCGATCAAGCCGCTTTGCGTCTTCTCCGACAAGCCGATGGCCAAGAGCGATCCGGTCCATGACGGCAAGGGCTGGGGCGACATCCCGACCTGCGCCTCGAGCGGCGTCAACATTCCTTCCTACAAGATGCCCCGCACGGTCTGGACCGCGGCAGGAACGCCTGATGATGCGGTCGCCTACTACAGCGACGTTCTGAAAAAGGTCAGCGAGACCCCGGAATGGGCCGACTATGTCCGCAAGACCTCGCAGACCGGCGATTTCATGTCCGGCCAGAAGCTGCAGGACTTCATTGTGACCAGCGAGAAGAACGCCGTCGGTGTCTTCGAGGCCGAAGGTTGGCTGGTTAAGTAAAGTCCTGACGCCAATGCGATTTTAGATCCGGCATTTTCATGCCGGATCTTGCGATCGAGGGAAAACAATCATGCATATCAAGCGACTCCATGTCGAGATCGTCACCGCCATCACGCTTGCCGCCGTCGGCGCGCTGGGTGCAACAGGTGCCCTGGAACTCGGCGTCAGCTGGAGTGAATCAGGTCCCATGCCCGGCTACTTTCCGTTTTACGTCGGCATCATCCTGATCGTTGCGGCTTTCGCCAGTGCGGCCCAGGCCATTTTCAGGTTGAAAATGGGCAGCGAGGAGATGCGCGAGACGTTCCTCGAACCGGAACAGACGCGAAGGGTTCTTTCCTTCCTTCTGCCGATGATCGTCTTCGTCATCGTGACGGTCTTTCTCGGCACCTATATCGGGACGGCGCTGTATCTCTTCTACGTTGCCTGGCGCAACGGCGGCTACAAGCCGTGGATCGCGATCCTGATCGGTGTTGTCTTCTCCATCGCGCTTTATTTTGTCTTCGAAAAAGCGTTCCAGGTGCCGCTGCATAAGGGCCCGATCGAAGAAATGCTCGGCATTTACTAAGCACCCGGAGCTTGATCATGGAAAATTTTGAACTGCTTATGGGTGGCTTTGCGACGGCACTTACGCCGATGCACATCACCCTGATGATCGTCGGCGTCCTTCTCGGGCTGATCGTCGGCGTCCTCCCCGGCCTCGGGGCTCCGAACGGCGTATCGCTGCTCATTCCGCTGACATTCACAATGGACCCGGTCTCGGCGATCATCCTTCTGGCGTCGATGTATTGGGGCGCGCTGTTCGGTGGCTCGACGACCTCGATCCTCTTCAACATTCCCGGCGAGCCGAGTTCGGTGGCGACCACTTTCGATGGTTATCCGATGGCGCGATCCGGGCAATCGACCCGCGCGCTTACGCTTGCCTTCATGTCGGCCGGCATCGGCGCCTTCGTCGGTATCGTCGTCATCACGCTTCTGTCCACCTGGGCGGCGCGTTTTGCGCTTCGGTTTGGCGCGGCTGAATATTTTGCCGTCTATTTCCTGGCCTTCTGCGCCTTCGTCGGCATGGGCAGCGCCTCCCCTATCAAGACGGCCGTCTCGCTCAGCCTCGGCCTTCTTCTGTCCACTGTCGGCATGGATACGGTCACCGGATCGCTTCGCCTGACATTCGGCATCGAAGCACTGCTCAGCGGCGTCAGCTTCCTGGTGGTCGTCATCGGTCTGTTCGGGATCGGCGAGCTTCTGGCAACCGTTCAGGACGGGCTGAAATTCCGCGGAGTCGCGTCCCGTATCGATCCGCGCGACGTCTTCAAGACCATGCTGGAGCTGCCGAGATACTTCACCACGATCGTGCGTTCGTCTGCCGTCGGGATCTGGATGGGCATCACGCCCGGTGGCCCGACCGCAGCATCGTTCATGAGCTATGGTCTTGCACGTCAGTGGTCGAAGCCAGGCGAAAAGTTTGGCACCGGCCGTCCCGAAGGTATCGTTGCACCGGAAACCGCCGACCACTCGGCCGGCACCTGCGCCATGCTGCCGATGCTTGCCCTTGGCGTTCCAAGCTCTGCAACCGCAGCCGTTATGATGGGCGGCCTGATGATCTGGGGCCTGACGCCGGGACCGATGCTGTTCACCACGCAGCCGGACTTCGTCTGGGGCCTGATCGCCAGCATGTATATCTCCAACTTCGTCGGTGTCATCCTGGTCCTGTTGACCGTTCCGTTCTTCGCAGCGCTGCTTCGCATCCCGTTTGCAATCATCGGACCGATGATCGTGGCGATCTGCTTCGTTGGCGCCTATACGGTGGCGAATTCGACCTCCGACCTCTGGCTGGTACTGATTTTCGGCGTCGTCGGTTTCGTCTTCAACAAGCTGGAATTTCCGCTGGCACCATTGGTTCTCGCCATGGTTCTCGGCAGCAAGGCGGAAAGCTCGTTCCACCAGTCGATGATCGCCTCCGACGGATCGCTCGGGATCTTCTTCTCGAACTATCTGGTCGGCTCGATCATGACCGTGGCACTCGCTCTTCTCATCATTCCGCAGAGCCTGAAGTTCATCAAGTACCTCAGAAACCACAAGAACGTGGACGCGGCGGCATAAGCCGCGCCCACGCCTTTTTCGTTACGGTTTAGGAGGGGAACACCATGAACTATCACACCTATTTCGGCAGAGAGTCCGCCCCGGTGGAATGCTGCATCGTCGGCACCGGCGGCTTCGGCCGCAGCTTCATCTCTCAGAGTTTGAAGCAGGCGCTGATCAGCACCCGCGTTGCGGTCGATCTGAAGGCGCAAACCGCGACAGACGTTCTGCGGGGCCTTGGGATCGATCCGTCCAGGATTGCCCAATGCGCAACCGCGAGCGAGGCGAAGACGGCATGGGAGAACGGCCATTATATTGCGGCGGGTGACCTTTCCGTCGTCCTCGACCTTCCGATCTCCGTGGTTGTCGAAGCCACCGGTCACCCCGAGGCCGGCGCGAAGCATTGCCGGCTTGCGATCGATGCCGGCAAGCATGTCGCGCTCGTCTCCAAGGAAGTCGATAGCGTCGTCGGTCCCGGCCTTGCTCTCCGCGCACGCAACAACAATGTCATCGTGACCCCGGTCGATGGCGATCAGCCGAGCCTGTTGATGGGCTTGGTCACCTGGGCGGAAGTGCTCGGACTGGATATCATCGCCGCCGGCAAGGCCAGCGAATACGATTTCATCTACGACCCAAAACAGAAGACGCTAAGCTCGAACGGCAAGATGGCGTCTGCACCTGAGTTTGGCGACTGGATCGAACCGGCGACGCTTGACCTGTCGACCATCGCGGCAAGACGATCGGAAATCGCAGCGGAGTTTCCCCAGCGCGCGGTTCCGGACTTGTGTGAAATGACACTGGTTGCCAATGCCACGGGCTTCCTGGTCGACCGGGCCGATCTGCATGTTCCGATCGCGCGGATCACCGAAGTTGCCGATTTCTTTTCCGAGCGTTCGAGCGGCGGATTGCTCGGCGCGCCAAAGGTGCTCGACGTCTTCCACTGCCTGCGGCTTCCCGGCGAACTGAGCTTTGCCGGCGGCGTCTTCGTGACGGTGCGTTGCGACGACGCGGAGACCTGGCAGATGCTGGCGGAAAAAGGCCACGTCGTGAGCCGCAAGGGCGATGTCGCCATGCTCTACATTCCACGCCATCTCTTGGGCGTCGAGGCTGCAACGAGCATTCTGGAAGTCGGCCTGCGCGGCGTCTCCAGTGGTGCGGCCGAGCCGCGGCCGGTGATCGACCTCGTCGCGCATGCAGATGCCGATCTCGACGCCGGAACTGTTCTGACGGCAAGCGGCCACCATCACTCGATCGTCAACGTTTCTGCGCGGATGATTCCGGCCGGTCCGCTCTTAGACGATAGGGCCGTTCCCTTCTATCTGGCAGCCAATCGCACGCTGAAAAGGGCCGTAAAGGCGGGCCAGCCGATCCTTTGCGGCGATGTCGAACTCGACGAGACATCAGCATTGCTCGAACTGCGGCGCGAGCAGGACAAGGCATTCTTCTAAGCCTCCCAAGGCAATGCGCGGCCGGCGCGAACGCTGGCCGCGCACGCTCAAAGGCCCTGTGGCCGAACTCGCGTCGAGGATAAGCCTTGCTCTCCTATATCCTCGTCTGCGCCATAGGCTTTGTCGCCGGTTGCCTGAGCGGGGTGATCGGCACCGGCGCCAGCCTCATTCTCCTGCCGGTTCTTGTTCCGATGTTTGACCCCGCTCGCGCCATTCCCGTCATGGCGATCGCCGGGCTGATGGCGAATGCCGCGCGTGTGATGGCTTGGCACAGGCATGTCAACTGGCGCGCTGTTCTCGCTTATGCGCTGCCCGGCATGCCGGCAGCGTCGCTGGGCGCTGTCAGCCTGGTCCATCTGCCGGCAGCCATCAGCGGCACTTTGCTCGGCCTCTTCATCATGCTGCTTGTCCCGTTCCGGCGATACATTCGCCACCGCAACATGACCATCGGGCTGAGTGGAATGGCAATCGCCGGTGCCGTTATCGGGTTTCTGACCGGGATGTTCCTATCCACCGGTCCACTCAGCATTCCAGCCTTTATGGCCTTCGGGCTGACCAAGGGCGCCTTCCTGTCGACGGAAGCAGCGGCCTCGATTTTCGTACAAGCGGCAAAGCTTCTGACGTTCTATCAGGCAGGTGCGCTGACCCATGATCTCGTGATCAGCGGTCTCGTGATTGGTTCGTCACTGATGGCCGGAACGTTCTTTGCAAAACGCTATGTCGTCAGCATGTCCGAGCGCAAGTTTGGCCTGATGATGGATGCCATCACCCTGGCATCCGGCCTCTGGCTGACATGTGTCGGTCTGTTCGGCTGAAACCGAACAGACATTTTCAGGGTCAGCCGCGGTCGGCGATAAAGGCAGCCGCAAGCTGCGCCACCATCGAGAGCGATACGGCGCCTGCATCTGGATGGCCGATGCTCTTTTCCGCAAGCGGACGCGCACGCCCGAGCCGCGGCGTCAGTGCAGCTGTTGCTTCGGCAGCCGCGCTCGAAGCGTCGGCTGCAGCCTTGAAGGCTTCCGGCAGGGACTTGCCGGCCGCGGTCTTCTCCGTCAGCGTCTCGACGAACGGAATAAGCGAGTCCACGAGCGTCTTGTCGCCGATCCGGGCGCGGCCGAGACTGGTGACGGCATCGAGCGCCCTGCGCGCGCCTTCGGCAATCGCTGCTTCATCAGGCACGTCGTTGTCGCTCAGCGCGCTGCTCCACGACCGCAGCAACAATCCCCAGATCGCGCCGGATGTGCCGCCGGCCCGGTCAGCCCAGGCATCGCCGCCCAACGCAAGCGTCGTCTGGGCGCCGGCGCCAGCCGATACGGCAGCGGCCATCGCCTTGGCCGCGGCATCGGAACCGCGCTGCATCCCCTGCCCATGGTCGCCGTCGCCGGCGATCGCATCGATGCGGCCAAGCTCGGATTCCTTGTCCGTGAGCATGGCGGCAATCCTGGCAAACAGATCCGAGATGCAGGCGGCCGACTTTCGCGACGCTTCGGATGCCGCCGGGATGACCGGAGCAGCTTCCTCATCGGTGATGACATCGGTGCGCAATTCAGCGACTTCAGGCCGTCCGCGACGAAATGCCGGCGCATCGCAGGGTGCCGCCCAATAGCGCTCAAGCTCTTCATCGAGCCAAGTCAGCGTCAGCGAGCAACCCTGCATGTCGAGGCTGGTGACGAACTCACCGGCTTCCGGCAGGACGATCTGAAGATCGGACCCGGTAAGTTTCTTCTGGACGGCGGTCCACAGCACGAAGAGTTCTTCGTATTTTGTCGAACCGAGACCGTTGAGAATGGCCGCGACGCGCGTGCAGCCCTGCGGCCTTTCGGCCAGCAGTTTGTCCGTGAGCACATCTGCAAGATCCGTCGCGCTCGCGATATCCTGCTCGCTAATGCCAGGTTCGCCGTGAATGCCGAGGCCGAGAGCCATCCGGCCTTTCGGGACCGTGAACAACGGCTGCTTTGCACCTGGAAGGGTGCAGCCTGCAAAGGCGACGCCGAACGAAACCGTGCGTTCATTGGCATGCCGGGCGATACGCTCCACCTCGTCAAGCGAAAGCCCCGCTTCCGCCGCCGCTCCCGCTATCTTGAAGACCATGAGGTCGCCGGCGATGCCGCGGCGCTTGGCGTGTTCGTCAGCCGACGCACTCGCAACGTCATCGGTCACGGCAATGATGCGCACATCGATGCCTTCGGCACGAAGACGCTCTGCAGCGACCCCGAAATTCAGCACGTCGCCTGCATAATTGCCGAAGCCGAGAATGATGCCGCCGCCATTGTCGGCATGGCGGCAGACACGTGCAACCGCTGCCGTCGATGGAGACGCAAACACGTCACCTGCAACCGCTGCATCGGCCATACCCTGGCCGACATAGCCCGCGAAAGCCGGATAATGACCCGAGCCGCCGCCGACAACCACCGACACCTTGCCATCAGGCACTTTCGTGGCTCGCACGACACCGTTGGTGATGAGGCGTACGTGGTTGGGATAGATCTGACAAAAGCCGGCAAGCGCAGTCGAGGCGAATTCGTCTGGGGCATCAAAGATCGTCGTCATTTAAGCGGTCCTCAATTACGCGGCAGAATGCGCCGGAGATAGTCGCGGTTGGTCGCGCTGACGGAAAGGCCGTCGCCACCATAATGCTCGCACAGGAACGGGCTGTTGAAGCCGTGTTCCAGCGCAAGCTTGATTGCTGTGCGATAGTTGATCAAGCCGGATTCGAGCGGAACCGGGTGGCTGGCGATCAGGCCCGCATGCTCGTCCTCGATCCGCATGTAGTTCTTGACGTGCCAGTATTTGGCGAAAGGCGCGACTTTCGTCATCATCTGTAGCCAGTGCTCGACCGGCCGATGGAGACGGATGAGATTGCCGAGATCGGCGTTGATGCCGACATTGGCCAGATCGACTTCCTCGACGAAGCGGACAGAACTGTCCGCCGTTCCGAGATACGTGTCCTCGTACATTTCGAGGGAAACCTCGATCCCGACTTCTGCGGCGTGCCTGCCGAGTTCGGCAACGCGGGCCACCGCCTTGTTCCACGTCGCGGGATCATCGGGGTTTTTGGCACCCTGTTCGGTCCAGAACCACAACGCGCTTTTCTGCTTGTCCGTCAGCGGCTCGAAAAAGCCGAAGGAAACGCTCTGCGCGCCGATCTCGGCGGCAGTCTCGATGACGCGGTGGCTGTAGGCGAGGTAATCGTCGCCGTGTTTCTCGTCGATGACGCTGCGCCGCGATGTCGATATCGCCGGGATGGTCATGCCTGCATCTTTCACGACCTCGCAGAACGCACGACGGCGATCAGCCGAAAGATCGGCGACGCGGAGCCAGCTGTCCGTGGGATCGAGTTCGGTAAAGCCTGCATCTGCGACTTCGCCGACAGTCTTGGCCCATTCCTCGACGGTCTGATCCTGAACCGAACGACCGTCCGGCAACATATTGGGGTATTGAATCATTGCGGCCGCGATCGGCCAGGTCTCACGCGTCCACTTGGGAGCTGAACTTGTCATTGTCGTCCTCCAACCGCGACGCCACCGCGCTCTTGATGGCGCAGGGAAGCCGCACACTCTGACATCTGGCAGCCGGCGTTCAAGCCGACCGACATGCGCCAAGCCCGCGTCCTCTCGGGCTGAGATGACCGGCCATTCACGGCCGGTCATTTATGATCAAGTGATCACGCGGCCTGTGCTGCCAGGCGCTGGCGCTTTGCCATACGAGTCGCAAGCAGGATCGCTTCACGGGTCGCGCCGATATCGGCTATTCCCTTGCCTGCGATGTCATAGGCCGTGCCATGAGCCGGCGTGCAAAGCGGGAATGGCAGGCCACCCATCATCGTCACGCCCTTGTCGAAGCCAATCAGCTTCATGGCGATCTGACCTTGGTCATGATACATGGTGAGGACGGCGTGATAGCCTTCCTTCATGGCGCGAAGAAACACGGTATCGGCCGGGAACGGACCCTCGACGCCGTAACCGCGCGCCTTTGCTTCGGCAACGGCGGGTTCAATAATCTCGATTTCTTCCATTCCGAAGCTGCCGCCATCGCCCGCATGCGGGTTGAGACCGGCGACCGCGACGCGCGGCTCATCGATACCGGCGGCCCTCAGGCAAGAAACAGTCAGTTCGAGTTCCGACAGAAGCCGGTCCACGGACAGGTTGGCAGCCACTTCCTTGAGCGGGATGTGCGAGCTGACACGTGCGTTCCAGATCTTTTCGAGAACGTTGAACTCGCGGATCTTGCCGGTGAACGACAGAACGTCCGAGACGAAACGGATTTCGTCATCGTAGCCCGGATAGGCAAAGCGCATCGCCTTCTTGTTGAACGGCGTGAAGCAGACCGCATCGGCCTTTCCGGCATGGGCGAGCTCAAGGGCGGTGCGGAAGTTGCGCGTGGCGAACGTGCCGCCGGCCAGCGTCGCTTCGCCGCGCTCCACCTCTTCCGGAGCGAGATGGCCCAAATCGATAAATGCGTGCTTCGAGCGATCGAGACCCGAAAGATCATCGAGCGAAGCCGAGATCAGATCTGGCTGAACGCCTGCTTCCTGCGCGCCCTTATCGAGAATGCGCCGATCGCCGATCACAGCGATATAGGCCTGCTCTCTGATGTCATCCAAAGCCAGAAGCTGTGCGGTCAGTTCGGGGCTGATACCGGCCGGGTCTCCCATCGCAAGCGCAATGGTTGGACGGCTATCGTGATGCTGGGTGATATCCATGGGTCAATTCTCCTACCTCGGTGAGGACGTTTCTAAGCCATCCGGAATCGCAGGACAAGTCTTTTGCATTTTGTATGCAGCATTTTTACGTTTGGTGCCGTTCGGGTTCTGGTATAATCCTGGCGAGACGCTTTGATCATCATGGCGGTCCAGAAATCGAGCTTTCAAAATGAGTGATACACTGCCCGAATCGCCTGTCTCGCCATCCGGCCCCATCCGGCGGACGGCCTTGCACGACACACTCGTCACTCGGTTGCGCGACATGATCATCGAGGGAGAGCTTGCCCCCGGTTCGCGGATGCACGAAAGCCAGCTCGGCGAACAGCTGGGCGTTTCGCGCACGCCGCTGCGGGAAGCGATCAAGTACCTTGCCAGCGAAGGGCTCGTCGAACTCATTCCAAGCCGCGGCGCGATCGTCAAAAGGTTCAGCGGCAAGGATGTGCACGACATGCTCATCGTTCTGAAGAACCTGGAGGAGCTTGCCGGAAGCCTTGCCTGCGAGACCGCGACGGATGACGATATCGCCCGGGTCAGGCAACTGCATGACGAGATGCGGGCCTGCTACGACGTGAAGGATCGCCTGCGCTACTACAAGCTCAACCAGGCCATCCATACCGAAATCTGTCGGATCGCGGACAACCAGGCACTTAGCAGCGTTCAAGCGCAACTGCAGTCGCGCTTGAAGAGAATCCGGTTCATCGGCCACGAGGGTCCGGACAAGTGGTCGGCGGCCATGGCCGAGCATGAGGAGATGATCGTCGCGCTCGAAGCGCGGGACGGAGAAACCTTGTCCAAGGTATTGGGGCTTCATTTGCTCAATGCGTGGCAGCGCGTCAAAGACGCGATATAGCGCAAGTCGAAATCTCCAGAGTCAACATGGCTGCCACAAAATCACATCCATAATGTTGATTATAACAATATAGGTGTTATATCCGTTTCATCCCACGCGGACGGTCTCGGATGAAGCGCGAAGAACGACACCAACGGATCATCAATCTGCTGATCGAAAAGCGAACCGTCGATCTCGACGATCTGGCGGAGCTTTTTGCCATCTCCAAGATGACCGTTCACCGTGATCTGGACGAGCTTGAGCAGGCAGGGGTGCTTCGCAAAGTGCGCGGCGGCGCAACGATCGACGCAGGTACCCAGTTCGAGAGCGATTTTCGGATCCGCGAACGTCAGGATCATGCCGCCAAGCACGCCATCAGCAAGGCAGCTGTCGATCTGGTCGAACCCGGCATGACCGTCATGGTCAATGACGGATCGATGGCGGCCGTGCTCGGCGAGGCACTGGCCGACAAACGTCCGCTGACGGTTATCACCAACAACGCGGCCGTCATGGAGCGGCTGAAAACCGAGACCGGCATCACGCTGATCGCCCTCGGCGGCGTCTATTCGCCCAAGTTCAACGCATTCTTCGGCGTGGTCACGGAAGAGGCTTTATCGCGGCTGCGAGCTGACGTTGCGTTCATCTCAACCCCGGCCGTCGCATCGGGGCAGGCCTATCACATGGACGACGCCGTGATCCGGGTTAAACGGGCGATGATGGCATCGTCGGCGCGCGCTTACCTGCTCGTCAACCACGAGCGGATTGGCCAAACGGCGCTACATGTCCTCGCCGGTCTCGATCAATTCGACGCCGTCATCACCAACCATCAGCCTGAGGCCCAACTGCTTCGAGAAATCGAAGACACGGGCGTCACACTGACCATCGCATCGTCGGGAGGATCACATCCATGACCACATCGCCAAGCTTCTGGATCGGCACCAGCTGGAAGATGAACAAGACGCTTGCCGAAGCTCTGGAATTCGCGGCTGCCGTGAAGGCAGCTGATGAAGACAGGGATTCGCGCATCCAGCGATTTGTCATTCCGCCATTTACCGCCACGCGCGAGGTCAAGGCTGCCCTTGCCGGAACCTCCGTCAAGGTCGGCGCGCAGAACATGCACTGGGCTGATCAGGGTGCCTGGACCGGCGAGATCTCGCCGCTGATGCTGAAGGACTGCAAGCTCGACATCGTCGAGCTCGGCCATTCCGAGCGGCGCGAGCATTTCGGCGAGACGAATGAAACAGTCGGGCTGAAAACCGAAGCAGCGGTTCGCCACGGGCTCATCCCGCTGATCTGCATCGGAGAGACGCTCGCTGATCGCGATAGCGGCAACGCACAGCAGGTCCTTGCGGATGAGGTTCGCGGTGCCCTTTCCAAACTGTCGGGCGACCAGAAGAATGCCGAGATCCTGCTCGCCTACGAGCCGGTCTGGGCGATCGGCGAGAATGGCATACCCGCCACCGCAGATTACGCATCCGCCCGCCATGCCGAGATCATCGATGTGGCGCAGTCCATCCTTGGACGCCGCATCCCCTGCCTCTATGGCGGGTCGGTCAATCCCGGCAATTGCGAAGAACTAATTTCGAGCCCTCATATCGACGGGCTCTTCATTGGCCGTTCCGCCTGGAATGCCGAGGGCTATCTCGACATCCTGGCAAAATGTGCCGCCAAACTCTGAGGAGACATGACCATGAAGCTTGCAATTGCAGGAGACAGCGCCGGCGAAGGCCTCGCAAAGGTTCTCGCTGATCATCTGAAAGACCGTTTCGACGTGCATGAAGTATCGCGTACCGATGCCGGTCCCGATGCGTTCTACGCGACGCTTTCCGACCGTGTCGCCTCCGGTGTCATCGACGGCACCTATGACAAGGCCATCCTGGTTTGCGGAACCGGCATCGGTGTCTGCATCTCGGCCAACAAGGTCCCCGGCATCCGCGCCGCACTGACACACGATACCTATTCGGCTGAACGCGCCGCCCTCTCCAACAACGCCCAGATCATTACCATGGGTGCCCGCGTGATCGGCACCGAACTGGCCAAGGCGATTGCGGACGCCTTTCTGGCGCAGACTTTTGACGAGAACGGTCGCTCGGCCGGAAATGTCCAGGCGATCAACGAGGTAGACGGGAAGTACAACGCCCGCTGAACCTTTTCCGTGACCGGACAATGTCCGGTCACGCCCTCCTCCCCGACTGACAGATGTCGACACAAGATTCACGTGTCCTTTTCCGCGGCCATACCCCGTCGAAGCTCGCTCAACGGGCAGGCCTACGGGCGACTGGAAACCTAGTCCCCACACCCCTCAAAAATCCTAGTGTCTATCGTCTTTCCGGCGGTAGGAACCTTAATGTTCCAAACTACGTTTCTGCGCCACCTGCGGGTATCAGGGGAGGAGAAACGATGATTGAACATAGCGTTTTCGCACAACGCCACTTTGGCACTCCAGCAAAGCAAATCATGTTTGACACGAGAGCGATGGCCGCAGCGCAGCTTGTCGCTTTAGCCGCGCCATTCGATCCGCAGGCATAGGCCACACCTACCCCACCTGCTTTCCGTTTCCGTCAATCTTTCTACAGTTTCTAAGTGCGCTGCCCAGCGGACGATCTCGACCGGAGTGTCAATGTCAGAAACCACCTCGACCAAGCCAGGCGCAACAGCCGCCACCCTTACCCCGGAACAGGCAGAACAGGCACGACGCGCCTATCTTCTCAAACGTTTCTGGGTCAGCGCTCGCGGCTATTGGGGTCGCGATGGCGACAAGATCGCCTGGGTATGCTCGATAACGCTTCTCGCGCTCATCGGTGTCAACGTCGCTTTCCAGTATGGTATCAACGTCTGGAACCGCGGACTATTCGATGCGATCGAGCAGCGGAATGCCGATCAGGTCTATTCGCTAGGCCTTCTGTTTCCGCCCCTCGTGCTTGGAAGCGTCGCGCTCGTCAGTTCGCAGGTCTATCTGCGCATGCTGATGCAGCGCCGCTGGCGCTCGTGGCTCACGAAATCATTGATCTCGCGGTGGCTTACGAATGGACGCTACTACCAGCTGAACCTGATCGGAGGCGATCACCAGAACCCGGAAGCCCGCATCTCCGAGGATATGCGGATAGCGACGGAATCGCCCGTGGATTTCACGTCAGGGGTGATTTCGGCTTTCGTGTCGGCGTCGACCTTCATCGTCGTCCTGTGGACGATCGGTGGCGCGCTGACGATTCCGATCGCCGGAAATTACGTCACCATACCTGGCTTCCTCGTGATTGCGGCGGTCGTCTATGCCATCATCACATCGAGTTCGATCGCGGTCATCGGCCGGAACTTTGTGAAAGTGTCCGAGAATAAGAACCAAGTGGAGGCCGAATTCCGCTATACACTGACCCGCGTGCGCGAAAACGGCGAGAGCATCGCGCTGCTGGGCGGCGAAGAGGAAGAGCGCAACGATCTCGATCGGACCTTCGCTAATGTCCGTCAGCAGTGGCGTCTGCTTGCGTGGCAATATATGCGCACGTCCTTGGTCTCGCACGGATCGATGCTCATTGCACCGGTCGTTCCGGTCCTGCTCTGTGCCCCAAAGTTCCTCGATGGCAGCATGTCACTGGGTCAGGTCATGCAGGCGGCATCGGCATTCACAATCGTTCAAGGTGCGTTTGGATGGCTGGTCGACAACTATCCCCGTCTCGCCGACTGGAATGCCTGCGCCCGTCGCGTAGCCTCGCTGATGGTTTCACTTGATGGTCTGGAACAGGCCGAACAGAATGAAACTGTCGGACGGATCAAGCACGGCGAGACTGAGGGTGACACCATGCTCAGCCTGAACGAGGTCTCCGTCTCGCTTGGCGACGGCACTGCGGTTGTCAAGGAAACGCAGGTGGAGATCGGGCCCGGCGAACGCGTCCTCGTGGCGGGTGAATCCGGTTCGGGCAAGAGTACGCTGGTGCGAGCCATTGCGGGGCTGTGGCCATGGGGAGAAGGAAGTGTCAACTTCCGCAAGGGCCAGGAACTGTTCATGCTACCCCAGAAACCATACATCCCCTCGGGCACCCTGCGTCGCGCCGTCGCCTACCCGAAACCGGCAGACACGTGGTCGGCAGAAGAAATCCATGTTGCCCTCGACAAAGTCGGGCTCGGGCACCTGCGCGACAGGATCGAGGACGAAGCGCCATGGGACCACACGCTGTCAGGAGGAGAGAAGCAGAGGTTGGCGTTTGCCCGGCTTCTCCTCAACGACCCTGACATCATTGTCCTTGATGAAGCCACCTCCGCTCTCGACGAAAAGACGCAGGACAAAATCATGGAGATGATGATCGACGAGCTGCCCAATGCCACAATCCTGAGCGTGGCACACCGCGTAGAGCTCGAACAGTTTCACAGCCGGAAGATCACGCTCGAGCGCCGGGAAGGCGGGGCAAGGCTGGTTAGCGACGTCGATCTCGCGCCTTACACACGCGGCCGAAACGTCTTGTCGCGACTTCTCGTCCGCCCGATCATCAAGCCGTAGAGGATGTGAATGAGAGTTCGGCTCAGATTGAGACAACGCCCTGTGTAAAAGTCGGAACTGATGCCTCGCCAAAATGTTCAATTGTACGGTAACGTACAGAGAATGTGATGCCGAGGTCCGAAATGAGCCAAGCCGGAGTTATTCTCGTCGTTGAAGATGAGCCCGTCCTCCGATTTATATTGGTGGAGGAGTTGCAGGATGCCGGGTACGAGGTGTTTGCCGCGGTCGATGCAGCCCAAGCCACAGACATCCTGGAGAGCAACTTCGATATCCAACTTCTCCTGACGGATATCGACCTGTTTGCCGAGGGTGAAGGCGTGGAACTCGCTCGGATGGTGCGCGATAGATGGCCCCCGATCCGGATCATCCTCACGTCGGGAAACTGGACGCTTCAACAATCCGAGCTTACGTTCGCAGAACGTTTTATCCCGAAACCCCATGGGCCGGGCGTACTTCTCCAGACCATCAGAGAGTGTATGCTTTGACATGCTCTTATGGAACCTTTTTGTACAAACGACGTTGTGCAGAGCGACCAAGGGATGACTCCGCGTTTACCGTTACGACGCGAGGGATCGCTTGAGGCGACGAATTCGACTGAGACCTTTGCATAAATGACAATGACCGGGGCCCCGTCCGACGCACGGGATGGAGATACGAAACCCATGCACCGCAAATTGCTTGAATCGTTTTACGGCTACGGTGCCGCAACAACAGTCGTCGCTGTTGGTCTTTTGGCGGTGTGGTTAATTCGGTGACCTCTTGCTCCGTACCGAGGGCTCGCTGACTCATACCGGTCCGGCAAGACGCCGCCTTTGGTTTTTCCGGAGACAGCATTTGCGCGAGAAGACCGGCTTCTCAGGAATATTCTGCGGAAACAACGCTTCGCCTTAGAGGTTGAACACAGACTGTGGCCACTATCCTCCAGGCGTCAAACACCGTCTCCCCACCCCTCCCGTTTTCTGTTAGACCCGATCTGCAGACTGAAGCCATTAAACTGAAATGAGCGTAGCCTTCATGTGCCGAACAGCCAGTGAGCCTCTGACGTGATGCAGATCCTTTCAGAGATAGAAGGCGAAATGGCTTCGCGGATTCGCGCGGTCGATTGGAGCACAACCAGCTTAGGACCTATCGAGGACTGGCCGATAGAGCTGCAGACCACGCTGGCCTTGTGCCTCAATACCGACCTGCCAACTGCCATCTACTGGGGAGACGAAATGCGTCTCCTTTATAACGATGCGTGGTCGCCGATCGCTGGAGAGAAACACCCGTGGGCATTGGGTCGCCCCGCGTCGACCGTCTGGGCGGACATTTGGGATATCATAAAACCGCAACTCATGGCCGTCGTCGAGACGGGCAAGGGTTTTCGTGTGGCCGATCAAATGCTGCCGATGCTTCGCGGCGGACGCGTTCAGCATACGCATTGGGACTACAGCTTCGCACCGATCTTTTCGGCGGAAGGTCGTGTCGTCGGGGTTTTCAACCAAGGTACCGAGACGACCGCCCGCCTCTCTGCGCAACGGGCGTTGCGGGCGAGCGAAGAGCGACTGGAATACGCACTCGGCGCCTCAGAGACTGTCGGGACGTGGGACTGGGACATCCCGAACGACAGCGTGGTGGCCGACGCGCGATTTGCCAAGATCTACGGCGTTGAGCGGAGCGTTGCCGCCAGCGGCGCTCCGATCGGTGCTTTTTTCCGTCTGGTTCATCCCGATGATCTGCCGGCCCTTCAATCCGCGATCGACGAAGCGCTGAAGACGGGCACTATATTTTCGCAGGAATACCGGCTCGTCGACGCGGATGGTTCCGTCCGGTGGGTGACTGCCCAAGGCCGCGTCACGCTTGCGCCGGACGGTACACCACTGCGGTTTCCGGGTGTGTCATTTGACATCACCGATCGCCGCGTTGTCGAAATCGCGCTGCGGGAGAGCGAGGAACGCTTCCGTGCGATCACCAATTCGATCGACCAGATGATCTGGGCCACGCAACCCGACGGCCACCACGATTATTACAACCAGCGTTGGTACGACTTCACGGGCGTCCCGCAAGGCTCGACAGACGGCGAGGAATGGAACGGCGTTTTCCACCCTGACGATCAGGATCGCGCCTGGTCCACCTGGCGTCGCAGCCTCGTCACAGGAGAGCCCTACCACATCGAGTACCGCCTCCGACATCGTAGCGGTAACTATCGATGGGTTCTCGGCCGCGCGCAGCCTGTGCGGAAGGAGGATGGCGAAATCAGCCGCTGGTTCGGGACATGCACCGATATCCAGGACATCGTCGATGCACGCGATATTCTGTCGAAGTCCCGCGAGCAACTGGCGCGTGAAGTAGAAGAAAGAACCGCGAAGCTGGTCGACGCGCAGGACCAGTTGCGCCAGGCGCAGAAAATGGAAGCCGTTGGTCAGCTCACGGGCGGCATCGCGCATGACTTCAACAATATGCTGGCCGTCATACTGGGTTCGATCAGCCTGCTCGAAAAGCGGTTGGCGCGCGGTGAGGTCGATGTCGGCCGCTACATCGAGGCCGCAAAAGATGGCGCAACGAGAGCTGCGTCACTGACGCACCGCCTTCTCGCTTTCTCGCGACGGCAACCGCTTCAGCCGGAGGTGATCGACCCCAATCGCATGATTGCCGGAATGTCGGAATTGCTGACCCGCACGCTCGGGGAGCATGTTTCCGTGGAAACCGTCTTGGCGGCCGGACTGTGGAAAGTCTATGCCGACAGCAGTCAGCTGGAAAACGCCATTCTCAACCTCGCCGTCAATGGCCGCGATGCCATGCCCCGCGGCGGCAACCTGACGGTCGAAACCGCAAACTCGTATCTTTCCGACGAATACGCGCAGGACAATGCAGTGGCAGCCGGGCAATATGTCATGATTGCCGTATCGGATACCGGAACGGGGATGACGCCCGAGGTTATGGCGAAGGCTTTCGATCCGTTTTTCACCACCAAGGAGGTCGGCAAGGGATCGGGTCTGGGACTAAGCCAGATCTTCGGCTTCGTCAGGCAGTCGAGCGGGCACGTCAAAATCTATTCGGAAGAAGGCGTCGGGTCATCTATCAAGATCTACCTGCCGCGGCATCACGGTGAGGTTGAAGCCCCCGTAAACATCCAGGGCGTCGTCAAGCAGCCGGGCCGGGGCAGCGTTTCCGAGACGATCCTTGTCGTAGAGGACGACCAGCGCGTGCGCGTTTTCTCCACCGAGGCGCTTCGGGAACTGGGATATACCGTCGTCGAAGCCGCATCGGGCGAGCAGGCGCTCACCTTGATCAGGGCCGGTCTCAAGCCGACCTTGTTGTTTACTGATGTCGTGATGCCGGGGATGACAGGCCGCGAATTGGCCGACGCCGCCAAGGTTCTGATGCCAGAATTGAATATTCTCTATACGACTGGCTACACCCGCAACGCCGTTGTCCATAACGGCGTGCTGGAGGGTGGAACGCACCTCTTGCAAAAGCCCTTCAGCCTCGATCAGCTTGCTGATAAAATACGGAAGGTGCTGGACCAGTAGCCTTCGCGAATGAAGCGGGGCGGCGTGAGGAGCGTTCGAACTCGGGGGCTGGACCGACGGGCAAGCCTGCCTGCGCACAGCTCGCGGTCCGATCAGAGATTGGGCAATCGACGAGCGAAATGGGAGGCCGCGGCGCGTACACTCGCGCCGTCATCATTGGCCTGTGCTTTTCGCGTGTTGAAATGCAACGCTTCGACCCCGTCGGCATTCACCGGATAGACAAGATCGACATGCTCCCTGTTCGATCCCGACCTCCGCTCTTGCAGGGGTTTGGCGGAAAGGCACGGTATCCGTCACTATAGAAGAGGGTCAAAGCAAGCTGTGAAGCCAACCCGCAACCTCATTTTCATTCTTGGCGATCAGCTATCCTTGTCGCTATCGAGCCTTGAGGGTGCCGATCCCACGCAGGATATGATCCTGATGTGCGAGGTGGTGGAGGAGGCGACCTATGTCGAGCATCACAAACTGAAACTCGCCTTCATCTTTTCCGCAATGCGCCATTTTGCCGATGAGCTGCGTGCGAAAGGCTTCTGCGTCCGGTACGTGCGGCTTGATGATCGCGACAATTCAGGCTCCTTCACGACCGAGCTTTTGCGCGCGATTGCAGAGACGTCACCCCGATCGATCATCGTCACCGAAGCTGCCGAGTGGCGCGTTCTTTCCGCCATGGAAGACTGGCAAGGTTTGGTAAATCTGCCGGTAGAGGTGCGGCAGGACACGCGGTTTATCTGTTCGACGACGGAGTTCAAAGCCTGGGCCAAGGACCGCAAGGCTCTGACGATGGAGTATTTCTATCGTGACATGCGGCGCAAGACCGGCCTGTTGATGAACGGGGACCACCCCGAAGGTGGCCGGTGGAATTTCGACAGTGAAAATCGCAAACCTGCCAAACCCGACCTGTTTCGCCCGAAGCATCATGTCTTTCCGCCCGACGCAGCAACGCAGGAGGTTCTTGCGATCGTCGAGCGCACGTTCCCGAACAATATGGGTTCGACGGAGAATTTCTCGTTTGCAGTGACCCGCACCGATGCGGAGAAGGCAGCCGATGGATTCATCCGCGATTTCCTACCGAATTTTGGCGAAACGCAGGACGCGATGCTGGCCGAAGAGCCGTTCCTGAACCACGCGCTTCTCTCCTTCTACATCAATGTTGGACTGCTCGATCCGCTCGCACTATGCCGGGCTGCGGAGCGCGCGTATTTCGACGGACACGCGCCGCTGAATGCGGTCGAGGCTTTCATCCGCCAAATCATCGGCTGGCGCGAATATATCCGCGGCATCTATTGGCTGAAAATGCCGGGATACGAGACAAGCAATTTCTTCGCCGCATCCCGTCCCCTGCCGGACTTTTTCTGGAGCGGTGAAACGGACATGGCCTGCATGTCCACAGTGATCAAACAAACGATTACGCATGCCTACGCGCATCATATCCAGCGTCTGATGGTGGTCGGAAATTTCTCGATGCTGGCAGGTCTTGATCCCTACGCGGTCCATCGCTGGTATCTGGAAGTCTATGCCGACGCCTACGAATGGGTTGAACTGCCCAATGTGATCGGAATGAGTCAGTTTGCCGACGGTGGGTTTATGGCCTCCAAGCCATACGCCGCAGGCGGCGCGTACATTTCTCGTATGTCCAATTACTGCGAAAGCTGCCGGTATGACGTGTCGCAGAAAACTGGCGAGAAAGCCTGTCCCTTTAATGCCTTGTACTGGGATTTCCTCGCCCGTAATGCCGAGTCACTGTCGGGCAACCACCGTTTGGCGCAGATGTATGCGTCATGGCGACGGATGTCGGCAGGAACGCAGCAGGCCTATCGCAACAGTGCTTCTGCATTTCTCGGGAAACTGGATGACGGAAGCCGTGTTTGACCGTGTGGAAATAGGCCGGCGACGGAGCATCTGAGGAGCGCCCCCGCAGAATGAATGGATCCGATCGCCGACGAGGTCCGTGTCTCTACCCCCAAGAGTGAGCCGGGATCATGCGGAATGGTCCTCCGCTCTCGGAAGGAAAAACAGGGCGGAGGCGAACCGGGTTCACTTGTTCCTTCGAGAACTGGTCGCGACCGACCGTTCTCGAACGATCTGACGCCCGGCTGGGTGGCCGAACCTATCTCCCCGTTTTGTCGCGCAACGATCGACCGAGTTGACAATCTTGCGCGTAAGATTGGACCTCACGGGCAAGGACTGGGTTCGCCAAAGGCAAACGCCGCCGCAGGGCAGCGCCTTTCAAGGAGCATACCACCGCAAGATCCGCTTTCAGCGGTGCTGCCGCGAGGGTAAGGCTCGGCTTCGTCAGGCGGTTGTACAAGCGGAACCGCGCCGCAATCGTGTTTTCTTCTGCGGGAGCGTAAAGCTGTGACAGCGTGACGAGCTTTGCGATTTCCTCTGGCTGTTCCCCGACCGCTTGCCTGACCATCGCATACCGGACCCAGAAGTTTCCATCACTCGGGAGGCAGTGAAGCGCAAAGCGAACCACGGTCTCTGCCTCCCCAAGCGCGCTCGACCAGTTGTCGTAATCGACATCCGGGCTTTGTGTATCCAGCCGGAAGAGCGTAACCGTTACAGCTGCTTTGACGAACTCGCTTTGGCAAACATCGTCTCTGAGAAGCAGTCTCATCTGCGGTAGAGTTCCTTCGAGCAACTCCCGCGAGACCGGTTTGTCGCGTTCAATCTGGGCCGCGATGTGTCGCATGGTCCCGAACCGGGCGTAGCGTGAGATCTGTGTCACCGAGATCGCCAGGCTTCCCATGCAGAGCAGGACGACCGCTCCGATGAGAAGCGGTCTGCGACCACGCCGCGTCATTCTCAGCCTTCCTGGTAGTACTGGGAGTATCGCGAGTAATAATATTCGCTGGAGCCATAGGCTCGGTAGAGCTTCATCCGTTCCTGGTCGACCTTGTTCAGCACGACACCAAGACACTTGTCGCGGACATAGGGATCGGAAGCGAGAACCTGACGAACGACCCGGCGTGCTGTCTTGCCCCATTCGGTGACGAAGATGAACCCGTCAATTCGGCCTGCAATGGCGCGGGCATCGACGACCGGGCCAAGAGGCGGCAGATCGATAATGATATAGTCTGCGGTATTGCTGATGTCTGCGAGCACCTGGCGCATGCGCGCGGACGATAGCAGTTCGGACGAATGCGGAATGCGGTGACGGACAACTGCAGGCAAGAACGCAAGTTTAGTCCGATCGTTTCGGAGGAAAAGCGACTGCGGATCCTTGTTGTCGATGAGCACTTCGAGAAGGCCGGATTCCGCATGTCTCCCGATCGCCCGCGTCGCGCCCGGGTTGCGCAAATCGCCGTCGATCAGGACGGTTCTGTTTCCTTGCCCCGCCAGCAACTCGGCAAAATTCACCGCAATCGTTGACTTGCCTTCTCCAGGCAATGACGAAACGACGCCGATGATCTTGCAACTCTTGCCGGTAAGCGCGAGGTCTGCAGCAATCTTGGCGCTTCGAAGCGTTTCCGCGAAGGCGGAGAGTGGGTGATCGATGACGTAATTCGAAACGGCATGGGTCTTTCGAACCTGGCCAAAGCCACGACCGTCAGAGTTATCCGGAGCATCGACGGCCTTTCCGGGAGCCACTATTGGCGCGATGCCCAGAAATTCCAGATTGAGAACGTCGCGAACCTGTTCGCCGGTTCTGAAGAAACGGTCCCGGAACTCACGAAACGCGCCAAGGCCACTCCCGACCGCGGCACCGATAATCACGAACAGCGCCAGCACCAATGGCTTGCGGGGATGGCTCGGACTGTCGGGTGCAGCTGCTCGCGTGATGATACGTGCTTCTGTGACCGGGAAGGACTGTTGCTGTATGGCCTCCTGATACCGCTGCAGGAAGGTCTGGTACATGTTCTTGTAGGTGTCAGCTTCCCGCTCGAGTTCTCTCAGCTGTACCTGGGTCTCGCTCGCGGTGGCGCTGATGCCTGTGGCCTGCGCGACCGAATCCGTCAGGCTCTTTTCCCGGGCCTTGGCAACGTTGAGATCGCTCTTGTAGCTTTCGGCGATACGATTGACCTCTTCGAACATCAGACGGTTGTATTCCGTCATTTCGCTGCGCAGCCTGATCGCTTGAATATGATTGACTCCGAGACGATCGGATATCTGCGCTTCCCGCTTGGAGGCATCAAGATATTTCTGGCGCAGTTCGTTGGAAATGGAACTGTCGAGAACATCCGTAACGATCGCGTCTCCTTGGCCCGAAGCGATGATCTGCGCGATCCGCTGCAGGCGCGCCTCAGCTTTTGCGGTATCGGACTGCGCGACGATCAATGCGCTGTTGAGTTCGGACAACTGCTGGTCAGCAACCAGAACCAAGCCGGCAGCAACGAGGCCGTTGGAACTGCGGAACTTCTGGACGGCAAGATCCGAGTCCAAAGCCTTCTGGCGCAGTTCGGCTATGCGATCCTGCAGCCAGCCGCTTGCGCGCCTGGTTGCCTCATATTTCGAATTAAGCTTGTCAACCAGATAGGCCTCTCCGATCGCGTTGGCGATCTTCGCAGCGAGAGAAGACGATGGAGAGGTGTAGCTGATGCTCAAAACATAAGTGCGACCAACGCGGCTGATCTCCATGTTCCAAAGGAGCGTGTTCGCAGCGGCGCGGCGTTTCGCCTCCACCTGATCGCTAGTTTCGGGTTCAACAACGAACCAAGAAGAGACATTTGCCAGCGACCGGAGCGTTCCGACCATCGTTCCAATGATAGACCCTCCGGCACTCGCAAACGCCGCATCATTCGTAAGGTCGAGCTTATCCACGACGGACATGGCAATCGTGTCCGATTTCAGGAGTTCAACTTGACTGAGAACGGAACCCTCGTCGTCGACCACGCCACCAATTGTCGAAAGCTGCTGAACGACTTCTCTATTGCCTTGGTCGATCAAGACGCTGACGTTGGACGTATAAAGAGGAACTGCCGTGAATATATACGCCAATCCTAGGACAATAGCGGCCGCCACTGCGGCCGCTACGATCATCCATTGTCGTCTGGCGATCGCTAAAACAGCGTCGAAATCAATTCCTTGAACGGAGCGCTCTAGATCGACATCGTCGCCTTGCAGGCCACCAGAGAAACTCTTGTTATGAATCTGCAAGAAAAACCTCGCTCAATGAAATGCCAGACAGTAGCCGCCTCAGAACGACGCCGTGGTCGAACTGCCTTCGACGATCGTCGTCGAGCCGCCGTCTTCGCTCGCGTAATATCCGCTACCGCCGCCGGAAGAGAAGCTGGACGAGCCCGAGCCGGTCGACGCAGTCGTTCCAGCGCCACCATTGCTGCCGCCACCTGGCGTGCCGCCGCCGCCAATCGCGCCAGCGCCACCGGTTGCCGAGCCGCCACCGCTGAGGCCGCCGCCAAGAGACGCAGTCTGCGTTTCGCTGTTGGCCGCGAGAAACGCTGTCTCGAGGGCGCGATTGCCGCTGTCCGCGATAGCGTCCTGGATACGGGAGGCATATTCGGGATTGACGGTAGCGCAGGCCCTTGCGGCACGAGCAAGCCCCGCGCCGATCGCGGCAGCCTGACCGGCATTAGCCTTTGCAGCGATGGCAATCAGCGGGGACAGTGCGTCGGCGCTGGATCCGGCGAGCGAACGAGCCTGATTGGACAGTGGAAGCCCGCCAGACGAGAACTGCGACAACAGACTTTCTGGAGCTGCGAGAAACGCGCTGATCTCGGCATCAGACATCCGCGCCGGCGCGACGAAGCATCCCGCCGTTGGCAAAGCCGACTGTGCATGAGCCGAAGAAAGGTCAGCAATACCTGAAACTAGAGCAGTGGCAAGCGCGATACCTGCAATATTACTTATGAAAAACTTAGGCATGACTGTCTCCCGAAGGTTACTAAACTAATCAATCCATCGCACAGAAGTAAAAAATCATCAATAGAGAGATTAAATTACTGTTAACTTGTGAATTTGAGGCCAAAACTCACGGGGCGAGTTCTCGAACAGCATCGCGGGTGGCGATGGCATCCGACGGAACACCAGCGACAGTCGAAGTCACAGAATTCAGGATGTTGAGGAACTTCAGCGTTTCGACGGAGTCGGAGTTGGACACATAGATCGTGTCCTTATCCTGCATCGGGAACTTCTGGACAGCGAAGAGAGCCGAAGGATCTCTCATATTGGCTCTGAAAATGACGGGAACCATTTCGCCGCTGAACCGACTGGTATCCACGCCCAGCTTAGCCAGGAAGTCTTTCTTGACTGTGCGGTAGAGCATGACCTGCGCCGGATTTGCACGCGAGTCCAGCAATCCGCCCGCCTTCCCCAGTGCTTCACCAAGGGTCAGCTTCGATTCCTCGAAGTCAAACCTGCCATTGAGACCCGAGGCGCCAAATGCAAGGTAGGTTCGACGTTCACGATCGACCAGAATGGTGTCGCCAGGTGCGACATAGATGTTTTCAGACGGCGTGGCGACCAGATAATCGTAAAGGACAGTCGCCGATTTTCCGCGTCTTTGCAGCGTAATATAGGTTTCGATGCCGGGCGAGCTCAGGCCGCCGGCTTCTGAAACGACGTCAAGCACGCGCTCACCAGCTTCCGTCAACTCTATCTTCGCAGGCGAGCGTACGTCGCCCAGAACCGCGACCTGAGCAGATCGGCTGCTGACCTTCGTGATCAACACCTGCGGCTCAATCGCGCGATTGGCGAGTGCATCCTCAACTTGTCGCTGGACGTCCTCCACCGGACGCCCGGCGGCCGGGATACGACCGGCGTAAGGGACGCTGATCGTACCCTCCCGATCGATTGTCTGGTTCGGTAGCGACACGTAGTTACCAGGACGACTCCCGGCGTCGTTGGGAATAAACAGGCCGCCGGACTGAGATTCAAAGACGGAGACCTGAACGACGTCACCAACGCCGAGCGGCAAGCTCGGGGCTCCGCCACGACCGCCGCCGAACCCCCCTTTGAGGGAGGTCGCCTTTGTATCCTCTACATAAGCAAGCACAGATTTACTAATGTCGACGAGAGCATAGTCGATCCCGACGGCCTGTGCCTTTTTGGCTGATGTAACCTTTGCAGTTGCCTGCGCCTCCACCTGCCGAGAATCTGGTCCAGAGTTTGGCAGCGCTGTGCATCCCGACAGGAATGACGTCGCCACAAGAACAAAAGTCGATGCGGTTTTGATTTTCACGTGTGTCCCCTTAGAAGCCCCAAGCGAAACTTGCACACGAGATTATTTATTTCTAGTTTAGATTGGAAAGTAACAAATGAATCGAGAGCGAAACGAAGCTTTGTTGCTGATAAATCACATATTTAACTGATAATTATATATATTATTTGTGCCTAAGCTATAAAATAGTACAATAGAACTTATCTTACTAATGTAGATGCTTTGGATAAGCTGCATATTTCAAGCAGGCAACTGTTTATCTCGCAGGCTGGGCGCCAACGGCAATTGCCCCGCCACACTTGTTTGGATCGTTCGATTTCGCCTGTTTTTCGACCCGATTTTTGGATCGGCAACGCAGACAACGACGATCGGCGCCAAGGTCGCAGCCACGAAAATGGCGAGGCCGGAGATCTGGATTGAGAAGTCGAAGGCGGAGTGAACGACAAGCAGCAAAACCACCGCGAAGCCGGATCCCGGGACATAACGAAGGCGACGCCTCGCTGCCATTCCTCTGACGAGGCACGATAAGATAAAGGCCAGTCCAAACGCGATAATCAGTATGCCAGCGACGCCCAACGTGAAGACTGCTTCGAGATAGACATCGTGGGCACGATTCCAAACCGTATAGACGCCGCAGTCCGGATCGCGATACGCTGTAAAGGCGGTTTCGAAACTTGCCAGTCCGGTCCCGAACGGAAAATGATCGGATACCCCCGAGACCAATCCCGGCATGATGCAGAAGCGGCCGTCGCTTGCGCCCTGCACTTCTGCTCGGAGCAAAGCTCTGCCAGAAAGCGACAGGAAGCCTGCTGCGAATAAGCCGGTTAGTGCAATCGCTGTAAGAAATGCGCCTACGCGGATGGATCTAAGTCCGGTACCTCGAAGCGCAGGGACAGGATGCTTGTTCTGCGAAGATCTGAACACGAACAACAGGGTCATCAACAGAAGCGCGGCAAAACTTGCCGCAACCCCGGCCCGGGACTTCGTCAGCACAAGAGCCGTGACCGGTACCATAAACAGTATCGCAAAGCTTAGTGCTCCTCGAACTGCCTTTCGTTGATCGAATGGAAGACCCCTGCCTTGATCCAGCGACGCGAGAATTCGCCGGACCTCAACGCACCGCACGTGAGACGAAAGGATTCCATAGTTCAGGATGGCGACAATCCCGAAATAGGTTGCGGCGGTGTTCCGATTGACAAAGAAGCCGGTTAGGCTTTCGAGGTAAGCCGTCTTTGCGATGAAGAGGAGTGTCTTGGGCGCGATCAGGAATTGGGCGATGGACAGAAGAGCGACAACTGCTCCTGCTATCGCCAGGCCTCTGAGGGTGGCGATCGCTCGTTCGTCGCTGTCGCACAGAATAATCCCGATCAGAAAGACCTCAACCGGCACGAGGAAACGAAGCAAAGATGCCCAGTCATCCGCAGGCGTCAAGGATATTACCGGGGAAGCATCGAGCTGAAACTCGGCCAGGTCTCTCCACGACGGTTGACTGAAGATTGCTTCAGGCAGTGGAGTAGTCTGGAACATTACCCATGCGAAGGCGACCAGTGCCAATACGATACCCGCTTTCACTGCCGGCTCCCCTGCCTTGGGGATCCCTCGGACGAAGACGGCGATACAAAGCAGGAGAGCACTTGCCAATCCGTAGATCGCGAGAGTGGAAATTTGCACGGCGCCAAAATTCAAAAGCGCTAAGGCGAGTGCTGACCAGTGGATAAAAACAATTGATCTATAGACAGCGTTCTTTGGCAGCCACCCCCCGCGGAAATCTTTCATATTAGCCCCAATCCAAATTACGCCCAACACTGGGAATGCTTTAGCAATACCACATCCAGAGCAAAGTATATTTTAGTAGTTTATCACGGTCTTTCGAATCAAAGCGGAAATATGACTTGTGATTATTTAACTATACGCCTCCATATACTCTCGCTTTTACCGTTCAAGCGTCTATAGCTACGTTCCATATTTTTATGGTATTGGCTCCCACAATCATTGCTATCCGACCAATCGAAACAGACGCATCATGAAATTTGGAACAAGCGGCCTTCGCGGTCTTGTCACTGATCTCGAAGGCAGAGCGTCGGCGCTCTACACCACAGCGTTCGCACGCCATCTTTTAGAGGCCGGTCTTGCCAAGCCGGGGGATCCGGTTCTGGTGGGACGTGATTTCCGCGCCTCAAGCCCGAGGATTGCGGCAACCTGTATCGGCGCCTTGCAGCGGGCAGGACTGAACGCCATCGATTGTGGGGCCATACCCACTCCCGCGCTGGCACTTTACGGTATGAAGCTCTCGGCTGCCGGCCTGATGATCACTGGATCGCATATCCCGGATGATCGCAACGGTATCAAATTCTACCGTGCCGATGGTGAGATCGACAAACAGGACGAGATCCGGATCACGGCGATCGCCGGCGCCATGGCAGATGAAGAGATCGACGCCACTCCGGGCGAAGCTTCGGATCAGCACGTGGAGGCCGAAGCACTTTTCGTCGAACGGAACGTCATGCTGCTTGCTCCGGATGCATTGGCCGGATTGACTATCGGTGTCTATCAGCATTCCACAGTCGCGCGCGATCTCTTCGTTCAGGTTCTTGAAAAGCTGGGGGCGCAGGTCTTGCCGCTCGGACGCTCTGAGCGTTTCATTCCCGTCGATACGGAAGCCGTCTCTGCCGAGACGATTGCGCTGCTGCAGGGTTGGGCCCCACAATATCATCTCGACGCGATCGTCTCCGCGGATGGTGATGGCGACCGCCCGCTCGTCGCAGACGAAAAGGGGCAGCCGCTCAGAGGCGATCTGTTGGGCCTGATCACGGCAAACTTCCTCCATGCCGAAGTGGTCGCCACTCCAGTCACGTCCAATTCACGGATAGAGGCTGCCGGCGACTATACGGTTGTAAGAACAAAGGTCGGCTCACCATTCGTCATTGCCGCCATGCAGGCGGCAGCCAAGGATGGCAAAACGGCGATCGTCGGGTTCGAGGCCAATGGCGGCACGCTGACCGGCTCCGATTTCACAGTTGCCGGAGGCACATTGCAAGCGCTGCCAACTCGCGACAGCTTCCTTCCGGCGCTCGCGACGCTTTCGCTTCTCACGAACGCCAAGCAACCGCTATCGCGCATCGTTGCCGATCATCCGCTTGCTTTTGCAGCGGCAGACCGGCTGGAAAACTTCCCCGTGGAAACGAGTGCGGCACTGATGGCGCATCTGCGGGCATCCGACGACAATCTTTTCGCTTTCCTCGCGCCCATCGGCTCGGTCACTGCGAAAAGCGAAATAGACGGGCTTCGCGTGACACTTGAGGACGGGCGCATCATCCATCTTCGGCCGTCTGGAAATGCGCCTGAAATGCGCTGCTACGTCGAAGCGCCGGATGAACGGGCCGCCTCGGAATTGTTGGATCAAGGGCTTGATCTCATTCGGCATTGGGCGGCAGTACGTAACCGATGACAAATCTCAAAAGCAAAAGCGTCAGTGGAGACTGAGACTATGGTTGGCAAGATCATTCCCGTAATCATGGCAGGCGGCAAGGGCACGCGGCTGTGGCCGTTGTCACGGTCTTCTGCACCAAAGCAGTTTATACAGTTCATCGGCGACCAGACGCTGTTTCAGGCGACGCTTGCGCGTGTTGCCGACGAGACGCTCTATAAGCCTGCAATCGTCATCACCAACGAAGATTTCCGCTTCCTTGCCGCCGAACAGGCACGCGAGCTTGGCCTTCCACTCACGGCAATCATGCTGGAGCCTTCCGCACGCAACACGGCACCGGCCGTTGCCGCAGCCGCGGCCTTCGTGGCTGACAAGTTCGGCGATGATGCGATCTTGCAGGTGCTGGCTTCCGACCACGAAATCGAAGCCGGCAAGGCCTATTTCGATGCCATTCAGACCGCACGCAAGACGGCAGCAAGCGGCAAGCTCGTCACCTTCGGCATCACCCCGACCGAGCCTTCGACCGGCTATGGCTATATCGAGATCGGTGACCAGCTCTCAAGCGGTGCGAACACGGTAAAGCGCTTCGTTGAGAAGCCAGCCCTGCCGGACGCTGAAAAGATGCTGGCGTCTGGCGGTTTTGTCTGGAACTCCGGCATCTTCATGTTCCAGGCTGGCGTGGTTCTCAGCGAGTTCGCCCGCTTTGCGCCCGCTGTTGCTGAAGCTGCAAGCGCTGCCGTTGCAAAGGCATCCGGTGACCTCGATTTCTTGCGCCTCGACGAGGCATCGTTTTCGGCCAGCCCGAACATCTCGGTCGACTATGCGATCATGGAAAAGACAGCAAACGCTGCTGTCGTGCCGGCGTCCTTCACTTGGTCAGACATGGGCAGCTGGGATGCGGTCTGGAAGCTGGGCGCGCAGGATGCGGACGGCAACGTCGCGCTCGGCAACGCGACGCTGATCAACACCAAGAACTCGCTCGTCCTGTCTCGCCATGGTCATATGGCCGTGCAGGGTCTGGATGGCATTGCCGTTATCGCCAGCGAGGACGCCGTCTATGTCGGCCGCCTCGACGACAGTCAGAACGTCGGCAATATCGTCAAGCAACTCGCCGCCGCCAAGGCGACTTCGGCACTCACCGAAACACACCCAACCTCCTACCGCCCTTGGGGCGGCTATACCTCGATCCTCAACGGCGATCGGTTCCAGGTGAAGCGTCTGTTCGTCACGCCGGGCAAGAAGCTGTCGCTGCAAAAGCATCACCACCGCTCCGAGCACTGGATCTGCGTCAAGGGCACGGCCGAGGTGACGATCGGTGACACCGTGCAGACAGTGCGCGAGAACGAGAGCGTTTATATTCCGCAGGGTGAAGTCCATCGATTGGCCAACCCCGGCAAGATCATGCTTGAGATGATCGAGGTCCAGACCGGTTCCTATCTCGGCGAAGACGACATCATCCGCATCGTCGACGAGTTCGGACGCGGCTGATCACAACTGTGCAGACCGCCTAAGCGAAGTGAAGGGCGTGCCGTGGCATAACGGCACTATCCTTTCGGCCGGCTTTTCGAATATGAGAGGTCTACTCATGTTCTCTCCTCTGGCCTGCATAGCTGCAGGCCGGATGTGACATCGTCTGCAGGTCAGCATGCTTCGCCGCTTCTTCTCCTATTACCAGCCTTATAAGACCCTTTTCCTCCTCGACTTCGGCTGCGCCATCGTGTCCGGGTTACTCGAGCTTGGCTTTCCGATGGCGGTGAAGCTGTTTGTGGACAGGCTTCTGCTGAGCCAGGAATGGCTGCTGATCATCCTCGCGTCCGCTGGCCTTCTCGTCATCTATGTCCTCAACACCGGGTTGATGGCCGTCGTCACCTATTGGGGCCATATGCTCGGCATCAATATCGAGACAGACATGCGGCGGGCGGCGTTCAACCACCTACAGAAGCTTTCGTTCGGCTATTTCGACAATCAGAAGACCGGCCATATCGTTGGGCGCCTCACCAAGGATCTCGAGGAAATCGGCGAAGTCGCGCATCATGGGCCTGAAGACCTGTTCATTGCGCTGATGACCTTTATCGGCGCTCTTCTGCTGATGTTTTCGGTCAATTGGCAGATGGCGGTCATCACTGCGACCATCGTTCCTGTGACCGCCTGGGCAACCAGCCATTTCGGCGGCCGCATGACCGAGAATTTCCATCGGCTTTTCAGCCGGATCGGCGAGTTCAACGCACGCATCGAGGAAAACGTCGGTGGTATGCGCGTCGTGCAGGCTTTCGCGAACGAGGGTCACGAGCGGGCGCTGTTCGAAAAGGACAACCAAAGCTATCGCCGCGTAAAGCTGGAAGCCTACAAGCTGATGGCCGCCACCAGCTCGATGAGTTACCTCAGCATGCGGCTGACGCAGATGGTGGTGATGGTGACCGGCGCCTATTTCGTGCTGGCCGGCGAGCTGACGGCGGGCGGCTTCATCGGTTTCCTGCTTCTCGTCGGCATCTTCTTTCGTCCGGTGGAGAAGATCAATTCGGTGATCGAGACCTATCCGAAGGGGATCGCAGGCTTCAGACGGTTTACCGAGCTGATCGACACGGAGCCGGATATTGCCGATGCACCGGATGCGGTCGCAGTTGATCACCTGAAAGGCGAGATCGCGTACCGGTCCGTGACGTTCGGTTACACCGCGACGAAGACTGTCTTCGAAGAGATCAACCTCGATATCCTCGCTGGCGAGACGATCGCGTTCGTGGGGCCCTCGGGCGCCGGCAAGACAACCATATGCTCGCTTCTTCCGCGGTTCTACGAAGTCGTGTCGGGGAGCATCACGATCGACGGGATCGACATCCGCAAGATGACGAAGGAATCCCTTCGCCAGCAGATCGGCATCGTGCAGCAGGATGTCTTCCTGTTCGGTGGTACGCTGCGGGAAAATATCGCCTATGGAAGACTGGGCGCTTCCGAGGCTGATATTGTCGAAGCCGCGCACCGCGCACGTCTTGAGGACATGCTGGCAAACCTGCCGGAGGGTCTCGATACGGTCATCGGTGAGCGCGGTGTGAAATTGTCCGGCGGCCAGAAGCAGCGGGTGGCGATTGCCCGCATGTTCCTCAAAAATCCTCCTATCCTGATCCTCGACGAAGCGACCTCCGCGCTCGATACGGAAACCGAGCGTGCGATACAGCGTTCGCTTGCCGAACTATCGCAGGGGCGGACCACGCTGATCATCGCCCACCGGCTCGCCACGATCCAGGGCGCCGATCGAATCGTCGTCATTGACGATTCTGGTATTGCCGAACAGGGCACCCATCAGGACCTCATCGAACGTCGGGGCGCATACAACCGGCTGCATTCCGGCCAGGTCGGCATGGTCTGACTGGTGATCACGATCGAGCCGCTCAAGATCGCCGAACTTTAGCCGACACCGACGTAGCGGGACAGAAGAGACGGATCGGCCCTCAACGCCTCAACCGGCATGACTGCCTGCGCCTTGCCGTTCTCGACGAAACAGACGCGGTCGGCGATCGATAACACGGCCTCGACCCGCTGCTCGACCAGCAGGATTGCTTTCCCCTGATTGCGCAGCGTCAACACGACATCGCGGATCGTGGCGATCATCGAGGGCATCAGGCCTTCGGTCGGTTCGTCCAAAAGGATGACCTTCGGATCGAGACATAAGGCGCGCGCGGTCGCCAGCATCTGCTGTTCGCCGCCGGACAGCGTTCCGGAAACCTGGCCGAGGCGCTCCTGCAGCCGGGGAAACAGCGAAAGCGTTTCGTCGAGCACGCGCTGCGGACTGCGCCGCGTCATCATGCCGATTTCGAGATTTTCCCGCACGGTCAGCTCGGAGAACAACCGGCGGCCCTGCGGCACATAGCCGATGCCGAGGCGTGGCCTTTCATGCGCCGGCAGCGCCGAAATTTCGGTACCATCCAGCCGGATACTACCGGCACCGGTCTTTGCGAGACCCATGATGGCACGCAGGGTCGTCGTCTTGCCCGCACCATTGCGGCCGAGCAGGCAGAGAACCTCGCCCTTCTCCACCGTAAGCGACATACCCTGCAGCGTCTGGCTGCTGCCGTGATAGACATCGAGATCCGAGACTTCGAGCATATCAACCGGTTCCCAGGTAGGCGGCCTGCACGGCTGCGTTGGCACGGATGTCTCCGGGCGACCCCTCGGCGAGGATTTGACCGTGGTTGAGAACCGTGATCGTGTCGGCGAGTTGCATGACGACGGGCATGTTGTGCTCGATCAAAAGGACCGTTGCAGACGTGGCGATTTCCTTGACCAGCCGGCAGAAACTTTCGATCTCGCTATCCGACAAGCCTTGCGTCGGCTCATCCAGGATCAGGAGTTTCGGCTCCAGCGCCAGTCCCATCGCGACTTCAAGAAGCCTCTGGTGCCCATAGGCCATGGTCCCGGCCTTTTCTCCCGTTCGATCCGCAAGGCCGACGCGGTCCAGGGCTTCCTGCGCCTTCTCGGCAATATCAGACCGTTTCGAGCCGGGGTGACGCCTCAGCGCGCTTTGGGCAGACAGCGCCACGTTGTCGAACACGGTCAGCGTCGGATAGATGCTGGTGATCTGGAACGTATAGGCAATGCCGTCGCGCACGCGCTGATGCGCCGGTCGGTCGGTGATATCCTTGCCCAGGAACTCGATCGACCCGGCACTCGGGGCGATACGGCCGGCCAGCAGCGAGACGAAGGTCGTCTTCCCGGCACCGTTCGGACCTATCAGCGCGCGGATCTCGCCTTCTCTCATGGTAAAATCGACATTGTCGACGGCCTTCAGCCCTCCGAAGTGGCGACTGAGACCTTTGGTAGAAAGCAGGGTCACGGAAGCCATGGCAGCCACCTTTCGCGGATCGTCCCGAGAATGCCTTTCGGAAAGAAGAGGACCAGAACCACAAGCGCGATGCCGGTCACCAGCAGATAGGCCTGCGTGTACTCGCTGGTGATGTCGATCATGTAGAACATCAGGATCGAGCCGAGCAGCGGACCGAGGATCGTTCCGGCACCGCCAAGCAACGTGAAGAGCAGGGCTTCGATCGAATATTGGATGGTGGCAAAGGTTGCGCCGATATAGGCAAACATCAGCCCGTAGGCGGCACCGGCCATGGCGGAGATCGTGCCGGACAGGACGAGCGCACCGAGTTTCATCCTGAATGTATCAAAGCCCAGCATCAGCGTGCGCGTCTCGTTTTCGCGAATCGCGATCAACACCCTGCCGATTGGTCCCCTGACGACGACGAAGATGACGAGCAGTGTCAGAGCCAGAAGGCCGAGCGCCAGATTGTAGCGCTGGACCGCGTTGGTCAGGTCGACGTGGAAACCGAGAAGATCGAAACTGCGCGCAGAGGTCGGCATCGTCAGGCCTTCTTCGCCGCGGGTATAGTCGGTGAAGTAGGTGATCGTGAGATAGGCAACCTGGCCGAACATCATGGTGACAATCATGAAGGCGACGCCGGTCGTTCGCAGAGCAATCACGCCGATGACGAGCGACAGGGCGGCACCACAGACAATTCCGATGAGAAACGCGAGTGGCACGCCGAGATCGGTGTAATAGGCCGTCATGCCGGCGCCGTAGAGACCGGCGGCAAAGAACATCGCATGTCCGAGGCTCAGCAGGCCCGTATAGCCGAACAGCATGTTGTAGCCCATGGCATAGATCGCCAACAGCATGACGCGGGTCAGGGCGAGGTGGTGATAATCGGGCAGCACGAACTGGACAAGAAAGAGAGCTGCCAGCACGCCCACGTGAAGCGCGATGACGCGGATGGTGTTTTCGCTTCTCATCGCGCCTTCGCCCCGAACAGACCTTCCGGCTTGAACACCAGAACAAGGGTGACAAGCAGGGTCGAGATGATCTTCGCAAGCGTCGGTGAGAAGAACACCGAAATGATGCCGTCGCTCAATCCTATCAGCAGCGCGGCGATAACGGTGCCTCGCAGACTGCCAAGGCCGCCAAGGATGACGACGATGAAGGAGAGAAGCAGCGGATCGAGCCCCATCAGGTAATGGGCCTGACGGATCGGCACGATCAGCACCGCAGCAATCGCCGCCAGCATGGCCCCGGCGGCAAAAACGAAGGCATAAACGCGTTCGATCGGTATCCCGAAGGCCTGCGCCATCTCGCGGTCGAGCTGCGTGGCACGCATGATGAGCCCGAGCCGTGTACGGCTGAGCACGAACCAGACCGCCAGCAGCAACACGATCGCCGCTGCGATGACGAACAGGTTGTAACCGGAATAGCCGAACCACGGCAGCTGGATGCGGTAATAGAACGGAGCGGACACCGGCCGCGCATCCGGACCATAGGTCAGAAGGACCGTCTGCTGGATGATGTAGAGCATGCCGATCGTGGCAACGATGGTCGATTCCGGATCGTAGTTCAGTCGCTTCAGGATCAGCCGCTCGCTGGCGAATGCGATCGCGCCGACAATCAGCGGGCTGATGACGAGCGCTGCGAAGAAACCGACTGCCGGATGCAGCGAGAACATCGACGCCACCCACCAAGCGACAACAGCGCCGAGCATATAGAATTCGCCATGGGCGACATTGACGACGCGCATGACGCCGAACACCAGAGACAGGCCGAGTGCGGTCAATGTGAGGACCGCGGCCTGCAGCAGTCCTTCCAATGTCGCCAGCAGCAGAAACGGACCGAACGCCAAACCCTAGCTCCTATGCACGGACACGACTGTCCCCTCGCCTGATTTGCTGCGGTTAGACAGGAAAAACGACGCGGGGTGAAGAGCGAAGGGACCGGTCAGCCGATCCCTTCCAAAAGCAGCAGTCAGAGCGACATTTTCGTGTAGTCGGCGGTCACCTCGTACATCCCGTCTTCGATCGATGTCCGGTGCACGACATCCATCCGGCCGCCTTCGACCTTGGAGATGTTCTGATGGCCGTAAACCTGATGGTTCTTGCCGTTGAAAATCTTGTTGCCCTGCGGATGGTCTCGGCCTTCCTCGAATGTCTCGATCGCTTCCAAGGCTTCGATGAACTTGGCCTTGTCCTGCGGGCCGTTGTATCCGGCCGTCTGCATCGCCTGCTTGATGGTGAACAGGGTTTCCCAGACCCCGTACATATGGGCGTAGGTGGCGATGTCCTTCGGATCGGCGGTGCTTGCGCCATTCTGGTTGACGCCCACGGCCGTGCGATAAAACTTGTCCCATTCGCTCTGGTCCTTCTGGGCATAACGGGGCATGCCCTCCCAGAAGTAGGTCCCATCGAGGAAGCCCAGTTGCGGCGTCGAGAGATCGACGGCCTCGACGCTATCGATGAAGCCGAAGATCTGGGGTCGCTGCGAGCCGTAGAACTGACCGAGCTCGGTGACGAAGGTGAGAACCGCCGGACCGACCATGATGTGGTAGAGCACGTCGGTGTCTGCGGGAATTCGCGGCAGGTAGCGCGTGAACGATGTTTCCGTCGGGGGAACGGCGATCATCTCGACGACCTCACCACCCTGCGCCTTGATGGCGGGCGGAAGATTATCGCGGTGGTCATAGCCGAAGGCGTAGTCCGGGAAGATCATCGTGACCTTCTTGCCGAGGTTTTTTGTGATCCAGGGTGCCACTGAAGTGACCTGGCTGCGAACATCGGTAATGCCGGGCTGGAAGCAATAGCGGTTGAGGCTGCCTGAGGACACGTGGGTGCCTTCCGACACCACGAGATAAGGCATCTTCAATTCGCCCGCCCGCGGCGCGGCGGCGACGACAACGTGTGAAAACAGCGTCCCGAACACAGCATCGACCTTATGCTGGGTCGCGAACTTCTCGACGACTTCGGCGCCTCGTTTCGGATCCGTGCCATCGTCTTCAACGATCAGTTTTACCGGACGGCCGTTGATGCCGCCCTCCTCGTTGATGATCTTGACGGCAGCGCGTGCGACGCGCTCGTACCAGCGACCATAGGATGCGCCGATACCGGTGCGGTGGCATTCAAAGCCGAGCTTGATCGGGGCGGAGGTCTGGGCGTGCGAGTATCGGACGAAGCCCGGCGAGACGGAAGAAAGAATGCCCGCACCCGTTGCCGCGCCCATTCCAAGAAGGGTCGTCCGGCGGGTCACCGAGGATTTCGGTGCTGAAGTCTTGTCGGTCATTCGAAATTTTCCTCTCAACGGTACTGACGCCCATCATGCTGATGCGATAGTCGATGGTCTACCAGGTGCCACCGACAATAAGAGCCCTACCATGTCCTATAGCAAAGAATTCCGCTGATCAGGAGACCTGACAGGAGCGGCACGAGGCCCAGTCTGAGCGAAGATGTCGTGGTATGGGATACGCTTCTCCATCCCGGCATGATGTTTCAGCCGATCACGCCACCAGACGCAGGATGAACCCGTTGCCGTCATTTCCCCGAAAACACCGGTTGCCGGCCTGTCCATCGGCGACGGCAGCTCTCTTGTGGACGCTCATGCCCTGCACGGCCAGCGCGCACGGGACGGAACGCGGGCTGGTGATGCTGCTGCCGACCGAATATTACCTGACAGGCGGCGCGATCGTCGTCGCAGTTACCTTCGTCGCATTGCTGCTGGTTCCGTCGCGCTGGTTCACACATGCCGGTACTGCCTCCATCACGCTCGATCGCCGGGCGGTGCCACCGATTGCGATGGTCAGCACGCTGAGCTTCCTGCTTCTGCTGGTACTGATCGTTGCCGGCCGCTATTCGACCGCCGATCCGCTCGAAAATCCGTTGCCGCTTGTCGTCTGGACGCTGTTCTGGGTGGCCTTGACCTTGCTGCAGGCGTTGGTCGGGAACCTGTGGCCATGGCTCAACCCCTGGATGGGACCTCTCCGTATCCTGCAGCGAGCGACGGGCGGTAGGCTTGGTGAAGCTCGCCTGCTGAAGCTGCCGGAGGCCGTCGGCTACCTCCCGGCTATCCTGCTGTTTCCGATGTTTGCCTGGTATGAGCTCGTCTCGCTTGCGCCGGAGGACCCTCCCCGTCTGGCCATCGCCGTGTCGGTCTACTGGCTCTTCAATTTCCTCGCGATGCTGGTGTTCGGAGAGCGGGACTGGACAGAGCGGGGCGAACCCTTCTCCGTGTATTTCCGCATGATCGGGATGATCGCGCCCTTCGAGATCACGCCGCCGAAGTCCGGAATATGGGCGAGTGTCCAATTCCGCTGGCCTGGGCAAAACTGCGTCGCGGCAGAGCCGCCGCCGATCAGCGCCGCCCTCTTCCTGCTGCTGACGCTCGGAACCGCGTCCTTCGATGGCTTTGCCGAAACCTTCACCTGGCTTTCGACGATCGGCGTCAACCCGCTCGAATTTCCCGGCCGCAGTGCTGTGGTGCTGCCGAATACGCTGGGCTTGATCGCAGCTCCGGCGTTGCTCGCAATGATCTATTTCGCGGCCGTCATATCAGGAGCCAGGCTTGCCGGAGAGGTGCGTTCAGTCACCGATCGCGGGCTCATCATGCATCTCGTCTATTCGATTGTTCCGATAGCGGTTGCCTTCCATGCAGCCCACTATCTCACCCTGCTTCTGATCAACGGGCAATATCTATACTCTGCGATCTCGGATCCCTTTGCGCTTGGCTGGGATCTGTTCGGAACCGCCGATCGGCACGTCACGGCATCGATGCTGATCGACATCAGCAGTGTCGAAAAGCTCTGGATCGCACAGACCGCGATCATCGTGGCCGGGCACTGCATCGGCATTCTGATCGCCCACATGATTGCGCTCAAGCACTTCGTGAAACCGGCAAGCGCCACCATCAGTCAGGCTTTTCTGGCCCTTGCGATGGTAGGCTATACCGTCTTCGGCCTCTGGCTTCTTTCCACCCCGACAGCGGGATGATCGGGGTGGCAACCAATCAGCGGAGGAGAAGCATATCCCAGTGCCCGACTTCGCAGGCCGAACGCGATGCCATCTCGAGGCGCATCCGTCGCCAGTCTTCCAGAACGCTTTCGTCCAACCGGTCTGTTTCAGCCGCAGCGTTTGCCAAGCCTGAAATGAACTGCCGCTGCAATTCGGCTTGATCGCCGCCGAGGCGCCAGGGGCTCTGACCGGTGAGAACCTTGAAGCCCGCCTGCTCTGCCAACCGGGACAAGACCGGTTCCGCCGTTGGACCAAGCGCCGGTCCAAAGCCCTTGTCGCGGCGTTGGTGGGCGTTGAACGCTTCGACAACCAAGCCATCCGCTTCGTGCGCGATTTCCCAGCTGCAGACGCCATCGTAGTTGAGCGCCGTATAGAGACCGATGTCACGCTTCGCGAGGAGATGCAGAAGACGCTCCAGAAATTCGGCTGAGACGAGGTCGAAAAGCGCCGACGCTGTCACCAGACTCGCATCCGTGAAGGGCTCAGGCGCCAAACGGCTAAGGTCGGCCTGCAGGCATTTCACCTGGTCGGGCATACCGAGCCTGTTTGCCGCTTCTTCGAGCAGTTGCGGATCGTTGTCGACAAGCCGCCAGTGCCAGGACGAGCTCTGGGGCGCAAGTGCGCGGACAGTGGAGCCGGTTCCGCAGCCGAGATCGACGACCGTCGCGCCGTTCCCGTCTGCGGTCACACTTTCGATGGCAGACCGCCGGAGGTCGGGTTCACGCGCAGCATTGTCCGCGGGCTCGCGCAGATCGAGCCAGACTGTGTCGAAGCCACTCATCGCATCTCCTCCAGAAAATCGGAAAGGACCTTTGCCGTTGCCGGCCAATCGGGCAGCTGCTGGCCAACGGCAAGCGCGCCCGCAGAATAAGCTTGTCGCGTCTCCGGCTGGTCGATCAGCAGCGCCAGAGCTTCGGCGAGCCCGGCGATGTCGCCCGGTTCCACGAGGATCCCGGCCTCGTCAGTCACCAGATCCGGTATCGCCCCGCCGCGACAGCCGACGATCGGCAGGCCGCGCACCATGGCTTCCGCAAAGGCCATGCCGTAGCCTTCGTAGCGGCTGGCGAGAGCAAAGATATCCGCCCGATCATACTCGACTGCCACATCATCAAGCGCGCCCGTCAACGTGACGCGATCACTGAGCCCGCACGCCTCGATCTGTCGTCGCAGAGCGGCGGCGCATTGGCGATCCATGTCATCGCTGCCTGCGATCCGGCACTGCCATGGGCGATCGGAGATGCGCTCGAGCGCTGAAATCAGCGCCGCATGATCCTTGCGCTGCGTCAGCGATCCGACCGACAGGATCATCACCCCGTCCCCGCCGGTGCTGCCCGATGCAGGCTTTGCCTGCTCCGTTCCAGGCACGGCGACACGCACGAGATCCGGCGCCACGCGGAATTGCGATACCAGAGTTCGCGCCGTGCTGGGGCTTGTGACGACGACACCTTTAGCTGCACCTAGCGCTGTCATCTCGCTTTTTCGCAACCGCTCGGCAACGCCGGCCGGAATGCCGCTTTCGAGTGCCAACGGATGATGGACGAGCGCAATCATGCGGAGGCGGGTCGCCTCCTCCATGGCAATTGCCGGCATTGCCCCAAATGCAAGGCCATCGATCAGAACGAGACTATCGTCGGCGAGGGCTGCGAGTTTTTCGGCTGTTTCGGCAAGCTCGCTTTCGCTCGGTTCCGGAAAGCCGCCGGGAAGCTGCAGGTGCTCGACTGTCCAGCCGATTGCCCTGAGCTCCTCGATCATCCGCCGGTCATAGCCATACCCGCCGCTGCGGGTGTCGATATCGCCGGGGATGGCGAATACCAGCCGTCGCTCCCTTGATGCGGCGTTCAAATCGCCGCCTCGTACCAGGCACGCGCCACATGGCTTTCATGCAGGGTTACCTTGAGGCGGCGGATGCGCACGCCACCCGGACCAAGATCGCCGGCAGCGATACCGGCTTTCAGCTGATCGAAGACGTGCTTGGCGAGCACCTCCGTCGTGGTGACCTTGCCGCGAAAGATTTCGAGTTCGTCGAGGTTCTGGTAGTTGAGCGGCGCAACGATTGCTTTCAGCACCGTCGTTGCAAGGCCGATATCGACGCCGAGCCCGTTTTCGTCGAGATCTTCGGTCATGAAGGCGGCATCGACAATAAAGGTCGCGCCATGCATCGCCTGGGCCGGGCCGAATACCTCCCGTGGCAAGCTATGGGCAATCATCATGTGGTCGCGAACTTCAACTGCAAACATGCGGGGAATGTCCTTTCAGACTAACGGTATCGGATACGGTGGCAAAGGGTGCCGGGATCGGCGAGAATTTGGCAATAGTCTTGGGCAAGGTCGGGAAAGTCCGTCTCGCCGGAGAAGAGTTTGTCGAGGCGGTCATCCGCAAGCAATGCAAGTGCCGCGGCCAGACGTCGCGACAGCGGCCACCTTGCGCGCCTTTGAACCGGTACGTTGCCGACCTGCGAAGCGACGATCGACAGGCGTTGACTGTGGAAACGACCGCCCAGCGGAATCTTCACGCTGCCTTCGCCATACCACGACATCTCGACGATCCGCGCCTCGAAGCCGGCGAGCGCAATGGATGTGGCAAGACCTGCGGCCGTGGCCGACGTGTGGATCACCACATCGCATCCGCCGGCACGGTCGTTCGCCTGTTCGGGTGATGCAAACCGGCATCCGAAATCTTCGGCAAGACCGCGGCGATCGCCATTGACGTCCACGACGGTGACTTCGGTGCCGGGGATCCTTGCGGCGAGATAGGCAATCAGAAGCCCGACGAGCCCTGCACCGACGACCGCGACCTTGTCGCCTGGAAGAATGCCGGCATCCCAAACGCCGTTGAGGGCCGTCTCCATATTGGCTGCAAGGACGGCGCGCGAGGCGGGCACGCCTGCTGGAACCGGCACGACCATCTCAGCGGGGGCGTGGAAGGCATCCTGATGCGGATAGAGGCAGAATACTGTCCGGTCGACAAGCGCTTCCGGGCCGTCCTTTGCGGTTCCGACCACCGCGTAGCCGTACTTGATCGGAAACGGGAATTCTCCATCCTGCAACGGCGCCCGCATGCTGTCGTATTCGCTTTCGGGGACCGAGCCGGCTGCCACCAGGGACTCCGTACCGCGGCTGATGGCGCCGAACAGGCTTTCCACCAGGACATCGCCGTGCCCGAGCGGACCAAGCGGCGTCTCTCGCACTTCAGGCTGGTTTTCTCGCACCAGCCACAATGCTTGCGCTATCGTCATGCCTGACCATCGCGTGCCGGCTTGGGAAACTTGCCTTCAACTTTGACGGACGGACGACGCCAGAGACGGGCTTCATGCGGAACGAGGCGGGTGAGGACCCGCGGAAGACAGCCTTCCTCGGGAATTGCGAACAGTCCGAGGCGGGTCGTCCAGTAACCGAACCGCTGCGAGGCCGTGAAGACCGTGAACGGGATCGCCAGACAGAGACCGGCGACCACAGGCAGAGCCCAGAAGATCGCGTACCCACCGATCAGGCCCGTGATGATCGTAGCAAGGACAACGCCGATCAATGTCTGAAGGCCCATCGCCTTGATGGCTGTGTAAAGCGTAACGCCGAGCCGGTCGCGGTTCTGACCGCTCCAGGTGACCGAACGTCCGAACAGAAGACCGATCAGGAACACCGAGACATAGACGGCAACGATGGGCGCCATGATCATCGAGGCCAGGAGTTCGATCACCGCCGACAGACCGAAGCGCAATGGTCCGCCATAGGAGCGGATCGCGCCGGGGGTAAGCAGCACATCGACGACGCCGGCGATCTTGGGGGTGACCGACAGAAGAAAGATGGTGATGAACGACCAGAAGCCGAGTTCGATATAGGTCGCATCAAAGCCGCCGGTCACACCCTTCCATGCGGCGGCAAACGTCGCGACGATCCAGGCCGGCGGTGCCACATACATCAGGACGGCCTGAAAAAGCTGAAACCTGCTGAGCGGCTTGAGGCCCGGCTCAAAAAGGAAACGCCAATACTGCATGTTGCCTTGGCACCATCGCAGATCTCGCTTGGCAAACTCCAGCAATGTCGGTGGGTTGGCTTCGAAGCTCTGTGTCTCGATCGGCAGCACACGAACTTCGTAGCCGCCCCGACGCATATAGGTCGCTTCCAGCTGGTCGTGGCTCAGCACATGGCCGCCCAATGGCGGCGATCCCGGGAGAACGGGCAGATTGCAGTGGGCCTCAAATGCCGCGGCGCGGATCAGTGCGTTGTGCCCCCAGTAAGGCCCGCAATCAGCGCTCCACCATGCGGAGCCGAGCGTGAAAGACCGCATTCCGTGACGCATGCCGAACTGGAACATCCGGGCAAAGCCGCTTTCGGCGGGCACTCCGACGACCAGGGTCTGCAGAATCCCGAGCTCAGGTCGTGCCTCCATGGCAGCCACCAGCCGTATCATCACGTCGCCGGACATGACGCTGTCGGAATCCAGCGGCAGGAAAAAGTCGTAGCGGCTTCCGTGTTCCTTCAGGAAGTCCTGAATATTGCCCGCCTTGTAACCGGCATTGTCAGCACGACGACGATAGACCGGCCGGTTACCGCCATCCACCACGACATGAGCGGCAACGAGATCGAAGCCCGCTTCTTCCAACTGGATGATGTCGGGCTCGGACGTGTCGCTGAGGACGAAGAACCGAAAGTGGCGTTGAAGGCCGGTCGCCTTAAGGCTCTTCTGCATCGCCTCTATCCGGGCAAAGACGGGCCGCGGATCTTCGTTGCGCAGGAATATCGTCAGCGCTGTCCGCGACGACAAAGCGATCGGCTGGCTTCCCTGACCCTGCGGATAGAAGGGGTAGATGCTGTTGGAGGGGTCGCCGGGGCCGTGCTGGAGGACGATCCCGATCACGGCGTTCCAGAACCCAAGCACCGTCCACGGCGTTGCCAGCATGAACCCGATCAGCATGACGGCTTCCGCACCATCAATGCCACCTGGGGAAAGAAGTCGGTAGACGACATACCCAAGCCCCGCGATCGTTGCGAGGTTGAGCGCCAGAACGATACGACGGCGCCACCGGACGGGAAGTCCGGAATACTGGAAGTCGGGACTTCGATCGGGATCCGACTGCCAGCCCGTTGCACTTTGGTCGGCAGCCATCGCGTTGAGAACGCCTTCTTTTAAATTGCCCATGCGCAACACTTAGGCTGAACCTCCGTCCTAGCAAGCGCCGAGCGATTTCAAATGAAGTTTACCGACGCCGTTGCCCCGCTCCAGATCCGCGCCAGTGCGCAAACAGCCGCAGGTTTTACTGGGATCCTTTTGGATCGTCCGTCACCGCTCGAGGTAGGATGATCCTTCATCCGTCGCCTGGTCAGCTTGCATCGACTTCATTGGGGCGCACCGGAACGACAGCGTGCGTCGGCGTTCTTTGCCCGCGTATATTGTATAGATGATCCCCAGAATTGACAGGGTTGCAGTACTGGACACGAAGAAAAACACTCAGTAGAAAGCTGAAGCGACGTTGTCAGACATCGGACAACAGATTGACGGGTGGAGGCCTGATCGATCGGCCGCTTGGAGGATCATAATGACTATACATGGCGGGCTGACGCCCGAACTGATTTTGCCGCAGGATTCCGAGACCGCCACTCTGGTTGGTCGTGTCTGGTCGAAGGCTGCGGACGGCCCCTGCCCTGTCCTTTACCGGAATGGCAGGCTTCTGGATCTTTCGTCGCTCGCTGCGACGCTGTCAGCACTGCTTGAGATCGACGGCCTGGTGGAGCGCCTGACGGCCGCTACCGATTGGACGGATCTCGGCTCTCTCAATGACTTCCTAGACGGCACTGCCGGAACGCTGCTGGCGCCTGTTGACCTGCAGGCGATCAAAGCCGCAGGCGTAACTTTCGCAGACAGCATGCTGGAACGGGTCATCGAGGAACAGGCCAAGGGCGATCCGCTTCGGGCCCAGGAGATCCGCGGCCGCCTGGCGCCGGTTCTGGGCGACAGCCTGAAGGGACTTGTAGCCGGCTCAGAAAAGGCGGCAAGCGTGAAAGCGCTGTTGCAGGATATGGGGCTCTGGTCGCAGTATCTCGAAGTCGGGATCGGTCCGGATGCGGAAATCTTCACTAAGGCTCAACCCATGTCGGCCGTCGGCTGCGGGTCGCTGGTCGGCATTCACCCGAAGTCGGATTGGAACAATCCCGAACCGGAAGTGGTGCTTGCTGTCACATCCACGGGTGCGATTGTCGGTGCGACGCTTGGCAATGACGTAAATCTTCGCGATTTCGAAGGACGGTCCGCCCTGCTTCTCAGCAAGGCAAAGGACAACAACGCATCCTGTTCTCTCGGTCCCTTCATCCGACTGTTCGACGGCGAATTTTCGCTCGAAGACGTCAAGAAATCGGAGATCTCGCTTGTCGTCGAGGGCCCTGAAGGTTTCGAGATGACGGGCGTCAGCCCGATGCAGGCAATTAGCCGCACGCCAGAAGATCTCGTTTCGCAGCTTCTCAACCGCAACCATCAATACCCTGATGGCGCCGTGTTGTTTCTCGGCACCATGTTTGCACCGGTCAAGGATCGGCGCGGCAAGGGTCTGGGCTTTACGCACGAGATCGGCGACCGCGTCGAGATTTCGTCGCCAAGGCTTGGGCGACTGGTGAATTGGGTGGAAAACAGTGAAGCCTGCCCGCCCTGGGACTTCGGGCTGACGGCTTTGATGAAGAACCTCGCGAAGCGCAAGCTCTTGTAGCCGCCGCGGTTGATGGGAGGAGGAACCCGATGCAACGAATAAACGATCTCTTTTATCGCTTTCTGGAACTGCTGCTGATCCTGCTTTTGGCAGGCATGGCAATCATGGTGTTCCTCAACGTGGTGCTGCGCTACGGTTTCAACTCCGGCCTCAACATATCGGAAGAGCTGTCGCGCTACTTCTTCGTCTGGCTGACCTTTATCGGTGCTGTCGTTGCGTTTCGCGAACATTCCCACCTTGGTGTGGAGTCGCTGGTCGCCATGCTCGGTCGCTCGGGCCGTATCGCCTGCATGATCATTTCGAACCTGCTGATCATCCTGTGTTCGGCAATTTTCTTCTGGGGCACATGGGTCCAGTTGCCGATCAACGCCAGCATGGTCGCACCTGTGACCGGGCTTTCCATGGCGTGGGTCTACGGCATCGGCTTCTTCACCGGTGGAGGATGCGTGCTGATCGCGCTTGAACGGCTGTTTCGCCTGATCACCGGTCGTGTCACCGACGCGGAAATCGCAGCCTTCACGGGTGAAAACATGACGATCGAACAACTGGCGGAGCGGACCTAAATGACTCTTTTCGTCTTTGTTGGATCGCTGCTTGGGGCGATGGCCGTTGGCGTACCCGTGGCCTTCTCGCTGATTTTCTGCGGCGTCGTGCTCATGTGGCACATGGACATGTTCAACAGCCAGATCATCGCGCAGAACATGATCGCGGGCGCTGATACATTCACCCTGCTCGCCATCCCCTTCTTCATTCTCGCCGGCGAATTGATGAATTCCGGCGGTTTGTCGAAGCGTATCATCGATTTCGCGATCGCCTGCGTCGGTCACATCAGAGGTGGTCTCGGGATCGTCGCGATTTTTGCAGCGCTCATCATGGCCAGCATTTCGGGTTCGGCCGCTGCCGATACGGCGGCCCTTGCCGCCATCCTCATCCCGATGATGGCCAAGGCAGGCTATAATATTCCCCGCTCCGGTGGTCTGATCGCTGCCGGCGGCATCATCGCCCCGGTCATTCCGCCGTCGATGGCGTTTATCGTATTCGGCGTTGCCGCGAACGTGTCGATCACCCAGCTCTTCATGGCTGGCATTTTTCCCGGCATCCTGATGGCCGTCTCACTGATCATTACCTGGCTGATCGTGGTGCGCAAAGATAACGTCCAGGCGCTTCCGAAGACTACCTACAAGGAACGCCTGCACGCAACCGGACGCGCTGCCTGGGCGCTCGGCATGCCTGTGATCATCCTCGGCGGCATCAAGATCGGCATCGTGACGCCGACCGAAGCTGCCGTCGTTGCCGCCGTCTATGCGATGTTCGTCGGCATGGTAATCTACAAGGAACTGAAGCCGAGAGACCTTCCGCACGTCATTCTGCAGGCCGCCAAGACGACTTCGGTCATCATGTTCCTCGTCTGCGCGGCACTCGTATCGGCATGGCTCATCACGGCTGCGAATATTCCGGCAGAAATCGCCGGCTATATCGAACCGCTGATCGATCGCCCCACGCTGTTGATGTTCGTCATCATGATCCTGGTTCTGGTTGTCGGTACGGCACTCGATCTGACCCCGACCATCCTGATCCTGACGCCGGTTCTCATGCCGATCATCAAGCAGGCAGGAATCGATCCGGTCTATTTCGGCGTGCTCTTTATCATCAACAACTCGATCGGCCTCATTACGCCGCCGGTCGGTGTTGTGCTTAACGTTGTCAGCGGTGTCGGGAGAATACCGCTTGGCAAGGTTACGGCCGGCGTGTGGCCGTTCCTTCTGGCGCAGTCGCTCGTGCTTTTCCTGCTCGTGCTGTTTCCCGATCTTGTGATCGTGCCCGCACGTTGGTTGCATTGACGGCCTGCCATTCAACCTGTTCACATCAACGTCCAACTGGGAGGACTACTATGAAGAGACTGCTTCTTGCCACTACAGCGATCGCGCTTGCCTGCTCCACAGCAGCACCGGCCTTCGCCGAATTCAAGAGCCGCAACATTCGCGTTTCTAACGGCATCAATGCCGACCATCCGGTCGGTAACGGAATCAAGGCCATGCAGGAATGCCTGGACCAGAAGTCCGGCGGCAAGCTGAAGCTGACCGCTTTCTGGGGCGGCGCTCTCGGCGGCGACCTTCAGGCAACCCAGGCCCTGCGCTCGGGCGTTCAGGAAGCCGTCGTCACATCCTCATCTCCGCTCGTCGGCATCATTCCGGCACTCGGCGTTTTCGACCTGCCGTTCCTGTTCCGCGATGCCCCTGAGGCCTACAAGGTGCTCGACGGCAAATTTGGCGACGAGATGAACAAGAAGCTCGATGGCGCCGGTCTGGTCAATCTTGCCTATTGGGAAAACGGATTCCGCAACCTGTCGAACTCCAAGCGCGCCGTCACCAAGTGGGAAGATTTCTCGGGGATGAAGGTTCGCGTCATGCAGAACAACATCTTCCTCGACACCTTCCAGAACCTTGGTGCAAACGCGACCCCGATGGCCTTCGGCGAAGTCTATTCGGCTCTGGAAACCAACGCGATCGACGCGCAGGAAAACCCCTATGTGACGATCGACACCTCGAAGTTCTTCGAAGTGCAGAAATACGTCACCGAGACCAACCACGCATATACGCCGTTCCTCTTCCTCTTCTCCAAGGCGATCTTCAACACCTATTCGCCGGAAGAACAGACTGCACTGCGTGAATGCGCAGTGGTCGGTCGCGATGTGGAGCGCCAGGTGATCGGCGATCTCAACAAGAAGTCGCTGGAAAAGATCAAGGCCGCCGGCCTGGAGGTGAACACGCTGTCGCCTGAGGAGCAGGCTCGCATTCGTGAAAAGTCGCTTGCTGTCTATGAAAAGCACAAGGACCAGATTGGTGCCGATGTGGTTGATGGCATCCTGGCGGAACTTAAGGAAGTCCGTAAGTAAGCATCAGCCTTCGGCAGACGAGCCCGCGACGTTACCGTCGCGGGCTTTTTTCATGGCTATTCGAGCGCGATCGGCTGCACCTTTTGGCGCTTCTTCAGCGTCTGCTCACGCAGGAAGATGAAGACGCCGGAACCGACGATCAGTGCTGCACCGATCAGCATTCCGAATCTCGGCATATCGCCAAAGAACAGCCAGCCGAACAGAACCGCCCAGAGCAAAAGCGTGTACTGTAGGGGAGCGACCGTTGCCGCATCCGAGATCTTCAATGCTCTGTTAACGAGAACATGAGCGGTCATTGCTACTATACCGAGCAATGCAAGCAGGCCAAAATCGCGGGTAGAAGCGATCGTCGACCAGTCGAAAGGCGCGAAAGCAAGGCCTGCAAGTGCCGCACCGACGATCTGGAAAAAGACCAGCGTCCGGTCTGGGGTGGCCCTCAGGAAACGACCTGAAATCATCATGAACGCGAAGGCGGCACTGCCGAAGATGGATACGATCGCTGGCGGACTGATCATCGCGCTCGACGGTTCGAGCGTGATGACGACACCGATAAAGCCGATGCCGATTGCAGTCCACCGACGCCAGCCGACTTGTTCACCCAGTAGCAGTGGCGAGGCCGCGGCGACATAGATCGGTGCTGCGAGCCAGTAGGTCATGACGTCTGCGAGCGGAAGATACATCACGGCATAGTAGAAGCAGAAAACCTCGGCGGTGGAGCAGAACACCCGAAGCGCCTGCATGCCGGGTCGTTCGACCTTCAGCAGCGAGCCGAATCCTTGAAAGAACAGGAAAGGCAGCAGGATGACAAGCGCGGCGAGGCTGCGCAGAAGCACGACCTGTCCAAGGCCGTAGCTCGAAACGAGCCACTTCCCCATGGCGTCGTTAAGCGCAAACATGACCATGCCGAGCAGCATGATGAGGGGCCCGGCCATGCGCGCCGAGACGATTTGCTTGGAGATGGATGCGATCATGCCGCGATGCCCTACATGTCTGCGAGGTTTGAGAAACGCCGTGTTACGGTGAAGACCTTGTCCAGGTCTGGATTGAGGTCCATTCCGAGGCCAGGACCAGGCGGAACCGTGATCATGCCGTTCTTCACCCCAGGCAGTGCGGTGACGAGATCGCGGTACCACGTCTTGTAGAAGGCGCGCACACTTTCCTGCACCAGCGCATTGGGTGCGTTAAGCGACAGGTGCGTCGATGCGCCGAGGACAACCGGACCGGTGCAATCGTGCGGAGCGATCGGCAAATGCCAAGCCTCCGCCATCGATGCGATCTTGCGTGCTTCCGACAGCCCGCCGCACCAGGAGATGTCCAGCATGACGATGCCGGCGACGCCCGTTTCGAGATAATCCCGGAAACCCCAGCGCGTTGCCAAGGTCTCAGATGCTGAGATTGGTGCGGGCGATACGTCGGCATAACGACGCAGGCTCGACAGGCTATCCATCTTGATCGGGTCTTCATGCCAGAACGTGCTGTAGGGCGTCAGCGCCTTGGCAATCTGCATCGCTGGCAGGAGCTGCCACATGGAGTGAAACTCCACCATGATGTCGATCTTGTCGCCGACAGCGTTGCGGATCTTTTCGAATGGCTGAAGCGCTGCGTTGAGATCGGAAGGTGAAATATACTGTCCCCTCGTCTTTTCGGCGGCGGCATCGAAGGGCCAGATCTTCATCGCCGTGATCCCCTCCTCCAGCAGCGAATGTGCCAATTCGTCCGCCCGGTTGAGAAACCCGTTGAGATCGTCGTAGTCCGAGCCGGTCGACAGGCCATAGTTGCCCGTGGTCTGGCCAGTGGATTTCTTGATATACTCGGTGCCGGCGCAGGTATTGTAGGTGCGGATTTCCTTGCGGCTGAAGCCGCCCAACAACTGCGCGATCGGCTGGCCCGTGACCTTGCCGAACAGATCCCACAACGCGATGTCGAAAGCCGAGTTGCCACGCACCTCAGCACCCGAGGATCGGAACCCGACATAGCCCACGAGGTCCTGTGCGAGAAGATCGATGGCAAGCGGATCGCGGCCGAGCACCCGCGGTGCAACATATTCGTGAATGTAGCTTTCGACCGTCTCTGCCCCGAAGAACGTCTCGCCGAGACCGGTCAGACCTTCATCCGTATGAACCAGAACCCAGATCAGGTTTGCGCGCTCTGCAACTCGCACGGTTTCGAGTTTCGTGATCTTCATTGATACCTCCCTTAATGTCCTCCACGACATACCCTCATCATTAAGGGATCGTTTGGACGATAGAAAGGCCGGGAACACTCGTTTCAGTTCGCTTTTGTCTTTATTTGCAACGCGTTAACCCGTCAGATCAAAGTATTCCCCAGGCTCGAAAGCGCCCTCGCCCGGTAAATTCACGAAGATTGAGCTCGGCAGCAATTTTCAGCGCGCCCTGCGGGGTTATCTCCAGTGCGTCGGCAATCATCCCGCTCGAAACAAGCGGGCGCGACAAGACAAGTTCGATCAGCTGGGGAAGTCGCGACGACTGTCGCCGGCCCACCAGACGGCGCTCGAGTTGCTGCTTGGCGAGCAACAACCGCTGGTGCTCTTTCATGCCATGCTCGGACGCGAGCGCAATTGCTTCCGTGAACGCGAGAAGCCTCACCATGCGGTTCCTGCTCATTGTGCGCTCCCGCGACACCTGCCGGAGACCGAAGTTGACCGCGGACAACTGCGTTTCGGTTAACCCGGCTTCGCGCAACACTGCGCTCGCCAGCAAACGTCCAAGCCATGGCGCATGCTTCGACACCTGCAGGTTAGACCAAGCGTCCCACGCAACGGCGGCCCTGAGGAGGGGCGGCATGGACTGCGTTTCGTCCAGCACCACGCGCCATTCCGACAGACGAGCGTCCTCGTCCCAGTCCTCGTCATAGATGAGAGCGTCCCGGCCTGGTATCTTCATCGCACGAACGCTTACGGCGTCCGCAAGCAACGCCTGGCTTCGCGCGAGAACAGCATCGATTGCTGCCAAGGGATCCTCGAAATCATCGACACGCGAGATCGTTGCGGGACCTCTCGGTGCCGCCTTGATCTCAATGTCTTGAGCCTCGTCATGACGACCGGACCTCAGCGCAGCAAGACCAGCGGCGCTCAATGCCCATTCCGGTTCGCTCGCCGCAATTCGCCGACGCGTTCGCAGTACGTCATGCGCAACTGTCAATTCGTGAGTGGAGGCTCGAACTGCCATCCCTGCGTCATGAAGAACAAGGTCTTCGATATGGACAAGTTCCCCGTCGATCCACAGGGACGAGCAGGCGTCCGAGAATTGGGCGCGACCGATCCAGCCTTGCCGTACGGGGGAACTAGCGATCCGCTCATCGAGTCGTACAACGCCGGCTGTCGCTGCGGAGATCGGTCCGAACAACTCACCAAAGTCTATTTTCGAGAGATCGTAACGCATTGAAAGCGTTATAGTTCAATGCCGTTGTGAAAGCTAGCGTCACGTTCGGTTTCGCTACCGGACACAAGATGGATGCGTCCGTGAGATGGAACCGTTTAGTTTCTGGCGTGATGGATCAAGCTAGCATCTGTATGATGATAAGCAAGCACCATAAACACTTATAGACAGGTTAAAGATGGCAAACGTCTAGCGATCCACTCAGCAAAATCTGATACCTTACCCCTGCCCCACTTCTCGTTGTCCGCGGACAACGAGCGCGACTTTTGCTCTCCACAGGCGCAAAATTCATTTGCATTGAATCATTTGTACAACTCGTGCGAATCGGGGCATATTCAACTGCGCAGTTTTCCGAAGAACTTCGCCAATTGCGCAGTTGGAGAGAAAGATGCCGCAGCCAAGCTTTAAAGTCGACGAACCTCAGGAGCACTTGCCAACGACTCTGGCAACAGATGCCCAGGAGCTTGCGCATCAACTTCAGATGCATCAAGCGAAAATTTTCGCACCGACATCTCAAAAGACGATCCGGCCCTTCCAGCCAGCCGAAGCCGCGAGCTTCATCGGGATCGGAGAAGGCTATCTCCGTCAGGTTGCCGCAGAAGGATACGGGCCCGAGCCGCTGGCGAACGGCCGGCGTGTTTACCTACCGACCGACATGGATCGTATTCGTCAGGTTCTCGACGAAAAGAACGGCGTGGCGAAATACGTACCGGCCCGCCGTCCTGGCGAAAAGCTGCAGGTCATTTCCGTCATGAACTTCAAGGGCGGAAGCGGCAAGACGACGACGTCCGCGCACCTGTCTCAATATCTTGCCCTTCGTGGCTACAAGACGCTCGCGATCGATCTCGATCCGCAGGCGTCTCTGTCGGCGTTGTTCGGGCATCAACCCGAGCTCGATGTGGGCGAAGGCGAGACGCTCTATGGTGCGATCCGCTATGAGGATCCGCGCCCTATTTCGGAAATTGTCCGCTCCACCTACACACCGAACCTGCATATCCTGCCGGGCAACCTCGAACTGATGGAGTTCGAGCACGAAACGCCTAAGGCCATGGCGTCGGGACAGGTTGCGACGATGTTCTTTGCCCGCATCGGCGAAGTTCTTGCCGATATCGAAGACCTTTACGATGTCGTCGTCATCGATTGCCCACCGCAGCTCGGCTTCCTGACCATGTCGGCGCTTTGCGCCTCGACATCGACCTTGATTACCGTTCACCCGCAGATGCTCGACGTCATGTCGATGTCGCAGTTTCTCTCGATGACCAGCGAACTGATGTCGGTTGTCGAGCGGGCAGGGGGGCGGACAAGCTATGACTGGATGCGATATCTTGTGACGCGGTTTGAACCCAATGACGGCCCACAGAGCCAGATGACGGGCTTTATGCGCGCCATCTTCGGCAATCGTATGCTTCACAACGCCATGTTGAAGTCGACAGCGATCTCCGATGCCGGCGTCACGAAACAGACACTGTATGAGGTCGAGCGCAATCAGTTCACCCGCGGCACCTATGACCGGGCGATGGACTCGCTCAATGCCGTGAACCTCGAGATTGAAGAATTGATCCGGTCCGTGTGGGGGAGGCGCTAAGAGATGGCACGTAAAAACCTGATCGGCATCTTCGAACCTTCGGCGCCGGACAACAGTTCAGCACCAGCGCCGACACCGGCCGCACCCCCGGCTGCTCAATCGTCACGCCCTTTGGCCGGGATGGCACCGGCCGTCCGCAGCGGTGTCCCCGTTGGTGGCATCACGAGAACGCTTGGCAGCATCACGCAGAAGATGGAACGGGCGCAGGATCTCGAGCGGCAGCTTTCGGAAGGGCTTTCCGTCGTCGAACTGGATCCATCGCTGATCGACAGTTCCTTTGTTTCCGACCGTATGCTGATCGATGGCGAAGCGCTGTCCCAGCTGGTCGAGCAGGTTCGCGAGCATGGACAGCAGGTGCCGATCCTCGTGCGGCCTCATCCCGACCAGTCGGGCCGGTTCCAGGTCGCCTACGGTCACCGCCGACTTGCAGCCGTCAGACAGCTGGGCCTCAAGGTCAAGGCGGTTGTCCGCGTTCTGACCGATGACCAGCTGGTCGTCAGCCAGGGCCAGGAAAACAACGCCCGCACGAACCTCTCGCATATCGAACGCGCCTTGTTCGCCACCCGTCTCGAGGATCGTTCGTTCACGCGCGATATCATCATGGCAGCGCTTGGCGTCGACAAGGCAGCCTTGTCAAAAATGATCAGCCTGGTCCGGGCGATTCCGATGGAAATCATCGATGCGGTCGGTCCGGCACCTGAGGTTGGCCGCAGGCGGTGGACGGAGCTGTCGGAAAAGCTCAATGCCGGAAACATTCCAAGGCTGCTCTCGTCGCTTCAGAAGGGCAGGGCAGAGGGTAAGACAAGCGACGAGCGTTTCCAGCTCGCCTTTACACAGTTGTCCGCGAAACCTGAGGATAGTGGCAAGCCGGCTCAAGCACAGCTGAGGGGTCTGCCCGTTGTCATACGCAAATCGGGAAACCGGTCGACATTCGTGTTCGATGCGAAAAGCGCGCCGGGTTTTGACGACTTCGTCAGCGAACGGCTCACAGAGCTTTTCGCAGAATTTAAACGCAACAAGGGAGTTTGATCAGCAAAAGAAAAAGGCCCCCGAACGACCAAGGTCGTGGAAGCCTCTCTCCGATTTCTAGCAAGATCGAGAATCGCACTTCCATGAATCACAGTCAAGAGTCTTTGGCACCGTTTCGGTGAGCGGCTTTCTTTTGCCTGAAAAAAGGTGAGAGAAAATGGAGAGTGGAACTGTAACGACGCCCTTTGGGCGGCGGGCGATGTCGTATGGACTGTTGGCAAACCAACAAAAAGCCAGCGAAATTGCATCCGGAATCAAGCGATCGAAGTGGAAACTGTTTCGATCAATCTGCGAATCACGGTCGTCCCTCGGGATCAGTGACCGGGCACTGACTGTGCTCGACGCGCTCCTGACCTTCTATCCGGGCGATGAACTTTGCGAAGATGGCAATCTCATCGTCTTCCCGTCCAATGCCCAGTTGTCGCTTCGAGCGCGTGGAATGGCACCGGCAACACTTCGGCGCCATCTCTCGGTGCTGGTGGAAACCGGACTAATCCTGCGCAAGGACAGCCCGAACGGCAAACGCTATGCACGCCGCAGTTCAGGTGGCAAACTCGATGATGCCTTCGGCTTCAGTCTCGCACCACTTCTGGCACGCGCACGAGAGATCGAAACGATGGCAGCGGAGATCGCTCTTAGCCATGAACAACTCAAGGCTGCAAAAGAGAGAATTTCTCTTTGCCGAAGAGATCTCGCAAAGCTGATTACTTTTGCCGTGGATGAAAAGATTTCCGGTGACTGGGAGCAGGCACAGACAAATCTTCAATGCGTCCTACAGGCAATTCCGCGCGTCCTCACTCTCGATATCGCAGAGCCGCTCCTCACAAAACTCTCGGTACTGCGTGAAGACGTCGTCAACCAATTGAAATTAAATATGAAATCACCAGAGATGAGCGCCAATGAATCTCAAAGTGAGCGCCACATACAGGATTCAAAAACAAATATCATTCCTGAATCTGAACCAGTGTCGAAAGGGCTTTCAACCGAACAAGCACCGGAACACACTTTGGCGAACGGCACAGCAATCGAAGAGATTGACGATCAACGCGATACTCGACAAAAGCGCCCTTGTTTGAGCTCGATCACCACACACAAAGCTCTACCACTCCCATTCGTCCTGCAAGCCTGCACCCAGATCAACGATTATGGGCCAAGAGGTGGGATCGCGTCCTGGAGGGATCTGATTACGGCAGCCTATGTTGTTCGTTCCACTCTCGACATCACGCCAGCTGTCTATGAACGCGCAGCAATCGTGATGGGGCCTGAGAACGCCGCAACAGTGCTTGCCTGCATGCTCGAACGCGCTGAGCATATCACGTCTGCTGGAGGCTATCTGAGAGACCTGACACGCCGGGCAGAGAAGGGTGAATTCGCGACCGCGCCGATGCTGATGGCTCTGATGAGAGGCAGTCGATCGAAGCCTGAAACATACCCAGGCACGACCTCACCCCAACAAGGCCCGACCAAAACCGCTTGGGTTTGCTGATGATGACATCGGGGAATTTTCGCTCGATCCCCGTCGACAAAGAGGTCCGCGGAACCATCGTTCGGAGTTTGTGAAACAAAGAGAAACCTCTCCTTCCTGAAGGCCAGCGCGTCTGGAGATCGCGTCAACGAGCGGAAATCGAACACACAGACAAACGTCACATCCGCGTAACATTGGTCCCCTAGAGCTACGCCAAGTCAGCGGCGCGGTTGAGGTCCTCCCGAAACACGCGGCCAGCCGGCTCAAATTTGTTTGTCGATTTCGAGTGGCATCTGACGCGGAAACCATTGTGTTTTCCGTGAACGCATTCACTCGCCCACAGGAGAGATCCAATGCTTTCTATCAACCGTCGCCACGCCTTGGGGCTGATGTCAGCCGCAGCAGGCACCATTGTCCTTCCACGCATGTCCTTTAGCCAGTCGACACGACCATCGGTGACGATTGCCGTTCAGAAGATCACCAACAACAACACGTTGGACGTATGGAACGAACAGTCGAACGTTGGCGAACGCGTGTTCTTCCCCAACCTCTGGGAAGGCTTGATCGGCCGCGACTGGATGGGCAATCAGGGGCCTGTTGCTAGCCTCGCGACCGAATGGAAGCGCATCGACGACAAGACGCTCGAACTGAAGCTGCGTCAGGGCGTGAAATTCCACAACGGCGACGAACTGACCGCTGAAGATGTTGCGTTCTCCTTCTCCAAGGAACGCCTGTTTGGTAATACCGAGCCGAAGGGCGGCAAGACCGTCTTTGAAGCCGACAACAAGCCGACCACGGTCAAGGAACTGCCGGCGATCGTTCCCGGTGTCGCTCGTCGCCTCTGGCCGGCACTGGCCGGTGTCGAAGTCGTCGACAAGCACACCGTGCGTTTCCACAATGCAACGCCTGACATCACGCTCGAAGGCCGCCTTTATTCCTTCGGCAGCCAGATCACCAACCGCCGCGCCTGGGACGAAGCCAAGAGCTATACGGATTGGGCCCGCAAGCCGGTCACGACCGGTCCTTACATGGTCTCCGAATTCAAGCCAGACGTGTCGCTGACGCTCGTCGCTTTCGACGAATACTGGGGTGGCCGTCCGCCGCTGCAGCAGATCCGCTTCGTCGAGGTTCCGGAAGTCGCTTCCCGCGTCAACGGCCTGCTCTCCGGTGAATACGACTTCGCCTGCGACCTGCCGCCGGATCAGATCTCCGCGATCAAGGCCGCTCCGGGCCTCGAAGTGCAGAGCTCGACCATCTGGAACCACCGCATTTCCACGTTCAACACGCAGAACCCGGTTCTTGCCAACCCGCTGGTCCGTCGCGCGATGACGCATTCGATCGACCGTCAGGCGATCGTGGAAGCACTGTGGGCTGGCCAGACAGTCGTTCCGGCCGGACTTCAGTTCGACTCCTTCAAGACATCCAACATGTATGTCGAAGGCTGGGCTGCTCCGGAATTCAACCCGGAGCTTGCTCGCAAGCTTCTCAAGGAAGCCAACTACAAGGGCGACGCCATCCCGTATCGCCTTCTCAACAACTACTACACCAACCAGACTGCGAACGCGCAGATCATGGTCGAGATGTGGAAGCAGGTCGGCCTCAACGTCGAAATCCAGATGAAGGAAAACTGGGCGCAGATCCACGATCCGGCTGGCGTCAAGGGTGTGCGCGACTGGTCCGCTTCCAACTCGATCAACGATCCGATCACGCCACTCGTCGTCCAGTTCGGACCAAACGGCGAAGCGCAGCAGAAGAAGGACTGGACGAACGAGGAGGTCAACAAGCTTTCCGTCATCATGGAAACCTCGACCGACCGCGCCCAGCGCCACAAGGCTTTTGCCCGCATGCTGGAAATCTGCGAGCGCGAAGACCCGGCCTATCAGGTCCTGCACCAGAACGCCGTCTTTACCGGCATGAAGAAGTCTCTGAAGTGGAAGGCAGCACCTGCCTTCGCCATGGACTTCCGTACAGCCAACTGGAACGCCTGATCGTTCTGATGTCTCACGCCGGCCGCGAAAATCGCGGCCGGCGCATCTGCTTATAAAATGGAGGTGCGTTCCATGGTGAAAAACCTTGTGGAACTGCGCGGCCTGAAGGTCGCTTTCGACGGCGTTCAGGTACTGCATGGTATCGATCTCGATATCGCCCGCGGAGAGGCGATCGGCCTTGTGGGTGAATCCGGATGCGGCAAGTCCGTCACCTGGCTCGCGGCACTCGGGCTTTTGCCCGGAAAAGCAACGGTCAGTGGATCAGTCCGCGTCGACGGACAGGAAATCCTCGCACAGCCACGATACGTGCTCGAAGGCGTACGCGGCAAGCGGATCGCAATGATCTTCCAGGATCCGTCCAGCTCGCTCAATCCGGTTCTGCGCGTCGGTCGTCAGATGACCGAAGCACTGGCGATCCATCGCGGCCTTAACGGGGAGGCGGCAAAAGCCGAAGCGCTGCGGCTGCTCGACATGGTCGGCATTCCGGATGCACGCCGGCGCATCGATCTCTTTCCCCACGAATTCTCTGGCGGCCAGTGTCAGCGCGTGATGATCGCCATGGCACTTGCCGGCGAGCCGGATCTTTTGGTGGCGGACGAGCCGACAACAGCTCTCGATGCCACGATCCAGGCTCAGATCCTTGATCTCCTCATCGCACTGCGCGCCGAAACCGGCATGGCGACGATCTTCATCAGCCATGATCTGGGCGCCGTCTCGCAGGTCTGCGAGCGCGCCTGCGTCATGTATGCGGGCCGTATCGTGGAGCAGGGGACAATCCAGGCCCTGTTCGACAACCCGCGCCATCCCTATACGCGCGGTCTCTTCGATGCCATTCCACGTCTGGATGGTCCGCGCGAACGATTGATCCCTATTCCGGGGACCGTTCCCAATCCACGCGACCTGCCGGAAGGCTGCGCCTTCTCGCCGCGCTGTTCGCATGCCGCAATCGACTGTCGAACCCGCATGCCGGCTCTTTCGGCAACGGACGATGGGCGGCTTCTATCCTGTCACCATCCCGTGGGTAACCATCAACCGATCGGCATCACGCATCCGGTCGAGGCTCGCGTTCTGGAGCCGCTGTCATGAACGAGCACTTCAAAACCCCTCTGATCGAAGCGAAAGGTCTGGTCCGAACCTACGAGGTTCGCCAGGGCATGTTCGGACGGTCGACACCGGTCCGCGCCGTCGATGGCATTGATCTGAAAGTCATGCCGGGAGAGACGCTCGGCATCGTCGGTGAATCCGGATCCGGCAAGTCGACGCTCGGCCGCATGCTGCTCGGCATCGATCCGCCGCAGGAAGGGCAGGCTCTCTTCGAAGGCAAACCGATGCCGAAGCTCGCAACGCCGGAATGGCGTGCATTGCGCGCAAAAATGCAGTTCGTCTATCAGGATCCGCTGGCAGCGCTCGACCGCCGTCTGACGATTTCCGAGCAGATCGGCGAGCCGCTCGCCATCCACAATCTCGTGCCGAAGCCCCATCGAGAAACGCGCGTCGCCGAGTTGATGTCGGCTGTGGGTCTGAGACCCGATCAGGCGGGTCGCTATCCGCATGAGCTTTCCGGCGGTCAGCGTCAGCGCGCCGTCATTGCGAGGGCACTTGCGTCGCGGCCGAAGCTTCTGGTTTGCGACGAACCAGTTTCGGCGCTCGACGTGTCGATCCAGGCGCAAGTGGTCAACATGCTGCGCGACCTGCAGGAGAAAAACCACATCGCCATGGTGTTCATCAGCCATGACCTGAAAGTGGTCCGCAATATCGCCGACCGCGTCGCCGTCATGTATCTCGGTCGCATCGTTGAAGAGGCGTCCTCGGACGTCATCTTCAAGACGCCGCTCCATCCCTATACCAAGGCGCTGGTGTCCAGTGTGCCGGTGCCGGGCAAGCTGCTTCAGGGCCGCGTCATCCTGCAGGGGGAGCCGCCGAACCCTGCCAACCGCCCATCCGGCTGTGCCTTCCATCCCCGCTGCCCGATGGCCGCCGATATCTGCCGTACCAGCGTGCCGCAGCTTCTGTCGGTTGCCGACGGCCGAACCGCGGCCTGTCACATGGTGACCCGCGCCGAGGCGTCGGTCGCGGCCTAAAGGAATTCCCGATGTTTCGTTTCGCTTCCATCCGCCTTCTTCGCGCGCTCATCACCATCCTTGCCGTCATCACCTTTGCCTTCGTCGTGTTGCGGCTGTCGGGTGATCCGGCCCAGGTCATGCTTGGTCCCGATGTTCCGCAAGAATCCGTCGATGCCTTCCGCAAGGCCTGGGGCCTCGATCAGCCGCTGTGGATCCAGTACCTCTCCTATATCCGGGCGATCTTCACCGGCGATTTCGGCGTCTCCATGCGTGACAAGGCCTCGGCCATGCAGCTGGTGATCGAGCGCATTCCGGCAACCCTTCAGCTGACGATCCCGGCGCTGTTCCTGAAGGTCGTGATCGGCATCCCGGCCGGCGTCTATGCGGCCCTGCATCGCCAGAGCGCGATCGATCGCGGCGTTATTCTGGCTGCCATTTTCGGCTTCACCATTCCGTCCTTCGTCATGGGCCTGCTTCTGGTGCTGATCTTTTCGATCACGCTCGGGCTGCTTCCATCCGGTGGGCAGGACACGTGGCAGCACGGCATCCTGCCGACGCTGACGATGAGCATCGGCGGTATCGGCATTCTCGCGCGCTTTTCGAGAAGTGCGATGATCGAGGTGATGGGCCAGCCCTATATCCGCACGGCTTCTGCCAAGGGGATGAAGTGGCAGGATGTCGTCTGGAAGCATGCGCTGCCGAATGCCGCTGTTCCGATCGTCACCATCGTCGGGTTCATGGTCGGCACGCTGATCGCCGGCGCCGTGGTGGTGGAATCGATCTTCTCCTGGCCCGGCATCGGACGCCTGCTCGTCGTCTCTGTCAGCAACCGGGATCTCGCTGTCGTCCAGTGCATCCTGCTCCTGGTCGCCGCCACCATGGTCGTGTCGAACCTCATCGTCGACCTGCTCTACGGCTTTCTCGATCCACGGCTTCGCGCCCAGAGCGCTCACTAGAGAGGAGGCCGGTCATGACTGTTACCGATATCGCCCGACCACAATCGCCCAACCTGTCTCTCTTTACCCGCTTCATCAAGCAGGTCCGCAAGGTTCCGTTCTCCGTTACCTTCGGCATCGTCTGGTTGATCGGAATGGTGCTGGTTGCCGTGTTCGCAGACGTGATCCGCCCTTATGGCATCACCGCCATGGATCTGCGCGCCCGTCTGTCGCTGCCCGGCAATCCCGCGCATCTGCTGGGCACTGACGAACTCGGCCGCGATGTCCTGTCGCGCCTGCTGCAGTCGATCCGCGTATCGCTGGCAATCGCCTTTGGTGCAACGATCATCTCCGCCGTGTTCGGCACCGTGCTTGGCTTTGCCGCAGCAAAGTTTCGGGGCGCGGTCGAGCATCTTGTCCTCGTGCTCGCCGATTTCCAGGCTGCCCTGCCGTTCCTGATCATGTCGCTCGCCGTCCTCGCCTTCTTCGGTTCGTCGATGCCGCTTTTGATTGGTTTGATGGGGTTTTATGGCTGGGAGCGCTATGCCCGCATCGCCCGCGGTCTCGCGATCTCGGCCAGTGCGCAAGGCTATGCGTCTGCCGTTGTGCAGCTCGGCGCCACGCCTGGCCGCGTCTATCTTCACCACATCCTGCCGAACGTTGCCTCGACCCTGATCGTCTCGATGACGCTGACCTTTCCGGAAATCATCCTGATGGAAAGCGGGCTCTCGTTTTTGGGCCTCGGTGTGCAGCCGCCGGAAACCAGCCTTGGCAACATGGTGGGCTTCGGCCGCGAATACCTGACACGGGCGCCGTGGATCATGCTGGCGCCGGCCTTCGTCATCATGGTGACGACGCTTTCCATCTCGCTCGTTGGTGACTGGCTGCGCGACAAGCTCGATCCGACCCTTCGCTGATCACACTTCAGGAGACGACAATGACGAAGATCACCGGCCACCGGGGAGCCCGCAATCTCTGGCCTGAAAACTCCATGACCGGCTTTCGCAACGTGCTGGATCTGGGTGTGGATGCGATCGAATTCGACGTGCACCTGACCGATGCCTGCGAACTGGTCGTCATCCACGACGCGACGCTCGATCGCACGACCGACAGGACAGGACCGGTCCGCTCGCTGACGCCGGAGATTCGTGGCGAAACGCATCTCGACGGTTCTGATGACACCGTGCCGACGCTGGCCGACGTCCTCGCCGTCCTGGCGAGATCTGAAGGCAAGCAGCTGCATGTCGAAATCAAGTCCGACGAATCCAAGCAGCCCTATTCGGGCATTGCGGAAAAAGTCGTCGCGGAAATCGAGCGGTTCGGTCTGGCCGAGCGCTGCCATCTGACCTCCTTCGACCTCTCCGTTCTCGAGGAATGCCAGCGCATTGCTCCTGACATTGCGCGCCTCGTGTCTGTCAATGCGGAATGGGCCGACAAACAAGGCGGCCTCGAACGCTTTCTCGAGAAGGTCGTCGATCTTGGCGATATCATCGCTGTCCATCACGAGCTGATGGATGCCGAATGGGCGCTCATCACCGGCAGGCTTCCGCTCGAGCGCCTTTGCGTCTGGACCCTGAACGACGAGGCGCTGATCCGGCGCTGGCTCGAACGGGGCATCGGTCACCTGACCTCCGACAGCCCGGACCTCGCACTCAAGCTGAGACGCGAAACCCAGTTCCAATCCGAACCTGCCTGAAAAGGAATACGACAATGAGCAACATCATCGGCACAGGCTTCAATGCCGGCTCCACCAATGGAGAGTTTGAAAGCCTAGAAAAGGAACTTCGCATCCTGAGCGAGATCGGCGTCGATACCGTCGAACTCGGCCTGACCAGCCTCGATCTCATCGCTGGCGGACGCATCATCGAAGAGCGCGCCGATCGGCTTGTGGCGCTGACAAAGCAGTTCGACTTCCGCTACACGGTTCATGGCCTCGTCTCCTCGAACTTCATGGAGCCGGAAACCTGCCGCTACCAGCTCGACGCCGCCAAGGCGCTTGCGCAGATCTGCGACCGCATCGGTGCCGGCATCCTGGTCCAGCACGGCGGCAACCTCCGCGCCGAACAGATCATGGAGCGCGCCGAAGCCGACGCCCGAGAACGCGAAGCGCTGTTCGAACTCGCCGAATTCTGCAAGCCTTACGGTGTTCGGGTCGCGTTTGAAAACATCTTCACCACGGAGTCCGGCCAGTATCGCCAGACACCGACACAGATCGCCGAAACGGTCAAGACGATCGGGCATCCGAACCTCGTGGCACTGATCGACTTCAGCCACGCCTATATCGAGTCGACCTATCGCGGCCTGAACTTCCGTGAGGAGCTGCGTGCCATGGCGTCTGTTGCCGGCCATCTGCATGTCCATGACAGCTTCGGCCGCCCGCAGGCTTTCTACAAGGGTTACCACGTGCAGGAAAACACTGCGCTCGGCATCGGCGATCTGCACATGCCGCTCGGCTGGGGCGACATCGACTGGGAAGACATCTTCTCGGAACTGACGTTCCTTCCCGGCACCGTGCTGATGATGGAAATCGGACGGCGCTACCATGCCGAACAGCCTGCAAGCCTGGAACGGGCAAAGGGCCTCATGGCTTTGAACGGACGCCTTTCGGCGATCGCTGCAGAATAACGTCGAAAGGGGCGGGGGAGAGAAACTACCCCCGCTCTGGCCCTTTGAGGTCCGCCCTTAGGGAACCGTGAGTTCCAGATTGAGACGGCCGGACGCGCCATCGAGATGATCGCGCATGGCGCTTCTGGCCCGGGACGCGTCGCGGGCCGCAATCGCGTCGCGGATTGCCACATGCTCGGCGATCGTCACTTCCACGATCTCTTCCAGCACGGCCTTCGCCCTCGCGGCGTTGATCGTGAGCTGGATACGCTCGGCGATGAAGCCGATGAACTGGATGAAATAATCGTTGCGGGTTGCAGCCGCGACGGCGCGGTGGAAGGCAAGATCGGCAGCGATGCCTTCCTCAGTCCATTTGGCGGCACCGGTCATCTGAGCCAGAACCTCGTCGAGACGCTTCAGATCATCAGGCGTATGGCTGACGGCCGCAAGCGCTGCCGCCTCGACTTCGAGCGCCAGACGCAGCTGAAACAGGTCTCGGAAATTCTCGGGATCGGACAGGTCGGCCGGCTCGACGCGGATCATCTGGCGACGATCCTTTTCCGTTGCAAAGGCACCGACGCCCTGGCGTGTCTCCACCAGTCCTTCATTGCGCAACTGTGCAATGGCTTCGCGCACCACCGACCGGCTGACACCGAATGTCTGGGCAAGCAGATGTTCGGTCGGCAGCTTTTCTCCGGACGCGATCCGTCCCTCCACGATCTCGCGTCCGATTTCCGCGGCGATCCGGGCCGGTAGATGCGCGTTGCGCCTGATCTGGTTGAAATCCGTCAAAGCCAAGGCCGCCTTCCTGTTACGGATGGTTTCTACGACTCTGCCGATAAATTCAACTGGCATCCCGGGTTCATCACGAGGTCGGGATCGATCGCCCGCTTGATCGCAGTCAGCAACTTGCGCTTTGTCTCGGGAAGCCTGACATCGAAATCCCTCTGCTTCAAGCGGCCAATGCCATGTTCGGCGCTGATGCTGCCGGAATACTGGTCCACCACCTCGTTGAGCACGGTCTTGGACCGATAGATCCGTTCAGCCTTGTCCGCTGCCGAAAGATCCGAAGGCGGCAGACAGTTGAGATGCACGTTGCCATCGCCCACATGGCCGTAGGATACGCAGATACAATCGGGAAGGGCGGCATGGATCGCCTGCTCGGCGTCATGAACGAAGGCCGGCAGTTGAGAGAGCGGAACGGAGACATCGCTTCGCATATGGGCGCCGCGCTTGGCCTGTCCCTCGTTCATGCCTTCGCGGATCAGCCAGAGGTTTTTCGCCTGCGCCTGAGAGGATGCCAGCGTCCCGTCGAGAACGAGACCACCCTCCATCACACCCTCCAGAAAGCGCTCCATCAGGTTCTGGATGTCGACGAGGCCAGATCCCGATATCTCCATCAGGACATAGGCCGGATAGTCGCCCGACATCGGCACGGGCAGGTCGGGGATCGCTTCTCTCGCGAGCGTCAGGGCAAGCGGCGGCATGAATTCGAAGGCCGACATCAGATCGCAGCAATCCCGACGTGCCCGCCGGTAAAGGGTAATGACGTCCTCGAGTGAGGCGAGGCCTAGAAGTGCTGTCGCGACTTGATCGGGGTAGGGAGTAAGCTTGACCGAAACGGCGGTAATGATGCCGAGCGTGCCCTCGGCACCGATGAACAGCTGCTTCAGATCGATGCCGCGGTTGTCCTTGCGAAGCGTCGAGAGCCCGTTGAGGATCGAACCGTCGGGCAGCACCACTTCAAGTCCCAGCACCAGCTCGCGGGTCATGCCGTAACGCAGCACATTGATGCCGCCGGCATTGGTCGAGACGTTGCCGCCAATTCGGCAGCTGCCCTGTGCGCCGAGTGCGAGCGGGAAGAACATCGCCCTGTCGGCGATCGCGTCCTTGAGTTCGGAGAGGATGCACCCGGCCTCCACCACGGCGGAAAAATCGTCAGCGTCGATATTGCGGATCGCATTCATCCGCTCAAGACTGATCACGACCTGGCGTACCGGATCATCAGGTATCCCGCCGAGCACAAGCCCGGTATTGCCGCCTTGCGGAACGATAGCGAGGTTCAGCGCGCGACAGGCTTTTACACAGGCGGCGACCTCCTGCGTCGAGCGCGGGCGTAGCACAGCAACGGCACTGCTGGAAACGTCGCCATGCCAGTCGCGGCAGTAGCGCGCAATCTCGGTCTCGTCGCGGATCACGATGTCGCTGCCCAACGAGGCGGTCAGCGAGATGGCCGGGCTATCCTCAAGATCCAATGCCATGATGTCTCTCCCTTGGGCTCATCCGTCCGCTCTTTGGAAAGGCGCGGCTTCTTGATAACCTCTTTTTCACCCGGTAAGGCTGGACAAACCATATAAGGTTATCAGACAACCGTACAAGAAAAATCATGCCGGGTTCGCAACGCTCTGCGAACTCTTCGGAAAAGGGAGGTTCCATGCATATCTTGATTATCGGCGCGGCCGGAATGGTCGGGCGCAAACTGACGACGCGGCTGCTTCGGGAGGGAGCGGTCGGTGGCGCCGCGATCGAAAAATTGACGCTGGTCGACGTGGTCAGTCCGGAAAAACCCGAAACCACCGTGGCGATCGACAGTTTCGCGGTGGATCTGTCGACGCCGGGCGTCGCCGAAACCCTGGTCGAAGGTCGTCCGGATCTGATCTATCATCTCGCAGCCATCGTCTCGGCCGAAGCCGAACTCGATTTCGACAAAGGTTACCGGATCAATCTCGACGGCACGCGCTATCTGTTCGATGCGATCCGCCTGGCCCACCAAGCTGACGGCTACAAGCCGCGCGTGGTCTTCACATCGTCCATCGCCGTGGTCGGCGCGCCCTTGCCGCTGTTGATCCCGGACGATTTCCACCTGACGCCGCTGACCAGCTATGGCACTCAGAAGGCGATGTCCGAGTTGCTTCTGGCAGACTATTCGCGCCGTGGTTTTTTCGATGGCATCGGCATTCGCCTGCCCACCGTCTGCATCCGGCCGGGCAAGCCGAACAAGGCCGCATCCGGCTTCTTTTCCAACATCCTGCGCGAACCGCTGATCGGCGAGGAGGCCGTTCTGCCGGTGCCGGACAGCACGCGCCATTGGCACACGTCGCCGCGCTCAGCCGTCGGGTATCTTGTCCATGCGGCGGATCTCGATCTGGCGAAACTCGGGGCACAGAGAAGCCTTTCGATGCCAGGCGTCAGCGCCACGGTCGGCGAGCAGATCGAAGCACTGCGGCGGATCGCGGGCGACAAGGCGGTCAATCTCATTCGGCGCGAGCCGAACGAGATGATCATGAAGATGGTCGCAGGCTGGGCTCCGGGTTTTGAGGCAAAACGCGCGATCGAACTGGGGTTCACGGCGGAGAAGAATTTCGACGAGATCATCCAGGTCCATATCGAGGATGAGCTTGGGGGGAAGCTGCCATGACTGTCGCAAACCCCTCGAAAAAGATTGCCTTCCTCGGAACAGGTCTGATGGGGGCGCCTATGGCGCGCCGGCTGCTTCAGGCGGGATATTCAATCGCCGTCTGGAACCGCAATCCGGATAAGGCCAAGGCGCTCGAGAGCGATGGGGCTACCGTCGCGGCATCACCGGCAGAGGCCGTCGATGGCGCCGATATCGTCATCACCATGCTGACGGATGGCAAGGCCGTTGGCGACGTCCTGTTCGGGAGCGGTTGTGCCGCACTTCTGGCTAAGGGCGGCAGGGTGATCGACATGAGTTCGATTGCGCCTGCCACCGCCAAGGAGCATTCAGCAAAGCTTGAGGAATTGGGCGTTGCCCATGTGGATGCGCCGGTGTCCGGTGGTGTCGTCGGTGCCGAGGCTGGCACGCTTGCGATCATGGCGGGCGGTGATGCGGATGTGGTCGCAAGCCTCCAAGACATGTTTTCGGCAATGGGTCGGGTAACCCATGTGGGCCCGAGCGGCGCGGGACAAATCTGCAAGCTCGCCAACCAGCAGATCGTTGCGGTCACGATCGGTGCGGTCGCCGAGGCCATGATCCTTGTCGAAGCCGGTGGCGCTTCCCGCGAAGCCTTCCGCAACGCAATCCGCGGCGGTTTCGCCGACAGTCGCATCCTCGAAATCCATGGTCGCCGTATGGTGGAGCGGGCGTTCGACCCCGGTGGCACGGCAAAGAACCAGTTGAAGGATCTCAACGCGGTCATGGACGTTGCCGACGCCCTCTCCCTCACGCTGCCGCTGACCAGCGGGGTGAGGGCGGAGTTCACGGATTTCGTCGAGGACGGCGGCGGGCCGCTCGATCACAGCGGATTGCTCCTTCATCTCGAAAAGCTGAACCCGTAGTTCTTTCGAAAGGCTTGACCCGGCTGGCTGAGGCGATACCTGATAGGCTGTCGATTGAAACGAAGCGCTGAGGGGGATGCTTTTGTCAAAAGATACCGGGGAAAAGACCCAGGCCTGGAAAGCTCTTGCCGAGCGGGAGCTGAAGGCTTCACCTGACACGCTGGTCTGGCACACGGCGGAAGGGATCGACATCAAGCCGCTCTATACGGCAGACGATCTCGACGGCATCTCGCATCTCGATACGATGCCTGGGATCAAGCCTTTCGTACGCGGTCCGCGGGCGACCATGTATGCCGGTCGACCCTGGACGATTCGCCAATATGCCGGTTTTTCGACGGCGCAGGCTTCCAATGCCTTTTACCGGCGTAATCTGGCTGCCGGCCAGAAGGGCTTGTCCGTCGCCTTCGACCTTGCCACCCACCGCGGCTACGACAGCGACCACCCGCGCGTCGAGGGCGATGTCGGCAAGGCAGGCGTCGCGATCGACTCGGTTGAGGACATGAAGATCCTGTTCGACGGCATTCCGCTGAAAGACATGTCCGTATCGATGACCATGAACGGTGCGGTGATCCCGATCCTTGCCGCCTTCATCGTCGCCGGCGAAGAACAGGGATGCGAGCGCTCGCAGCTTTCGGGCACCATCCAGAACGACATCCTCAAGGAGTTCATGGTCCGCAACACGTATATCTATCCGCCCGAACCCTCGATGCGGATCGTTGCGGACATCATCGAATACACCGCAAGAGAAATGCCGCGCTTCAACTCGATCTCCATTTCCGGCTATCACATGCAGGAGGCGGGTGCGACGCTGGTCCAGGAACTGGCCTTCACGCTCGCCGACGGTCGCGAATATGTGCGCGCCGCGATCGCCAAGGGCCTCGATGTCGACGAGTTTGCCGGACGCCTGTCTTTCTTCTTCGCCATCGGCATGAACTTCTTCATGGAGGCGGCGAAGCTGCGCGCCGCCCGTCTTCTATGGTCGAGGATCATGGAGGAGTTCGCGCCGAAGAAGCCGGGCTCGCTGATGCTGCGTACCCATTGCCAAACGTCGGGCGTCTCTCTGGCCGAGCAGGATCCGTATAACAACGTCATCCGCACGGCATACGAGGCAATGTCGGCCGTGCTCGGCGGCACCCAGTCGCTGCACACCAACGCGCTGGATGAAGCGATGGCGCTGCCGACCGAATTTTCCGCCCGCATTGCCCGCAACACGCAGTTGATCCTTGCCCACGAAACCGGCGTCACCAAGGTCGTCGATCCGCTGGCGGGCTCCTATTACGTCGAAAGCCTGACCAGCGAGCTCGCGGAAAAGGCCTGGGCCCTGATCGAGGAGATCGAGACGCTCGGCGGCATGACCAAGGCTGTCGCCGACGGCCTGCCAAAACGGCTGATCGAGGAGGCGGCGACGCTGCGCCAGGTCAAGGTCGACCGCGGCGAGGAGATCATCGTCGGCGTCAACAAATACAGGCTTGAGACGGAAGACGAAATCGACATTCTCGCCATCGACAACACGGCCGTGCGCAACGGCCAGATCGAGCGGCTGGAAGAGGTGCGCCGCAAGCGCGACCCGCAAAAGGTGGAAACGACGCTTGCAGCCCTTGGCGACGTCGCGACGTCGGGCCGCGGCAATCTTCTGGCGGCTGCCGTCGAGGCAGCGCGCGCGCGTGCCACGGTCGGCGAGATGTCGGATGCGATGCGCAAGGCATTCGGCGATCATGCGGCCATGCCGGATGTGGTCAGCGATATCTACGGCCCTGCCTACGAGGGCGACCCGGAATACGAAACGCTGACTAGGCGTCTTGCCGAATACACATCGGCTAAGGCCAAGCCGAGGATCATGGTCGCAAAGCTCGGCCAGGACGGCCACGATCGTGGCGCCAAGGTCATCGCCTCGGCCTTCGGCGATATCGGCTTTGAGGTTCTGGCCGGCCCGCTGTTCCAGACGCCGGATGAGGCCGCCGATCTGGCAATCCAGCAGAAGGTTCAGGTGGTCGGCATGTCGTCGCTGGCAGCCGGTCACAGGACGCTTGCCCCGCAACTGGTCGAGGCGCTCAGGCGCAAGGGTGCAAACGATATCATCGTCGTGGTGGGCGGCGTCATTCCGCGTCAGGACTACGACTACCTCCTCGAAAACGGCGTCGCTGCCGTGTTCGGGCCCGGCACAAACGTCCTTGATGCCGCCAACGCCGTGATCGATCTCCTTGAAGGAAAACGCAGAAATGTGTGAGGCACGATGATCGGGAAACTCAATCACGTCGCAATCGCGGTGCCGGATCTGGTAGCTGCAGCCGATCAGTATCGCGGCCTCGGCGCGTCTGTCTCCGCGCCACAGGATTTGGCCGAGCATGGCGTGACTGTCGTGTTCGTCGAAATGCCCAACACCAAGATCGAGCTTCTCCACCCCTTCGGAGAGACGTCACCGATCACGAGCTTTCTGGACAAGAACCCGTCCGGCGGCATCCACCACCTGTGCTTCGAGGTCGACGACATCAAAGCCGCCTCCGCAAGGATCGTCGAGACGGGCGCACGCATTCTGGGCGACGGCCAGCCGAAGATCGGCGCCCACGGAAAACCGGTGATCTTCGTTCACCCCAAGGATTTTCAAGGCACGCTGATTGAGTTCGAGCAGGCCTGACGGGTAACTGTTGGCTGCCTGCGAGCGCCACCCAACGCAATGAGCCAATCCAGATCACGTGCCGGACTTGCCGCAGTCTCTCATGCCGAAGCCGGGATCTCCTGGAGCCACGGGTGGCGTTCTCTGTCCGAGACCACGTAGCGGGCAATGTCGTCGGCATAGCTTGCTGTGAGGTCGAGATCATCCCAGCCGTTGAGGAGCTTGGTGCGCCAGACGGGCTCTATCTCGAAGCGGAAGACATGGTTGGCGAGCCGGATCTCGCAGGTTTCGAGATCGACAAAGGCACGGTCCTGGCCATTCTCGAGCAGCGAAAGAATGGTCTCGGCGTCCTCTTCCGTCACCCGCAACGGCAGAAGGCCGTTGTTGACGGAGTTCGATGCAAAAATATCGCCGAAGCTCGGCGCGATGACACAGCGAAAACCGTAGTCGACAAGCGCGTAAACGGCCGCCTCCCGCGAGGAACCCGCGCCAAAATTACGCCGTCCCACAAGGATTTCGGCGCCTGCGCGGGCAGGGTTGTTCAACGGGAAATCCTGGATCGGATTTCCTTCTCCGTCGAAGCGCATGTCGTACAGGAGGTACTGGCCGTATCCCTCCGATCGCGAGCGCTTCATGAAGCGCGCCGGGATCAGCTGATCGGTATCGACGCTTGCAAAAGGCAGCGGCGCGGCTTTTGCGTCGAGGGTCTTGAACGGTCTCAACTGCGGCCTCCCATCAGATCTCGAACATCGGTCAGGTGACCGGTCACAGCGGCGGCGGCGACCATGGCCGGCGACATCAGGTGCGTGCGTGACTTCGGCCCCTGTCGGCCTTTGAAATTTCGGTTGGTGGTGGAGGCGCAGCGTTCGCCCGGTGGAACGAGATCACCATTCATGCCGACACACATCGAACAGCCGGAATCGACCCATTCCAATCCGGCATCCACGAAGATCCGGTCGAGGCCCTCTTGTTCGGCCTGGTGTTTGACAAGCGACGATCCTGGCGATACCAGGCCCGGAACGGCAGATTTTCGGCCGGAAAGCACGGCAGCGGCGGCTCTGAGGTCTTCGATACGGCTGTTGGTGCAAGAGCCGATGAAGACGCGGTCGACCGGAATTTCTGTCAGCGGCATGCCGGGTTTCAGACCCATATAGTCGATCGCTTCGCGCGTATGGGCCGCGCGTGACTCGTCGGTCATGTCGTCGGGCAACGGCACCGCGGACGTGATCGGCAGCGCGTCTTCGGGGCTGATACCCCAAGTGACAACAGGTGCAATCTCGCTGCCGTCAATCACCAGCTCGCGCTCGAAGGGGGCGTCGTCATCGCCGCGCAGGGAAAGCCAGGCTTCGGCTGCACGCTCGAACAGATCGCCTTTCGGTGCGAGCGGCCGGTTGCGCAGAAAATTCACCGTCGTCATGTCTGGGGCGATAAGGCCGCAGCGCGCGCCGCTTTCGATCGAGAGGTTGCAGAGTGTCAGCCGACCTTCCATCGACAGCCCCTCGACCGCCGAGCCGGTATATTCGATCGCATGGCCCTGGGCGCCATCGGCACCGATCGCGGCGATCATCGCCAGTGCCATGTCCTTGGCGGTGATTCCAGGCCCAAGCTTGCCGTCGAAGCGGACCCGCATCGATTTCGGCTTTTTCTGCCACAGCGTCTGGGTCATCAGGACATGCGCCACTTCCGAAGCGCCGATGCCGAACGCGATTGCGCCAAAAGCGCCATGCGTCGAGGTGTGGCTGTCGCCGCATACGATCGTGGCGCCGGGTAGAGTGATTGCCTGCTCCGGGCCGACCACGTGGACAATGCCCTGGCGCGGGTCGTTTAGCCCGAAGATGCGGACATCATTGGCAAGACAGTTCTCCTCCAGCTGGGTGATCATCCCCGCAATGGCGGCATCGATCCGGATAATGTCGCGTACCCGCGTGGGCGCATAATGGTCGACGATACCAAAGGTGAGGTCTGGCCGGGAGACCCGCGCATTCTTGTCCTTCAGCTTGTTGAAACCGTGGAACGACCCTTCGTGAACCAGGTGCCGATCGATGAAGAGCAGCTGCTGCCCATCGGTCTGCGATGCGATCACGTGGTTCTGCCAGATCCTGTTGAACAGTGTCTGTGGACGGTGTTCCCTCGGCATTATCAACTCCTCAAGGCCGGCTAAGGCCCTCAAAATCTGTATTGAGATTAAGACAGATTCAATTTGCAAATCAAGCGATGATGACAGACGATCCGAAGTGTTCGTATTCTCCTGAAGGGTGATGCATGTTTTCTCCTCAATGCCTTGAAGGCCGCGTCGCCATCATCACCGGCGCGGGCGGCGATATCGGGCGGGCGATCGCCAAGAGGTTCGCCTCGGCTGGCGCAAGCGTCGCGATGCTCGATCTCGACGCCGTTCCAACCGATGGCTCTGACCCTGATCGCTGCCTTGCAATTCCATGCGATGTTGCCGATCCGGCTTCGGTCGAGGCCTGCATCGACGCGGTTGCCAGCCGGTTCGGCCGTATCGATATCCTCGTCAACAACGCGGCAACCGAGACGCCGCTTGGCACCGTCTGCGACATCCCGTTCGAAAGCTGGCGCAAGACGCTGGATGTCAATCTCACGGGCGCTTTCCTGATCTGCAAATACGGCGTGCCGCATCTCGGCAAACAGGGCGGCGTCATCCTCAATATCGCGTCCCAGCTCGGACATGTGACGACGCCCGGGCGTGCCGCCTATTCGGCGAGCAAAGCCGGGCTGCATTCGCTCACCCGCAGTCTCGCGCTCGACCACGCCGATCAGGGCATTCGTGCCGTCAGTCTTTCGCCGGGTGCGGTGTTGACGAGCCGTGTCACCCGACAGGCCGGCAGCGAGGCGGCGGTCATCGAAATGCTCGCTCCTCTTCATCCGATCGGTCGGATCGGAACACCGGAGGAGATTGCCGCGACGGCGCTTTTTCTCGTCTCCGACGAGGCAAGCTTCATCACCGGCACCGACGTGCTGGCCGACGGCGGCTATACGGCGCGGTAGTTCACGAGGCATGGGTCTTATCGGCAAGCCAGCGGACATAGTCTGCGCAGGCCTCGTCCGGCGCCATGAAGCGGAAGCCGAAATCCGTTTCGAATTTCTTGGCCGAGACCGCATGGCGACGTCGGGAGAGGTCGTCGTTGAAGGCGATCGCGCTGTCGCTGCCATCGGCCTTTCCCTCAGCAAAGCGCCAGCCGGGATAGGCTTTCGCCAGATGCGCACTGAGGCGGCTTAGATGCCAGGTTTGGCCAACGCTGAGATTGTAGAGATCCGAAGGCAGGCTTTCGCGCATTGCAAGCAGCGCAAGCGCTTTCGCGATGTCTCGGCTGCTCGTCCAGTCGCGAGCGCCGCCCGTGGGCAGGAGAACATCCTCACCCGCCATCGCCTTGGCGGCGATCTGGAAGGGCGGGCTCATCGTTTCGCGCACGCCAGTCTCATGCTCGTGCGGCCCGAACACCGCGGTGATGCGCGCCCGCACTGTGGATATGCCAAAACTTTTCCCCGCTTCGACAACCAGTCTTTCGCTGGCAAGCTTGGTAAAGCCGTAAAGCGTCGTGGGCATCGGGTTCGTCTCTTCGGTCACGGCTGCGCCATCGAAGGGCGCCGCGCCGTAGACGGCGGAGGAGCTCGGGTAGACGAAGCGGCGGATGCCGGCTTTCCGACCCTCCTCAAGCAGGATCGCTACCGAGACCGTATTGACGTCGAAGGCGTCGCTTGCCGATGCGATGGCACTCTTTGGCCCAAGGGTGATCGCAGCCGCATGGATGATGCAGCTAATGTCGTGGCGCGAGAGAATGTCGGCGATCGCCACGCGATCCCGCACGTCCGCCAATTCGACCGTGACACCCGGCTTCACGGCAAAGGCTGTGGGAAGAGCGCGATCGTTGAGGGCAACGACTGGTTGGCTCTGGGCATTTAAGACCTCGATCAGGTTCAGCCCAAGGAAGCCGGCGGCACCCGTTATCAGAATGCTCATCGAGTGTTACTCCTTCCAGATCTCATAGGTCTCGAGCCGAGAGATGGCCGTGATAGACGGCTTCAAGGGCCGTGCGCGGCGCAAGGTTGTCGCCGATCTGCCGGACGGGCACGTCAAGATGACGGAGCTGCTGGAACAGGGACTGGTCCGCAAAATTGTGCTCGGCTGCCACGAGACCGGTGAACCCCATATGCAACTCGCTCTCGCCGGTCGAAAGATCCTCGACCGCCAGGGTCTTGCCGTCGAAGGCTGTGACCTTCCGGAGCGTTGCGATCCTCACCTTTTTCTCGCGCAGCCGTTTCAGGTTTGCGAGTGTCGAGTAGATGGTCGTGCGCCAGGCGATGCCGCCGGCCGGCGAGAAGAACGTCACCTTTTTGCCGAGGTCGGCGAGATGTTCCGCAAGCGTCAGTGCGGCCCATTCGCCGGTGCGGTCGAACAGGGCCACGTCGGTGCCGAGCACTGCCGGGTCGTCAAGTGCCTCGACGATCGTGAAGGCCTTTCCGCCACCGGCAAATTCTGCGCGAACGGGCATCGAACCTGTCGCCAGAAACACTGCATCGGCCGCAAAATCGGCAATCGATGCGGCATCGGCATGCTTGCCTGTTACCACCGTCACACCGAACCGACCGAGATCGGCAATCTGCTCTTCCATCAGGGTTCGGAATTCGGCGCGCTTCGGCATCTTCACCGCGTCGCGAAACTGACCGCCGAGATCGTCCTGCTTTTCCCACAGCGTCACGATATGGCCGCGCTCCGCTGCCGTACGCGCCGCCTCCAACCCGGCCGGTCCGCCGCCGACCACGAGCAAGCGTTTGGGTGATTGCGTGCCTGTCGCGGCAAGTTCCGGCCATTCGCCTTCCAGCCCGGCACGTGGATTGACCAGACAGCGGATCGGCAGGTTCTTTTCCAGCATCCCGGCGCAGCCCTGGTTGCAGGCAATGCAGGTGCGGATTTCGTTCATCCGTCCCTCGATCGTCTTGTTGACGATGGCGGGCTCGGCAAGGTGGGCACGCGCCATACCCACCGCATCCGCGCCGCCGGCCGCAATGATCGCGTCGGCTTCTGCCAGCGTGTTGAACCGACAGACGGCGAAGACGGGAATGTCGTGGCCTTCGCCGCGTAAAGCGACGCGGATCCGCGCCGGCAACGACCGGAATGGTTCCGGATCGATTGCCATGTCGGCCATCTGCGAAGCGAGCGAATAGGAGGCGTGATAGGCGGAATGCGAGACATTGAAGAAGTCGATCTTCTCGGCCGCCGCAAGTGACACCGCGGTCCTCTCGGCCTGATCGATGGTGATCCCGCCCTCGACATACTCATCGCCACTGAGGCGAATGCCCAGACAGAAATCGCGACCGACTTCCGCGCGGACAGCCTGCAGGACCTCAAGCGGAAACCGCATCCGGTTTTCCGCCGAGCCGCCATACGCGTCGTCACGGTTGTTCGAAAGCGGTGAAAGGAACTGCTGCAGAAGATGGCCATGTGCCATCTGCAGCTCGATCCCCTCGAAGCCCGCCGCCATGAGATGGCGCGCGGTCAGCACATGCCCTTCGATCACCGCATCCATGTCGGCGCGATCCATCGGGCGTGGCGGCAGCGCGGATGTCGCCCACGCAATCGGCGATGGGCCCCAGGAGACCGTTCGCTCAAAATCGCCCTCAACCTGCCGGCCGAGATGGATGATCTGGCCAAGGATCCGCGCGCCTTCCGCTTTGACAGCCTCGGTAATCCTGCGGAACGGTTCGATACAGGCAGGGTCGAAGCCACAGACGGCCTGCGGCCGGCCAAGCGAGTTCGCGTGAACGCGGATGGATTCAAAGATGATCGCACCGACACCGCCCCTCGCACGTTCACGGTGATAGGCAAGGTGGCGCTCGCTCGGCAGGTGGTTTTCGCCGAAATTGGTCGTGTGCGCCGGAACGAGAATGCGGTTGCGAAACGTGAGATTGCCCACGGCAAGCGGCGCCATCGCACGTGAAAACTCGGTTCCGGCAGATCTCTCTTGCATCGCACAATCTCGCATGTTGCACTGCATATAGGCAAATACGTCTGCTGAGTGTTATATGGGCATTGACGAGATCTGTCAGCCGTTTTATACAAAACCTGTATTAAAAATAAGATAGATTGGGAGCTCACGTTGAGGCCGGCGACCGAACCCTTGAAGACTCAGAAGGTCTATCTTCTGCTGCGGGACAAGATCGTTTCGGGCGAGCTGAAGGCCGGCATGCGCCTGCCGAGCGAGCTTGCGTTGGCTGAACAATACGGGGTTTCGCGGGTCACAGTCCGGCTCGCGCTCGATCTACTTTCCGCCGAAGACCTGGTCGACAAGCGGGTCGGATCCGGCACCTATGTGCGGGGCTCCAACTTTGCCCAGATGGCCACGGCCGACCTGTCGAATGCCTTTGCGCACCTCATTGAAATGGGGCGCACGACGGCGGTCAAGCTGATCTCTTTTGACTATATCGAGGCGCCCGAGAAGGTTGCCGAGGCCTTGCATCTCGAAGACGACGAGCGGGTTCAGAAGTCGGTGCGCGTGCGCTCCTTCGACGACCTTCCCTTCTCGTACCTGACAGCCTACGTGCCCGAACGTGTCGGTCGAGAATATTCGCGTGAAGACCTTGCCCATATGGCTCTCCTTGAGCTGATGGAGAGAGCCGGTCTGCGTGCCGAAACGGCATGGCAGGAAGTGGGTGCGGTTCTTGCCAATCCGGAAGTGGCCGAGGCCCTTGGTATCGGTGTGGGCTCGCCCCTCATCGCGCTGACCCGCGTCGTCTACGGCAAGGGAGGGCGCGGCATGGAGTATCTCCAAGCGCTCTACCGTCCCGACAGATACAGCCTGCAAATGAACCTCGTACGCAAGGGCACTGAAGGGAGCCGGCACTGGAGCCCTACGTCCGAGGTCTACCGTAACGAGCGGGCATCCGGCCCCCGCAATCCTAAGAGGGTGGTGAAGGAATGAAGAAGTTCACGAACTCGGTCTCCCGGCGCACGGTGCTGAAGGTTGGCGGTGTCTCGGCGATGGTCCTTGCGGCACCCGGTCTCAGCCGGGCACAGGCGCCGACGGTCAAGATCGGCCTGCTGCAGCCGATGACCGGTGGCTTTGCCGGCGACGGCGATCTGGCACGGATCGGCGCGGAATATGCGATCAAGGAAATCAACGATGCCGGCGGCATCAAGTCGCTCGGCGGCGCCAAGCTCGAACTTCTGATCGGCGACAGCCGTTCGAATGCCGAAGCCGGCGCCCAGGCGACCGAACAGCTGAAGGCGGATGGCGCTGCGATCGTCGTCGGCGGTTTTGCCAGCGGCATTTCCATGACCGCGACCCAGGCCGCGGCCCGCTACGAGCTTCCCTTCATCATCGACTGCGCCGTCTCCGACGCGCTGATGACCCGCAACCTGAAAAACGTCTTCCGTTTCAACCCCAGCTTCTCGATGGCGGCCGACGTCGCGCTGAAGAACCTCGTGACCATCAACGACGCTTCCGGCAAGGCCGCAAAGACTGTGGCGATCGTCCATGAAGACGGTCTTCTCGGCTCGGGTCTCGCCAAGCTGATGCAGGCTCGCCTGCCTGCCCTCGGCTTCGAAGTGGTCGAGGCGATCTCGCACCCGACACCGGCGCGCGACATGTCGAATGTTGTTCTCCGCCTGCGTTCGCTGCAGCCCGACCTCATCATTCCCTCGCATTACTTCAACGAATTCGTGCTGTTCGCCCGCACACTGCAACAGCAGCGGGTCAAGCCGAAGGGCGGTATCTATGCTCTCTTCGGCGGTGCGGCCTCCAGCTACCGGTTCGTCAAGGAATTCCCGGAAGCGGCAGAAGGCGTGATGGACGTCAACCACTGGGGCGATCCCAAGAACCCCACCAACGACAAGCTGATGCAGGCCGTTCAGGCCGCCGGCAAGTTCTACGCCTACAACGCGCCGATCAACTATTCGGTTGTCAAGGTCGCAGCGCAGGCGCTGGAATTTGCAAAGAGTGCCGAAAGCGGCGCGATCATCGAAGCCTTGCAGAAGAACGAGTTCGACAGCGGCGTGATGCCCTACGGCAAGTCGAAGTTCGATGCGACCGGCCAGAACGTCAACGCGCTTCCGCTCAATACCCAGGTTCAGGGTGGCCAGATCAAGGTCATCTATCCGGAGCAGTTCGCCCAGGCCAAGCCCAAGTTCCCGGCCAACGGCTAATCCATACCCAGCGAGTGCGGCAGGCCCGGGGCGGCGTTTCTGTCCCGGGCCATTCCGGCAAGCCCTTCTTCGAAGGAAAATCATGTATTCGCCGACAATCATTTTCGAAGCGTTGATGAACGGCCTGATGCTCGGTGCCGTCTATGCGCTGATCGCCCTCGGGCTCACCCTCATCTATGGCGTGCTGCACATCGTCAATTTCGCCCACGGCGCCTTGCTGACGGTCGCGATGTATCTCGTCTGGCTGGCCTCTGACAGGTTCGGCCTTGATCCCTACGTGGCCATCCTCGTCGTCACGCCGTTAATGTTCGCGATCGGCTATTGTCTGCAGCGTTTCATCATCGGTCCGGCCAGTCGCGGCTCCGACAACGGCATTCTGCTCGCCACCCTTGGTCTTTCGATCGTCATCCAGAACCTGCTTCTCGCCGGGTTCAATTCCGACACCCGCACTATTGCGACAGATTACGCGTTCGAGATCGTGCCGCTCGGTCCGCTCCTCCTCTCACTGCCGAGGGTGATCGGGCTCGGAGTCTCGGTCGTGACCGCCGTCCTTCTGTGGGCGATCCTCAACCGCACCGATATCGGCAAGGCGATCCGCGCCGTTGCCAAGGAAAAACTCGGCGCCAGCCTTGTCGGGATCAATGTCGCGCATGTCTATGCCATGACATTTGCGATCGGTACCGCCTGTCTGGCGATTGCCGGCGGGCTGCTGATGCCCTCCTTCTATGTCAGCCCCACGACAGGGGCGGCATTCGTTCTGGTCGCTTTCACCATCGTGGTTCTCGGCGGCATGGGATCGATCCCTGGCGCCCTGATCGGGGGCCTGCTGATCGGCGTCGTCGAAGCCATTTCCAGCCTCTTCCTCGGCGATAGCCTCGGCCAGATCGGCATCTTCCTCATTTTCATTCTCGTGCTTCTGGTGAAGCCCACCGGCCTGTTTGGAGCACGCGCATGAAGAAGAACTTCGAATTCATCGCGGCCCTTGCCTTTCTCGGCGTGGTCGGCATCGCAGCCATTGCCGGGCTGCCGGGCAACATTCTCAATCTCCTGATCTTCATGATGATCATCGCGCTGACGGCGCAGGGCTGGAATGTTCTCGGCGGCTATGGCGGGCTCTCCTCCTTCGGACACGCGGCCTTTTTCGGTACTGGCGCCTATACGACGACGATCCTGCAGACCAGCTTCGGCATCAATGCCTGGGTCGGCCTTGTCTGCGGCGTCATCCTCGGTGCGGCCGTCGGCGCCCTGATCGGCTTTCTGAGCTTCCGGGCAGGCCTAAAAGGATCCTATTTCGCGCTGATCACGCTGGCATTTGCGGAAGTGCTGCGCATCCTCGCCAACAGCTGGGATTTCACCGGTGGCGCTGCCGGCATGCTTGTGTCGATCAACAACGGCTTTGCCTATCTGCAATTCTCCGACCGCCGCTGGTTCCTGCTGATCCTCATCGGCTTCGTGGCAGGCGGCTTGCTTCTGACCCGTTGGCTGGAACGATCCGCCTTTGGCGCCTATCTCATCGCGCTTCGTGAAAACGATCAGGCGGCGCAGGCGCTCGGCGTCGATATCTTCAGGATCAAGATGCAGGCGATCACTCTGTCTGCCGCAATCACCGCGCTTGCCGGCTGCCTCTACGTGCAGAACTTCCTCTTCATCGATGCCAATGTCGCCTACGGCTCGTGGATCTCGATCGAGGCGCTGTTTGCGGCAATCGTCGGTGGCGCAGGCACGATGCTCGGTCCGCTGATCGGCTCGGTCCTGCTTTTGGGTCTCGGCGAAATCACCAAGTCGTTTTCGGGCGGCATCGCCGGCGTCGATCTCGTCGTCTTCGGCATCATTCTCATTCTCTGCGTCGCTTTCGCACCGAACGGGATCAGAGGCTTCGTGGCGGATCTCTGGTATCGGCGCAAGAGCCGCGGCAAGGCGATGTGAGGGGCATGACCATGTTGAAAGCGCACAATCTCACCAAGCGATTTTCCGGGCTTCTCGCCGTCGACGATGCAACGATCGATGTGGCGGAGGGTTCGATCACCGGGCTGATCGGTCCCAATGGGGCCGGCAAGACGACACTGTTTGCAATGATCGCCGGCTTCCTCAGCCCCAATGCGGGAACGGTCACGTTTCAGAACGAGGACATTACCGGCGAGAAGCCGCACCTGAGGGCGCGTCGCGGATTGGCGCGCACGTTCCAGATCGTCCAGCCTTTTGCAGGTCTTGACGTTCGCGACAACATCGCCGTCGGTGCCTTCCTTCACACCAAGGATCCGGCCGAGGCGAGACGTCTTGCGACCCTGACGGCTGAGAAAGTCGGTCTTGGCCACGAACTCGACAAGCTTGCCTCGGGCCTCACGATTGCCGGCCGCAAGCGGCTCGAACTGGCAAGGGCACTCGCGACGCAGCCGAAGCTGTTGCTGCTCGATGAGGTACTGGCTGGGCTCAACCCATCCGAAATCCGTGACGTTTTGCCGATCATCCGGCAGATCCGCGAGGAGGGCGTCACGATCCTGATGATCGAACACATCATGCAGGCGGTGATGAACCTCTGCGACACCGTCTACGTGCTGTCGCAGGGCAAGATGATTGCAAGCGGCGAGCCGCGGTTGGTGTGTACCGATACGGCAGTGATCGAGGCCTATCTCGGCCACGGCGCTGCAGCGCGCATCAAGGCGGAAGGAGCAGCCCATGCTTGAGATCGCAGACCTGCGCGCCGGCTATGGCGGAACGGAAGTCCTTCGCGGCCTCAGCCTTTCCGTCGGCAAGGGCGAGGTGGTCGCCGTGCTCGGATCGAACGGCGTCGGCAAGACCACGCTCAACAAGGTACTATCAGGGGTACAGCCCGCCCGCAGCGGCTCGGTTCGTTTCGACGGCCGTGAGATACTGGGCGCCACTGCCCGCGAAATCGTCGCATCCGGCCTCATCCACGTGCCGGAAGGTCGCAAGATCTTTCCCAACCTGACCATTCTGGAAAATCTCGAACTCGGTGGCTATTGCCGGCCGAAGCGGGTCCGGGCCGGCAATATCGAAAAGGTGTTCGCAATCTTTCCGCGGCTGAAGGAACGGACCCGGCAGTTCGCCGGCACGCTGTCGGGCGGCGAGCAGCAGATGTTGGCGATCGGCCGCGGCCTGATGAGCGAACCCAAGCTTCTGATCCTCGACGAGCCTTCGCTCGGCCTGTCGCCCCTTCTGGTCGAGGAAATGTTCTCCCTTATCCGCCGCCTGAGCGACGACGGACTGCCGATCATGCTGGTGGAGCAGAACGTGATGCAGTCGCTGGACCTCGCGAGCCGGGCCTACATCCTGGAGAATGGTTCGGTCGCACTGTCCGGCGACGCCGCCAAACTTCGGGACGATCCTGACTTGAAACGGGCCTATCTCGGCCTTTGAACGAAGAAGAATACGGTCCAGAGAGACCGACGAACCAAGGAAACACACCATGAATCTCAGCCAGGATTTGAAGAGCGGCATTCCGATTGTCGCGCCTGGAGTGTTTGACGCCCTGACGGCGTCGATTGCAGCAGGCGCCGGCTTTCGCGCAGTGTATCTGAGCGGTGCGGCCATCGCCTATACCCATCTCGGACGCCCCGATATCGGGCTCGTCTCGATGGCGGAAGTGGCCGACCGGATCGCGATGATCTGCGACCGGATGACCGTGCCTGTCATCGTCGATGCTGACACGGGCTACGGCAATGCGCTCAACGTCCAGCGCACGGTGCGGCTGTTTGAAAAGATGGGCGCCCAGGGCATCCAGCTCGAGGATCAGACGACGCCGAAGCGCTGCGGTCACCTGAACGACAAGTCGGTCGTCTCCACGGGAGAGATGGTTGGAAAGATCAAGGCGGCAGTCGACGCCCGCGCCAACGAACAGACGCTGATCATCGCGCGCACCGATGCGCTGCAGATGGAAGGCATCGATCGGGCGCTGGAACGCGCGCATCTTTATGCGCAAGCCGGTGCCGACATCCTGTTCGTCGAGGCGCCGAAGAGTGGCGAGCAGCTGGGCGACATCGCCGGCGCGCTGAAGGGCGTCAAGCCGCTGGTCGCCAACATGGTCGAGGGCGGCACGACGCCAATCCACAACGCAGCTGAATTGTCCGATCTCGGCTTCCAGATCGTCATCTTTCCGGGCGGAATCGTCCGGGCAATGGCGAAGACGGCGGTCGATTATTACGCCTCGCTGGCAGCTGCCGGATCCAACGCGCCGTTCGCCGACCGGATGTTCGATTTCAACGGGCTCAATGCGCTGATCGGCACGCCCGACATGCTCGCGCTCGGCAGAACCTACGAAGATGCCGATGGAAAAGACAGACATGAAGAGGATGCGGCATGAGCTCGCAAGCTACCGTCACGACCGATGCCGTGACGCTTGATCCCGTGACTTTGGCGGTTCTGAAGGGCCGGCTGGAGCAGATTGCAGACGAAATGGACGCGACGCTCTATCGCTCGGCTTTCAACCCGACAATTGCCGAAGCCAAGGATGCCTGCCACGGCATCTATCACGCCACGACCGGCGATACGCTGGTGCAGGGCACATCCGGCCTGCCGATCTTCGTCGGGGCGATGGCGTTTGCCGTGCGCGCCGTCATCTCCAAGGTCGAGCGGGAAGGGGGCCTGCAGGAGAACGATACGTTCATCTTCAACGACCCTTACGAAGGCGGGACGCATCTGAACGACTTCCGTCTGGTGCGGCCGATCTTCCGCGATGGAAAGCTGTTCTGCTGGATGGCCTCGGTCGGTCACTGGCTCGACATCGGCGGCAATGTCGCCGGCAGCTACAATCCGAAGGCGGTCGAAAGCTTCCAGGAAGGCGTGCGGATCCCGGTCGTCAAGCTGATCTCCGCGGGCAAGATGAACAACGACATCATCGAAATCCTGTCCGCCAATTCCCGCGTTCCGATGTCGAACTGGGGCGATCTCAACGGTCAGCTCAATGCGCTCGATCTCGGCGAGAAACGGCTTGGCGCTCTTCTCGGTGAATATGGTCCAGCGACAGTCGATGCGGCGTTCGAGGCTTTCTCGAACCGCGCCGAAGCGCTGATGCGCTCGGCGATCGCTTCGATCCCCGACGGTACCTATTCGTTCGAAGACGTGCTCGACAATGACGGCATCACCGACGAGATGCTGACGGTGGCGCTCGACCTGACGATTTCCGGCGACACGATGGCGCTCGATTTTTCGCGCTCCACCCAGTCGGCCCAGGGTCCGATCAATATCTCGCGCTCGACGACGATTGCCGCCTGCTACGTGGCGCTGAAGCATATCTTCACCGAAGTGCCGGCGAATGCGGGTTGCCTCCGCCCTATCTCGTTCAACATCGTCGACAATTCGCTGCTCGGCGCAAATGCTCCAAAGCCGGTTGCCGGCTATACGGAAACCATCCTGCGGCTGATCGGCGTCGTTCTCGGCGCCATTGCCCAGGCTGATCCGGCGCGTGCGACTGCGGCGCCGTTCGGCACGATCAACGCATTGTCGCTCGCCGGTCACAGGGCAGACCACAAGCGATGGGTGATGTTCTCGTTCTTCGGTGGCGGTCTCGGCGGCAATCCGATGTCGGATGGCTTGAACCACGCCAACAACCCGATTTCGACCGCGACCATTCCGCCGGTGGAGATCCTGGAAGCGGCCTATCCCGTCATGTTCACGCAATGGGCACTGCGGCCGGATTCGGCCGGTGCCGGCACCCATCGTGGCGGCGTCGGTTCTATCTATGAACTGGAGCTTCTCACCGGCGGCGACGTGGCGCTGCTCGGCGAACGCGGCAGACGCGCGCCGTTCGGCGTCGTCGGCGGAGAGTCAGCGGCATTGAACCGGTTCTCCTGGCAGACGGAAGACGGCGGCGAAGCCGTTCCGCCGATGGCGTCGAAGATCACCGATCTGAGGCTGAAGCCCGGCAAGCGGATCCGGTTGGAAACGCCGGGAGGTGGCGGCTGGGGCGATCCGCATGGGCGCGACCCGGACAAGGTTCTGCATGACGTGCGCCTCGGCTTCGTCAGCACCAGCCAGGCGGAAGCCCTCTACGGCGTGGTGATCGGCGCAGATGGCGAGATCGACCACGATGCAACCGACAAGCTGCGCAAGGGAGTGGCCGCGTGAGCGATCTGGGAACAACAAAACAACAAAATGAAAAACTGGGCCAGTCGGGATTGGGCAGGATCGTCGGGGTCGATGTCGGCGGCACCTTTACCGATCTCTTCTATTTCGATGAAGCGTCTTCGAAATTCCGTACCAACAAGGTCCCCTCCAACCGCGGTGATGAAGCTGTCGGCTTCCTCGATGGTCTGAAGGGTTTCGGCGCCATCGCTGACCTCTCCTCGATCGTGCACGGCACGACCGTCGGCACCAACGCGCTGCTGGAGCGCAAGGGCGCCAGGGTCGGTCTGATCACCACCGAAGGCTTTCGTGACGTGCTGGAAATGCGTCGCCGGGACCGGCCCAACACCTGGGGCCTGTGGGGCGATTTCATACCTGTCGTCGAACGCGACATGCGCTTGGAAGTGGCGGAACGCACGCTCGCCGACGGAACGATCCGTCTGGGCGTCGATGTCGATGCCGTCCGCGTCGCTGCCGAAAAGCTGAAGGCAATGGGTGCGGAAGCGCTCGCGATCGTTTTCGTCAACGCCTATGCCAATCCCGAAAACGAGGAGCACGCGGTGGAAGCCGCCCGTGCGGTCTGGGACAACGAAAACCTCGCCTGCTCGACTCAAATCCTGCCCGAAATCCGCGAGTTCGAGCGCACGTCAACGACGGTCCTCAACGCCTATCTGCAGCCGGTCGTCGGCTCCTATCTCGGCAAGCTGGAAACGGCACTGGCAAGCGAGGACTTCGCCGGCCGCTTCCATATCGTCCAGTCGAACGGCGGCGTGATGTCGACGGAAACGGCGCGCAGGCTTCCGGCCCGTACAGCGCTATCCGGTCCGGCGGCAGGCGTCATCGCCGCAGCCGCGATCGCAAAGGCGGCCGGCTTTCCGAACGTCATCACCGGCGATCTCGGCGGCACGTCCTTCGATGTCTCGCTGATTGCCGACGGTAAGGCAGCACTCGCGGCCCAGACGACGATCGATTTCGGCCTCGTCATCCGCACGCCGATGATCGAGATCACCACGATCGGTGCCGGCGGCGGTTCAATTGCCCATGTGGATGCAGGCGGCCTGCTGCAGGTCGGCCCGGAAAGTGCCGGCTCGCGGCCCGGCCCGGTCTGCTACGGTCAGGGCAATACCCGTCCGACGCTGACGGATGCCAATGTCGTGCTCGGCCGCATCAACGCGGACCGGCCGATCGGCGGCAAGCTTGCCCGTCTCGATGTGGAGGCCGCCAAGGCGGCTATCGAGCAGCATGTGGCAAAGCCACTCGGCCTCGGTGTGATGGAAGCGGCCGAAGCGATCGTGAAGATCGCCGACAGCCGCATGGCCGGCGCGATCCGGCTGATGTCGATCGAGCGCGGTCACGATCCGCAGAAGTTCGCGGCCGTTCCCTTCGGTGGCGGCGGGGCATTGCATGTCTCGGCGCTGATCCGCGAAGTCGGGCTGAAGGCGGCGCTTGTGCCGCGTTATCCGGGTGTGACATCTGCGCTGGGTTGCGTCATCGCCGACATCCGGCACGACCAGGTCCAGACCTTGAACCTCTCGCTCGAGGGCATCGACGTTGCGGCGATCGACGCACGCATGGTCGAGGAGGCGGGCAAGGCGCGCGCCGTCGTCGAGGATGCTCATCTTACGGTGGAGCGGATCGATACGCTGTTCGAGCTCGACATGCACTATGTCGGTCAGACCCATACGGTTCGCGTCACACTGCCGGCAACGATCAGCGGGGGTAACACCGATGTCAGCCAGGCGATGATCCAGCAGGCTTTCGAGGATGCCTATCAGGCAAGTTTCAGCCGGCTTCTGCCGGGTGTTCCGATGCGGATCGTCAACCTTCGCACCAGCGCGATCGGCATTCGTCCGAGCTTCGATCTGAAGGCGCTGGCCGCACCAACCGATACGACGGTTGCCTCCGCAAAGACGGGCTCGCGACAGGTCTGGTTCGACGGTGCCTGGCATGAAACGACGATCTACGATCGCCTGCAACTGCCGGAGAGTTCGGAAATCCAGGGCCCGGCGATCCTCGAACAGCCGGATGCAACGACAGTCGTCTCGCTGGAATTCAAGGCGCGTGTCGATCTCTACGGAAATATCATCGTGGAGCGGAAATCATGAGCGGACATTCGATCCCCATCGAGAAGACGGGTCTGATCATCGTCGATCTGACCAATGATTTTCTGGCCCCCGACGGCGCCTATGGCCGGGCCGGGCAAGGGGCGCCAGAGATCGCGGCATTGCCGGAACGCATCAAGCCACTTGTGGACGTGATGCGCGCAAAAGGCGGCTACATCATCTCGGCGCAGTTCACGTTGGTGCCGGGCAAGGGTGGCGAGCCAATCATCTCGCCGCATCTGAAGGAACTCCGGCCCTTTCTCGGCAAGGGCGATTTTGCGCCCGGCACCTGGGGCAACAGCCTGATCGATGATCTTTCACCGGCCGATCTCATTGTCGAGAAAGTCGCCTATTCGGCGTTCTACATGACCCGGCTTGAATGGGTCCTGCGCAAATGCGGCATCGAGAAGCTGGTGATCGGCGGCATCGTCACCAATGGCGGTGTCGCCTCCACCGTTCGTGACGCCCATGTCCGCGATTTCGAAACGATCACCCTGTCGGATGGTTCGGCCGCCTTCTCGCAGGAAACGCACGAGACCGCGATCGCAGCATTGAAACCTGTCAGCCGGATCGCGACAATCGAAGACATGATCGCCGAGTTCGACGCGCGATGAGAAAGGTCGAAGTCTCGGACCGGGAATTCGAGGTGATGGTGCCGCTTGTCGTGATCGGCGCAGGTGCCGCCGGCATGATTGCAGCGCTCTCCGCCAAGGCGGAAGGCGTCGATGTGCTTGTGCTGGAGCGCGATCCGCTGCCGCGCGGCTCGACGGCGCTGTCAGCCGGCCTCATCCCGGCAGCAGGCACGCGCTGGCAGCTCGCGATCGGCGTCGAGGACACGCCGGAAACCTTCGGGGCGGATATCCTGCACAAGGCGGATGACGAGCCGGATGTGGGCCTCGTTCGGCTGGTAACCGAAACGGTCGGCCCAACGCTGGAATGGCTGGCCGAGGACCACGGCCTGGCGTTTTCGCTGGTCGACAACTTCCGTTATCCCGGTCACTCGCACCTTCGAATGCATGGTCTTCCCTCCCGGTCCGGCGAGGAGTTGATCGATCGTCTGCGCGACGCCGCGGAAGAAGCCGGCATCGATATCCTGACGGAAGCTCATGTGGACACGCTCGTCGTTGGCTCCGACGGCAAACCGCGAGGCATGACCCTGTCGCGACCGGATGGGTCCCGCGAAGACATCGGCTGTGAGGCATTGATCCTTGCCTGCAATGGCTATGGCGGCAATCCGGCGCTGGTCGCCCACCACATTCCGGAGATGCGGGATGCTCTTTATTTCGGCCACCCGGGCAACCAGGGCGATGCGATCGTGTGGGGTGAGGCGCTGGGTGCTGCGACGCGGCATCTGAGCGGTCATCAGGGACATGGATCCGTCGCCCATCCTGCCGGGATCCTGATCACCTGGGCGACCGTGATGGAAGGCGGCTTCCAGGTGAATGTCGCAGGCGAACGCTTTTCCAACGAGGCGAAGGGGTATTCCGAGCAGGCGTCCAACGTGCTTGCCCAGCCGGAAGGGATCGCATGGACCGTGTTCGACACGCGGATCGCCGCGATCGCGGCCCAGTTCGAGGATTTCAGAAGCGCCGAGCGTATGCATGCGATCATCGAGGCCGATACGATCGAGGCGCTTGCGGAGCGGATGCAGGTCTCGCCGGAGAAACTGACGGCAAGCTTCCGTGCTTTCGAGAATTGCAAAGCCGAGGGTGGGGCGGACCCGTTCGGCCGTTCTCTGGCAGACGTGCCGCCACTTCGAGCGCCCTTCAAAGCGGTAAGGGTCACCGGCGCACTCTTCCACACCCAGGGCGGGCTTGTTGTTGACGGCGAGGCACGTGTGGTTCGACGCGACGGTTCGACCATCGCAAACCTTTTTGCCGCCGGAGGCGCCGCCTGTGGCGTATCGGGCAGCAAAGCGAGCGGCTACCTGTCCGGGAACGGTCTCCTGACTGCAGTGGCGCTCGGACGCATTTCGGGTCTTCGCGTCGCCGCTTACCTGCGCAACTGCTAGAATCGAAGGACAGCCGGAAACATCTCGTTCGTCACAGTTACCGTACCCAACCCGTCCATCTCTTGTTTCCACGCCAGTTTGCGCTAAGTCAAAAGTCGCAAAAGGAAAAAACATGATCGACGGCTTGAGTACAAAGGCGAGGACAGGCGTTCGGGGACTGGACGATGTATTATCGGGCGGTCTGACTCGCCGCCATGTTTTCCTGCTCGAAGGGACGCCGGGCACGGGCAAAACTACTATTGCCCTGCAATTTCTTTTGGAAGGCGCGACACTTAAGGAGCGCTGTCTTTATATCAGCCTGTCGGAGAGTGAAGAAGAACTGCGGGAAAGCGCGCTTTCGCACGGTATCGAATTCGGGGATTCGATCGAAATCTTCGAGCTCGTCCCCCCGGAAAGCCTGCTTGACGCAGACCAGCAGCAAAGCCTGCTTTACTCCTCAGATCTGGAGCTCGGCGAGACGACCAAGCTGATCTTCGAGGCCTTCGAGCGTCTGAAACCGCAGCGTGTGGTGATCGACAGCTTGTCGGAAATCCGTCTGTTGGCACAGAGTTCTCTCCGCTACCGCCGCCAGATCCTGGCCATGAAGCATTTCTTTTCTCGATCCGACGCCACAGTCCTTTTGCTCGATGACATGACGTCGGACAATCTCGACAAGACCGTCCACAGCGTCGTTCACGGCGTTCTTCATCTCGAGCAGCTGGCTCCCGACTATGGTTCGGAACGCCGCCGCCTGCGGGTGATCAAATATCGCGGCCAGGCGTTCCGCGGCGGCTATCATGATTTCGTCATCAAGACCGGAGGCGTCTCGGTCTTTCCGCGGCTGCGTGCGATCGAGCACAAGACGGCATTCGACCGAGCTATTTTGAAAAGCGGCATTGCCGAATTCGACGATCTTCTTGGCGGTGGTATAGAGCGCGGGTCGAGCACGCTGCTCATCGGACCTGCCGGTACCGGCAAAAGCCTGTTCGCGCTCCAGTTTGTAGCAGCTGCCGTGAAGCGCGGTGAGAAAGCAGCCGTCTTCATATTCGACGAGGAGCTCGGCCTGTTGTTCTCGCGTACGAAAGCAATGGGGATCGACCTTGAGAAGATGCGCGACAACGGCGCTATTCACATCGAGCAGCTGGATGCGGCCGAGCTGTCGCCGGGGGAATTCTCGCAACGTGTGCGGGATCGCGTGGCGACCTTCAAGGCCGGGACAGTCGTGATCGATAGCGTGAACGGCTACCAGGCGTCGATGCCCGAGGAAAACGCGCTGATCCTGCACGTGCATGAACTGCTGCAATACCTCAATCGGCAAGGCGCCAATACGTTTCTGACAGTTGCCCAGCACGGGCTCGTCGGAGACATGAAATCCCCGGTCGATGTCACCTACCTCGCCGATACAGTTATCCTGCTGCGCTATTTCGAGGCACTGGGCAGGGTTCGGCGTGCAGTCTCGGTCATCAAGAAGCGAACCGGTCGGCACGAAGAAACCATCCGCGAGTTTCGCATCACCGATGCGGGGCTGACACTGGGCGATCCGCTTTCCGGTTTCCAGGGCGTGTTGCGCGGTGTACCGACGCTTGTCGGCGAAAAGCAGCAACTGCTGGAGCTTTCAAACGAGGACGAAAGCCATTCCTAACAGAGATGCCGTCGGCCTCATTCACGCCCCACACGGTCGCGATGCGCAGATTGCGGCATCCCTCCTGAAGGAAGCCGGTATCGCTTCGAAGGCGGCCCTGGACCTGTCCGGTTTCGTCGACAGCCTTGACGACAACATCGCGCTCGCTGTCATCACCGAGGAAGCTCTGCGCTCCGCCGACCTGCGCGCCATCTCCCAGTGGATCGAGAACCAGCCGAGCTGGTCGGATCTACCTTTCGTCATTCTGACAAACCGCGGCGGTGGTCCGGAGCGTAATCCCGCAGCTGCGCGGCTGTCGGAGGTCCTTGGCAATGTCAGCTTCATCGAGCGCCCTTTCCACGCAACGACATTCATCAGCGTTGCCCGTTCTGCCGCACGCGGGCGTCGGCGCCAATATGATGCACGTCTGCGGATGGAAGCTCTCGACGAAGGAGAGCGGCGTTTGCAGACAGCACTCGAGGCCGGTCGGCTCGGCGCTTGGGAACTGGATCTTGCAACCGATGTCCTGAGCACGTCTGCGACCTGCAAGAGCATTTTCGGACGCGGTCCGGAAGAGGCGTTCACCTATCAGGACCTTTTTGCCAGCATCCATCCCGATGACCGGCAACGCGTACAGGATGCTCATACCGCAACAGCCGAGAGCGGTGAGGATTATTCTGTCGAATACCGCACCGTCTGGCGCGACGGCACCGTGCGCTGGGCAGAGGTGCGGGCACAGCTCTACCGCGACCACTCGGGCAAGGCGGTCAAGCTGGTCGGCGTATCCGCCGACATTACCGACCGGGTCATCAACGAGAAGCAGCAGCGGCAGATCAACGAACTGCTTGAAGAGCGTGTCGCCGAGCGGACGCGTGAACTTGAACAGGCCCATTCGGTCGTGATGGACGAGGTGTCGCAGCGTGAGCGGGCGGAAGATCAACTGCGCCAGGCGCAGAAGATGGAGGCGATCGGCCAACTGACCGGCGGCGTCGCCCACGATTTCAACAACCTGTTGATGGCAGTGCTCGGCAATCTCGAACTGCTCCGCAAGCTCGTTGCGGGCGATCCGAAAGCCGAACGCCTGATCGATGGCGCCCTCCAGGGTGCAAGACGCGGGGCGTCGTTGACGCAGCGGCTGCTCGCCTTTGCCCGCCGCCAAGATCTGCAGATCGGCCCCGTTGACCTCGGCGCCCTGATCGGTGGCATGCGCGACCTTCTCGAACGCTCGGTCGGGTCGACCATCCTCGTCGAAACCTCGATACCGGATCATCTGCCGAAGGTTTCGGCAGATGCCAACCAGATCGAGCTCGCGCTTCTCAACCTTGCCGTCAACTCGCGTGACGCCATGCCCGACGGTGGCACGCTGCGGATCAGCCTCAGCCAGGAAGAGCAGAGGTTCTCAAACGATACGCTTGCAGCCGGGCGTTACGTCGTGCTCTCGGTCAAGGACGAAGGCCAAGGCATGGACGAGGCGACGCTGCAGAAAGCCATCGAACCGTTTTTCTCAACGAAGGAACTGGGCAAGGGAACGGGCCTCGGATTGTCGATGATCCACGGCCTGGCGTCCCAGTTAAAGGGAGAGTTGAAGTTGTCGAGCAGGATCGGTTCCGGCACTACCGCCGAATTGTGGATTCCGGTCTCTTCCGCTGCCGAGCAGCCGAGGCAGGCCGAGGCACCATCGCCTCCGGCAGAATATCAGGGTGGTCCCAAGCGTATCCTGCTTGTTGACGACGACGTCCTCATCGCCATGAGTTCCGCCGACATGCTGCTGGATCTCGGACACGACGTGGTCGAAGCCCATTCCGGCAAGGAGGCGCTGGAGCATCTGGGTAAGGGACCAAAGTTCGATCTGATGATCACCGACTACTCCATGCCTGGCATGACCGGGGGCGAACTCTCGAAGGCTGCACGAGCCTTGCTGCCCGAATTGCCAATCCTGATCGCCTCCGGCTACGCGGATCTTCCGCCTGGCGTTGATCTTGAGGTTGCGCGGCTCGGAAAGCCGTATACGCAGGCACAGCTGGCGGAACAGATCGGCAAGCTTACGTCGCCGCGCTAGGTGCTCTCGCAACCGGGCGCGACGTCATAAAGCTCAAAGGGTCAGAAACTCGGCACGGCTATTACGCCTGCCCGTCTCCGCCCATCGGCAGTTCGTCCGTGATCACTTCGAACCTTGCCAGGATCGCCGGGCCGAAGGCCGTGGACAACGCGACATCGGTCGCATCGCGACCGGTCGCCATCAGGATCCGGCCGATACGAGGTTTGTTGTGACGGGCATCGACAGTGTGCCAGCGGCCGCCGAGATAGACTTCGAACCAGGCACTGAAGTCCATCGGATTGTGATCCTTGGGAACACCGATGTCTCCGAGATAACCCGTGCAGTAGCGTGCGGGAATGTTCATGCACCGGCACAGGGTGATCGCCAGATGCGCGTAGTCCCGGCACACGCCCGTCTGGTCGTTGAAGCCGCCGAACGCGGTCCGCAGCGAATCGGCGTTCTGATAGTTGAACGCAATGCGGTTATGCGCGAAATCAAGAATGGCTTTGACGCGCGGCCAGCCCAGATCAGTTGAGGAAAACGTGTTCCAGGCGAAGTCTGACAGACGGTCCGTGTCGCAATAACGGCTGCCCAGCAGGAACACCAGAACGTCGTCGGGTAGATCCTGGATGAGGTGCTGCTGCGCATCTTCCGGGATCGGGTCCGGAAGCCCGGTGTCATAGATCTCGAACTCGGTCGAGATCGTCGTCAGGCCGGGCGGTGCAACGATGCGGCTGCAGGCGTTCCCGAAGACATCCTGATAACCCCAGGCCTCGATCGGTCTGTCGAAGGTCAGCACCTGTTCGGTCAATAGATCTACGCGACGGGAGGGGTGGATATTCAACGCCAGAAGCATGGCAGTCGGCTGTTGGCATTCATAGCCCAGATGAAAACCGGCGCGTATCCTCATGAAGCGATGTCTCCTAAATACCGTTGACGAGATGGCAGCAATGCGGCAATGCCCGGGCGTTGATACGGTTCCGTTTAGCCATGAAGTTTGGCCTGGAACTCGTCGGTCGTGACGTTGACCTGCACTGACATGCTTTTGAAATCTTCCGCCTCACCGTCATAGCTGCCACGAAGCGGGATAGCCTGTTTCGGGTCGCGGGCGACGCCGACGCGAATGAGGTCGCGGTTACCGACAATGCCGTTGGTCGGATCAAATTCCACCCATCCGGCTCCCGGCAGGTAGACCTGGCACCACGCGTGGGTAGACCCGCCTCCAAGCGTCGTCGATCCGTCGCGATCGGGAACGTAGATATAGCCGGTGACGAAACGTGCAGCGAGGCCAAGGGCCCGTGCGGCTTCCATCATCAAAAGCGCAAAGTCGCGGCAGGTCCCGCGACGCAGCTGCAGCGTCTCGAGCGGAGCCTGGGTGCCGTGCTCATGGCGACGGGCATAGACGAAGCTTTCACGGATCGCGTAGCAGAGCGTCATCAGCAATCGGCCGGTCTCGGTCGGCTGGCCGGGTTTCACGAACTGCCGCGCCCATTTGCCAACCTCGTCGTTGGCATCCGGGTAATGGCGACGGATGGTGCATTCCAGATCGAACGCTTCCACCGGGTCATAGGTGAAGGGATAGGTGAGGGCTTCCTCGTCGATCTGAAAATCCATCGCGAGCTGCGGCGTATGATCGAGCCTGATGGTCGTTTCGAACTGGAGCTTCTGAGACGCACCCTCAAAACCGACCAGCGCCACGCAGTTCCCAAACACGTCATGGATCCAGCGGACATAGGCAGGCTTTGGAAAGACCTCGAGGCGCGACACGAGCAGCGTCTGGTCGAAACTGTCCCTTGGTCGGAACAGCAGCCTGTGTTCGCCGAACTCGACCGGCTTATGATACTGGTAGGACGTAAGGTGACGAACCGAAAAGATCGTCATGCGATCACCGAGCCGAGTTCGACTGACATTGGGTCAGATCGGAAAAGTACATCATGTCGGGACGATGAGCGATGGCGCTCAGCAGAAGTCTGTTCATTTGAAATTCTCGAGATCTAGCATGATGGATTGTGCGTTTTTCGCCTTGTAGGCAGCCTGGGCCGCCTTCAGGATCTTCGGTCGTAGCGCATCGAAAGAGGCAAGATAATCATCGCTGACGGCAGTTCTTTCAACAAGGTTGCTGCTGAGAACTTCAGCAGCGACGAAGAACCGAACCTCGAACATGCCGTCATGACCCAGAAAGCGGACGCGTCTTTTCGATTCATCGTAACTGCGCGCGGGATTTGGGAAAGAAAGTGTCATGGCAGCCTCTGTCGTCAGCATGGCTCCGAATGTCGGACTACCACGTTTGCATGTCGGGTATCTTGCTGCCATCCGCTTAGTCGATGATAACAAGCCCAGTGACGTTTCGCAGGTAACCGGCTTTTTGGTCCCGCAGTCCGTATTGAGGCAGCGCCGCCAATTTTCCAAACGCCGGATCGATGGCATCCTATGCCGACGAACCATATGACTAGGTCACGTTGAGCCCCCGAAGTCCAACGCGAAATGGCGAGCCTGCTGCGACAGACCGCATTTTAAGCCTGAATTGGCAAGGGATGCTTGGGGTGGGCAAGCCGGTCTCAGCTCGAGGCCGGAGCAAAGCGCGCAGTGATCGCATGGCTGTCGGAAGGGTAGCTGAACCGCACCGACGTCACCGGGCCGGAAACGTCCCAGGTCTTGCGTTCTACCACGAGGCAGGCAGACTGCGGCGTGATTTCCAGCCGCCTTGCCAGCTCTTCGTCCGCAAGCTGGGCCGAGATCCGATGTTCCGCAGCGGTCCATGGTATCTGCGCGATCAGCCACTTGCCCGGTGAAACCGTCGAGAAATCCATGTCCTTTGCCTGCGGCACGGTCTTCAGATTGATCAGTCGTTCCTCGAGACAGAACGGCTTCCCGTCGGCGAAATGCAGGCAGACGACGTAGATGGATTTTTCCTTGCCGGAGACGCTCAGGCGCAGCCGGTCCGTTGCCACAGTCTTCCGCTCCCGGCATTCCTCCATCCGGAAATGGTAGTCCTTGTTCAGCGCGCGGACTTCATCTTCGATGTCGTAGATCTCAAGAATGGCAGCCTGGTTGCGCGGCTGGGCAACAAAGGAGCCCGATTTCTTGCGCCGCTCGATCAGTCCGGCATTGGCAAGCTGGGTCAGAACCTTGTTCGCGGTCATCCGCGAGACATTGTAGTGCTTGGCGAGCTCGACCTCGAAAGGGATCCTGTAACCCGGTGGCCATTCGCCGCTGACGATATTGTTCTCGATGTCGCCCAGGATCTTCTGGTGCAGTGTGCCCACGCCACGCGTCGCCTTGATGTCTTTTTCTCCGGTCAAGGCGAAGTCCTTCGGCTCTCTGCATCAAACGGCTTCTCCACCATATCCGGTCAGCCGGCGTCAAGCAGAGCGGCCATCACGGCCTGGAACCTCGGCAGGATCGTCTCTCGTCTCCCATGCCGACCGCCCGTCACCAGCTTCTTGCCCGCCGCCCAGACGCAATCCACTTTGATCGCGTCAGCGAAGATCCACTGATCGAGAACCTGATCTGCCGAAAGGTAGGGGGCGGCCTCAAGGTCGAGCGAGACGAAATCCGCCGATGCGCCGGCGACGATGTCGTCCTGCGACTGCAATGCGCGGGCGCCGCCCTTGAGTGCCGCCTGGAACAGGCGCGCGCCCGTCGATTGCTGCGGTTGTGCCACGACGTTTCTCGAGCGTAGTCCAAGACGCTGCGAATATTCGAGCTGCCGAAGTTCATGCGCGACCGAAATCGAGATGTTCGAGTCCGAGCCGACGCCGAACTGGCCGCCTTCCTCGAGAAATGTCGGCGCCGGAAATATGCCGTCGCCGAGGTTGGCTTCCGTGATGGGGCAGAGACCGGCAATGGCCCCTCGGCGTGCCATGTCGCGCGTTTCCGCCTCGGTCATATGGGTAGCGTGGATCAGGCACCAGCGCTCATCGACCGGCACATTGGCGAGCAGCCATTCGACGGGGCGGGCGCCCGACCATGCGATGCAGTCCTCGACCTCTTTCGTTTGCTCGGCGATGTGGATGTGGATCGGGCCTCCACCCGCCATCGGCAATACGTCCCGCAGCTCTTCAGGCGTCGCCGCCCGCAGGCTGTGCGGCGCGATGCCGAGTTGGCCGCCGGGAAGCGCAGAAGTAATCTTCCGGCATTCCTCCATCAGCGTGGAAAAGCTCTCGACCGAGTTGATGAAGCGTCTCTGCCCCTCGGTCGGTGCCATTCCGCCGAACCCGGAGCGGGCGTAGAAGACTGGCAGCAGGGTCAAGCCGATCCCGGTCGCAGCGCTGGCAGCACCGATCCGTTCCGCGTGCTCGGCGATATTGGCATAGTGGCGCCCGTCGCGGTCGTGGTGAAGGTAATGAAACTCGCCGACGCGGGTAAACCCCGCCTCCAGCATTTCCATATAGAGCTGCGCTGCGACCGCCTCGATATCGTCAGGCGTCATCGACAGGGCGAATTTGTACATCAGCGTGCGCCAGCTCCAGAAGCTGTCGCTCGTCGATCCGCGAACCTCCGTCAGTCCCGCCATGGCGCGCTGGAAAGCGTGGCTGTGAAGATTGGCCATGCCGGGCACGATCAGCCGGTGCCGCTCGTCGGTGGCCGCAGGGATCGCGTTACGCTCGATCGATCGCACATTGCCATGCTCGATCGTCAGGCTCACGTTGCTCGCCCATTCCCCGCCAATGAGTGCATTTTCTGCAAAAATGGTGTTCACTGCCAACTCCATTTGTCGGTCCCGTCTGCGGTCAGCAGGCGCTTGCAAATTCTTCTTGCCTTGGTTTTTTATGTATATACATTAAAACAAAAAGAGGAAGGCTTCGTGGTCGAAAATAGCGATAATTCAGCGGTGGCGCCAACCAGAACGCTATGGCGCAACGCTCGGCTGCTGACGCTTGCCGACGAGGCACAAGGGCTTGCTCTCATCGAGGACAGTGCCATTGCCGTCGAAGGCGGCAGGATCGTTTTCGCCGGCCCCCAGTCCGATTTGCCATCAACCTTTCTGGAAGCCGACGAGATCATCGACGTGGAGGGCAGGGTGATCACGCCCGGCCTGATCGACTGCCATACGCATCTGATCTTCGGCGGCGATCGCGCCATGGAATTCGAGATGCGGCTCGAAGGTGCCACCTATGAGGAAGTCGCGCGCGCTGGCGGCGGCATCGTCTCCTCCGTCAAGGCGACCAACGCTCTTTCCGTCGATGGGCTTGTGAAGGCCGCGCTTCCAAGGGTCGATACGCTGCTTGCAGAAGGCGTGTCGACGCTCGAGATCAAATCCGGTTACGGCCTGTCGATCGAGGGTGAGCTCAACATGCTGCGCGCCGCCCGGGCGCTCGAAAGGATCCGGCCGGTGCGGATCGTCACCTCCTTCCTTGGCGCCCACGCGACGCCTGTCGAATACCGCGGACGCAACGGCGACTACATTACCGACGTCGTGCTGCCCGCAATGGACCTTGCCTATGCGGAAGGCCTCGCCGATGCTGTCGACGGGTTCTGCGAAGGCATCGCGTTCTCGGTTGCCGAGATGCGGCGCGTGTTCGATCACGCAACGTCGCTCGGTCTGCCCGTCAAGCTGCATGCCGAACAGCTTTCCAATCTCGGTGGTGCCGCGACGGCGGCATCCTACGGTGCCTTGTCCGCCGATCATCTCGAATATCTCGACGCCGAGGGCGCTGCTGCGATGGCGGCGTCGGGCACGGTTGCGGTTCTTCTGCCGGGCGCCTTTTATGCGATCAACGAAACGCAGAAACCGCCGGTGCAGCTGCTGCGCGATGCCGGCGTTAGGATCGCGATTGCGACCGATTGCAATCCCGGCACGTCGCCGCTCACCTCGCTGCTGCTGACGATGAACATGTCGGCGACACTTTTCCGGCTGACCGTCGAAGAATGCATCGCCGGTGCGACGCGCGAGGCGGCGAGGGCGCTCGGTCTTCTCTCCGAAACCGGCACGCTGGAGGCCGGAAAATCGGCGGACTTCGCCATCTGGAACATCCAGCGACCCGCCGAGCTGGTTTACCGCATCGGCTTCAACCCGCTCCATTCGAACGTCTTCAGAGGTCAACAGCTATGACGATCACGCTTCACCCCGGCAGCGTTACTCTGGCCGAGCTTTCCGATCTCTACTGGAACAATGGTTCGGCGGTTCTCGATCGCTCCTTCGATGCAGGCATCGAAAAGGCAGCGAGACGGATCGCGGAAATCGCCGCCGGAAACGCGCCGGTCTACGGCATCAACACCGGCTTCGGCAAACTTGCCTCGATCAAGATCGACAGTGCCGATCTCGCCACTCTGCAGCGCAATCTCATCCTGTCGCATTGCTGCGGCATCGGCGCGCCGCTGCCGGAAAATGTGGTACGTCTCATCATGGCGCTGAAGCTCATCTCGCTCGGCCGTGGCGCGTCCGGTGTCCGGATCGAGTTGATCCGCCTGATCGAAGGCATGCTGGAAAAGGGCGTCATTCCGGTCATTCCGGAAAAAGGCTCGGTCGGCGCATCCGGCGATCTGGCACCGCTTGCCCATATGGCGGCCACCATGATGGGCGAAGGCGAAGCCTTCCTCCACGGAGAACGCCTACCGTCTGCCGATGCACTCGCCAAGGTGGGTCTGACCCCTGTCATTCTTGCCGCCAAGGAAGGGCTGGCACTGATCAACGGCACCCAGACGTCCAACGCACTGGCCCTCGCCGGTCTGTTTCGCACGCATCGCGCAGCCCAGACGGCACTTGTTACAGGCGCCCTGTCGACAGACGCCGCGATGGGGTCATCAGCGCCGTTTGACCCTGACATCCACACCCTGCGCGGCCACAAGGGCCAGATCGATGCCGGTGCTGCGCTTCGCAACCTTCTCGAAGGCTCCGAAATTCGTGCGAGCCACATTGAAGGCGATGAGCGCGTTCAGGATCCCTATTGCATCCGTTGCCAGCCTCAGGTCGACGGCGCCTGCCTCGATCTGTTGCGGTCCGTCGCAAGGACGCTGGAAGTCGAAGCAAATGCCGTCACTGACAATCCGCTGGTTCTGTCAGACAATTCCGTCGTCTCCGGCGGCAATTTCCATGCCGAGCCGGTTGCCTTTGCCGCCGATCAGACGGCGCTTGCCATCTGCGAGATCGGTGCGATCGCCCAGCGCCGTATCGCGCTTCTGGTCGATCCTGCTCTCTCCTACGGCCTGCCGGCATTTCTGTCGAAAAAGCCCGGTCTCAACTCGGGCCTGATGATCGCCGAAGTCACGTCGGCCGCGCTGATGAGCGAGAACAAGCAGATGTCGCATCCGGCTTCAGTGGATTCGACGCCGACCTCCGCCAATCAGGAGGACCATGTGTCGATGGCCTGCCACGGCGCGCGACGCCTGCTCGGCATGACCGAAAACCTGTTCGGCATTCTCGGGATCGAAGCGCTGACGGCCGTCCAGGGCGTGGAACTGCGCGGGCCGCTCAAGACCAGTACCGAGCTCGCAAAAGCCGTTGCCGTGCTGCGGGCTTCCGTCCCTGCGCTCGACGATGACCGTTACCTAGCGCCGGATCTCAAGGCCGCAAGCGAACTGGTCGCGTCCGGTGCCTTCGCCCACGCCATCTCGCCGGGCATCCTGCCGGTCCTTGAAGTTTGATCATCAGAAGAAATTGGGGAGCCACGACATGACCAATCCACGCCACAACATTCGCGATGTCCGCTCGCCCAAGGGCACCGAGCTCAATGCCAAGAGCTGGATGACCGAAGCGCCGCTTCGGATGCTGATGAACAACCTCGATCCCGATGTGGCGGAAAACCCGCATGAACTCGTGGTCTATGGCGGCATCGGCCGGGCCGCCCGCACCTGGGACGACTTCGACAAGATCGTCGCGACCTTGAAGACGCTGACCGAGGAGGAGACGCTTCTCGTGCAGTCGGGCAAGCCGGTCGGCGTGTTCCGCACCCACAAGGATGCGCCGCGCGTGCTGATTGCCAATTCGAACCTCGTGCCGCATTGGGCAACCTGGGATCATTTCAACGAACTGGATAAGAAGGGCCTGGCCATGTACGGCCAGATGACCGCCGGATCGTGGATCTATATCGGCACGCAGGGCATCGTCCAGGGCACCTATGAAACCTTCGTGGAGGCGGGCCGCCAGCATTACGGCGGCAGCCTCAAGGGCAAGTGGATCCTGACGGGCGGCCTCGGCGGCATGGGCGGCGCACAACCGCTCGCAGCGGTCATGGCAGGCGCCTGCTGCCTTGCGGTTGAATGCGACGAGACCCGCATCGATTTTCGTCTGCGCACCCGTTATGTCGATGCCAAGGCGAAAACGCTGGACGAAGCGCTGGGGCTGATCGACCAATGGACCAAGGCGGGCGAAGCGAAATCGGTCGGCCTGCTCGGCAATGCCGCCGAAATCTTCCCCGAACTGGTCGCCCGCATGAAAGCCGGCGGCGCTCGCCCGGATATCGTCACCGATCAGACATCGGCCCATGACCCGCGCAACGGCTACCTGCCGGTCGGCTGGACCGTCGAGGAAGCCAAAGCCAAGCGCGAAAGCGATCCGAAGTCGGTGGAGGTCGCCGCCCGCGCATCGATGAGGGCGCATGTCGAGGCGATGGTGGCATTCTGGGATGCCGGCGTGCCGACGCTCGACTACGGCAATAACATCCGCCAGGTCGCTAAGGACGAAGGCCTGGAAAATGCCTTCGCGTTTCCGGGCTTCGTTCCGGCCTATATCCGTCCGCTGTTTTGCCGCGGCATCGGGCCGTTCCGCTGGGCGGCCCTGTCAGGCGATCCTGAGGACATCTTCAAGACGGATGCGAAGGTAAAGGAACTGCTGCCCGACAACACCCACCTGCACAACTGGCTGGACATGGCGCGCGAGCGCATCGCCTTCCAGGGACTTCCGGCGCGGATCTGCTGGGTGGGTCTGGGTGATCGCCACAAGCTCGGTCTCGCCTTTAACGAGATGGTGAGAAGCGGTGAACTGTCCGCCCCTGTTGTCATCGGCCGCGACCATCTCGACAGCGGTTCCGTCGCCTCGCCGAACCGCGAGACGGAAGCGATGAAGGATGGCTCGGACGCCGTGTCCGACTGGCCGCTCCTCAACGCGCTCCTCAACACCGCATCCGGCGCCACCTGGGTGTCGCTGCATCACGGCGGCGGTGTCGGCATGGGATATTCGCAGCATTCCGGCATGGTCATCTGCGCCGACGGAACGGATGATGCAGCCCGGCGGATCGAACGTGTCCTGTGGAACGACCCTGCGACCGGCGTCATGCGCCACGCCGATGCGGGATACGAGATCGCGATCGACTGCGCCGAAGACAAGGGTCTTCGCCTTCCCGGCATCCTCGGGAACTGACGCGCATGCGCATCCTGCCTGCATCGGACCATAAGCGGATGCCCTGGAAGAACGGCAAGGGCGAGACGGTGGAGATCGCCGTCTTTCCCGAGGCTGCGTCGGTCGATGATTTCGACTGGCGTATCAGCATGGCGACGATGGCCGAGGACGGCCCGTTCTCTGTGTTCGCGGACATAGACCGGACCCTCAGCATTTTGACGGGCGACGGGATCGAGCTTTCGGTCGAGCGCGAGCCCGATCGTGTCCTGCGCCCCGACACGCCGCCCCACGCGTTTCCGGCCGATGCAGTGACCAGCGCAAGGCTACTCTCTGGCCCGATCACCGATCTCAATGTCATGACCCGGCGCGGAAAGTTTATTCACGGCGTGACGATGCTCTCCGTCAGTCAACGCGTCATTACGTCGAACGGTTCGGACGTGACCCTGGTTCTGCCGACGTCGGATTTGGTTCTGAAAGACGGCACATTGCTTGGCGCGTATGATGCGATCCTGCTGCATCCGGGCGATTCGGAGATCGAACTTAGTCAGGCGCCATCAAGCCGGACTTTTCTTGTCCGCATCGCCTCACGGCAAAAAGCCTCGGTTTCGTTACAGGTTTGACGCATTTGTGAAGATGCCGTGAGGATGGCCGCAGCGATCGCGCTAAAGAACCGGAAACGCGATATTTCGTCTCTTTCCGGTGATCACATCTGCCCGGTTCCAGACCGGGTTTGGCGGAGGCGACGGCGCAGAAGGTGAAAGTTTTAACTTTCCGGTAACCGCCTCCTCCCCCTATGGGATCACTTACGGATGCATTCGTACCCGTATTTCCCTTGCCATTCCCAACAGGAGACGAGATGTCCTTCAAACCTTTCGCCCTTGCGCCTCTCTTTGCAGCCGTGATTGCCCTGCCGGCATTTGCCCAGCCGAGCCCGACGATGCTGAGGCAGTTCGGCGACTGGAACGTCTATTCCTATCAGGCGGGAGCTTCGAAAAGCTGCTACGTCCTGACCATTCCGAAACAGGCGACGCCCGCAAGCGTCAACCACGGCGATAACTTCTTCCTCGTGGCGCCCAAGCCTTCGGGCAGCGGATATTATCCGCAGGCCATCATGGGATATGATCTTCAAAACAGCTCACAGATAACGGTCACGATCGATGGCAAATCTTTTGCCATGACGCCGCGGGGCAACTCCGGCTGGACGCAGCAGGAAAGCAATGATTCCGCGATGATCGACGCCATGCGTACGGGAAGCAATATGACGCTTCAGGCGGTCTCGGGGAGAGGCACCCGCACATCCTATACGTTCTCGCTCAGCGGCGTGACCGCAGCCCTCAACCAGGCCGGTCAGTGCAACTGACGTCGATCTCTTAAGATCTCTGATGGGTGGAGTTCGAAACCGGCATTCGCCCATCGCCGATCTTGACGAGCTCGCCCGGTCAGCGTCGGCGGATGTAGGCGAACAGGCGCTCGGCTGCATCTTCGATCTGCTTCGGGTCGCGCAGAAAGCATGCTCTCATGAAGGGAGCGCCGCCGGGGCCGAATGCGGTGCCCGGCGCCATGCCGACGCCGGTTTCATCGACAATCCTGAAGGCTTCGGCGCGGCTGTCTGTTACGCCGTCGATCTTCAGGAACGCGTAGAGCGCGCCTTCGGGCTTTCGCGTTTCGACACGGTTGGTGGCGACCAGCGCGTCACACAGAATGTCGCGCGAGGTTCGGGCACGCTCGACATTGGAGCGAATGAACTCGTCGCCAAGGTCGAGTGCCGCAATCGCGCCCTTCTGCATGAATTGCGCAACGCCTGATGTGGAGTACTGGATGAGATTGGTGAGCGTCTGGCCGATCTCCGCCGGCGCCACCACCCAGCCGATACGCCAGCCGGTCATGCACCAGTTCTTCGAGAACGAGTTGGCAAAGATGATGCGGTCTTCCGCGTCCATGACATCCATGAACGACGGCGCCCGCGTGCCTTCGAAATAGTAGAGCCCGTAGATCTCGTCGGCGATGATCCAGAGACCATGGCGGCGCGCAAGGCCGAGAATCGCCTGGAGATCATCCTTCGTTGCCGTCCAGCCCGTCGGGTTGGATGGGGTATTAATGAACAGCGCCCGGGTTTTCGGCGTGATCGCAGCTTCCAGTCGGCCCGCATCGAGCACCCACCGGCCATCGATGAAATCGAGGACGACAGGCACGACCTTTGCCTCGGAAACACTTGCGGCATGGGCAGCGTTCGGCCAAGCTGGTGACAGGTAGATCACCTCGTCGCCGGCCGATGCGACCGTCTGGATCGCCAGCACGATCGACTGCATGCCCGATCCGGTGACATAGATGTTGTCGACTGAGAGATCGGCCGTGTAGTGGCGCTGGTAGTAGCGCAGGATTGCCTGGCGAAGCTCCGGGATTCCTTGCGTCCAGGTATAGAATGTCTCGCCTGCGAGAAGCGCGTCGCTGGCCGCGCGGGTGATGAAGTCGGGCGTCGCAAGGTCGCCTTCGCCGATCCACAGCGGCATGAGGTTGTCACGACCGCGTGCATAGGTGACGATTTCGCCAATACCGCTACGCGGAGCGGCCGCAGCGCGGGCGCTGATGTCGGGTCGGATGATCGTCATGCGAATCTCGGCTGAGTATGGCGGGGAACTATGCCTAGGCCAAGTTCCGACGTACGGTCAACCGGTTGCAGGCCGCATCGGACACGGAACCTTCGGTCCGAAAGCGTTCATTTGGCGTTGGTTTCGACGGCTCTTCGGGCGTGCCCGGTTTCGCCACCGGGGCGAAGGTCAGCGCCTCGATCAGGAAATACGCAGATTGGACAAGTTCGTCTTCGCCCATGTCATCCTCGAACTGCGGTTCGTCTTCGGAAAACTGCTCTTCAGGAAGGATTTTCATAAGGATGCGGTGCATTGCTGATTCAAGAACCGCTGCTTTACGCCGATTGGTCGAAAAAGGCCATGCGCGGATTGGCGCATGGCGTTGATTCGGTATCAGATGCGGCGCATCGCCTCGATAAATAGCTTGGCCTTCGCCGCCACCGACGCAACATCGTCACCCGGCTTGTAAAGCGATCCGCCGATGCCGAAGCCGTTCGTGCCGGCGTCGATAAAGGATTTCATGTTGTCAGGCGTAATCCCGCCAACGGCCAGAACCGGCATATCCTTCGGCAGAACCGCCCGCCAGGCCTTGATGACCATGGGCGGGATCGCTTCCGCCGGAAAGGCCTTGATGCCGGTCGCACCGGCGCCGATTGCCGCAAAGGCTTCCGACGGCGTCGCGACGCCCGGCAGGCTGATCATGTTGCGCGAGACGCTCGCTTCGATGACCGAGAGGTTCGCGTTCGGCGAGATGATGACGGTTGCGCCCGTCGAGGCGACGTCCGCGACCTGAGCGGTCGTCAGCACCGTTCCCGCACCAATCAGCGCCCGGTCACCGAACCGCTTCTGCAGTTTTTCGATGCTCTTCAGCGGGTCCGGCGAATTGAGCGGAACTTCGATGATGCGCCAGCCGGCTTCGATCAGCGCCTCGCCGATCGGCTCGGCCTCGTCAGGCGTGATGCCGCGCAGGATGGCAACCAGATTGCAGGCTTGCAGCGCGTCTTGGAACGTCATCGAACTATCCTTCGTTCGTCAGTTGCAATTGTCTGGCGATCAACTGGACGCCGCCCTTGGCGGCATCGGTTGGGCCCGGCTCTATATCGAGATCAAACAGCGGCGCGACGCGGCTGTAGCGGCTGTTCAGCACGTTGTTGCCGACGATGCCGATGGCTTCACCGGGTTTCAGCCAGCCTGCTGCGCGGGCCTGACGGAACTCCGAACCGATGACGAGACCGGAAACGTAGTCGCCGATATCGTCAGGCGCGAGAACGCCGGCCAGCACGCCGGTGCGGGCGCTGAAGACCGCAGACAGGAATGCGTCGGCGGCACGCGCGTCGCTTGCGGCAAACCCGGCACCCCGGTCGAATGCCTCCCAGCGCGGCTCGGAGCCGGGTGCCGGCTCCGATGCCTTGGCGATGAAGGAATGCTTGGTCAGCAATGCGAAGATTTCACCCGTCGCATAGGTCTGGAAACCGGCGATCCGGCCGTTCTCGACGCGCGCCCACTTGCTGTGGGTGCCTGGCAGGACGAGGGTCCGGTTCTTGTCCAGCCCGAAGCCGACGATCTGCGTTTCCTCGCCGCGCATCACGTCCGGAAACGGCTGTGCCGCGGGATCGCGCATGCCGGGCAGGAAGGTGACGATGGCGCCGTTGGCAAGCGTGATCTGCCGCGTGCCGGCTGCCAGTTCGGCAAGACCCGCGGGCGCATCGACGTAAGGCACCTCGATCCAGCCATTGCGGCTGGTGATCATGCCGCTCGCGAGGACTGGGATTGCGCCGTGCGCGTCGAACCATGCCCCGACCGTTTCCATCAGGGCGGCCTCGAAGGCCCCATCCTTAACGAACTGGATGCCGCCGCTTGTCGTATCCCGGGTATCGAGCGTTTCGCCCGTTTCAGATACGAGCGCGGCGCGAAGCGAACTCGTGCCCCAATCTAGAATGATCGACTTAGGCTCTGGCATCTCTCGGTTTCCTCCCCGAACATTTTGGCCTTCGATAGCGCGGGCAGGCCCGCCTTGTCGAGAGCAAGTGCTGCGAAAAGTCATACTTTTGAGGAGGGGCTTGAGGTTTGTAAATCGAGGCTCAGGCTTCGGGATCGAGGATGCAGCACTGTTCCGGTACAGGCACCAGAACAGCGCTCGTGCCAGGGTCGTATGGTTCGGACAGTGCTCCATTCGCCGTGATCTCGCCGGCAACGGTCACACACTTGTATTGGTAGGCTCGGCCGAGATAGGTGCGGGTGCCAAGGGTCGCGGGAATACCTTCGCCGGACTGCCGGGCAACAAGGCCGTCGGCGCGGGTGGCCAGAACGAAATCGTCCTTGATCGCACCGAAGACATCCTGCGAGAACGACAGTCGCGCACCGCCGGCAGCCTCGGCTGTGACGGTCGCGCCGTCGCGGGTGACCACCTTCATCGGAATGAGGTTCTCGAAGCCCACAAAACTGGCGACGAAGGCGTTGGCCGGTTTGCGGTAGAGGACTTCGGGCGTGTCGAGCTGCATGATGCGGCCTGCATTCATGATCGCCACGCGGTCGGAGATCGAGAAGGCTTCTTCCTGATCGTGGGTGACATAAAGCGATGTCGTACCGTTCGCCTTCTGCAACTGGCGGATTTCGACGCGCATGTCCACGCGCAGTTTGGCATCGAGGTTCGAGAGCGGCTCATCGAACATCAGGAGCGGTGGTTCGATGACGAGCGCGCGGGCCAGTGCCACGCGTTGCTTCTGGCCGCCTGACAGCGCCGACGGCAGGCGGTCGGCCAGGTGCGAAAGGCCGACGCGGTCGAGCATGCTTCCCGCGCGCTTGGCCCGATCGGGTTTGGCAATGCCGCGCTGTTTCAGACCGAAGGCGACGTTCTCCATCACGGTCAGGTGGGGGAAGAGCGCGTAGTTCTGGAACACAAGCCCGATATCGCGGGCATGCGCCGGAAGGGTGGTGAGGTCGCGATCCCCAAGCCGCACCCGGCCGCTGGTCGGTTCCAGGAAACCGGCGACGATCCGCAGTGTCGTCGTCTTGCCGCAGCCGGATGAGCCGAGCAGCGAGACGAGTTCGCCGGCCGCGACCGAGATCGACAGGTCCTTGAGCACCTGTGTCGATCCGTAATGGGCGGAAAGTTTTTCGATGGTGAGCGATACGGTCAAAAGGGTTCTACTCGTCTTACTTGGTCAGGAAGGTGAGGCCGAGCGTGGCTTCGACGATGGCCATCACGCCAACCGTCACCAGCATCAAAAGCACGGAGACGGAGGCGATGGTGGGGTCGAAAAACTGCTCCATATGGGCCAGAATTTGGATCGGCAGCGTGGAAATGCCGGGACCGGTCAGAAACACCGAGATGGACACGTCGTTGATCGAGGTGATGAACGCGAGGATGAAGGCGGCGATGACGCCGGCGCGAATGTTCGGCAGCACGACCGTCATGAAGGTCTTGAGCGGCGGGCAACCAAGGCTGATCGCAGCTTCTTCCACGGAGAAGTCGAAGGCCGCAAGGCTCGCACCGACGACGCGCACGGAATAGGGAAGAACAAGAAGCGCGTGGCCGAGGATCAGGCTCGGATAGACCGGCAGGCCGAAGCCGATGGTAATCGACTTCAGAAGCGAGAAGCCGAACACGATTTCGGGGACCAGGATCGGCAGGACGAACAGCGTGGAAAGCCATTTCGGCAGTTCGACGCGGTACCGGTTCAGCGCATAGGCGGCAGGAATACCCATCAGCAGCGACAGCGCCGTTCCGAGGATCGCCACCTGGAAGCTGGTGATCGCGGTGTTCCGGAAGGCGGAGATCTCGAAAATATTGGCAAACCACCGCAGTGTCAGGCCCTGCGGCGGAAACGTCAGGTAGGATGTGTCGGAAAGCGACGCGCCGACGATGATGACGAGCGGCGCGAGCAGGAAAAGGAAGACGAGGGCGGCGAACGCGCCTAGGAGGGGATGGATGCGTGTGGTCATCTTGTCATACCGCCATCGGATTGAGGCGCCGCGCCATGCGGCTCATGATCGTCACTACGGCAATGGTGATGACCACCATGATCGCTGCGATGGTGGAGGCGCCCACCCAGTCGAAGGTGACCATGGCGCGCTGGTAAAGCAGCGTTCCCATCATCATCATCTGCTCGCCGCCCAGAAGCTGCGGCGTCGCGTAGGAGGTGAAGCTGCCGGTAAAGACGAGGACCGCGCCGACGATCAGGCCAGGCACGGCAAGCGGCAGGATGACCTGGAAGAATGTGGCAATCGGCGTGGCACCCAGAGAGGTTGAGGCTTCGACCACTTCGCGCGGAATGCCCTCGAGCACACCGGTCAGGGTGAGGATCATCAGCGGCACGAACAGATAGACCATCGCAACGATCACCGATCCCTCGGTGTAGAGCATCGACAGCGGCTCGGAGATGATGCCGAGCGACATGAGCGTGTCGTTGACGATGCCGTTCTTGCCGAGGATGATCAGCCAGGCGAATGAGCGAACCACGACGCCGGTCAGAAGTGGGAAGACAGCAGCGATGATCGCGATCGACTTCAGCCGCCCCGGCATCCGGGCGATCACGTAAGCCGTCAGAAAGCCGATGACCAGCGAGATCGCGGTGGTGATCAGCGCGATACGCAGCGTGCGGTAGAGGATATTGGTGCGGAAGCCGCTGTTGAAGAAGGCGGTGTAGGTCGAAAAGGCGCCTTTCGGCTCACCGAACGTGGTGGCGATGGTCAAGAGAACCGGAATAACGAGAGCGACGACGACAGCAATCGTCGCCGGCATCGTCAGCCCCCATTTGGCAAAACGCTTCATGTCTGTTCTTTCAAATTCCGGGCTGCCCTGCGCCTTTTAGGCACCGGCGTTCCGGCAGCGGATGTGCTCCGCAATCCCCGCCCGGATCAGGAAAAGCCCTCTCCTTGGATCGAGGAGAGGGCTCGTCGTCTGTGACTGAGATTACTGGCCGAAAACCTCGTTCCACTGGTCGATCCAGTCGGTCTTGGCGTCGTTCAGCTTGGCGTAATCGATGCGGCCCAGCTTCGAGACCTGGTCTGCGCCATAGGTCCACATCTTGGCCTGTTCCGGCGAAAGCTCGACCTTGCTGTTGATCGGCGCATCGACGCCCTGTTCGGCTTCCTTCTGCTGAACTTCCTTCGACAGAACGAAGTTGATGAACTGGTGCGCCAGCTCGACATTTTCGGAGCCCTTGGGAATGTTGACCATGTTGAGGGTGGCGATATCGCCTTCCTTCAGTGTCGCCCAGGTCATCGTCTTGACGGCTGCCTGCATCGAAGCAAGCGTGAAATCCTGCGCCAGGGCAACGCGCACCTCGCCGGTCGAAATCAGGTTCACCAGTTCGGAGCCGGTATTGTAGTTCTTGACCACATTCGGCTTCAGCGCGGTGATGGCCTCGAAGGCTTTTTCGGAATCCTCGTAGGCATCGACGCCCGCATGCTTGCCGGCCTGCAACACGACCATCGGGCCGGCCGTTGTAGTGATGCCCGGCAGCGAGACCGAGCTCTTCATGTCGGCGCGCCACAGATCGGCCCAGGATGTAATCGCCGGATCCACCTTGGCGCTGTCATAGACGAGACCGACGCGGCCGATCGTGTAGGCCGGACCATACTTGCCCTGCGGGTTGCGGCCGAGTTCGTAGATTTCCGAAAGGTTCGGGATCTTGGATGCGTCGACTTCCTGAAACAGGCCCTGTGCGACGCCGAGCTGGGAGAAGCTGTCCGAGAGGTAGATCACGTCCACGCCCTTGCCGTCGCGCAGCTTCAGCTTGTTCAAGCGGTCGGCATTGTTGCCGGTTTCAAACACAATGTCGCAGCCGCAGATCTTCTTGAACGGCTCGATGATGTTGGCTTTCATCTTGTCGCCGTTATAGCCCCACCAGGAAATGGTGAAGGTCTTCGTCTGGGCACTGGCCGAGGCGACGCTGGAAAACGTGGCAAGAATTGCAAGCGCTGCAAACTTGGTGAGGCGATGAGCCTTCATGAGGTGATCCTTTGTCGAACAATCGGTGTTGAATTGGCTGCTCGGACAGCGCCGAGCGTAGAACGACAGTATTTTTTCATCGCTTTCCCCGCAAGCTCAATAATTGTGCACGCGCAATATCCATGTGGATATGCACTGCAATAGGAACGCACGTGTGGGCGTTTTCCCTCTTGCAGCTCTAGTGGCTAGAGGTTGTAGACACGAGAGGTGATCTGAGACGAACGGCAGGGAACCAGCACGATGACGGCAGTAAATCAGGCGCGATACAAGGTCGGCGGTATGGACTGCGCCAGCTGCGCCACCAAGATCGACACGGCTGTACGCCGCATGCCCGGCGTCGAGGATGTTTCGGTATCGGTTGCCGCGGGCACGATGACGGTCAGCCACAATGACAGCGTCGATCTTAGCGCCGTCGAAAAGCGTGTTTCCGGTCTCGGTTATCCGCTTAGACAGCTTGCGCAGCGGAATCGTTCGGCTGAGCCGGTCATTCCCGTTGCTGATCACGCCGACCATCATGATCACGATCATGGAAGCAGTCATGACCATTCCCATCATGAGCGGGACACAGCCGCCACTGAAGGCCTGCATGGGCATGACCACGCCCCGATGGAGGGCCCATGGTGGAAATCCGCCAAGGGCCGACTGACCATTATAGCCGGCCTGGCATTTGGAGTTGCCTATGGGCTCGGCCACCTGTTTCCCGCTTACGAGACCTATATCTTCACCGCCGCGATGCTGATCGGTCTGGTGCCGATCGCGCGACGCGCCATCATGGCGGCGCTGGCCGGCACGCCGTTCTCGATCGAAATGCTGATGACGATCGCCGCTGTCGGCGCGGTGGTGATCGATGCGTCGGAAGAAGCGGCGGCCGTCGTCTTCCTGTTTCTCGTTGGCGAATTACTGGAAGGCGTTGCCGCCGGAAAGGCACGCGACAGCATCAGGAGCCTCTCCGCTCTGGTGCCGAAGGAAGCACTTCTGGAGGAGGGCGGCCAGACGCGAACCGTGCCGGCCGAAAGCCTTGCGATCGGTTCGATCATCCTTGTGAGGCCCGGCGACCGGATATCAGCCGATGGCGTCATCATGTCAGGCCAGAGCGCGGTGGATCAGGCGCCCGTGACGGGCGAAAGCACGCCGGTTGCCAAGGGCGTTGACGATGTCGTGTTTGCCGGCACCATCAACACCGATGGCGCGCTTCGGGTGCGTGTCACCGCTGCTGCCGAAGATAATACGATTGCCCGCGTCGTTCGCCTCGTCGAGGAGGCGCAGGAAAAGAAGGCGCCGACCGAACGCTTTATTGACCGCTTCTCGCGCTACTACACGCCCGGCGTCGTTGCGGTTGCCGCTCTGGTCGCCATCCTGCCGCCCCTCTCTGCCGGCGGTGACTGGAACGAATGGATCTACAAGGGTCTTGCCATCCTGCTGATCGGTTGCCCCTGCGCACTGGTGATCTCGACTCCTGCGGCGATCGCTGCGTCGCTTTCATCCGGTGCCCGCCGTGGCCTGCTGATCAAGGGCGGTGCGGTGCTCGAGACACTCGGAAAGCTCACCGCCGTTGCCCTCGACAAGACCGGCACGCTGACCGAGGGACGGCCGCAGGTCACCGATGTCATTGCTTTCGGCCACAGTGCCGATGAGGTGCTGCGGATTGCGGCCGCGCTGGAAATCGGCTCCAGCCATCCACTTGCAAAGGCCATCCTCGCGAAAGCTGAAGAAGACGAAGTTGTCATTCCGCAGTCGAGTGATGGCAAGGCGCTCGGCGGAAAAGGTTTGACAGCAGAGGTCGAGGGACAGGACGTCTTCTTAAGCTCTCCCAAGGCTGCCGCCGAGCGGGTGTCGATGTCGATGGCGCACAGCCGCCGCATCGCAGCGCTCAATGACGAGGGCAAAACGGTTTCCGTGCTGATCGTCGGCAGCGTGCTCGCTGGTGCGATCGCCATGCGCGATGAGCCGCGGGCTGATGCCAAGGCTGCGCTTCTGGCTCTGACCGAAGCGGGCGTAAAAACAGTCATGCTGACCGGCGACAATGCGCGCACGGCTGTTGCAATCGGACAGGAGCTCGGCATCGAGGTCCGCGCCGACCTGCTGCCGGAAGACAAGAGCCGTATCGTCGGCGAACTGAAGCGTGACGGTTTCGTCGTCGGCAAAGTCGGGGACGGCATCAACGACGCGCCGGCGCTGGCTGCAGCGGATGTCGGCATCGCCATGGGCGGCGGCACGGATGTTGCGCTCGAAACCGCCGATGCCGCTGTGCTGCACGGCCGGGTGGCAGATATTGCTGAAATGATTGCCCTGTCGAAGAGGACAATGCGCAATATCCACCAGAACATCACCATTGCGCTCGGTCTGAAAGCCGTCTTTCTGGTGACGACGGTGATCGGCATAACCGGGCTCTGGCCGGCGATCCTCGCCGACACCGGCGCAACGGTTCTGGTGACGATCAACGCGCTCAGACTGTTGCGGAAATAGGTTGGTGGCCTGCGCTCAAGGGCGCAGGTCTCTCTAAGGCTAAAGACTTTTCGTCATGGCATCCGGTGCAGGATCGCGAAGGCCTCATACGGCTTCAGAACCACCGTCTCACCCAGCGCTTCTATCGGCTGGTAGTTGGAGATGAGGCAATTGCCGGAGATCTTCAGTTCTTTCGGCAGGTCCAGACTGACCTCATGCGCTGAAAAACTGCCGATGACGACCAGTAGGTCTCTGTCCTGTCTGCGGGTGTAGACGAAGACGTCCCTGTTGTCGTCGAGCCACGACTGGTATTTGCCGTAGACGATGACCGGATGGGATTTCCGCAAGGCAATTAGCTGGCGATAATGGTTCCAGACCGAACGCTCGTCGCTCATCGCCACGTCCGCATTGATCGACGCATAGTTCGGATTGACGCCGATCCAGGGTTCTACGGTGGAAAAACCGCCATAAGCTGCGCTGTTCCACTGCATCGGCGTGCGGGCGTTGTCGCGGCCGTTCGCGTTGGCGCCCATGATGAAATCCTCAGGCGAACGGCCGGCATCCACATGCAGCTGATACATGTTGAGCGTCTCGATATCACGGTACTGCTCGATCGCGCTAAACGGCATGTTGGTCATGCCGATTTCCTCGCCTTGATAGATGAACGGCGTGCCTTTCAGCAGATGCAGGACCGTCGCCAGCATCTTAGCGGATTCGACGGGATAGCCTGTAGCGTCACCATATTTCGAAACGGCACGCGGCAGGTCATGATTGCCCCAGAACAGGGAATTCCAGCCATCGTCGGCCAGCGCGTTCTGCCATTTGCTCAGCACCGACTTCAGTTCGATGAGGTCGAAGGTTTTCGGCTGCCATTTGCCGTAGGTTTCATCCCATTGGCGGGTCACGTGTTCGAACTGGAACACCATCGAGAGTTCCTGCCGCTCGCGACCGGAATAGAGAAGTGCCGATGCAGGTGTGGCACTCCACGCCTCGCCGACGGTCAGGACGTTGCGGCCACCGAAGGTCTCGCGGTTCATCGCCTGCAGATATTCGTGCAGGTGCGCACCGTCGGTCACCACGCCTTGGTCCACCTGTTTGCCGATATAATCGATGACATCCATCCGGAAACCGGAAATGCCGCGTTCCAGCCACCAGTTCATCATGTCATGAACTTCGGCACGGACCTTTGGGTTTTCCCAGTTCAGATCGGGCTGGCGGCGCGAGAAGAGATGCAGGTAGTATTCGCCGGTCGTCTCGTCGAGCGTCCAGGCGGGGCCGCCGAATGTCGACTGGAGATCGTTGGGCGGTCCGCCGTCAGGACCCGGCTTGCGCCAGACGTAGAAGTCACGAAACGGATTGTCGAGAGAGGCTCGTGAGTTCTGAAACCACGGGTGTTCGTCGGACGTGTGATTGACAACCAGATCGAGCAGGATGCCGATGCCCCGGCGTCGAGCCTCGGCAACCAGCAGATCGAAATCGGCAAGCGTTCCAAATTCGGGCGCGATATCGCGATAGTCCGAGATGTCGTAACCGTTGTCATCCATCGGCGATTTGAAGATCGGGGAGAGCCATATGACGTCGATGCCGAGAGACGCGATATAATCCAGTTTCGAGATAATGCCCGGAATATCGCCGATGCCGTCACCGTTCAGATCGCAGAAGCTGCGCGGATAGATCTGGTAGACGGTCGAGCTATGCCACCACTGCCGTTCGAGGGGTGGCGCCGCTTCCTGGACAAGTGCTGCCAGCTTATTCTCGAGCTGATCCCGTAACTGGTCCATCCACGTCTCCTTGAGATATTTTCAACAACCGAACGCCAACGCCGCAGGGAGAGTTCCAAACGAGCGCCATGTCGGTTTGAACCGAGACTGCCTGACCGATCGCGTGGTGCCCTTCGCGGGCTCATTGCACTCACCTGACGACCTCGTGACTGAAGTGTTATCGATTTCGCCTCTCTAGGCGTCATCCTGCAGGGCTTGGAGCACCTCCGTAAAGATTGCATTCAGTATTTCCCGGTAAGGTCCCGTTAGTAAACGTGCGGCGCTGATCGTCTGCTGCACGGATTCCGTTTTGTATCGAGTACGGGTTCCTTATGCGTCTTACGGCTGTATCACTGCTCGTTCTGGCCCTCGCTGCGACTGGATGTACCTCCAGCAGCGATCTGGAATCCGCTGTGCCCGCTTCATCCGGGTCTGCAAAGACGTCCCGTCTGGCTGCAAGAACGGCTCCGCTGGTTCCCGCCGTCGACGTCGGGACGACCGCCGGAATTCCGTCACCACCGCAGAAGCCATTGGCCTGGGGCGGGCCTGTGCCGCAGTCGCCGGCGTTCCGCAACATCGCGCCGGGTCCTTCGGTCGAAGCGCCAGGCAATCCGATGGTCACGACCGTCGGCATGCCGATGCCGGCCCAGCGGCCCGTATCGGCGCTCACTCCGGTTTCCCTGCCCGACATGAGGCCAGGCCTTGGGGTTTCGCCGGGTGGCCGCTCGCGGATCTACAGCCACAGCTTCCGCGATGCCAAACCGATCAATTTCGGCAAGGTCTCGCCACGCAAGATGTCCGTTCACGGCGTCGACGTTTCTCGCTGGCAGGGCGATATCGATTGGGCAAAGCTGCGGACGCAGGGCGCCAACTTTGCCTATATCAAGGCGACCGACGGCGGCGATCATCTGGATCCGATGTTCAAGACCAACTGGCGCAAGGCCAAGGAGGCCGGCGTCAAGCGTGGCGCCTACCACTTCTTCTACTGGTGCCGCGTCGCGAGCGACCAGGCCGAATGGTTCATCCGCAATGTTCCGAAAGATCCCGACGCGCTGCCGCCTGTGATCGACGTCGAATATAACGGCGAGTCGAGCTGCAAAATGCGTCTGTCGCGCGCCAAGGTGCTCGAAAAGATGCAGGTCTTCATGGACATGCTGGAGCGTCATTACGGCAAGCGGCCGGTGATCTACACGGCGCCGGATTTCTACAAGGACAACCTGCGCGGCGAATTCCTCAACTACCCATTCTGGCTGCGCGCGGTCGCTCAGCATCCGTCGGTGGTCTATCCCGATCGCAGATGGGTGTTCTGGCAGTATTCCGGATCCGGCCTCTCGCAGGGCGTCGAGGGTAAGATCGATCTCAACGTCTTCCGCGGCGGCGAGGGTGATTGGCATGACTGGGTCGCCCGCAACTGATGGGATCGACTTCAGACGATAATCGGCGAGCGCCCCGCGTCAGCGTCTGATGCGGGGCGTTTTGCTATCCGGGATATCCGGGTTCCGCTGACACCATCGCCACTTCGGCTTAGCGCGTCTCTACCTCCGCAGCTGCGGCACCCTCCTGAGCGATATCGATCTTGGCCACGACGGACATGCCGGGCACAAGGCGGTCCGTCAGGGGCTGATCGGTATCGATGGCAATGCGCACCGGAATACGCTGAGCGACCTTGGTGAAGTTGCCGGTCGCGTTGTCGGATTTGATCACGGAGAACTCCGAGCCTGTCGCCGGGGCGAAACGTTCGATCGTTCCCGTGAACGCCTGATGACCCAGAGCATCGACCGTGAATGTCACGCGCTGGCCGACGGTCATGTTCTCCAGCTGGGTTTCCTTGAAGTTTGCGACCACCCAGACGTGATTGGGCACGAGCGAAGCGACCTGTGTGCCAACGGAAACATATTGACCGATGCGGCCGGTCACCTCTCCAAGGGTTCCGTCCTGCGGTGCGATGATCCTGGTGTTTTGCAGGTCGATCCGCGTGAGTTCGACCGCGGCCTTGGCGCTTCCGACGCTCGCTTCCAGCGAACGACGACTGACGACGATCGTGTTGAGGTCCTGTTCAGCCACCAGTTCGGTCGCCTGTGCCTGGTGGAGGCTCGCCTGCGCCTGGTCATAGGCGGCGCGGTTCTTCTCCGACTCGCTTTGGGTGGTGACGTTGTTTTTGAGCAAAGTCTCGGTGCGCTCATAGGCCAGCTTGGCCGCGTTCAGTGCTGCCTGCGCACTTTCGATGCCGGCCTTTGCCGAGACGATATTGGCCTCCGCCGATTTGCGGCTTTGCTCGGAATTGTCGAGCGACGCTTCAGCGGTGGCGAGCTGCGCCTCTGCCTGTTCGAGCTTCTGGGCATAGATGCGGTCATCGATCTTGACGATCAGATCGCCCTTCTTGACCTTCTGGTAGTCCTGCACCGGCACGTCGACGATGACTCCCGCCAGTTGCGGACTGAGCAACGTCACCTGTCCGCGGACATAGGCATCGTTCGTGGTCTCGACCGTGCCGTGGAAGGGGGGCAGGTTCCAGGCGTAAAGCACGATAAACACGCCGACGATCCCGACGATGAGCGCGACGTATGTGGAAATGGATCTGAAGGCAGCGTTCATAGCTCTGTTCTTTTTCTAAAGTGTATCGAATTGACGGTCAGGCCTGCGTGGAGGCAGACGCATGCGGCATGAGCCGATCGCGGTGGGTCCACGCGAGATGGCATACAAGCATCACGATCGCGCCGATTGCGATCAGGAAAGTCACGTAGAAGGCGTCGTTATAGGCGAGCACATAGGCTTGTTGCTGAACGGCCTTGGCGAAGGTCGTGGTGCCCTGGATCGTGCGCTGGGTCAGATCGGATGTCGACCGAGCGTAGGCGCCGACATACTGCTGGATTCTCGCCGTCACCATCGGATCGGTGGGCAGAAGTCGCGATGTCAGGATCGACGAGTGATATTGCTCGCGCCAGGTGACAAAGGTGCCGAACAAGCCGCTGCCGAGGAACGCGCCGACCTTCTGGGTAAACAGGAAGACGGCGATAAAGCTGATGACGTAGGTCAGGCCCTTCTTCAGCGCGGCGGCAAAACCCACCGCCATGGCCGGCGGTAGAAACAGACCGCTTCCGAATGCGATCATGGCCTGGCTGACATACATCTGTTCCGGCCGGGTCAGGACCGTGGATTGGCTGTCCATGTAGCATCCCGCCGCAATCAGGATCAACGCGACGAGGTGGATGAAGCCTTCCCGGCCGGGCTTCATAACAAGCGCGCAGACGAGGCCTGAAATCACGCTGGCAATCAGGATCGCCCAGTAGAGCCCAGCCATCTGTTCGTTGAACAGCCCGAGCTGTTTGAAGAAGTTGATCGCGCCTGTGGATTGCTCGGTCAAAAGCATGCGGAAGACCAGGAGAACGCCTGCAAAATGGATGATCTCGCGCGAGGTGATCCAGCGCACGTCGATGAGGTTTGTCTTGCGGTTGAGTTCGATGATCGTCATCAGAACGCCGGTGACGATCGCGACGACAAGCAGCCAGCCGAGCCAGTCCGCTTCCAACCACCAATACAGGCGGCCCATGGTGAAGACGACGGCAAGGCATCCCATGCTGGTGGCCAGAAGCGCATAACTGACAAAGTCGAGCGGCGCGATCACCTTGGCTCTTGGAGGCGAGGTGAGTGGCAGCAGGAACACAAGGCCGAACACGATCAGTGCGAGGCCCAGTTCCAGAAGGTAGAGGCCCTGAAGGTCGCGCTCGTCGAGCAGCGATGGCGACACGAGACCGGCAATCGGCGTTGCTAGAAGCAGACCGATCAGCGCCAGACAGATACCGATATTCAGCTTCTTCTCCGGCGGAAAGATCTCCAGCATGTAGAGAATTGCGATGGAGGAGACAGGCGCGGCCGCGGCTCCCGCAAAAAACCGGAGGGCAATGGCAACGCTGAGATCGTTCACCCACAGATGTGCCAGGCTGATGATCACGTAAGGGATAATGGCGATTTCGCAGAAGTTGCGGATACCGTATTGCGTGCGGACCTTGAACAGGAACAGACCAAGGCTGGCGTTGGGAAACAGATAGGCGGCTACCAGCCAGGACGCTTCGGTCTGGGTCGCTTCCATCGGGCCAGCGATCTGCTGGAGGTTGGCCGAAATCAGACTTGTGCCCAGGCCTTGCATGACCGCCGCGGCAATTGACGCGAATGCATAGAGGAGCGCAATCGGAAGCGGTTTCGGAACGAAAGCCGGGGGGGCTACAGGCGGCGCAACGGCAGGGGCCGCATCCTGCACAGCTGAGGCGGCCGATCGCCCCGCATCGGGGCTCGCATCTGAATTTTCGACGTCGTCTTTCACGACTGTTGTGTCACGTGATGACATTGAAGCTCTCCAGATCGGCAAGATTGGTGCCGATCGCGTCCAGGAGGTCGTTGGCACGGCGGATATCGTCGTGGTCGAGGCCTGCAAAAATCTGTTTCCGGATCTGGTCCGCGAGGGAGCGCACGAAGTCTGCCTGCTCCTTGCCGTGGGACGTCAGCGAGATCAGTTTTGCGCGTCGGTCGCCGGGATCGGGCCTGCGCTCGATCAGGCCGTTCTGTTCCATGCGGTCAAGCAGCCGGACCAGTGTCGCCTGCTCGAGCTCAAGCTCAAACGCAAGCTCGGTCTGTGTCATGCTCTGCTTTCTAGTCAGCCGAAACAACGCACGGGCGCGCGGATAGGTCAGGCCGTGGGCGGTGACCTGCTGATTGAACGCCGTGCGGATTTTCCGGCTTACCTTGGTAAGCGATTCCAGAAAATCAGAGCTTGCGAGATCCTGATCCATAAAAGGTTAGTGTGCTAAGTTTATGATGACCATTAGTTAGCATGCGTACTATTCCGGTTCAAGGTCGGGATCGCCCTGTCTGCCGGCTTCAGCAACGCCATTATCGCATTGCGGACCCCGTTCTGCTGCATGGGTCCGGAGTGTCCGCTCCCATACTGACGTGCCTATTCCATAGAAAATGCCGCGCTCTTGGGAAGCGCGGCAGGACTTATCGCTGTATCGCAGAAAACCTGCGGCCAGCACTTGGTGTTAGCGGCAAACCTTCGTTTCCTTGATGATCACGGCACCGTGACGCATCGTCTTGACCTTCTTCACGACGCAACCGCGGCGCTGATGATGACGGTCACGTTCGCGCATCATGCGCGGCGGCGGCGGTCCACGGCGGTCGTCGGTAACGATCGTAACGCTCTGAGCCTGTGCAAAAGGTACAAATGATACAGTCGATGTAATAGCAATAGCGGCTGCGATAATAAAATTCTTCACGTTTCCTGCCCTCCTTGATGGCGGACAGTAACGCGAATGTCATCGACTGGTTCCACGCCTTTACATCTTAGCGAAGAAGGCTTTGCCCGCCGTCGACGAAGATCGGCGTTCCAGTGATGTGACGGGAGCGATTGGACGCGAGAAACAGCACGACGTCAGCAACATCCTCACTTTCGCCTGCCTTTCCTCCGGTGATCGGAATTTCACCTGCCGGGAAAACGACAGGGACAGCCGTTTCCTCCTTGCCGCGAAGGCTTGTATTGTCGTCGATGCTTGTCCCGATCGATCCCGGGCAGATCGCATTCACGCGGATCCTGTGCTTGCCAAGTTCGAGTGCCAGTTGCTGCACCATCGCAACCTGGGCAGCCTTGGTGGCCGAATAGGCGGTAGCGCCCGGCGTTGTGAACGTGCGGTTGCCGTTGATCGAGGAGATTACGACGACCGACCCGCCCTGTTTCTTGAGATGCGGCACGGTGACGTGAAAGGATAGGTAGGTGCCGCGCAGGTTGACGCGGATCGTGGTGTCCCACTCGTCCGGCTTCATGTCGTCGATCGGGGCCCAGACGCCATTGATACCGGCGTTGATCACAACGATGTCCAGTTGGCCATAGGCTTCGACGAGATGATCAACCGCTGCTCTCATTGCGGCTTCGTCCGCAACGTCGGCATCCAGCACGAGGGCGTCGCCGCCTCCGGCCGTGATTTCGTCAGCCGTCTCTTCCAGTTCGCTGCGCGTATGGCCGAGAAGCCCGATTCTGGCTCCCGATTCGGCTAGCTTGAGCGCTGCCGCCTTGCCTATTCCAGATCCGGCGCCAGTGACCAGAGCGACCTGCGTTTTCAATTCCATGAGCACATTCCTTGCTGCGACGCGAAAATCAGCGAAGGGCAAACGGCAAACGTAAATCGTGGTTCCCAATCCGGAAGTCAAAAGTGACCGCATGGAGAGACCCCGGTCGCCGGCGTCTCTTAATAGGGGCTCCAGGATCAAGGGCACCGTCCCGCATTCGAGCCCGTCACAGTTCTCGTTCAGGCTCCGCCGGATCCTGCTTTGGAGGAGGGGAACTCCAAACGCGTTTGCGACGTTGGGTAGCAATCTCAGATGGAGCCAACCCATGCGCTTTCGCCGCCCGATCATCGCCTGCATCGCCAGCCTTCTCAGCTTGCCCGTATCGGCACAGGAGTCTTCCTTTCTTCCCACGCTCAAGGGCAGTTGGACCGGCGTCGGCACCGTCGTGACGCGCATCGGCGCAAAGCCGATCAACGTGACGTGCAAATTCGATATGTCGGGTGGGCGCACGGCGTTTTCGATGGACGGCACCTGCCGCGGCCTGCTGGTCGTCCAGCGCAAAATATCCGCCACACTTCAGGAAAGCGGCAATGGTTACCGCGGCACCTATACCGGCCCTTCCGGTCAGCCTTCGACCCTTTCGGGAAGACAATCCGGCAACCGGATCAATCTGTCCGTCCGTTGGGCACGTGTCATCAACGGCGATCGGACTGCCAATATGACAATCGAATCGCGCGGTGCTGGCAGCCTGCGTCTGCAGACGGTCGACAAGGATCCGAGCACGGGCAAGACCGTCGTAACCAGCAGCATCAATTTAACCCGGTAGGCGCTCGAAATCGCCTCACCACGCACCTCGACCGCAGAGCAGTGAAATGAACTTTTCGCTGCACTGCACGTTGTCTTGCGCCATCGATCATTCGGAGAGATAATTTTGGACATCATCCGCATCCTTTTTGCCTTCCTCCTGCCGCCGCTCGGCGTGTTCCTGCAGGTCGGCCTCGGCCTCCACTTCTGGCTGAACATCCTCCTCACCCTGTGCGGCTTTCTTCCGGGTATCGTGCACGCGCTGTGGGTCATCCTGAAGAAATAACAGGATCGCGGCGCTTGACGCGCCGTCGCGTCTCACTCGGACTTTCGCGATACTGCGCCCTGTAGCTGCGCGATAAGGCGGAAGCCGAGTTGAAACCGGTCTCGGCGGCTATGTCGGCGATTGTCCCTGAGGTCTCGATGACCTTTCGTCGGGCTGCGTTCAGACGCAGGGCAATATAATGAGTGTGTGGTCCCACACCTATCGTTGTCTGAAACATGTCTTGAAGATGCCGGGCGCTTACACCGACGCGCTTTGCGAGCCTGGTGAGAACCAAGGGAGCATCGACAGTCTCCTCCATCAATCGCACCGCCGCCTGAACTCTGGCGTCGCGTCCCTGTCTGACGGAAGTGACGGCTGAACCATGCTCGCGGTCTAAGCGGTGACCGTATTCATAGAGAAACAGCCTGGACACTTCGAGCGCCAGCGTATGGCCATGGGCCCTGCGGATCAGTTCCAGCATCAGGTCGAGCGTCGGAACCGGTCCGCCTGTCGTAATGCGCTTGCTGTCGATCACGAAGCGGTCTCGTACAAGCTCGACCTCCGGATAAACCAGCGAAAAGGCCTCCAGATCCTCCCAGTGGATGGTTGCACGCGACCCGTTCAGCAGGCCAGCCTCGGCCAGCACGAAGGTTCCGGTCTCAATACCCGCGATCAGGCTGCGATGTCTCGCGGTGCGGGCAAGCTGCGCCTTCAGGTCGTGCGTGACGCTTTTCTTCCAGTCATAACTCGACAAGACGAACAGCGGGTCCGTTTCCCTTGCCGGTCGAAACGCGCCAGCCACCGCGATCGGTATTCCGCATGTCGTGTCGACCGGCGTTCCATCAGGAGAATGCAGTGTCCAGCGATAGAGGTTGCCCCCGGCAATGCGATTTGCAGCCCGCAACGGTTCGATCACCGACGCCAGAAGGATGAGGTTGGTCTCTGGCAGAAGAAGGATATCGAAGTGCTTACTGGGGCCCTTTTGGGTCATTCATCGTAATCCGTGCTGATTGCCGATAGTGTATGAAATGGCTCCGATAATGCAAAGCATTCCATCTGCCTCTCGGTCGTAATACGCTCGATCAGAAGGAGCATATGATGCCGCTTGAGATGAACCGCGAGGTTTTCATAACCTGCGCCGTGACGGGTGCCGGAGATACGACATCACGATCGTCACACGTGCCGATCACGCCGAAGCAGATCGCCGATTCTGCGATAGACGCGGCGAAGGCGGGAGCCGCCGTGGTTCACTGCCATGTGCGCAACCCGGAAACCGGTGCCGCGGCCCGCAATATCGAACTCTACCGGGAAGTGACCGATCGCATCCGCTCGGCCGATGTCGATGTGGTCCTGAACCTCACCGCCGGCATGGGCGGCGATCTCGTGTTCGGCAATGTCGAAGCGCCGTTCCCGGTCAATCCTGATGGAACCGACATGGCCGGCGCGACCGAGCGTGTGGCGCATGTGGCGGAGTGCCTGCCGGAGATCTGCACGCTCGACTGCGGCACCATGAATTTTTCGCTCGGCGATTACGTCATGACCAACACGCCGTCGATGCTGCGCGAAATGGCACGGCAGATGACGGCGCTCGGTGTGCGTCCCGAGATCGAGGCTTTCGATACCGGCCATCTGTGGTTTGCCAAGCAACTCGTCGAGGAAGGCCTGATCGAGGATCCGGTGCTGATCCAGCTCTGCATGGGAATTCCATGGGGCGCGCCCGACGACCTGAACACGTTCATGGCCATGGTCAACAACGTTCCGAAAACCTGGACGTTCTCGGCCTTCTCGATCGGCCGCAACGCGCTTGCCTATCCGGCGGCAGCGGTGCTGGCCGGCGGCAATGTGCGGGTCGGTCTTGAAGACAATCTCTATGCCGGCAAGGGGCAACTCGCGACCAATGCGCAGCTCGTCGAAAAAGCGGTCGGGGTGATCGAGGGCATGGGCGCAAAGATCATCGGCCCGGCCGAGGTGCGCGAAAAACTCAAGCTGCAGAAAAGGTGACCGGCATGAGCAAGATCAAGAAGGCAGCCTGTATCGGCGGCGGTGTCATCGGTGGCGCCTGGGCCGCGCGTTTCCTGCTTGGCGGCATCGACGTTTCCATCTTCGATCCGCACCCCGATGCCGAGCGCATCGTCACGGAGGTGGTGGCCAATGCGGAGCGCGCCTATGGCATGCTTACCATGGCGCCGCTGCCGCCTCGGGGAAAACTCACGTTCTGCGCGACGCTTGAGGAGGCGGTCGCAGGCGCCGACTGGATCCAGGAAAGCGTCCCGGAACGGCTGGACCTGAAGCGTGGCGTGCTGACGAAAATCGATGCGGCCGCCGATCCGAAGGCGCTGATCGGATCGTCCACTTCAGGACTGATGCCGACGCAACTGCAGCGCGACATGCGGCATCCCGAGCGTATGTTCGTCGCGCATCCCTACAACCCTGTCTACCTCCTGCCGCTGGCCGAACTGGTCGGCGGCGAACGCACAAGCCCGGAGACCCTGCTTCTCGCCCGCGAGCGGCTGGCGCCGATTGGCATGAAGGGCGTGATCCTCAAGAAGGAGATCGAAGCCTTTGTCGGCGACCGTCTGCTGGAAGCCTTCTGGCGCGAGGCGCTGTGGCTGATCCATGACGATATCTGCGATACCGAGACACTCGACGATGTGATCCGCTATTCATTCGGCATGCGCTGGGCGCAGATGGGACTGTTCGAAACCTACCGCATTGCGGGTGGCGAAGCGGGCATGCGGCATTTTCTGGCGCAGTTTGGCCCCTGCCTCGCCTGGCCCTGGACCAAGCTGACCGACGTGGTCGATCTCGACGACGCTCTGGTCGACAAGATCGCAGCCCAATCGGATGCCCAGTCCGGCGCCTATGGCATCCGTGATTTGGAGCGGATCCGGGATGAAAACCTCGTCGGAATCATGCAGGCGCTGAAGGCCGGCGACGGCGGCAAGGGCTGGGGCGCGGGCAAAATCCTTTCCGAGTTCGAGACGCATCTCTGGTCCGAAGGTGGCGGAAACGGCAAGGGGACAAACCTGTCCGTCGACACCTCGGCCCCGCTGCGGCTGGTCGATACCAAGGTCAACGCCGCCTGGGTCGATTACAATGGCCACATGACGGAGCACCGATACCTCCAGGTGTTCGGCGACACGTCCGATGCCCTGCTGCGCCTGATCGGCGTCGACTTCGCGTATGTCGAGGCGGGCCACAGCTATTACACGGTCGAGACGCATATCCGGCATCTGGGCGAGGCCAAGCTCGGCCAGGCGATCTACACCACACTGCAGATCCTTTCCTTCGACGAAAAGCGCATCCGATTTTTCTCGACCATTCACGACTCGAAGACTGACGGCATCATCGCGACGGCAGAGCAGCTGATGCTGCATGTGGATGCAAGCGCCGGCAAATCCGTGGTCGCTCCTCCGGAAGTGATGGCAAAGCTTGCGCCGATTGCGCAGGCGCATGCCAAGCTAACGTTCCCGGACGGGGCAGGCCGCTCGGTCGGGCAGAAAAATTAGCTTAGCGGAAGCGTTAGGCGGCCGGAACAATAACCGCATCTCCTCTGTTTCTGACAACAAGGAGAGATGCGCCATGACCTACGAGTTAAGGGCCGTCCGAGGCGATCAGATCATTCGGGAAAGTTTCGCAACGGCGCAGGATGCCGTCTCTTCGATCGATGCGTTGCGTGGACAGGGGGTGCGGGTGGAAGTAGCCATCGACAGCACCGCAGTCCAGCCTGATACACTGACGGATTCGGAACGGCTGATCATCGTGAAAGAAGGCCGGAGATCCGCGGCAAGCGGCAACACGCTGGACACCTGCCCTTACACGGATGATCTTGACCGTCGCGCACTTTGGCTGGAAGGATATCAGGATCCGAGCTGATTGATTTTTCTGCCGGACGATCACACCTATCGCAACAGGGCAAAAATCATGCAGATTCGACCGTTTAGCGCCGGGGACACCGATGAACTTGCGGGACTGCTCGAGGAAATGCAGGGCTATTACGGCGTGTTCTGCCCTCCGCGGGACGCAATCGTCGCGGGGATTCTCAACCGGCCGCTCAATACCGAGATCATCGTCGCCGGAACCAGCCGCGTGATCGGCTTTGCCGCCTTCGCTTCGATCTTTCCCGGTCCCGGCCTGGTGCCGGGCCTGTTCCTCAAAGAGCTTTTCGTGTCAGCTTCCGAGCGGGGCCAAGAGGTTGGTATCAAACTGATGCAGCGGCTTGCAGCGATTGCCGTCGAACGGAAGTTTGGCCGCGTCGATTGGACGGCGGCGCGCACGAACCAGCGGCTTTTGAAGTTCTACGACGACCTCGGCGGCGAGCGGAAGGAAACCCACATCTTCTACCGTCTCGAGGGTGCGAAATTGAACGCGCTGGCAGAGCGGAGCTAGCTTAGGCAGCCCTGTCCTATCCCGGAAGCACGGACAGCCAGCGCCCCCGCTATGACATTCCTGCCACAGTTTGACCTCGCGTTTCCGTTCCGGGCAACTCTTGCTTTGAGCAAAAGAGTTCAACCGTTGACTTGCAAAAGCCCTCCCGATAATTCCTGATCAAAATAATCATGATTTTCCTTGCCGCTTGGTCTGAAGCGGCGGGGCGTCGTGGCAGGAATTTTAGTACGAGGGGAATTTCGCGTGGCGTTTCGGTCAAGACCTTTTCAAATCAATCGTTTTTCACGGATTTCGATGGGGCGCCGGGTAAGCGCCCAACGGATAGCGCTTCTTTCCAGTGTGGCAATCCTGCTGCCGCTGCAGGCTCTTGCACAGACAGCTGATGCCACCGGCACAACGCTCGCGCCGATTGTGCTCGAAAGCGGTGGCAATGGAGTGGGTCCCGATGCGACGATCGTTGCCAAGGCTTCCCGTTCCAGCAGCAAGACCGATACCCCTCTGCTCGACGCGCCCGCTTCGGTTTCCGTCGTGACGGAAGAAGAACTGGAAAAGCGCGGCGTCACGACGCTCGACGAGGCTCTGGCCTACACGCCGGGTGTTTCGACCGACATCTACGGCTCCGACAATCGCTACGATCACTATCTGATCCGCGGGTTCTACTCGACCGGCAACGCCACCTATCGCGACGGTCTGCCGATGTATACGGGTGGCGATTTTACGACCAACCGTATCGAACCCTACGCGATGCAGCGCATCGAAGTGCTGAAGGGTTCCAACTCGTCTCTGTTCGGACTGTCGGGACCGGGTGGTATCGTCAATGCGGTGACCAAGCTTCCGCAGGACGAGAAATTCGGCGAAGTCTACACGACACTCGGCGACGGTCATGTCGAGACTGGAACCGATTTCGGCGGCCCGCTGGATGCAGACGGTATCTGGAGCTATCGTTTGACCGGCAAGTGGCAGAATGCCGACGCAGGGATCGACGAGACCGAGGACGATCGCATCTACGTCGCGCCGGCGCTGACCTGGTCTCCGACCGCGGATACGTCCTTCACGCTTCTGATGGACTACAACAAGCGTGACGGCAGCACGTCTCACGGCATTCCGCTCGGCTCCGGCATCGATTCCGAGACCTATCTCGGCGAGCAAGATTTCGACAACATGGACGTAATCGAGAAGAATATCGGTTACCAGTTCCGCCACGATTTCGGCAATGGTCTCGAGTTCCGCCAGAACGCCAGGTACACCAAACTCGATGTCACCTACGAGAGTGTCTACAATTCGGCTGATCCAGCCACGAGCCGGAACGCTCTTGCAGTCTACGGCGAATCCACGCGTTTCCACATCGACAACCAGCTGCAATACGAGGCGAGCTTTGGTGCCTTCGACAGCCGGACGCTGTTCGGCTTCGACTACGGTCGCGACAGCAACGAGGAAATGCGGTTTGACGGTACTGCACTCGGCGTCGGCGATATCCGCAATCCGGTATACTGCGGTCGAAGCTGCGTGTCATTCGGTGCCGGCGTTGCGTCCGAGTCCGATCTCACGACCAAGGGTCTCTATATTCAGGAAGAGCTGACCTACGACGATCGTCTGATCTTTACCGTCGGCGGTAGGTATGACCATGCCGAAACTGAAAGTACCTCCTACGGCACCGACTACGACGCGGTCGACGAGAATTTCTCCAAGCGAGCCGGTGTGACCTACAAGGCCACGAGCGAAGTCTCTGTCTACGCCAACTACTCGGAATCCTTCCTTCCGGTTGCGGCCAATCGCAGCTACTTCATCGGCACCCCTAAACCGCAGGAAGGCAGGCAGTACGAAATTGGCATCAAGTATGAGCCGACCGGCATCGATGCGCTCTTCACGGCGGCACTGTTCGACCTGACGCAGACCAATGTTGCACAATGGGCACCGGACTATTCGGCACAGTACCAGGTCGGAAAGATCAACGTTCGCGGTCTCGAACTGGAAGCCAAGGTCGCGCTGTCCAATCGGATCAACTTTACCGCCGGATATTCCTACCTGGATGCAGAGATCGAGGAGGATGTCGACCCCACTCTCGTTGGCAACCGGCCGTATCTGGTTCCCAAGCACATGGCGTCGGCATGGTTCGACTACACGCTTCCCGGCAACGGCGCGCGCGGCGATCTGACGCTCGGCGTTGGCGGACGCCTGGTCGGCAGTTCCTATGCCGATAACGCCAACACGGATCCCGTTCCTTCGAGGGTCCTGTTCGACGCAGCCGTGAAATATCAGATCCGCGACAACGTCGCTCTCTCGGCGAACGTCACGAACCTGCTCGATAAGGAATATATCAGCCAGATCGACGGCTTCAGCAACACCGCCTATTACGGCGATCGCCGTACGGTTCTCGCAACGCTGAAATACACTTGGTAACCGGGCTTCGCCTCAATGGGGCACTCGAACTGTGAAACCTGATTATACCAAGACATGACTGTGGAAAGGACCGTTTACAGATGCCTATCTGCCAGACAGCGATCGGCTTCGGTATCGTTGCACCCACGAGACGACAGGTTCTGACGGCTATCGCGTCGGGGTTTGCCGCTGCGGCGACCGGAGGCCTTCCTGGTGTCGCGGTGGCGGAAGACGAACTTCGCTTTGTCCATGCCTTCGGTGAAACGGTACTGCCGCAGCCGGCCAGGCGTGTGGTCTCGCTCGGGTATTCCACCCATGATCCCCTCCTGGCGCTGGGTGTCGTCCCTGTCGCCACGCGCCAATGGTTCGGAGGCTATCCCTACAACGTCTGGCCTTGGGCCCGGGCGCTGATGGGATATGCCCAGCCGCAGGTCATCTCTGGTGAAGTGTCAATGGAGATCGTCGCTTCGCTCCAACCGGACCTGATTATCGGCATCGGATCAGGTATCTCGCAGGCCGAATACGATATCCTATCCCAGATTGCGCCTGTCCTGATGCAGGAAAAGGGCGATCTCGCCTATGGCACCACCTGGGACGCCCAGACCCGCGTCATCGGTCGCGCGGTCGGCAACACTGGCAAGGCTGAGGAACTCATCGAAGGCGTCAAGTCGAGGTTTGCGGACATCAGGACACGGCATCCGCAATGGGCGGAACAGACCGCTGTCTGCGCCTACAATTTCGGCGGAGAAACCGGCGCCTTTATCGGCACCGATACCCGCGCGACGTTCCTGAAGGAATTGGGTTTCAGGCCGCCGCCAGCACTCGCCAACCTCGAAACAAACGAGGGTTTTTACGCCCGGCTTTCCCCGGAGGATCTTTCCAGTCTCGACGCGGACCTGCTGATCTGGGTTTCCACGTCCGATGCCGTGCCGGACATCGTCTCGATGCCGATGCGCAAGACGCTGAAGGCTCATGTCGAGGGTCGTGAGGTTCTGGCCGGAGCGCTTCTGGCCGGAGCGTTGACCTTCGGCAGCGTTCTTTCCCTGCCGTTCGCGCTCGAGCGGCTCGAAGCGGAGATCGGGTTGGCTTTGGACGGAAAAGCCGAGACACAGGTTCCGTCAAGCGTTGCCGCCGGGCTTGCCCCGTGAAGTCAGCTGCCATCCTTGGCCTGATCTTCCTCTTCGCCGTGGTGCTGACACTTGGCGTCGGGGTGCGCGATGTCACGCCTATCGATGTGTTCCAGGCAATCTTTGAATATGATAAGAGCAATCCGGTCCATATCGTCATCGGTTCCGTCCGAATGCCGCGCCTTGTGGCGGCGCTGATCGCCGGTGCGGGCCTCGGTATCGCCGGCACGATCATGCAGGCGCTCACTCGCAATCCGCTGGCGGATCCCGGCATCATGGGCGTCAACTCCGGTGCCGCCTTCGCTGTGGTGATTGCGGCTTTGCTGACAGGGCGGTCCGATAGTGGCTTGATGTCTGCCATGGCCTTTCCGGGCGCAGCACTCGCCGCCGCCGCCGTGTTCATGCTGGGCGGCGGACTACGCGGCGATGCGGGCCCCGTCCGGCTGGCGCTCGCGGGCACAGCGCTCAATGCGATGCTTCTGTCTCTGGTGTCGGCCATCGTCCTTGCCCGCAACGAGACGCTCGAAATTCTCCGTTTCTGGATCACAGGATCTCTGGCACAGGCTGGCGCGCGTCCGCTCGCCGGCATGGGGATCGCCGCTGCCATCGGTATCGGGGTGGCTCTCCTGATTGCGCCGCGCATCGAGGCACTTTCACTCGGGTCTTCGCTTGCCCGCGGGCTGGGCACGAAACCGGCGCGCGTGCAGGCCGGAGCCCTCGTGGCGATCACGCTGACGACGGGTGCTGCGGTCGCGGTCGCGGGCCCCATCGCTTTCATCGGCCTTCTGGTCCCGCCACTCGCACGGTGCGTCGCCGGACACGCCCTGCGGTTCGAGCTGATGGCCGCCGCCGTCATCGGCGCGTCGATCCTGCTCTATGCGGATACGCTCGGGCGTATCCTTCTCGCGCCATCGGAAATTCGCGTCGGCATCATGACGGCGCTGATCGGTGCCCCGGCTTTCGTCATCATCGCACGGCGGCTTCGTCCCGGAGCGACATCGTGACGGCGCGAGGCAATGGTCGGGCGAGGGGTGGCGGCAGGGCTGGCGTCGTCCTGCTGGTTGGCCTGCTGCTTTCCTCCATTCTCGCATCGCTCATGCTCGGCCAGATCTTTTTGACACCGCAGGATCTGTGGACCGGTCTATGGACCGGGACCGGGCCAGGAGCGCTGACGCTGCGTGTCCTGCGAGGCCCGGGAATTGCGACGGCAGTCGGTGTCGGGGCAGTTCTTGGTGCGTCCGGCACGATCTTCCAGATCCTGCTGCGCAATCCGCTGGCGGCGCCGGATGTGATGGGTTTCATGCAAGGCGCTGGCCTTGCGGTGATCTGCGGCGTCGCCTTCGGCCTTTCCCTGCCGCTGCCATTTCTGGCCGCGGCCGGCGGATTGATCGCGGCTGTCATTGTTGCGGGACTTTCTTACCGGCGGCACGGTACGCAGGTGGCGCTGACGCTTATTCTCGTCGGCCTCGGGATGGGGTTTTTCTGTTCTGCTGCAAGCAGCTTCCTGATGACCCGCCTGCCGCTCCAGGAGGCTGCGGATGCGCAGCGCTGGCTTGCAGGCTCTCTGGCCGCCCGTAACTGGGGACATGCGCTTCAGGTTTCCTCCACCGGCGGCGTTCTGTTTGCTTTGCTGGCCTTTCAGGTGCGCTCGCTCGGCTTGCTCGAACTGGGCGATGAGCTTGCAACGGGTCTCGGCGCGCGTGTGCGCCGGTCGAAATATCTGCTGATCACCACGGGTGTGCTGCTGGCTGGCGCCGGTGTCGCCGTGGCGGGGCCGGTGCCGTTCGTTGCGCTGATGGCCGGGCCGCTCGGCTCGCGGATGACTAAGGCCAGCAGGCCGGGATCGCGGCTTGCAGCAGCCGCCGTCACAGGTGCCACAATCACTGTACTCGCGGATCTCGTCGCCCGCTCGCTTGTGCCAGGTCTGCAGCTACCGGTCGGCGTGATGACAGGGATCATGGGAGCGCCCTATCTACTGTGGCTGCTCTCGCGTGAAATGGAGACTGGAGACCTGTGACAGGCAAGGCGCTGAAAACCGAACTCCTGACCCTTGGCTATCGCGACCGGATCGTGATCCAGGATCTGTCGCTCACACTGCCGGACGGCAAGATCACGACCATTCTCGGGCCGAACGGATGCGGAAAATCGACGCTTCTGAAAGCGTTGGCACGGCTTATCCCGCCGCTGCACGGCACTGTGACGCTGGGCGGGGATGATATTGCGAAGATCGACACGAGAGCTCTCGCACGAAGGCTCGCCATCCTGCCGCAGGCATCCAAGGCCCCGGAAGGCATCAGTGTGTCTGATCTGGTGCGGCGAGGCCGCACACCCTGGCGCGGACTGCTCGCGCCCTGGAGCGAGACCGATGCGATCGCCTGCGAACGGGCGTTGTCACAGGTCGGCCTTGCCGATCTCGCCGACAGGCCGCTCGACGAACTGTCCGGCGGCCAGAGGCAGCGGGCCTGGATCGCGCTCGTGCTCGCACAGGATACGCCCTACCTTTTGCTCGATGAGCCGACGACATGGCTTGACCTCAGCCACCAGATGGACGTGCTTTCCGTGCTGCGCGAGCGCAATCGCAACCACGGAACGACGGTTGTGGCCGTACTGCACGATCTCAATCTAGCCGTCCGGTTTTCCGATCATCTCGTGTTGCTCGGCAGTAACGGACTGGTGGATGTGGGAAGCCCCGAGCAGGTCATGACGGAAGCCAATCTCGACGCGGCTTTCGGTTTGAAATCAATGATCATTGCCGATCCGGTGACGGGAAAACCGATGGTCGTCCCGCGGTAAACTGGTCGATGCCGGCGGCATGCCGACAAGCCTCGCGCCAGAAACGTGATATATATTCATATCACGGGGAAGATCTCATTCATAAAAACTAACAGTGATTGTTTTCACTTAAGAATTTGGACTGTTTATTGCCGCGAAGCAAATCCGTGCCGGATTCACGAATCTATACTGTTGCGCTAGATTATGCTCAGCAAATGATTCGCCGTCACGATGCATTTATCTAGTGAGGCCACATTGGACGCAGTAAGCCACAGGTTTGAAGACCAGAGTTCTTCAGTCGAATACTGGGCCATGAACAGGGCCCATCAGATTGTCGTCCACCACGGTATGAGCCTGATCGAAGCCGCGCAGTGCCTTGACCGCAAGCGAACCAGCGCAAGCACCTACGCGCTCAGAAAAGCGATCATGGATTGCCTTGTCGAAGCGCTCACACAAGGCACCCAGCAGGAGGTGACGCCTGCAGAATGATTCTCATCACTGAGAGTTGAAGTCGAGTTCGCGCAACGGCATCGAAGCTTTTCATTCCTGTGTTACTGTTTTCAGCAGTACAAACGCAGTGATTGGAGTGCAGATGCTTGCAACACTCGCGATGCTGATCAGCCTGTCTTCGGCTGCAACGCCCGTCGTACAATCGCCTGCCACTGCGGGCGGTCCGTCCGGCCAGGTCGATGTCGAACTCGTCCTCGCCGTCGATACCTCACGCTCCATGGATTTCGAAGAGGTCGCCATCCAGCGCGAAGGCTATATCGAAGCTCTCCAGCACAGGGAATTTCTCGATGCGGTCAGGTCAGGTATGACCGGCCGCATTGCGATCAGCTATTTCGAATGGGCTGGCGGGGTCGTGCCGGGGTCGGTCATCGACTGGCACGTGATCGAAAATGCGCAGGATGCGCTTGTCTTTACGCAAAAACTGGCAGCGCGTCCGATCGAGACACAGAGGCGGACGTCGATTTCCGCGGCGATCACGCAAGGGGCGACGATGATCGTCTCCAACCCGTTGAGGGGCATGCGCCATGTCATCGATATCTCGGGCGATGGGCCCAACAATTCCGGCAACCCGGTTGAGCCTGCACGGAACAAGGCGGTCGAGGCCGGAATTGTCATCAACGGTCTGGCTCTGATGCTGCGACCGTCTGGTGCACCGGGCGGCTTGGATAAGTATTACGCGGATTGCGTGACGGGTGGTCCGGGCTCCTTCGTTCTCCCGGTTCACCGCATCGAGGATTTCGCAGTTGCGGTGCGCCGCAAGCTGGTGATGGAGGTGAGCGGCATCACGCCACCGGAGAAAGTCATGAAGATTGCTTCGGCGCCCAAGAGCGATTGCATGATGGGCGAGAAACAGTGGCAGGACATTTTCGACCGTTAGACCGGGACTCAAGACGGGGCAGTGAGCATCAAAGCCGCGCGGACCAGCTTTTGACGTGGGCCGCAACCGTCTTCAGGTGATCGTCTGCGGAATAGCCTGAAACGGTTTTTCGCGGCTTCAGATCGTGATCGCCATCGGGAAGCCACAGGAGTTCGATCGCGTCCGAAAGATCGTAGCCTTTGACCTCCTCTTCGCTGCCGAGCGTGTCGCGGGTTCCCTGGCAGATCAGCGTCGGCGTCTTAAGGTCGCTCAGGTGCGCGGTGCGGAGCTTATCCGGCTTGGCCGGCGGGTGGAACGGATAACCCAGGCAGAGGAGCCCGGCGATCCTGCCATCGGCAAACTCCTGGTCGGCAATCATGCTGGCGACGCGTCCGCCCATGGATTTTCCGCCTATAACCAGCTTCGATTTCCCATCGAGATCGCCGATGGCCTCGCGGTATTCGTCCTGCAATCGTTCGGCTTTCGGTGGCGGCCTTTTGCTGCCGCTTTCACGCCGCGCCGCCATGTATGCGAACTCGAACCGCGCCACGCGAAACCCTTCGGCAGCGAGAGCCTCAGTGACGGCTGTCATAGCGCCTGAATCCATCGGGGCGCCTGCGCCATGCGCAAGAAGGATGGTCACCGGCGCGTCTTGTCGTCCATCGATCAGAAATTGTGTCGCCATCGTCAAGAAGCCCTTCCGCAAACTGAGGATAAGTCCTTTTATCGGCAGAGGGATAGCTAGCCAATCGGGGCCATGTTCCTATCTATGCCATTCAGGCGTGTAAGCGAAAGCGACCGGTTTGGGCGGAACTGCCAGTATCGAAAACAGCAAGACGCAAGCCGATGGCGAATTGCGGCGCTTTCTCGTGGGCCTTGGCCGGGGTGCCGCGGGCGCGATGCTGTTCGGCATTCCCATGCTGATGACGATGGAGCTGTGGGAGCTGGGTTTCTATATCGAGCAATCCCGGCTCCTGATCCTGCTCCTCTTCAACATCCCGCTCCTGATCGTGCTGGCGCATCTCATCGGGTTTGAGCGCACTTCTACGTTCTGGCAGGCCGTGCGCGACGCGTTGACGGCCTTCGCGCTCGGGATCGTCATGAGTGGTGCGGCACTTGTGATGCTCGGAGTGCTGAAGGCCGATATGCCCATGGCAACCATCATCGGCAAGATCGCCATTCAGGCGGTGCCCGCAAGCATCGGCGCCATGCTCGGGCGCTCCCAGCTGGGTGGAGAGGATAACGCTGACGACGAGGACGACGAGACGTCCCAGTCATCAGATGCCGTTCCCGACAGTCTTTCGACGAACTACGTGCGCGAGCTGTTTCTGATGGCGATCGGTGCACTGTTTCTCAACCTCAATGTCGCGCCGACGGAAGAAGTCGTCCTGATTTCCTACAAGATGATGAACTGGCATGGCGTGCTGACGATCTTGGTGTCGATCGCCATCATGCACTGTTTCGTCTACGCGGTGTCTTTTCGCGGCGGGCACAGAATGCCGGAAGACAGCTCACGCTGGCCTATCTTCTTCCGCTACACGCTTCCCGGTTATATGGTCGCGATGCTGGTCAGTCTCTATGTGTTGTGGATCTTCGGCCGGCTGGACGGCATGGCGGCAACGCCGGTGCTGATCTCGGTCATCGTCCTCTCATTCCCGGGGGCGATCGGCGCTGCCGCGGCCCGACTGATCCTTTAGCGAGGCCCTGATGAAAGACACGAGCGATATCGGCAAGGTCACCGAAAAGGGTGAGGCACACTGGATCGAATGGGTCACTGCGATCGTTTCGACGCTGATTGTCGCGGGCGTCCTAGGCTGGGTTGGCTGGCGCGCCGTAAGCGAAGAGAAAGTCTCACCCGCGTTCCGTATCGAGATCACCGAACGCATGCCCGTCGAGGGCGGCTACCGCATCCGGTTCGATGTTTCCAACAGCGCAAACCGAACGGCGGCAGTGGTCGTCGTGCGCGGCGAGGTCATGGATGGTGATGCGGCCATCGAACAGGCGGATGTCACCTTCGATTACGTTCCCGCGCAATCGAAGGCCTCGGGAGCCATCCTTTTCGCCCGTGAGCCGCGTCAGGACCAGATCCGGTTGCGGACGATCAGCTTCACCGATCCCTGAACGGGCGCCGCCAGCCGATCATGGCTTTTCGACGGGCGCCGCCAATGCAATCCACTCACGTTCTGGAATCCGGCGTGACATTTCGTGTAGCGATGACGGGATCGATTCGGAGTCATGTGCGTTTATGTTCGCTGCCTGCGACCGACCAAGAGGTGAGGTCGCGGTAAAAGAAGAATTAAATGGAGTACAGGGATGAATAAGACTTTCGCCGCGGCTGTTGCCGCCCTGCCGATCGTTCTCACCGCAACGACCGCCTTTTCTGCTGACGTGATTTCGCGCAGGGATGCACCATACCAGGAAGCTGACCAGCGCGGCGGCGTCCGTATCGGCTATCTCGATTGCCAGGTCGGCGGTGGCGTCGGTTACGTCATCGGTTCCGCCAAGGAAGCCGAATGCACCTTCTCGTCCACGATGGGCAGCGAGCCGATCGATCAGTACACCGGCGTCATTCGCAAGATGGGTGTCGATCTCGGCTTCACCACGCGCAGCCGCTTGATCTGGGCAGTCTTCGCACCGACCGCTGGCTATCACCACGGTTCGCTCGGCGGCCTCTACCAGGGCGCAACGGCTGAAGCGACTGTCGGTGCCGGCATCGGCGCCAACATTCTCGTCGGCGGCACATCCGGTTCGATCCATCTCCAGACCGTCAGCATCACCGGTCAGCTCGGCCTGAACGTTGCTGCGACAGGTACTTCGGTTACGCTGACCCCAGCCAACTGATCTATCGGCCAGACGTCAAGTCATTTGGAAGGCCGCCGGGTAACTCCGGCGGCCTTTCCATGTCTGGTAGCAACCTCTTGAACCGGTCCGCGCAAAATCATATTTTGACCCTGTCGCTTGGAAACAGCGTGCAGTTTGCGATCAATCAATTCGGCTAGGCGGCCGCGCCCCTACCGCGACAAGATAAGGATCGGCATCATGGATATAGAGAAAATCTTGGCGTCCGTCGTCGCGGTACGCGCCTCCATTCCCGATAACGCGTTCACGGCCGATGCTCTCGGCGTCCGGCGCGAAGGCAGCGGTGTGGTCATCCGGGAAAACGGTCTTATCCTGACGATCGGCTATCTGATTACCGAGGCCGATGACGTGTGGATCACGAGCCGTGATGGCCGCAAGGTCCCGGGCCATGCACTCGCCTACGATCAGGAAAGCGGCTTCGGTCTCGTCCAGGCCTTGGCGCCCTTGGAACTGCCGGCGCTCGAGATCGGCGATTCCGACAATGCTGCTGTCGGAGATCCGATCGTTTTTGCGGACGGGGAGGGCCAGTATGTGCGCGGCAATATCGTCGCCAAGCAGGAGTTCGCCGGATACTGGGAGTACCTGCTCGACGAGGCGATATTCATCACGCCAGCGCATCCCTCCTGGGGAGGCGCCGCGATGGTCGATGCCGAAGGCCGGTTGATCGGTGTCGGCTCCCTACGACTGCAGATGAGCAAGGGCGGAGAGATCGCCGATATCAATATGGTGGTCCCGATCAACCTACTGGCTCCAATCTTGGATGACCTGCTCAACAGCGGCGAATTCAAGCGCCAGCCGCGCCCTTGGCTCGGCGCGTTCTCGGCAGAAACGAATGGCGACGTCGTTGTCATGAGCGTCACCGAAAATGGCCCGGCCGCAAAGGCAGGGCTCAAGCGTGGCGACGTCATCTCGGAAATCCGCGACGGTGAGGTCGACGGGTTGGCTGACTTCTACCGCAAGGTTTGGGAAAGCGGTCCGCCCGGTGCCGAAATTCCCATGCGTGTTCTCCGTGACGGCCGCGAAGCCTGGCTTCGCGTGAAATCGGCGGACCGCAACGACTACCTTCTGAAACCGCAACTGCAGTGAACGACAGCCGGATTACCGGATCAGGATCGCCCTGAAATCGTTGACATTCGTGCCCGTCGGGCCGGTGACGAACAGGTCACCGGTCGCTTCGAAGCCGGTATAGCTGTCGTTGCGTGACAGAAGCGCGCGTCCATCCTGTCCGGCCGCGATCAGTCGCCTTCTCGTGCTGCCGTCGCAAAAGGCGCCGGCGTTGTTTTCGGAGCCGTCGATCCCATCCGTATCGGCTGCGAGCGCAGTGATCTCGAGGCCGTCGATAGCTAGCGCAAGGGCCAGTGCGAATTCGCCGTTGCGTCCGCCACGTCCGCCGTCGGAGCGCAGCGTCACAGTCGTTTCGCCACCTGAGAGAAGCACGGCAGGCTTGGCGAACGGCCGGTCGTGCTTTGCAATTTCCCGCGCAATCGCTGCATGAACGAGCGCCACATCGCGCGCTTCACCTTCGATGGAATCCGACAGGATATGCGGCGTCAGGCCATGTGCCAGCGCTATCTCGGCGGCGGCCTGCAGCGAAACGCCGGCCGAGGCGATGACGTGATGCTCGTTCCGGGCGAAAACCGGGTCTGAAGGATCGGGAGCATCGGCTGCGGGCGACGTCAGATGCGCCATCATGGCCCGCGTGAGATTGAGTCCGTAGTTTTCGACGATGGCCAGCGCATCGTGCCGCGTGCTCTCGTCGGGGATTGTCGGGCCGGACGCGACAAAGGCTGGATTGTCGCCGGGAATGTCGGAGACGATCAGGCTGACGACCCTGGCCCGGGTTGCTGCTGCAAGCCGGCCACCTTTGATGGTCGAAAGATGCTTGCGGACAACGTTCATCGCTGAAATCGGCGCGCCCGATGCCAGCAGGGTCTCGTTGAGCGCGATCTCGTCATCGAGCGTCAGTCCCTCCGGTGGCGCCGGCAGAAGGGCAGAGCCGCCGCCGCAGACCAGTGCAATCACCAGATCCCGTTCCGTCAGGCTGGAGACCGCCTCCATGATCCTGACGGCAGCGGCGAGACCGGCCGCATCGGGCACCGGGTGAGACGCTTCCAGAACCTCGATAAACCGTGTTTCGCAACCGTAGCCGTAACGGGTGACGACGACGCCCGAGAGTTCGCCGGGCCATATCGTTTCGAGCGCAGCGGCCATCTGGGCCGCGCCCTTGCCGGCACCGACAACGACGGTACGGCCGTCTTGCGGCTTCGCTGGCAGGTGCCGGCTGATGCCGGTCAGAGGATCGGCGGCCTTTACCGCCGCACGAAACATCGCCTCCAACAACGCCCGATCCTGCATTCTCCGCTCCCTCATGCCTCTTTAGCCCGTTCGATCACGATGACCTGCGGTCGTCAATCGCGTTTGCCCGCCGCCCCTGCAATGTCGCGCGCCGCCTGGCGGATCGTCTGCATCAGAATATCGAGCGGCGCAGGGACGCCGGCCTCGGCCTTGAGGGTCAGCCCCACCGGACCCTTCGTCTCCGCCGTGTCGATGGGCAGCGTTGCCAGCAGGCCGTGGGCGATATCGGCCGCCACAACGCCGTGGGAGATGATCCAGATAGCGTCGCTGGTCTGGACGAAGGCGCGACCGAACGTATCGGAAACCGTCTCGATCTGGACCGGGAGATCGGTAATGCCTTGGGTGATCAGAAACTGCTCGACGACCGGCCGAATGATCGATCCGCGCGTCGGCATCAGGATCGGGAAATTGCCAAGCGTTTCAAACAGCGACTGTTTTGCATCGAGCAGTCGATGCCCGGTGCGGACCGCAAACACGACCTGTTCCGAATAGAGATGCTCGAAGCTCAACCCCGCCATTTTCTCGGGCGCCGCAAGCCGTCCCACCACCAGATCGAGGTCGCCGAGGCGTAGCTGTTCCATCAGGACGGCATTCTCGCCCGTCACGATCTTGACCTGGCCGCCTGCATTCTCGGCAAGGAAAAGCGTCATTGCCCGCGGCATGATGTTGCTGGCGACCGTCGGGAGTGCGCCGATCCGCAGCGGCATCGTGTCACCAAAGCGGGTGGTGGAGACGGCATCCATGCCCCTCTTCAAGGAGGCGAGCGTGGTCCCGGCGTGGCGCAGAAACACTTCCCCTGACCGCGTCAAGCGCAGACCGCGGCCTTCGCGCTCGAACACCGTCACACCAAGCGCCTCCTCCATTTCGCGAATGGTCTTCGTCACCGCCGGCTGGCTGACATTCAGCACCTTGGAGGCCTGCACTACACTCTTCTGCCGGGCGACCTCGACAAAGGTCTGCAGGTGGCGGAACTTGATCTTCAGATTGTCCAAATTCATAACCCATGGGTTAAGCAATGGCCAAAAATTATCATTTTACTTAACCGCATGCCAGTGCGAACACTGTGCCCAGGAGGATTTGGTTCATGCAGTTTGTCGATCTCGACGGCGTCGCGGTTCACTACGATATCGACTGGGCGGGAGATAACCGGCCGGTCGTGGTGCTCGTGAATTCGCTCGGTACGGATAGCCGTATCTGGCATCACGTTGTCCCCAAGCTGGCAGGCGACTACACCGTGTTGACCTACGACAAGCGTGGTCACGGGTTGTCGGATCTTGGAAACCCTCCCTATTCCATCGAGGACCTCTCCGGAGAGCTTGCAGCGCTGCTCGATCATCTCGGCCTGTCCGATGTCATCGTCTGCGGCCTTTCCGTGGGTGGATTGATTGCCCAGAGCCTCTACGCGTCGCGGCCGGATCTCGTTCGCGCGCTGATCCTTTCCAACACCGCGCACAAGATCGGGACGCCGCAGATGTGGGCTGACCGTATCGGCGCCGTCGAGCAAAACGGCATCGCCAGCATTCTCGAACCTGTCATGCAGCGGTGGTTTACAGCGTCGTTCCGCGAGCCCGGAAATGCCGCCTACAAGGCCTATTGCAACATGCTGGTGCGCCAACCCGCACTCGGCTACAGCGGCACATGTGCTGCGATCAGCAAGGCGGATTTCACGGAGCAGGCAGCCCGGATCTCGGTGCCGACGCTGTGCATCGCAGGCGATCAAGATGGATCGACCCCGCCCGAACTGGTGCGGTCGCTTGCGGATCTCATTCCCGGTGCACGCTATGAAGTCATCGAAGGCACGGCGCATATACCCTGTATCGAAGCGCCTGGCGCCTACGCGGCCCTGATCCGCGGCTTTCTCGAAGAACTGGAGTCCTGAACGATATGGCAGAAGCTTCAATCCCGTCGGAACGCTACAAGCAGGGACTGGCGACGCGCCGCTCGGTTCTCGGCGACGCGCATGTGGACCGCGCCCTTGCCAACGGGACGCCGTTTGACCAGCCGTTCCAGCAGTTGATCACCGAAGGCGCCTGGGGCTCGGTCTGGTCGCGGGAGCAATGGTCGAAGCGGGAACGGTCGATGGTGACGATCGCGCTTCTGGCCGCACTCGGCCATGATGAAGAGGTGGCGATGCATATCCGCGCCACGGCCAATACCGGAGCGACGCGCGAGGATATCTGCGAGGCGCTGATGCATGTGGCGATCTACGCCGGCGTGCCCGCCGCCAACCACGCTTTCAAGATCGCCAAGGCCACCTATGCCGAAATCGATGCGGCAAAGCCTGCTGCGGAGGAGCAGAAATGAGCAACGCACCACCAGAAACGACACCCTTCTTTGCCCGAGACCGGGAGAGGCACCCTCCGGCATACACGCCCGGCTACAAGACCTCGGTCTTGCGCTCGCCGCAGCGGGCGCTGATCTCGCTCGAAGGCACGCGCAGCGAAATCACCGGGCCGGTGTTCGGTCACAACATTCTCGGCGAATTCGACAACGACCTGATCGTCAACTACGCCAAGCCCGGTGAATCCGCGATCGGCGAGCGCATCATGGTCTATGGCCGTGTGCTCGATGAACGGGGCAGGGGCGTTGCGGGGGCTCTCGTCGAATTCTGGCAGGCCAATGCCGGTGGACGCTATCGCCACAAGAAGGAAAGCTATCTTGCACCGCTCGATCCCAATTTCGGCGGTTTCGGCCGGGCGATTGCGGATGTAGAGGGCTATTACTGTTTCCGCACGATAAAGCCCGGTCCCTATCCCTGGCCGAACGGCGTCAACGACTGGCGTCCGGCGCATATCCATTTCTCGGTATTCGGGAACGGTTTTGCCCAGCGCCTGATCACGCAGATGTATTTCGAGGGTGATCCGATGATCTGGCTCTGCCCGATCGTCAAGACGATCCCGGACAGGCACGCGATCGAAAGCCTGATCGCACCGCTCGACATGAATGCCTCGATCCCGCACGATCTGCGGGCCTACAAGTTTGATATCATCCTGCGCGGGCGCCGCTCGACCCTTTTCGAAAATCGTCTGGAAGGCAATTGATCATGGCGCAGCCGCTGAACTACCTCAAGGAAACGCCATCCCAGACGGCCGGACCCTACGTGCATATCGGTTGCACGCCGAATTTCGCAGGGCTTGAAGGCATCTACGACCAGGATCTCGGGTCCGGGCCAATGGCCAGCGACAAGACCAAGGGCGAACGAATCACCATCAGGGGGTTCGTCTATGACGGTGCCGGTGCGCCTCTGAAGGACGCCCTGATCGAGATCTGGCAGGCCGATGCCGACGGGATCTACAACAGCCCGTCAGAAACGCGCGGCACGGCCGATCCCAGTTTTCTTGGCTGGGGCCGCTGTCCCGGCGATATGGCAACTGGCGAGTTCGCCTTCGAAACGATCAAGCCCGGGCGGGTGCCGTTCCGGGACGGCCGGCCGATGGCGCCGCATGTCACGTTCTGGATCGTGGCGCGCGGCATCAACCTCGGCCTGCAGACACGGATGTATTTCTCCGACGAGGAAGCCGCCAATGCGGAAGATCCGGTCCTTGCCCGCATAGAGCATCGCGTGCGGGTGCCGACCCTGATCGGGCAGCGGGACGGTGATACGGTTCGCTTCGACATCCATCTCCAGGGTGACAAGGAAACGATATTCTTCGATATCTGACGGCCAATTTCGAGAAAGACCAGCAAGGTGACAATTCCGGCATGACCGTTTCCGTATTCGAACATCCCTTCCTGTCCGGTCTGCTCGGCGATGAGGAGGTCGCAAGTCTTCTGTCTCCAGAGGCCGAGGTCGCGGCGATGCTTGCGTTCGAAGCGGCTCTCGCCACCGCGCAGGCAAAAAGCGGTCTGATACCGGATGCATCCGCGCAGGCGATCGCTGCGGCATGCGCGTCGTTTTCGCCCGACATCGCCAAGTTGAAGCAGGCGACAGCCAGGGACGGTGTCGTCGTGCCGGAATTGGTCCGACAGCTGCGCGGTACGATCGGGGATGAGGCAGCCCCGCATGTCCATTTCGGCGCAACCAGCCAGGATGTGATCGACACCGCCCTGATGCTCCGCCTGAAATCGGTCGCCACGCTTCTGTTGGGGCGACTGCAGGATCTGGCCGAGCGGTTCGGTGAAGTTGACCGGGCGCACGGTTCCCGCGCGATGATGGGGCATACGCGCATGCAGGCGGCTTTGCCGATCAAGGTATCGGACCGCGTGGATGCCTGGCGCCATCCGCTGATCCGGCAGAAACATCTGCTTGCCGCCTTTGCCGAGGATGGCTTTGCGCTGCAGTTTGGCGGTGCCGTCGGCACGCTGGAAAAACTGGGTGATCACGCGGCGGAAGTGCGCGCCATGGTGGCCGCCGAGCTCGGCCTTGCCGATGCTCCGCAATGGCAGAGCCAGCGGAGCAGGCTTGCCGAGTTCGCCGGCATCCTTGCGACAATTTCTGGAAGCCTCGGCAAATTCGGACAGGATATCGCCCTTCTCGCGCAGATGGGGGACGAGATAACGCTGTCTGGCGGGGGGGCCTCGTCCGCTATGGCGCACAAGCAGAACCCGGTGGCGGCCGAAGCGCTTGTCGCTCTTTCGCGCTACACCGCGGTCCAGCTTTCCGGCATGCAACTGGCCATGGTCCACGAGCAGGAGCGCTCGGGCGCTGCCTGGACGCTGGAATGGCTGGTCCTGCCGCATATCGTGATGGCGGCGGGTGCGGGCCTGCGGCTGGCCGGCGAGCTCGCTTTCAACATCACCGCGCTCGGCCGCGATGCCCCGCGCGATATTTGACGAATAGCAATCGGCTGACACGCCGATTTCGGTTTTACATTGCAGCACCGCATGCAATCTTCTCGCAACGTTACATCGGGAGGCGATGCGACACATGGCACGGGAGAGCCTAATGAAGACGCTGATTTCAACTGTTTTCGCACTGACGCTGATGTCGGGAGCCAGCTATGCCGAGACCATCAAGGTCGGCGTCGTCGGTCCCTTCTCGGGCCCATTCGCGCTGCAGGGAAAAAACTTCAAAGCCGGTATCGATGCCTTCTTTGCCCTGAACGGCAAGAAGGTTGGCGATAACGAGATCGAGGTGGTCTATCGCGACGTGCCGACCGCCGATCCCGCCAAGTCCAAAGCGATGTCGCAGGAGCTGATCGTTCGCGAGAAGGTCCAGTATCTCGCCGGATATTATTTCACGCCAGACGCGATGGCGGCGGCCCCCATGCTGCAGCAGGGCAATGTGCCGATGGTTGTCATGAACGCCGCCACGTCCGCAATCGTGAACGCGAGCCCTTATGTGGTGCGCACCTCGTTTACCACCTGGCAGACGGCCACGCCGCTCGCCAAGGTCGCCAAGGATGGCGGCGTCACCAAGACGATCACGCTGGTCAGCGATTACGGCCCAGGCGCCGATGCCGAGACGGCTTTCAAAACAGCGTTCGAGAAAGAGGGCGGGCAGGTTGTCGAATCCATCCGGATGCCGCTTTCGACAACGGATTTCGCACCCCTGATGCAGCGGATCAAGGATTCCGGCGCGCAGGCGCTGTTCACCTTCCTGCCATCCGGCCCGCCGACGCTTGCCTTCGTGAAGGCCTATAACGACACCGGCCTCAAGGCAGCAGGCATCAAGTTCTTCGCAACGGGCGATCTGACGCAGGAATCCGATCTGCCGGCTCTGGGCGAAGCCGGCCTTGGCCTCACCACCAGTTTCCACTACGCGGTCTCGCATGACTCGGCCGAAAACAAGGCTTTCGTCGAAGCAGCGCAAAAGGCGATCGGCAACCCTGCCGAACTTTCCTTCCCGGCCGTCGGCGCATTCGATGGCATGCATGTCATCGCAAAAATGATCGAGGCGACCGGCGGCAAGCAGGATGCGGCCAAGGCCGTCGAGGCCGTCAAAGGCCTGTCATGGACCAGTCCGCGTGGACCCGTGACGATCGATCCTACCAGCCGGCACATCACCCAGAACATCTATCTGCGCAGCGTCGAGAAAGGCGCAGACGGCAAATACTTCAACAAGGAAATCCAGACCTTCGAGAAACAGGGCGATCCGGGTCTGGCCTTCGCCAAGAAGTAGGCGTTCCGGCTGAGTGCTGCTCCGGCCTGTCAATGGGTTTGTAGGACCAACCCAATTGTCAAAACGGCCCTGCTGAGCCCGTGTTCAGCAGGGTTGGAAAGCCTTCGAGTCATGATCCCCGGCTCGCCGACAGGTTCGCAGCATCCGTTAGTTTGCAAAGCGCCATTACCCTTCTTACCCATGTCGAGCGCATCGTACGCGTCCTCAGTCGGGCTACGCGTCGGAGAACCCAAACGGAGCCTCCGTCCTTCGATAGTTGTCTGGAAGTACCTGCCGTCCAATCGGCGGTTCGGCACGAGAAGTGCATTCTGTGCGCTGACAGAGCTGGCACGCAATGCCGATAGGCGTCGGCTTATGTGTCTGAGGGTGCTCTGAGGCGTAGACAAGCCGGTCTGCATATCGAGCCTCACAGACGATCGCGATCGCGCGGTCGACGCTCGGAAGGCCGTGGCTGCCACCGCCCGAGTGCACGGTTCGAGCTATCGAGAAGAACCTTTGGCCATCAGGCAGCTCCATCCATTGTGTCACGACCCGCCTTGGAGAGGTAAACACCTGATGGACCGTCCACAACGGACAGCCGCCGCCGTGTCGTGCAAAGGGAAAGGCGCCGCTGTTCAGTCTCTTGGAGACGTTTCCGGCAACGTCGACCTTTATGAAGAAGAAGGGAACTCTCTCGTGTCCGGGCTTCTGGAGCGTCGTGAGCCGGTGTGCAGTCTGCTCGAAGCTCGTCCCGAAGAAACGGGCTAATGAGTCTATATCGTATCGGCGAGCCTCCACAGCTTTGGCAAAGCCAGCATACGGCATGAGGATTGCCCCCGCGCAATAGGCAGCGATGGCTCGATGAGCAAGCCGCTCCGAATTCTGCGATTCGAAATTCCCTTCGGCAACGGTGCTTGCAATCTCGTTCTCAAACTCAAGGTAGGCGAGCTGCTGCGCCATCTGGAAATTCTGGCTTGAATGATCCAGAGCTTCGTTGAGCAGCAGTTCTTTGCGATGCCAGTCAAGTCGCCGGAGGGATCCTGACATCACCTCTGTGGGAAGCCTTCGGACTTTAAACCCGTGCTCGTTCTGGAGGAAGGCTGGCAAACCGCCGCCTTGGCTTACCCGGCCCGCCAGCTTTTCCGACAGCGTGTCCAAAATCGGGAAGAAGTTCTTTCGGGCGGCTAGAAAGCTTCTGACGGCGGCGATGGAATCCCCTTCAAACGGGCGTCCGTCGTTTGTCGTGTGTTGGCGCCGGTCGGCTAAAGCGAACTGCTCCTCTTTGTATGCCGTGTAAAGTCGCAGCAGCGCTTCAGCAAACCCGGGAAAGCTGTGTGCGATATCCGCGATATCGACCGCATTCAAATCGATGTCAGTGAAGATCGCGTCTCGTGCTGCAAGCCGTAACTGCGCGACAAGATCCTGGCCTGCGTCAGCGGTAAATTCGCTAAAATCGATCTTATATGCCTTGGCGAGGCGCAGCAGTATTTCAGCTGTCACCGGGCGCTGATTGCGTTCCATCAGCGCGACATAGGATGGCGAGATGTCGAGGTCGCTCGCCATCTCTACCTGCTTCAGGCCCAAGTCTCGGCGAAGTCTTCGCAAGCGCGGCCCAAGGTAAACACGATTATCCATACAAGCATTACAGCATTACGAAGAACTTCTGTAAAGTTTGACAGCTTGACTTCAGCGTGGCTCGCCATGGCCTTACCGGCTGTTATCCTCCCATGGACAGAAACATTGGAGGGTCTCATGTCGTATCAAAAGCTACTTGAAGAAGCCGAGCACCTGATAGGTGCGAATGAATGCTGGACTGGAATGACACCCGAGGCCGTTGCGAGGATGAGGCTTCAGAACCGGTTCAAGACCGGCCTCGACATCGCCAAATACACCGCCAAGGTCATGCGGCGAGACATGGACGCGTATGATAACGACCCGTCCAAGTACACGCAGTCGCTCGGGTGCTGGCATGGGTTCATCGGTCAGCAGAAGATCATATCGATCAAAAAGCATTTTAAAAGCACGGAGCGGCGCTACCTTTACCTCTCCGGCTGGATGGTCGCCGCGTTACGCTCGGAGTTCGGGCCGCTGCCAGACCAGTCGATGCACGAGAAGACGACCGTACCGGCATTGATCAACGAGTTGTACACGTTCCTGCGGCAAGCCGATGCTCGTGAACTTGGTGACCTATTCCGGCAAATCGACAAAGCCCGGGAGGCAGGCGATGCTGTCAAGGAACGGCAGCTCACCTCCGCGATCGATGATTTCCAAACGCACGTCGTCCCGGTCATAGCCGATATTGATGCCGGGTTCGGCAATGCCGAAGCGACCTACCTGCTCGCCAAGAAAATGATCGAGGCAGGGGCCTGCGCTCTTCAGATCGAAAACCAGGTCTCCGACGAGAAGCAGTGTGGCCATCAGGATGGTAAAGTTACCGTCCCTCATGAAGACTTTGTCGCGAAGATCCGTGCGTTGCGCTACGCCTTTCTCGAGATGGGAGTGGACGACGGCGTCATCGTGGCTCGCACGGATTCTTTGGGCGCCGGGCTGACCAAACAGATCGCCTTTTCGGTCTCCGAAGGCGATATCGGCGACCAGTACAATTCGTTTCTGGATTGCGAGGAGGTCGGCGCGGGCCAGCGATTGAACGGTGACGTCCTGCTGACCCGTGGCGACAAGGTTCTGCGTCCGAAGCGCCTCCGCTCGAACCTCTACCAGTTCCGACCCGGCACGGGTGCCGATCGTTGCGTGCTCGATTGCATCAATGCGCTTCAGAACGGCGCGGACCTTCTCTGGATCGAGACCGAGAAACCGCACATCGAGCAGATCGCCGGGATGGTCGACCGCATTCGCGATGTCGTTCCGAACGCGAAGCTCGTCTATAACAACTCGCCTTCCTTCAACTGGACGCTGAACTTCCGGCAACAGGTCTTTGACGTGTGGGTCGAGCAGGGCAGGGCCGTTTCGGCGTATGACCGTGCGAAGCTCATGAGCGTCGACTACGACGGTACGGAACTCGGCAAAGAAGCTGATGAGCGCATCCGGACATTTCAGCGTGACGCAGCAAAGCGAGCAGGCATCTTCCATCATCTGATCACCCTGCCGACCTACCACACGGCCGCTCTTTCGACCGACAATCTTGCGAAGGAGTACTTCGGCGATCAGGGAATGCTTGGCTACGTCGCCGGCGTTCAGCGGCAGGAAATTCGCCAGGGGATCGCAGCGGTGAAGCACCAGAATATGGCCGGTTCGGATCTGGGCGACGATCACAAGGAATATTTTGGTGGCGATGCGGCGCTGAAGGCGGCTGGAGAGCACAATACGATGAACCAGTTTGCAGCTTGAGCTGCAGGATCATACGCCTCGAAGGAGCGATGCTCCTTCGAGGTACACTTTCAACGGAGGAGCTGAAATGTCGACAAATACTGAGACCAAGACGTCACAACCCGAACGATCGAGAGCCGTCTTCTCAAACCAGGACTTCGAACTCATCCGGGTCGCGATCAGTCACTATTTGCAGGAAATCAAGGAGCAGCCGGAGGCGGTAAAATACTCGAACCTGTACCACCGGCTCGGTCGCGTTGTTTGAACCCGCAAAGCAGCACCGGTGATTAAGACCATCGGTGCGGCACTCGATGCTGGTGCTTGGGGCCGATTGCTGTGGAGCGTTCTGGATTGGCTTACCCAGCGAGATATTTCGCGGAATATATCCCTTGGCAAAAATTCCGCGTGCGATATATCGAGATGGATATCTTGCTTATGCCTGGGAGCGCGATTGGATGAATGGTAAGACTCGACGTTCCTATGTTTTTCAAGGGTTGATGACCGTCCTCGCAGCCTCCTTGTCTCTCGCCTTGCTGGCTGCTCCGGCCGCGGCGGATGGGAAGGTGACGGTGTTTGCTGCAGCCAGCATGAAGAATGCGCTCGACGCTGCCAACAAGGCCTATGGCAAGCCGGTGACAGCCTCCTATGCGGCAAGCTCGGCGCTCGCCAAGCAGATCGAAAGCGGTGCGCCGGCAGACGTGTTCATCTCCGCGGATCTCGACTGGATGAACTATCTGTCCGACAAGGCTCTGGTGAAGGAAGACACAAAGTCCAACTGGCTCGGAAATCAAATCGTGCTGGTCGCGCCCAAAGAGAATGCCGCACCGGTCGATATCATCAGGGGTCTCGACCTTGCCCGGCTTCTGAACGGCGGCAAGCTTGCCATGGGTGAGCCGAATTCGGTTCCTGCGGGCAAATACGCAAAGTCGGCGCTGGAAAAGCTCGGCATCTGGTCGTCGGTCGAAAAAAGCGTCGCCGGTGCCGAAAGTGTGAGGGCAGCGCTCGCGCTGGTGTCGCGCGGCGAAGCGCCTTACGGCATCGTCTATGCAACCGATGCCGCTGCCGATCCGGGTGTCGCGGTGGTCGGAACCTTCCCCGCGGACAGCCATGCGCCGATTATCTACCTGATTGCGATTCTCTCGGATTCAAAATCGCCGGATGCCGCGGGATATCTTGATTACCTGAAGTCCGCCAAAGCCGCGCCTTTCTTCGAGAAGGAAGGCTTTACGGTTCTGAAGTAAGCCAGTTTGACTTGGCCCCCTTGGGCTGATGTCTGAAGGGAAGCAGCGTTGGACTGGTTGGTACTCAGCGAGGAGGAATGGACGGCGGTGCGCCTGAGCCTTCGGGTCTCGAGCGTGGCCGTCCTTGTCAGCCTGCCCCTCGGCATTCTCGTCGCCTATGTCTTGGCGCGCGGAAAATTCTGGGGCAAATCGATCCTCAACGGCATCGTGCTTCTGCCGCTGATCCTGCCGCCTGTTGTGACCGGGTTCCTGTTGCTCATCGTCTTCGGCAGACGTGGCGTGGTGGGCTCGTTCCTCGCGGACTATCTCGGCATCGTCCTCTCCTTTCGCTGGACGGGTGCCGCCCTTGCCTGCGGGGTGATGGGATTTCCCCTGATGGTCCGCTCGATCCGGCTGTCGATCGAGACTGTCGATCGGAAGCTGGAGGAGGCGGCCGGAACGCTTGGCGCCAGTCCGCTCTGGGTCTTCCTGACCGTTACCCTGCCGCTCATTCTTCCCGGCATTATCGCCGGTATGATCCTCGCCTTCGCAAAGGCCATGGGTGAATTCGGTGCGACGATCACATTCGTATCCAATATCCCCAGCGAAACGCAGACGCTGTCGGCAGCGATCTACACGTTCACGCAGGTTCCCGGCGGTGATGTCGGCGCCATGCGTCTTACCATCGTGGCGATCGCGATCTCGTTTGCGGCGCTGCTCGCGTCCGAATTCATGGCCTATCTGGTCGGACGCAAGGTGGCGGTCGAATGACGATGATCGTGGACGTGCGGCAGTCGTTCAAGAGCTTCGTGCTCGACGCATCCTTCACCTCGACAGGCGGCGTGACGGCGCTGTTCGGCCGCTCGGGATCCGGAAAGACATCGCTGGTGCGCGCCATTGCCGGCCTCTCCAAACCGCAGCGCGGACGGATCGAGATCGACGGCGATGTCTTGCTGGATACCGAACGTGGCATCTTCGTGCCAATGCACAGGCGTCGCTTCGGATATGTCTTCCAGGAAGCACGGCTCTTCCCGCATCTAAGCGTCCGTCAGAACCTTCTTTACGGAAAATGGTTCGCGCCCAAGTCAGGGCAGGTCGAGAATATCTCGCATGTTGTCGAACTGCTCGGCATCGGTCCGCTCCTCGACCGCCGGCCGGGCAACCTTTCCGGTGGCGAAAAGCAGCGCGTGGCGATCGGCCGAGCGCTTTTGTCGTCACCCAGACTGCTCCTGATGGACGAACCACTCGCAGCGCTCGACGACGAGCGAAAGGCCGAAATCCTGCCCTATCTGGAGCGGATGCGCGATGAGACCGCGATGCCCATCGTCTATGTCAGCCATTCGGTCGCGGAAGTGGCGAGGCTCTCGGACCGCGTCGTGATGATGAGCGACGGTCGGGTGGAGATATCAGGCACACCGTCGGACGTGCTGTCCGGCAGCCAAGTACTGGCCACAGAGCGCCGCGAAGCCGGCGTGGTTCTTTCCGGAACCGTCGAAGCGATCGATTCGGCGCATGGCTTGGCGACTGTGCGGCTTTCGTCCGAAGTTCTCGTCGTTTCGAACGCGCAGGCGCAGGTTGGACAGAGCGTCAGGCTCCATGTGCCGGAGCGAGATGTGATGCTCGCCACCAGGAAGCCCGAAGGGCTGAGCGCCCTCAACATTCTGGAAGGGCAGATCGCCCAGATGAATGCCGAAGGGGAGGGCATGGTACGCGTCAAGATCCGGTGTGGCGAAGACGTGGTTCTTGCCCGGATCACCGGCCTGTCGGTGCAGCGCCTTGCACTTCAAACCGGACTGCCCGTCTATGCGGTGATCAAGACCGTCGCCCTGGCACGGTAATTGGCCGGGTACGATGTGCCCGAAATAAAAAGGGCCAGCGCTGGCTGACCCTTTTCGTCTGTCTATAGGCTTTAACCCGTTCGATCAGGTCGTGACGCCCTGCGGGCTGTCGGCCGACCTGTCAGGTGCACGGCTGAGCATCAGGGCGACGATCGTGCAGATGGCACCCGAAATCAGGTATCCGCCGATGAAGATGATGCCGAACTGGCTCGCGAGACCGAGCGCGGTCAGTGGCGCAAAACCTGCGCCGACCAACCATGCGAGGTCGGACGTCAGGGCCGAACCGGTGTAACGGTAAGGCTGGCTGAAGCGCGACGAAACCGACCCGGAGGCCTGACCAAAGGAAAGGCCGAGGATGGCAAAGCCGATGATGATAAACGCATCCTGGCCGGTACCGCCCGCATTCAGCAGGAACGGCGCCGTAAAGCTGAAGATGGCGATGATCACCGCACCAATGATCAACTGGCGGCGACGACCGATCCTGTCTGCAAGAAGACCGGAGATCACGACCGTCACGAGTCCGAGCAAAGCACCGATGACCTGGACGAACAGGAATTTCCCGGCGCTCTGGCCACCGAAAAGTGTCACCCAGCTCAGCGGGAAGATCGTCACAAGGTGGAACATCGCGAAGCTTGCAAGCGGGGCAAAGGCGCCGAGAACGACGTCGCCCCCGTGAACGCGCAGCACTTCCAGAACCGGCTTTGCCTGCAATTCGTGGGCTTCGAGCGCATCGCCGAACTCTTTCGATGCAACAATGCGCAGACGAGCAAACAGGGCCACAACGTTGATGGCAAACGCGACGAAGAACGGATAGCGCCAGCCCCAGCTCAGGAAGTCGGCGTCGGAGAGATTGAAGACGAAATAGCCGAACAGGACGCTCGCGAGCGCAAACCCGAATGGCGCGCCGAGCTGCGGGATCATCGCGTAAAGGCCGCGGCGGTTCGGGGGTGCATTCAGTGCCAGCAGCGATGCAAGACCGTCCCAGGCTCCACCCAGCGCAAAGCCCTGGCCGAGACGGAACAGCGCCAGCAGAGCCGGCGACCAGTATCCGATCGTCTCATAGCCGGGCAGGAAGGCGATCGAGGCCGTCGAGCCACCGAGCACGAGAAGGGCAATCGTCAGCTTCGTGCCGCGTCCATAGGTACGGTCTACCCACATGAAGACAACCGAGCCAACAGGACGCGCGATGAACGCGAGCGAGAAGATCGCAAACGAGTAAAGCGTGGCGGTGACCGGGTCTCCGGCAAACGGAAAGACCACTCGAGGGAAAACCAGGACCGAGGCGAGGCCGTACACGAAGAAGTCGAAAAATTCCGACATTCTGCCGATGACGACCCCGATAGCAATATTGCTCGGTTCGACCGGCTTGTCGTCGTGGATCTGCCGGGCATCCCGTTCCATCTCTGTGGATGTAGGATTGGCAAGTTGGCTCATGAATGTGTTCTCCTGCACGTCTGTTTCCACATGAGAATGTCGGGCGTACCAGCTGTCAATCAAGACGTCGCGCAAAAAGCATATTTTGGGCGGATTTTGGTGTTTTCTGAGGCACCCATGGCAACAGATGGACATTGAGGCGGAGTTGATGTTTTTGCAACGACCATCATCAATCCACACACCCCGCTTGCATTGCAGCGCGAAAAAGTTATTGCACTGCGACGAAACACCTCATGGAGATCAGTTGCTTGCTCCGTTAGGCCGACTGGACACATCGAAAGTTTCGAGCAGACCAATGTTCCCAATGTTGAAACGTCTCATCCAAATCGCTTTGCTGCCGCTTTTGGCCACCCTTTCGGGCTGCAATCTCGTCGTGATGTCGCCATCAGGCGATATCGCCAGGCAGCAGGCAGATCTGATTATCGTCTCGACCGTTCTGATGCTGCTGATCATCGTGCCGGTCGTGTTTCTCACGCTCTACTTCGCCTGGCACTATCGTCATGCGAACACCACAGCAAAATACGATCCGGAATGGCATCACTCGACACGGCTCGAAGTGGTTATCTGGGCCGCGCCGCTGGCGATCATTGTGGCGCTCGGTGCGATCACCTGGATCAGCACCCACCGTCTCGACCCGTATCGTCCTCTCGACCGCCTCGATGCGGAACGTCCGGTTCCCGCCGAAACGCGGCCTCTGACGGTTCAGGTCGTGGCGCTCGACTGGAAGTGGCTGTTCTTCTATCCAGAATACGGCATCGCCACGGTCAACGAGATGGCCGCACCGGTCGATCGCCCGATCACGTTCGAGATCACCTCGAGCTCGGTGATGAACTCGTTCTACATTCCGGCGCTCGCCGGCCAGATCTACGCGATGCCGGGGATGCAGACCAAACTGCACGCCGTCATCAACAAGGAAGGCGAGTTCGAGGGACTTTCGGCAAACTACAGCGGTGCCGGGTTCTCGCACATGCGCTTCAAGTTCCACGGCTACACGGCCGAAGGCTTCGACGGCTGGATCGCAAAGGTCAAGCAGCAGGGTACCGCACTCAACCGCGATGCCTATCTGAAGCTTGAGAAGCCGTCCGAGCGTGAGCCGATCCGCTACTTTGCGGCGGCCGACAAGGATCTCTACAGCGCGATCCTCAACATGTGTGCCGAACCGGGCAAGATGTGCATGAACGAGATGATGCATATCGACATGATGGGTGGTGCCGGCACCGAGAGCCACGAGAACCGCGCGAAACTTCAGTATGACAATCGTCGTATCGGAGATGCGGAAGGTACAAACGCCGCGACTTTCCCCGCGACTGGCACCCCTGCCAAGAGCGATGAACAGCCGCACAATGAGCAAGGTCACGGCAACCACTCGATGCCGGACACGAACAATGGCGACGCCGATCCGGCGCCTGCGCAGATCAACAATTAACGGGTTGTCCCATGTTTTCCAATCCTGACATCCTGAAGTTTATCTTCGGAAGGTTGTCCTTCGAATCACTGCCGTTTCACGAACCGATCCTGATCGTGACGTTTGCGGCCGTGTGTCTGGGCGGCATCGGCGTGGTGGGTCTCATGACCTACTTCAAGCTCTGGGGGCCATTCTGGCGCGACTGGGTTTGCAGTGTCGATCACAAGAAAATCGGCATCATGTACATCGTGCTGGCCATCATCATGCTGTTTCGCGGCTTTGCCGACGCAATCATGATGCGCGTACAGCAGGCCATCGCCTTCAACGGCAACGAGGGCTACCTCAACTCTCACCACTACGACCAGATCTTCACCGCCCATGGCGTGATCATGATCTTCTTCGTGGCGATGCCCTTCGTTACCGGTTTCATGAACTATATCGTGCCGCTGCAGATCGGCGCGCGTGACGTCTCGTTCCCGTTCCTGAACAACTTCTCGTTCTGGATGACGACGGCCGGTGCGATCATCATCATGATCTCGCTGTTCATCGGCGAGTTCGCACGTACCGGCTGGCTGGCCTATCCGCCACTGTCGGGCGCTGACTACAGCCCGGGCGTCGGGGTCGATTATTACATCTGGGGTCTGCAGGTGGCGGGTGTCGGCACAACGTTGTCAGGTATCAACCTGATCGCGACGATCGTGAAGATGCGTGCTCCCGGCATGTCCTTCATGAAGATGCCGATCTTCACCTGGACGGCACTCTGCACCAACATCCTGATCGTTGCCTCGTTCCCGATCCTGACCGCAACCCTCGTGCTGCTGTCGCTTGACCGTTACGTCGGCACCAACTTCTTCACGAACGACCTCGGCGGTAATCCGATGATGTACGTGAACCTGATCTGGATCTGGGGTCACCCGGAAGTCTACATCCTAATCCTTCCGGTCTTCGGGATCTTCTCGGAAATCGTTGCGACCTTCTCCGGCAAGCGCCTGTTCGGCTATGCCTCGATGGTCTACGCGACTTGCGTGATCATGATCCTGTCCTACCTCGTGTGGCTGCACCACTTCTTCACGATGGGTTCGGGTGCTTCGGTCAACGCCTTCTTCGGCATCACCACGATGATCATCTCGATCCCGACGGGCGCGAAGATGTTCAACTGGCTGTTCACGATGTATCGCGGTCGTATTCGCTACGACGTCCCGATGCTCTGGACGGTCGGCTTCATGGTGACCTTCGCCATCGGTGGTATGACCGGCGTCATGCTGGCTGTTCCGCCTGCCGACTTCGTGCTCCACAACTCCCTGTTCCTGATCGCCCACTTCCACAACGTCATCATCGGCGGCGTGCTGTTCGGCCTTCTCGCAGGCGTCAACTACTGGTTCCCGAAGGCGTTCGGCTTCAAGCTGAACCAATTCTGGGGCAAGGTATCGTTCTGGTTCTGGTTCGTCGGCTTCTACTTCGCCTTCATGCCGCTCTACGTTCTTGGCCTGATGGGCGTTACCCGCCGCGTATCGCAGTTCGAAGATCCGTCGCTGCAGATCTGGTTCATCATCGCAGCCTGCGGTGCAGGTATGATTGCCATCGGTATCGCCTCGTTCATCATCCAGATCGGCGTCAGCGTCTGGAAGCGTGATGAACTGAGGGACGAAACGGGCGACCCATGGCACGGCCGTACTCTGGAATGGTCGACATCTTCGCCGCCACCGGACTACAACTTCGCCTTCACTCCGGTGGTCCACGATCACGACAGCTGGTACGACATGAAGAACCGCGGTTATGCGCGTCCTCTTCAGGGTTTCAAGCCGATCCACATGCCGAAGAACACCGGCACCGGCGCGATCCTCTCCGGCATCAGCGTGGCACTCGCCTTCGGCCTGATCTGGTACATGTGGTGGCTTGCTGCCCTGTCCTTCATCGCCATCATCGTTGTGTCGATCGTCCATACGTTCAACTACAACCGCGACTACTACATTCCGGCGGACGACGTTGTCGCGGAAGAGAACAAGCGGACCGAACTGCTCGCTAGGCAGGTGTGATAACCATGAGTGCTTCTAAAACAGAGACGGCGGAAAACCCGCAATTCTACCTGGAAGAAGATCATCATCCGGAGAACAGCACCAATCTTGGGTTCTGGCTCTACCTGATGAGCGACTGCCTGATCTTCGCGATCCTGTTCGCCACCTACGCTGTCGTCGGCCGCAATTATGCGGCCGGCCCATCGCCGGCGGATCTGTTCGACCTGCCGCTCGTCGCGCTCAACACCGCGATGCTGCTGTTCTCGTCGATCACCTACGGGTTCGCGATGCTTCAGATGGAGCGTGGCGCCAAGGCGGAGACGCTGTTCTGGCTGGGCGTGACCGGCGTGTTCGGTCTCGCCTTCCTCGGCATCGAACTCTACGAATTCAGCCATCTCCTGCACGAAGGTGCCGGTCCGCAGCGCTCTGCGTTCCTGTCGGCGTTCTTCACGCTGGTCGGAACCCACGGTCTGCACGTCACCTTCGGTATCATCTGGCTGGTCACGCTGATGGTGCAGGTTTCAAAGCATGGCCTGATCCCGGAAAACCGCCGTCGCCTGATGTGCCTGTCGATGTTCTGGCACTTCCTCGACGTCATCTGGATCGGCGTCTTCTCCGTCGTTTACCTCATGGGAGTCCTCGGATGACCGACAAAGCACCCGCGCACGAAGATGCGCACGCAGCGCATCACGCCCATAGCCACGGGCACGAGGCAAGCCACGGTTCGCTGAAAAGCTATACGACCGGCTTCATCCTGTCGGTGATCCTGACGGCGATACCGTTCTGGCTTGTGATGGGAGATGTCTTCGAGAACAAGGCTGTCACCGGCGCTCTGGTTATGATCTTCGGCGTCATCCAGATCGTCGTGCACATGATCTACTTCCTGCACATGAACACCAAGTCCGAAGGCGGCTGGACGGCGATGGCACTGATCTTCACGATCGTCATCGTGGTCATCGCTCTCTCCGGCTCGCTCTGGGTCATGCACCATCTCAATGCAAACATGATGGTCATGTCGCCGGAGATGATGAAGAACATGCCTTGAGGCGGTCATGAGACCGGTTGAGACAGACACCAATCAAAGTGGCGCGGGTCATTCCGCGCCACTTTCCCGTTCTCGCTCCCATATCATGCGGGCGTTTCTGGTCTTCGCGGCGCTGATTTTCGTGGCGCTCGGATCCTGGCAGGTGCAACGCCTGTTCTGGAAGCTCGATCTTATCGCAAGGGTCGACGCCCGTGTGCATGCAACGCCGGTGGCACCTCCGGCAGCCGGCCAGTCACCTGACGATATCGAATATCTCCACGTCGCCATCTCCGGGTCCTTCGATCACACGAAGGAAGCGCTGGTTCAGGCCGTGACGAAGCTCGGGCCCGGATACTGGGTCGTGACGCCTCTGAAGCTTGAAGACGGCAGGACGATCCTGATCAATCGCGGCTTCGCGCCCCCTGACCGCAGGGATCCCTCAACCCGGGTTGAAAGCCAAACCGTCGGCGAGGCCGCCGTCACAGGTCTTGTCCGCCTCTCCGAACCCGGCGGCGGCTTCCTGCGCGAGAACGATCCGGGCAACGAGCGTTGGTATTCGCGCGATGTCGCAGCGATCAGCGCGTCGCGCGGTCTTCAGGGCGTCATGCCCTTTTTTATCGATGCGGACGCAACGTCGAACCCGGGTGGCTATCCGGTCGGCGGCCTGACTGTCATCCAATTTCCCAACAGCCATCTGAGTTACGCACTGACCTGGTTTGCGCTCGCAATCATGTCTCTCGGTGCTGCGATCTTCTTCGGACGCTTGCAGCGCGCGGCCGGTTGATCCGCAACGATTTCATCTTGAGGAGAACGAGCCTTGGATACTCCCGCCATCAACGATATTGGCCTCGATTCTGATGTCGAGATCGCGGTTCGCCAGGAACTGACGCTCGTTGCACTTGGCAAGCTGCCGGCGGATACAGCGCTCCGGGTAGGGCGGCTGCTTGACGTCAGCACCCGGACATGGCGCACCGATCAGGAAATCATCATCAAGGGCCGCCGCATTGCCTATGTCGGCGATGCAGGATCCTATCCGGGCACCGTCGCTCACCGGGTGCATGAACCCGATCTGGCTGCCATTCCAGGGCTTGGAGAGGTGCACAAGCATATCGAAAGCTCGCATTTGACACCGGAATGGGAAGCAGCACTCGTTCTTCCCCGCGGCAATACCTGGACCTGTGAGGCAAGCCATGAGTTTTCGAACGTCAACGGTGCAAAGACGCTCGAATTCTGGCTGAAGGCCCGCGCGGCCGGTTCGCCGCTCAAGATCTTTCCGCTGCCCGGCTCGGCCGTGCCGCCCACAGGTTATGAGCACGGTGGCGGCTATCTCGGCTACGACGAGCAGAAGCAGTTCATGACCGAAAGCCTGATGGTTGCGGGTCTCGACGAGGTGATGGACTGGCCGGGCGTGTGGGACAGAACCAGCCCTTCCTACGACCGCCTCTGGGGCATGATCCGAGCAACGTTCGAGAAGCGCGGAGTCGTTGAAGGTCACGCGGCGGGCATTCGCGACATCCCAACGATCAACGCTTTCGCCGCGGCCGGTCTGGCATCGGATCACGAAGCCTGGACGGTCGAGGAGTTCTGGGACAAGCTGACCCGCGGCCTGTTCATGGAACTGCGCCCGCACAGTTTGCCGGAGGTCATCGCAGGTCTCCTCGAGAAGGGCCTCGCCGACTGGTCGCAGATCGCCCTGACGACCGACGATCGCAGCGCCTCCGATACTCTGAAACTCGGCGCCACTGATTACAACGTTCGCCTCGCCATCGAGGCAGGCCTTGCGCCCGAGATAGCCATCCAGTGCGTGACCATCAATCCGGCCCGTCACATGCGCCTTACGCCGTGGGTGGGCACGATCGCGCCCGGACGTTATGCCGATATCGTGCTTCTCTCCGACGTCGATAAATTCGAGATAGCCAAGGTCTGGGCCGATGGCATCCAGGTCTCTGACGACAAGCGCTATCTGCCCGAGGTGCCCAAAATCGACTGGCCAGACTGGGCAACGAAGACCATCAATATCGGCCGCGAGCTGACAGCTGAGGATTTCGCAATCGCCGCTCACCCCGGACGCGAGACGATGACGGCTGCCGTGTTGCGGCCGTTCCACTGGACCGATCATTTCCTGACCATCGACCTTCCTGTCCAAGATGGTCTCGTTCAGCGGGATGCCGATCGCAACATAACCAAGTTCTCGATCATCGACCGGTTTTCGGGCAAGGGAGCGGTGTCGAAAATGTTCTGGCTCGGCTGCGGGCCGCGGACCCCGGATACGGCGCTTGCCTGCTCCATGGCACATGACAAGCACAATATCTGGTGCGTCGGCTCATCGGATGAAGCCATGGCCGCAGCCGTTAACGCCGTCGCTGCCAATGATGGTGGCTGGGCACTGGTTCGCGATGGAAAGGTCGTCGCGCGGGTTCGCTACGAGGTGGCGGGGCTGATGAGCTGCCGGTCGGCCGACGCTCTGCATGAGGAGATGCAGGCGCTCTATGCCGAGGGTGAAAAGGTCGAGTGGATGTTCGAGCCGAGTTTTCATCCGCGCTGGTCCGCAGGTTTCCCGGAGCGTCTCGCCTTTGCGACGCTCACCTGCGCACCCTGGCGCTGGGTTCTGGTCGCCCCGAGCGATTACGCGCCGGAGGGGCTCGTCAACGTCCAGACAGGCAAAACCCATCCGGTCGTATTTTGACGCCGCTTCACGCTCCGAGCTTCGGCCAGGTATCCGAAAGACGATAGCCGCCCGGCCAAGGGTCCGACGGATCCAGCATCAATTGATGCGTTCCGGTAATCCAGGCGCGGCCTGAGATCAGCGGATAGATTGCCTCGCGATCACCGACACGCGTCGTCGAATCGATACGGCAGTGGAATTCCGAACCGATGATCGAGCGTCCGATATAGGTCTCGCCGATCGCCATTTCGCCGCGGGCGTAGAGAACCGCCATACGCGCCGAGCAGCCCGTGCCGGTGGGAGACCTGTCGATCTTGCCGGGCTGGATGACGACGGCGTTTGCGCCGCTCAGCACGTCGTTTTCCCGGGTAAGGGGAGCGGCGATCTGGCAGAAGGAAATGTGGTCCCAGCCGGTATTGTCCGGATGGGTAAAGCCGATCTGCTCGTTGGCAGCCGCGGTAATCTTCACGCCCGCTTCTGCAATCTCGCGTGCCTCGTCGGGTTTCACCTCGAACCCCAGTGAAGCCGCATCGACGATGACGAAACTGTCGCCGCCATAGGCTGTGTCGACCGTGAGTGTTCCGAAGCCGGCCACTTCCAGCGACACTGCGAGCTTGTCTGTAAAGGATGGCACGTTGCGCACCGTGATCCGATCGGCCTTGCCGTCGCGGCATTCCGCTGTGACCTCGACCAGGCCGCCTGGCGCTTCGAGCGTCATGCGTGTCACTGGCTCGGTCATGGGAATGATGCCGGTGTCGAGCAGTACGGTCGCAACACAGATGGAGTTGGAGCCGGACATCGGTGGCGTGTCGGCGGGCTCCATGATGATCCAGCCCATCTGGGCGCGCGGATCCTTCGGCGGCACCAGCAGGTTCACATGCCGGAAGACGCCGCCACGGGGCTCGTTCAGCACGAAGTTGCGCAGCGTCTCGTCACGGGCGATGAAGCGTGACTGTTCCCAGAGTGTATCGCCCGGCGGCGGCAGCACACCACCGACGATGACGTCCCCGACTTCGCCCTCCGCATGGCAGCTGACGATGTGGATGACCTTTGATGTGCGCAAACGCGACCCCCCGGCAGATGTTACCGCTTGGGTGTCATCAGGTAATGCCCAACGCCCCAGACCTCTCCCTTGTCATGGCCGAACAATCCGGCAGTGGCAAGGAAGAACAGACGCCAGCGGCGCTGCCAGAGGCAGGCATCCTTGCCGTAGACATCCTTCAGGATCGGCTGGATTTGCCCGATCTCGCGATCGAAATTTTCAAGCCAATGCATCGCGGTGCGGCGATAGTTGAGACCCGACCAGCGCCAGTCTTGTTCGACGGTGAAAATATCATCGAAACGCCGCGGCAGGTCGTGCGCGGGCATGATGCCGCCTGTGAAGAAATGGTGGGCGATCCAGTCCGCTGGGTTGTCGTGCTCGAACCGGTAGGACCGATCCTTGTGGGTAAACACGTGCAGGAACAGCTTTCCGTCGGGCTTCAGCCAGCCTCTTGTGCGCTCCATAAGGCCTCGCCAGTTCGACATGTGTTCGAACATTTCCACCGAAACGACCCGGTCGTAGGTCTCATCCGTCGAAAAGTCGTTCATGTCGGCGGTGATGACGGTGAGGTTGTCGAGCTTCAGCCGCTCGATTTCGCTGAGGATGTGCTCACGCTGCGGGGCCGAGTTGGAGACGGAGGTGATCCGGGCATTGGGAAAATGCTGGGCCATGTAGAGCGACAGCGAACCCCAGCCGCAGCCGAGCTCGAGAATGTCCATTCCATCGCTCAGTTCCGCGTGACGCACGGTCTCGGCCAGCGCGTAGGATTCCGCTTCCGCAAGCGTGGTATCGTCAGCCAGATACAATGCGCAGGAGTATTTCCGCTGTGGACCGAGAGCGAGGCTGAAGAACTCTGGCGGCAGTTCGTAATGCTGGCGGTTGGCGTCATCTGTATGGGTGGCGATCGGAAAGTCGGCCATCGACCTTGCGAACGCGTCCTCGGCGGTTGCCGGCGTGGAGGCCAGCTTCCGCTTGGTGCGACCGCATAGAAAGTCGATCCCGGCAAGCGTCACGCCATCGCTTAAGGGTGCTCGTTCAGCCGTATTGATGGCAAAGGCCAACATGTTCATCGTGGCGTTCCCTTATTGTGTTGAGAGTTTGGATCGACGCGGACCGGGGAAAAATGCGTTGACGCGTGCCTGGACAGCACGGAACTGGTCACCCCGGGATTTCAGCATGTGTTCCTCGAGCGGCGGAATGCCGGAGACGTGCACCAGCAGCCAGTACATCATCACCGGCGCGAGGAGCGCGACAGCGGCAAAGCCCAGCGCCGGAAGCGCCATCAGCGGCCAGCTGCACCAGAACAGCCACTCGAAGAAATAGTTGGGGTGGCGGGAGTAGGCCCACAGCCCCTTCTGGCAAATTTCCCGCTTGGCTTCCGGCGTCTTGCGGAATCTCGAGAGCTGAACGTCGGCTACCATCTCGCCGATAACGGCAATCGCTGCCACGGCAAGCGCGAGAAGATCGCCCACCTGCGGGTATTCTGCCGGGTTCGAAGCGGCGCAGTAGACTGCAAGCACAAGAATGAAGGCAGCGACCGCCTGGATCTGGAGAAAATAGAACAGGCGGAAGGAAGCGCGATCGCCCCATTCCTTGATAAGCTTTTCGTAGCGGGGATCCTCGCCACCGAGGCGCGTGCGGGCGCCAATATGGAAGGCAAGCCTCAGCGACCAGGCCGCAACGATGACGATTGCTGTCACGCGGCGCTCGACGGGACCGGCCGCCAGATAGGCCGCAGCCACGCCGCCGACGCCGACGGCAAGCGACCAGATCGTGTCTATCCAGCCGCTCGCACCCGTCGCGCGTTGTACGGCCCAGGAGATCGCCATGGCCAGCGACAGGCCTATCGCCAGAAAAATGAGGTGAATGTAATCCATTGGTCTCCTCGAACGTAGAAAGCCCGACACGTTCTTTGTGTCCCTCTACGGCTGACATAGCCAATCAGTTTCATGGGCTTGGAAAAAATGTCGCAAAAAGAAGTGATATTGCGTGAAACTCTCTATCTCAATCTCTCGTAATGATTACAGAGCCCACAGGGCAGGTGATCGATTGCTTTGGGAGCTGGGGGAATTGTATGGCAATTCGTGAGACGCATAGGACCTCGGGACGTCGACGCATCGCAGTTGTCGGCAGTGGAATATCCGGCATGTCCGCTGCATGGCTTCTGGCCAAGGCCCACGATGTTACCATGTTCGAGGCAGCCGATCGTATCGGCGGCCACAGCCATACCGTGGATTTCGACGCATCGGGAAGAACCGTTTCCGTCGACACCGGCTTCATCGTCTACAACGAGGTGACCTATCCTAATCTGACGGCGTTGTTCCGTCATCTGGATGTTCCAACCACGGCCTCCAGCATGTCCTTCGCCGTCTCGCTCGACGATGGCGGTTTCGAATATTCTGGTGGCACAGGGTTCGGACTGTTCGCCCAGAAGTCCAACATCGTCAGCCCACGCTTCTGGTCGATGATGCGCGATCTCGTCCGCTTCTACCGCAATGCGCCGCGTGACCTGTCGACGATGGGCGGTTTGTCACTCGATGACTACCTCGACCGACATCACTACGGCCGGGCGTTCCGCGACGACCATCTCTACCCGATGGCGGCTGCGATCTGGTCGATGCCCGCGGGTAAGGTGGGTGAGTATCCCGCGGTCAACTTCGTCCGCTTCTGCGGCAATCACGGGCTGCTCGAACTCTGGAACCGGCCGATCTGGCGCACGGTGACGGGCGGAAGCCGGGAGTATGTGGATCGCCTGACAGCTGACTTTCGCGATCGCATTCGCCTGTCGACACCCGTCCAGGCGATCAGGCGAACCGGTGGCGGTGTTGAAATTTCCACCGGACCGGACGGATGGCAGGCATTCGACGAGGTGGTGATCGCAACGCATGCAGATCAGGCACGTCGTCTTCTGTCGGACGCTGATGACCACGAGACACGCATTCTGGGTGCCTTCCGCTATTCCCGCAACGAGGCGATTCTGCACAGCGACCAGAGCTTCATGCCGAAGCGCAAGGGCGCATGGTCCAGCTGGAATTATTCGGCAAAGACCGGCGAGGCGCAGGTCCAGCCTGCCATCACCTACTGGATGAACAAGCTGCAGCCGCTTGGCGATGCGCCGCCGACCTTCGTGACACTCAATCCCCCACGTCAGCCCCGCGAGGACGCAGTCATCCGACGCGAGATCTACGAGCATCCGATCTTCGACATGGCAACCGAGCGGGCACAACGGGAAATCTGGTCGCTTCAGGGTGTGCGCAACACATGGTTCTGCGGCGCCCACTTCGGCTCGGGCTTTCATGAAGACGGCCTCCAGGCAGGCCTGGCGGTCGCGGAAGATCTTGGCGGCGTTCGGCGTCCCTGGAAGGTCGCCGAGGAAAGCGCCCGGATCGTGCGCCGGCCGCTCGGCGCTACCGTTCCGATCGAGGTCACGGCATGACGGCTTCGTTTCGGTCGGCGCTTTATCCCGGTCATGTCACGCATGCACGCATGCGGCCGAAAGAGCATCGGCTGGCCTACAGGATCTATTCGCTGCTGATCGATCTCGACGAGCTCGACGCGCTTGATCGCGGCCTGAAACTGTTTTCCGTCGACCGGTTCAATCTATTCTCGTTTCGGCAAAGAGATCGCGGCGACCGCTCGGGATCCGATCTTCGGGGCCAGATAGAGCAATGGATGCGCGCCGCAGGGCTCGAGCCTGATGGCGGGTCGATTAAGCTTCTCACCATGCCGAGAATACTCGGCTGGGCCTTCAATCCGCTCAGCATCTTCTTCTGCTACGGGCGCGACGGCGAGGTGAAGGCGATCCTGTGGGAAGTGGACAACACGTTCGGCGAACGCCATGGCTACCTCATCCCGGCCGATAATCGTGTCGGCGGCGAGATCGTCCAGCACTGCGACAAGGCATTTTATGTCTCGCCGTTCATGGACATGGACCAGCGCTATACCTTTCGCGTGACGCCGCCGTCCGAACGGCTGTCGATCAAGATCGATACATTCGATGCCGAGGGGCCGATGCTGACTGCTCGTCATCTCGCGCACCGCCGTGATCTGACAGACCGGGCGCTTCTGAAGGCCTTCTTCGCCATTCCCTTCCTGACGCTCCGTGTCATCGGCGGCATCCATTGGGAGGCACTGAAAATCTGGCTCAAGGGCGTGCGTTTGCGCAAGCGTCCAAAGCCACCGGAAAACCCTGTCTCCGTCACTCCTGCTGCTCCCCTACGCAAAGTGGAAATCCATGAGCCAATCTGACGAATTCACCTCCGTAACGACCGATCGCACACCCGGAGCTGGCGTTGCCGGCTTCGGTGCGCGGGTTGTGAACCGGCTGCTGAGCGGTATCCGCTACGGTTCCATTCGCGTTGTGCTGCCTTCCGGTCGCACCATAGAGATGGCCGGGCCGGAAAAAGGGCCGGACGCCGTTATCGTCATCAAGCGCTGGCGGATGCTGAGCCGCGTTCTGCATGCGGGCGACATCGGCTTTGCGGAAGGATATCTCAAGCAGGAATGGACGACACCTGATCTTACCAATGTGATCCGGTTTGCGGCACGCAATCGGCATGGGCTGACGCTTGCGACCCATGGGGGCTATCTCGGCCGGATCGCGGTTCGCCTGTCGCATCTTCTCAACGCCAATACCAAGCGTGGCAGCAAACGCAATATCGAGGCGCATTACGATCTCGGCAACGAGTTCTACGCTGAGTGGCTAGACCCTTCGATGTTCTATTCCTCGGCGCTCTACGAGCATCAGGGACAGTCTCTCGAAGATGCCCAGCGTCAAAAACTCGAGCGTATCCGCGAAAAGCTCGCCATGAGCCACGGCGACAGCGTGCTGGAGATCGGCTGCGGCTGGGGCGCTCTCGCGTTGGATCTCGCACAGAACGTCAATGCCCGGGTCACCGGCCTTACTCTTTCTCCTTCGCAGCTGGCCTTTGCAAACGAGCGCATCCGGCAGGCCGGCGTGGAAGGGCAGATCGATCTCCGACTGCAGGACTACCGCGATACATCAGGGCAATTCGACCGGATCGTCTCGATCGAGATGTTCGAAGCGGTCGGAGAGGCCTATTGGCCAGCTTATTTCGACACCATCCGTCGCTGTTTGAAGCCCGGTGGCCGTGCGGTTCTGCAGGTGATCTCGATCAACGAGGACCGCTTCGATTCCTATCGGCGCAATCCGGATTTCATCCAGAAATATGTGTTTCCGGGAGGATTTCTTCCCTCGGACAGCGCGTTCACGGCAGCCGTTGAGAAATCCGGGCTTGTCGTGAGCGACATCGAACATTTTGGCGCGTCCTATGCGCGGACGCTGGCCGAGTGGCGGACGCGGTTTCACGCCGCCTGGCCGAAGATTGCGGAACTCGGTTTCGACAGCCGTTTCCGTAGGTTGTGGGACTACTACCTTTGCTATTGCGAGGCTGGCTTCGAGGAGGAAGCGATCAATGTTGGCTTCTATACGATTGAACATGCGTAATCTGGGTTTGCGAGGCGGTGCTGTCGCAGCACTCTTGTCACTGTCGGCAGGGCCGCTTCTTTCCGCTGATCTGGACGGCAACTGGGCTCGTGGCGACGGCAATGCCAAGGTCGAGATCGCGCCTTGCGGCGCCCAGATCTGCGCCACCAACACATGGATCAAGCCCGGATCGGGAAGCGAGAAGGCCGGCGACAAGCTGGTCATGACGATCGACCGAACAGCGGACGGATCCTATTCCGGTACCGCCTTTGATCCGCAACGCAACATGACGTTCAAGATCACGGTCGTTGTCGCGGAAAAGAAGATGACGACGAAAGGCTGCGTTGCTGGCGGTATTCTTTGCCGTGCCGTCAACTGGTCCCGCATCGACTGACACGAAAAGAGGGAACGAACCCATGGCGAAGATCTCGCTGAAGACGCTGGCTCTTGCCTACATCACCACGTTCATCGTGTTCGGCGCGATAGACTCCGTCTGGCTCAGCACGATGACAAGCCTGCTTTACCGGCCGGTCATGGGCGATATGCTTCTGCCGAGTTTCCGTCTCGCGCCTGCCGTGATCTTCTACCTTCTCTACATCGGCGGACTGACGCTGATGGCAGTGCGTCCGGCCCTGATTGCAGGCGGTGTCGGAGCAGCGGTGCGGCAGGGAGCAGCGATCGGGTTCATGTCGTACATGACCTACGATCTCACCAACCATGCGGTCATGAAGAACTGGTCGACGCTGCTTTCCGTGGCCGACATCATTTGGGGAACCTTGCTTTCGGGTCTCGCCAGCGGTCTTGCCACCTGGATCGTTCTGCGGTTCTTCAGAACAAAACACCACTAAGCGTTTCGAAAACAATATGGCCGGGAAATCCCGGCCATATCTTTGAGCTATTACTGTTCAGGCTCCTCGGCCACGGTCGGCTGACCGCGCTGGTCGAGTATCTCTCGTTTGCCCACATGGTTGGCCGGGCCGACCAGCCCATCCTTCTCCATGCGTTCGACAAGCGATGCGGCCCTGTTGTAGCCGATCGACAGGCGGCGCTGGATGTAGGAGGTCGAGCACTTCTTGTCGCGCATGACGACCTTGATCGCCTGCTCGTACATCTCGTCCCGGTCTTCCTCGCTGATCGCGGACCTGTCGAAGACCGCCTGGTCTTCCTCCTCGACCTCTTCACCCTCTTCGTCTTCCGTGACGCTGCCGAGATAGAGCGGCTGACCTTGCGTCTTCAGATGCGCAACGATGCGCTCGACTTCCTGGTCCGACACGAAGGGACCATGAACGCGGGCAATGCGTCCGCCGCCCACCATATGTAGCATGTCGCCCTGACCGAGCAGGTTTTCCGCGCCCTGTTCGCCAAGGATGGTGCGGCTGTCGATCTTGGACGTCACCTGGAAGGAGATACGGGTCGGGAAGTTCGCCTTGATCGTACCGGTGATGACGTCGACCGAAGGCCGCTGCGTCGCCATGATCAGGTGGATGCCGGCAGCACGCGCCATCTGCGCAAGCCGCTGGATCGCACCTTCGATCTCCTTGCCGGCCACCATCATCAGGTCGGCCATCTCGTCGACGATGACGACGATATACGGCAACGGCGTCAGGTCCATGTCCTGCTGCTCGTTGATCGGCTCGCCGGTCTGACGGTCGAAACCGACCTGGACGCTGATCGAGATGACCTCGCCGGATGCGGACGCGGCCGCCACACGAGCGTTGAAGCCGTCGATATTGCGAACGCCGAGACGCGACATCTTGCGATAGCGGTCTTCCATTTCGCGCACCGCCCATTTCAGCGCTAGAACCGCTTTCTTGGGGTCGGTCACGACAGGGGTGAGCAGATGCGGGATACCGTCATAGGCCGACAGTTCGAGCATCTTCGGATCGACCATGATCAGCCTGCATTGATCCGGCCGCAGACGGTAGATCAGCGAGAGGATCATCGTGTTGACCGCGACCGACTTGCCCGAACCGGTTGTGCCGGCGACGAGCAGATGCGGCATCTTTGCAAGCTCGGCGACGACGGGTTCTCCGCCGATCGTCTTGCCAAGGCAAAGCGGAAGCCTGAAGCCGGTACCCGCATAGGTGCCGCTTTCGATCAGCTCACGCAGGTAGACTGTTTCGCGCACGGGGTTTGGCAGTTCGATACCGATCACGTTGCGACCGGGAACGACAGCCACGCGGGCCGAAAGCGCTGACATCGAGCGGGCGATATCGTCCGAAAGGCCGATGACGCGGGAGGATTTGACGCCGGGTGCCGGGGCGAATTCGTAGAGCGTCACGACAGGGCCGGGACGAACGTCGATGATCTCGCCGCGAATGCCGAAATCTTCGAGCACGCTTTCCAGAAGCCCGGCGCTCTGTTCCAGGCTTTCCTGGCTGACGGGGCTGATCTGGTCGTCCACCGGTGCCTGCAGCAATTCGATCGACGGGAACTCGTAGTCGTCGGACGCATGCAGCGGTTCGGTGTTGAACGGCCGGATCGGAGAGATCGCGCGGGTGGCCATGACAACCTGCCGCATCGACTTTATTGGCACAACGGGAGCGACCGCAGGCGCCGGGGCCTCGACGACGGTCTCAGCGATGACGGGCGCAACGATAACAGGCTCAGGAATGACAGGCTCAGGAATGACCGGAGCAGCGATGACGGGCGCATCCTGCACTGGAGGCACCACCGGATTTGGCGCAGCATCGTGGCCGGCCTGGCGCAACGTGATCGAACGATAGAGATCAAGCGGCGACGGCCCCACCGGAATTTCTTCAACCAGACGTTTGGTCAGGGTCTCGATCGGCTGGCGAATGACCGGCGCCCTCAGGGCAACCCGCACAGGTTCGGGCCGGACCGGCTGTTTCGGATAGGTCGGGAGCGGACGCTGAGCAACGAACACAGGTCTCTGCTCGACCTTTGGCGGGGGAGGCGGGGTCAGCGCGAACTCTTCGCCGGTGGCCTCTCCAAGGCTCATCACCTCGAAGAACAGATGATCCGGCAGGTTGGCGATCGGAGACTGTCTTTCAGTGCTAATCAACGGAGCATCAATCACTGCTTCAGGCTGCGGCGGCGCAACTGCGACCAGCACCGGTTCAACGGTTTCCCGGGCAAACGTGGCCCGGCGTTCCCTCAGCGCCTGATCGAGAGTGCCGACGAGATTGCGGGCGCCGGGTTCAGGCGACAGGAAGCTAGCGATAGAGGTCGACAGCGCGTCGCCGTCATGTCTTTGGGTGAAAGTAATCTCTGGAATCTCCTGAACGGCTGGCGCCGCCATAGGCGGAATGACAGCCTCGGGGACGGCGTGGGAAGCGACGGCTTCGCCCTCCGCTTCCGGGCCGGAGGGTGCCCCACGCCTGGAGATGGTCTTCTCCGGCGTGCGGGTGAAACGAACGGTCGGGCCCAACATGAAGGCCTTCTGCCAGTCCGGCAGCGCCTCGATCTCGTGAGCCTGCATCTGGACTGTCGACACGATGTCGCAAGCCACCTGTTGCCCCGCATTCGGGGGCTCAGGCGGATTTATGGGGTGAGAGTGGCCGGTATCCGGCAGTTCGGAAGCCTGGGCTTCCAGCTTGTCAGTTTCGCGAAATTGCGGGCCTGTGAGACGCATTGCCACCAATGAAACCATATGAACAAATCTGGGACACGAACGTCCTTGGATATAAAACAAACATTAACCATGCGTTGCCGGCGCCGATAAATCGTCAGAGCGCGGTGATGGCCTGTGACAAAAGGCGCCGGTGAAATGGTCTTTGGGACGGAACAGACTCGGGCAGTTGGTGGTTATTGGGTCAACTGTAGTCGTCAAGATGGAGGCCCCATGTCGAGTCCGAATTCGTTTGAAATGTCACGACGGGATCTTCTCGTCGCAACCGCTGCCGGCTCTGTGGCCGTGGCAAACAGCAACAGAGCTGCAAATGCGCAGGCGGCAACACCGCCTCCCCGGCCGGGGACGGCGACGTCGCGGGTGGGTTTTGTCGTCAACGGCACACGCCAGGATCTCGATCTCGACAACCGTACGACCCTGCTCGACGCGTTGCGTGAGAACCTGCACCTGACCGGCACCAAGAAGGGTTGCGATCACGGCCAGTGCGGCGCCTGTACTGTCATGGTCGATGGTCGCCGCATCAATTCGTGCCTGTCGCTTGCCATCATGCACGAGGGCTCCGAGATCACCACGATCGAAGGCCTTGGCACACCGGACGAGATGCATCCGATGCAGACGGCATTCGTCAAGCACGATGGCTTCCAGTGCGGCTATTGCACCCCTGGGCAAATCTGTTCCTCCGTCGCCGTTCTTGAAGAAATCAAGGCCGGCATCCCGAGCCATGTGACGGAAGACCTGACAGCCCCCACGCAGGTTTCCGAGATGGAAATCCGCGAACGTATGAGCGGCAATATCTGTCGATGCGGGGCCTACCCGAACATTGTTGCGGCTATCACGGAAGTTTCGGGGAGGCAGGCATGAAACAGTTTACTTATGAACGCGCCGCATCACCGGCTGAAGCTGCGTCCAAGGCCGCCAACAACCAGAACGCCAAGTTCATCGCGGGAGGCACCAACCTCCTCGACCTGATGAAGCTCGAGATCGAATCACCGACCCATCTCATCGACGTCAACGGTCTCGACCTCGACAAGATCGAGCAGAGTGAAGACGGCGGCGTCCGGATCGGAGCGCTCGTGCGCAATACGGATCTCGCCTCGGACGAGCGCATCCGCCGCGACTACGGCGTGCTTTCGCGCGCACTTCTCGCAGGCGCATCTGGTCAGCTTCGTAACAAGGCAACGACGGCCGGCAACCTTCTGCAGCGGACGCGCTGTCCTTACTTTTACGACACCGCCCAGCCTTGCAACAAGCGCAAGCCCGGTAGCGGTTGTTCCGCCATCGGCGGCGTGACCCGCCAGCTGGGCGTGATCGGCGTCAGCGATGCCTGTATCGCCACCCACCCCGGCGACATGGCAATCGCCATGCGTGCCCTCGATGCAACTATCGAGACGGTCAAGCCCGATGGCGCAACACGCGCTATCCCGATGGCGGATTTCCACAAACTGCCCGGCGATACGCCCGAGATCGAAACCACGCTTGAGCGCGGCGAGATCATCACGGCCGTTACGCTGCCGGCACCTGTGGGCGGCAAGCACGTCTATCGCAAGGTGAGAGACCGTGCGTCCTACGCTTTCGCTCTCGTCTCGGTCGCTGCGATCATCCAGCCTGACGGCACCGGTCGCGTTGCAGTTGGCGGCGTGGCGCCCAAGCCATGGCGCGTCGAAGAGGCGGAAGCCGACCTGCCGCAGGGGTCCAAGGCCGTGATGGCCAAGGTCTTTGCAGGCGCAAAGCCGACAGAAGAAAATTCATTCAAGGTGACACTGGCCGAGCGCACGCTCGCCGGCATCCTTGAAGAAACCAAGGGGTAAGCCATGCTATTCGATCGTCCCGCCACGACCAATCCCATCGACCAGATGAAGGTGGTCGGCCAGCACATCACGCGTATCGACGGCCCTAAGAAGGTCACCGGCACGGCGACCTATGCCTATGAATGGAACCACGCCAACCTCAATGTTGCCTACGGCTATCCCGTAGGCGCCGGCATCGCAAAGGGTCGGATCAGCTCGATGGATATCCAGGCGGCCCGCAACGCTCCGGGCGTTCTGGCTGTCGTCACGGCGGAAACGGCTGGCAAGCTCTCCAAGGGCAAGATGAATGCGGCCAAGCTTCTCGGTGGCCCCGAGATCTCGCATTATCACCAGGCCATCGCCGTCGTCGTCGCTGAAACCTTTGAGCAGGCTCGCGCCGCAGCGAGCCTCATCAAGGTGGATTACGTTCGCGCTCCCGGTTCCTACGATCTGGAAGCAGCGAAGGACACGGCCAAGAAGCCGGAGGGCTCCGAAGGTGAAGACGCAGACACCTCTGCCGGCAACTTCGACAAGGCGTTCGCCGAGGCAGCGGTCAAGTTCGACCAGACCTACACGACACCCGACCAGTCACATGCGATGATGGAGCCGCATTCGTCTCTTGCCATGTGGGACGGCGACGAAGTTACGGTCTGGACCTCGAACCAGATGATTGCCTGGAACAAGTCAGAAATGGCGATCACGCTCGGCATCGATCCGGAGAAAGTCCATATCATGTCGCCGTTTGTCGGCGGTGGTTTCGGCTCAAAGCTTTTCCTCCGGTCGGATGCGGTGCTTGCAGCGCTTGGTGCGAAAGCGGCGGGACGCCCCGTCAAGCTTGCGCTTCCGCGTCCCTTCGTGATGAACAACACGACGCACCGCCCGGCAACGATCCAGCGTATCCGCATCGGCACCACGCAGGAAGGCAAGATCACCGCGATTGCCCACGAAAGCTGGAACGGCAACCTGCCGGGTGGCAGCCTGGAGACAGCCGTGGCGCAGACTCGCCTTCTCTACGCCGGCGAAAACCGGATGACCTCCATGCGGCTTGCTGCACTCGATCTGCCCGAAGGCAATGCGATGCGCGCACCGGGCGAAGCGCCTGGTCTCATGGCGCTTGAAATCGCTATGGACGAACTGGCCGAGCGGCTCAACCTCGACCCCGTCGAGTTGCGGATCATCAACGACACGCAGGTTGATCCGGAAAAGCCTGAACGGAAGTTCTCGCACCGTCAGCTGGTCGAATGTCTTCGCCGGGGTGCTGAAACCTTCGGCTGGGACAAGCGCAACGCCGAGACGGGTCGCGTCAAGGATGGACGCTGGATGGTTGGCATGGGTGTTGCGGCAGCGTTCCGCAACAACATGAACATGAAGTCTGGCGCCCGCGTGCGGCTCGATTCCGAAGGCGTCGTGACTGTCGAAACCGACATGACGGATATCGGTACGGGTAGCTACACGATCATCGCCCAGACCGCGGCCGAAATGATGGGCGTAACGATCGACAAGGTTGCCGTAGAACTCGGCGATTCCCGCTTCCCGGCGTCGTCGGGATCGGGCGGACAGTGGGGCGGAAACAGCTCCACCGCCGGCGTCTACGCCGCATGCGTGGCGCTGCGGGATGCGATCTCGCAAAAGGTCGGTTTCAACTCCGCAGATGTCACGTTTGCCGACGGCCAGATCCGTTCCGGCAACCGCAGCATTGCTCTCGCTGAGGCAGCTGGCAAGGATGGTGTCGTTGCGGAAGATACGATCGAGTATGGCGATCTCGCAGAAGAGATGCAGCAGTCGACATTCGGTGCCCATTTCGTCGAGGTCGGCGTCGACATGTACACGGCTGAAATCCGCGTTCGACGCATGCTGAGCGTCTGTGCAGCAGGGCGCATTCTCAACCCGATCACGGCCCGCAGCCAGGTCATCGGTGCGATGACGATGGGCGTCGGCGGCGCCTTCATGGAAGAACTGGCCGTCGACAAGCGTCGCGGCTTCTTTGTCAACCATGACTTGGCCGGCTACGAAGTTCCTGTCCATGCCGATATTCCGCATCAGGATGTCATCTTCCTCGATGAGACGGATCCGACCACCTCGCCGATGAAGGCAAAGGGTGTTGGCGAACTCGGCCTTTGCGGTGTGGCGGCAGCGCTTTCGAACGCCGTGCACAACGCAACCAGCGTGCGTATCCGGGATTACCCTGTCACGCTCGACAAGCTGCTGCGGAACATGCCGCAGGTCGGCTGATCCACTCGGCACTGTTATGCAAACCTCTGGCCGGAGCATCCACAGATGCTCCGGCCTTATATTTTTAGAACCTCGTCGCACCAGAAGACGATAACATAGCCGCCGCGTGCTTCAGCGTTGGATGCCCATGCCTTGAACTGCTGCATATAGGGCGGATGACGCCACAGATCGGGATAGTCCGGATCGGCAAGGACCGTAATCTGCTGTCCTTCCCCATAGACCATCAGGTGGGATCTTTGAGGAGCCCACTCGTCGCCCAGTCCTTCGCGCGTTAGCCAATGGCAGACGAAGTCGCGGCAAAGCATCGGTCGATCCTGGTAGATGGAACAGCCTTGTCCGGCAACGCAGTGCCTGCACCACTCATCCGCAGGCTTGTCCAGATCATCAATGTCCGGCAACCGGCAGCAAAGGGTGCAGGTTCCGCACGCGCGGCCCTCGACAATGGCTGGTGTCATTCTTGCGATACGCTTCCTGCGTCTTCGGGATACCCCGGTCTGCGACCTTCAAACAGTTTCGTTCAGGAGCCGCACGCGATTGAAGAGGCTGCCGGATCCAGAGTTGGGTGCGGGAGGCCGCAAAACGGCACCGCCCGCATATCACCGCTGAGGTGTGTGACGCAAGAAAAGCGCTTCGGTTTCGCCGCATGCGGGAAACGGAAGTTTAATCGATGAGCCTTAAGTCTGATGCAAACGGAGATTTTTCCATAATGACGACGAGTTGCCAAGGCTGCCGCGACGGCGCAGCATTCGAACTACCGTTCTCGATGGCATTCCAGCCGATCGTCGACATCGCAACAGGCAAGGTTTTCGCCCACGAAGCGCTTGTTCGCGGTCCAAACGGAGAAGGCGCCGGGTCAGTTCTATCGCAGGTGCAGGCCGACAACCGCTATGCGTTCGATCAGCAGTGCCGGGTCAAGGCGATCGAGCTTGCCGCGCAGCTCTACGACCCCGCTGACGACGTGAAACTGTCGATCAACTTCATGCCGAACGCCGTCTACGAACCGCGGGCATGTATCCGCCTGACGCTTGCCACGGCCATGAAGACGGGTTTTCCGCTTGATCGCATCATCTTCGAGTTCACCGAGAACGAGGAGTTGGATACCAGGCACGTCCTTCACATCCTGCGGACATACCGGGATATGGGCTTTAAAACTGCGATCGACGACTTCGGTTCAGGCCACTCCGGCCTCGGCCTCCTCAGTCATTTCCAGCCCGATATCGTCAAGCTGGATATGGACATGATCAGAGGGATCGACACCGATCCGGTCCGGCGCACCATCGTCAAGCACACGTTGCGGATGCTCGAAGAACTCAACATCGTGCCGCTCTGCGAAGGCGTCGAAACCGTGGGCGAAATGTCGGCCCTGCGGGACCTGGGCGTGTCCCTCATCCAGGGCTACCTGCTCGCCAAGCCAAGCTTCGAACACCTCGCCATCCCGGCTTCCGCGAAGGCGATGCTTGCTGCTGCTGCCTGAGAAGCGGCGGGATAGGCGACCCAGAGCGGAATGAAGGTCCGGGATCGGTATCGACGCAGTGGAAACAGGCAGAGATGCCGACTGGACGCTGGCAAGGGCAAGCTCAGGCTAGCTCGATTTGACGAGTGAAACAGCGCGTTCGTTCACGTTCGAGACAGCTTGACGTCAATCGAGACAGTACTTTCCGCGCTGGAATGCAGGTGGGGGATATTTCCTGAAGGGATGCAAAATCAACGCTCTTTAGAGCGAGTGGTGCCCCATGCCGGAATCGAACCAGCACTCCTTTCGGAACTCGATTTTGAGTCGAGCGCGTCTACCAGTTCCGCCAATGGGGCACGGAGGGTATGGTGAAGGCCTCTAACATGGCCTCGGCGGCGGATGCAAGAAGAACTATTTGGATCGCTGCAAACCGCGATGTCAGGCATTGCGTCCGGCAATCGCTAGGATCTTTTCGCGCAGCAGACGCGCCATGTTGCGGGTGTTGCGGTAGAGGTGAAGCTGTGTCGCCACCTGTCTCACGTCGCGGTCGCTGTTGCGGGCAAGGCCGATCACCAGCGTTCCCATTTCCTCGCGCTCTTCCCATAGCCTGCTCATGATCGGATGGTCGGGCACGGCGCAGCTGTCGGTGCGCAGGATGTTGGCATCATCAAGGTGCCAGTCGGTCAGCTTCATGACCAACAGCTTGCCGGGCGAATAGCGGCTGAGGCTCTCGTCATAGGCGGTCTTCCAGGTATAGGCCTCGCCGGCCATCAAGAAGATCACGATCGAGGCGATCGCGCGGCCGTCGAGATTGATCGTGTGGATGCGCACGGCGTCCACTTCGGCAAGATTGGTGATCGCTTCGCGAGCAAAGGCTGCGCGGTAACGGTCGTTGATCAGGGCCGAACGCTTGCGGCCTTTCCAGCCTGTCGATTCAAGCGCCAGGAATTCCTCCATCCGCTGGCGCACCTCTTCCGGCTGACGGGCGACGGCGTATTCGAGCCTTCCCAGCTGTCCGAGCTTTCGCCACTGGCGCTGCATCTCGCGGTAATGGTGCGGCGAGACGGAGGCCTTCATATAGGTTTCGCCGTCCTGAAGGCTTTCCAGCATCGGCCGGCGGAAGCTGTCGGTGACGGCAACGGGCAGGTCGCGGCCGATGGCAACGGCGCGCGCAAGCTGGGCAAAGCGGCCGCCTAAGCGCACATCGGGCAGAACGAGAACGGAGGGAAGTTTTGCTTCCCGGGCAGTCAGGGCCTCCAGGAGGTTGTCGATGGTTTCGGCCGCATCTTCGGCATCCACCAGTGGCGTACCGAGCGGACCGAACGGATTGGACCAGACGCGGATGATCGGAGCACCCATGGCAAAGCCTGGTTTCTCCACGGTAAACGGCATCAGCAGGCGAAGGCGGCTATGGCTTTCGCCTTCGTCGCGGATGAGCGCCAGTCGCACCTGACGGTCATCGATGCGCGGCATGGCTGGGGCAAGAAGCCGCGCCGAGAAGAAGATGTTGGGTTCCATCGCGCGGTGAGACAAAAATTCGAGTTCTTCCTGCAGATCGTAACCGAGACCTGCCGGATAGAGGCAAAATTCGCGGCCGGGCCGGCCGATTTCTACCCGTGTATCGGCATCCGGGCGGTCTGCACGAAGACGCGACGCGACGTTCGGCATTGTGACGTCGTCGTATTCCTTCTCGCTCCTGTTCGGGGGAAGAGCCATTGTGTCTATCGAACCTTGAACGAGGGTCTGGGCAGTGGATCGGAAAAAGCGAATAGCACGATTCCGAGCGTGCGGCGTACTGCTATGTGCAGCAACGTCGCCTCGATCATCATGGCGCCGGCGGTCGCCATCGCCGCACCGACCAGCCCATAATGTGGTATCAGCACGACATTGAGGACGATGCTGCCGGCAAGCGTTGCCGTATAGACTGTAACGCAGAGCTTTTGCCTGCCCGCCATGCTGAGCAGCACTTCTCCGGGACCGACGAGCGACTTGGACAGAATGCCAGCAAACAGGATCACCATCAGGATATAGCCTGAAGTGAAAGCGTCGCCGAACAGCGACAGAAGCAGTTCACCCGCAGCAAGCGTGGTCAACCCGACGACGAGCGACGGCCAGAAGGTCCAGCGGACGGTCTGGCCCGCGAATGTGGCCAACGCCGTCATGTCGTCTTCCGCCATGATGGCGGCGAAACGGGGAGCGGCGGCCGCCTTGATGGAGAAGTAGACGAACTGCACAAGGACGATCGTTTTCGACGCCGCAAAATAGATCCCGACATCGTCCGGCGGCAGAAAGATGCCGACCACGACCACGTCCGCATTGGTCAGCAGGAAGCCGATGCCGTCGACCACAAATAGCGGGATCGAGTATCGGATCCATGAGCCAAGCCGGTAGCGTCGCGATGCATTGCCGTAGCTGCCTTTCAGCCGAAGTATGAGCTGCGTCAGATGCGCAAACGTTGTGGCGTATGTGGCGGCAAGCGCCGCCAGCATGGCGGTCTGCGCATCGCGCGGCGCATCGGACAGGACGGCTGCCGTCATGAAGGTGAGGATCAGGATGGGCCTGAGGATGTAGGTTGGCGCCAGCGCCGATATCGTCCAGCCATGGGTACGGGCAAGCCCGTCGAGGATGTCGCCGATGCCGATCATCGGGATGATGAAAAGAGCGATCGCAACCGGCACGATGTAGTAGGGCTCGATGCTGCTGCCGAATGCCCAGAGAAAGGCAAAGCCAAGACCGCCGATCACGGTCGAGGTGACGAGCGCGACAAGGCAGGCGGCGAGGCTCAAGCCACGGATCTCGCCGCTTTCACCCTCTGCCGAATGTTGGTGGATGAAGCGGATGATCGAGGTGTGAAAGCCGAGGCAGGAGAGATTGCCGACGAGGATGACGATCACCCAGACGAAGGCGAACAACCCGTATTCGAACTCGCCCATCAGCCTGGCCATGACGATCTGGGACAGGAAGGCGATAGCGGCGCTGAAAATGCGGATCGCAAACGCGGTCATGGCCTGGCGTTGCGCCCGCGCCGTATCGCTGTTTTCGGTGACAGTGGCTCTGATCCTGCCCGTCAGCGGTGCGACTCTGGCACGCAAACCGGCCGGAAGCAGTCTTTCCGCTGTTTCGATCACCGCCATGATGGGCACGCAATACTCGTTACGCTACAGGAGCCATGCTCGCAAATCTGCCACAGCAGGGTTAAGAAACGGTTGGCTCAGCCGACCCGAACGTTAAGAGGGCGACGATCCCGCAAACGAAAAACGCCGCCCGAAGGCGGCGTTCTATCGATAACACTGGTGTTGCCCGATCAGGCCTGTTCGAAGGCGCCGTGGCAGTGCTTGTATTTCTTGCCCGAACCACAGGGGCAAGCCTCGTTGCGGCCGACGCGCCCCCAGGTAGACTGGTCTTCGGGATGACGATCGGCAGGCGCTGCGATGAAGTCGCTGCCGTCTGCGCCCGACACCTGGTCTTCGCCGGTCGTCGGGTCGAAATGATGCTCCTCGAACACCGATGGCGGTACCGGCGGCTCGGGGTTCTGCACAAGCTCGACGCGCATCATCTGGGCGGTCACGGCTTCGCGCAGGTTCGCAAGCAGCGCCTGGAACAGCTCGAAGGCTTCCGCCTTGTATTCCTGCAACGGATCGCGCTGCGCATAGCCGCGGAACCCGATGACGGAGCGCAGGTGGTCGAGATTGACGATATGCTCGCGCCACAGGGCGTCCAGCGTCTGCAACACCACGGAGCGTTCGACGTAGTTCATCACGTCGGCACCAAACCGCTCTCGGCGATCCTTGACGGAAGCTTCAGCGGCGGCGGTGATCCGCTCGCGGATATCGGTTTCGCCGATACCCTCTTCGGTCGCCCAGTCTTCGATCGGAAGATCAAGGTTCAGCAGGCGATCAACGTCTTCGCGCAGTTCCTTGACGCTCCACTGTTCGGCATAGGCCCGCTCAGGGATGTGCTTGGCAACGAGAACCTCGATCACTTCGTTGCGCATGTCCTCGATGGTCTCGGACACGTCTTCCGAATCCATCATCTCGATACGCTGTTCGAAGATCACCTTGCGCTGATCGTTGGTGACGTCGTCGTATTTCAGAAGGTTCTTGCGGATGTCGAAGTTACGCGCCTCGACCTTTTTCTGGGCCCGCTCGAGCGCCTTGTTGATCCAGGGGTGGACGATCGCTTCGCCTTCCTTGAGACCAAGCTTTTGCAGCATCGAATCCATCCGGTCGGAACCGAAGATGCGCATCAGATCGTCCTGGAGCGACAGGTAGAATTTAGAGCGGCCCGGGTCACCCTGGCGGCCGGAACGGCCACGCAGCTGGTTGTCGATGCGGCGGCTTTCGTGGCGTTCCGTGGCGATCACGTAGAGGCCACCGGCTGCCAGAGCCTTGGCCTTGAGTTCTTTCACCTCGGCACGGACGGCAGCCTCCTTGGCAGCGCGTTCGCCCTCGTCCTCGATGCCTTCGAGCTCGCGCTCAAGGCGCATGTCGATATTTCCGCCGAGCTGAATGTCGGTACCGCGACCGGCCATGTTGGTGGCGATCGTGACGGCACCGGGCACGCCGGCCTGCGACACGATATAGGCTTCCTGCTCGTGGTAGCGGGCGTTCAGAACGTGGAATTTCTCAAAACCGGACTCGCGCAGCATGGTTGCCAGAAGTTCGGACTTTTCGATCGAGGTCGTACCGACCAGAACCGGCTGGTTGCGTTCGCTGGCCGCCTTGATCTCGACGATGATCGCCTTGAACTTTTCCTCAAACGTCCGGTAGACTTCGTCATCTTCGTCGATACGCTGGATCGGCAGGTTGGTCGGAACCTCCACCACTTCCAGCTTGTAGATGTTGCCGAATTCTTCCGCTTCCGTCTGCGCCGTACCGGTCATGCCGGCAAGCTTGTCGTACATGCGGAAGTAATTCTGGAAGGTAATCGAGGAGAGCGTCTGGTTCTCCGGCTGGATCTGCACCTTTTCCTTAGCTTCCAGCGCCTGATGCTGACCTTCGGAATAGCGGCGGCCCGGCATCATGCGGCCGGTAAACTCGTCGATGATGACGATCTCGTCGTTGCGGACGATATAGTCCTTGTCGCGGGTGAAGAGCTTGTGGGCCTTCAGCGCGTTGTTGATGTGGTGCACGATCGCCACGTTCTCGACGTCGTAGAGCGATTCGCCCTTCAGCAGGCCGGCCTGACGCAGCAGGCCTTCGAGCTTTTCGGTTCCCTCTTCGGAGAAGTTGGCCGAGCGCTGCTTTTCGTCGATTTCGTAATCTTCCGGAGACAGCAACGGAATGTAGGCGTCGATCGTGTTGTAGAGATCGGAACGGTCGTCCAGCGGGCCTGAGATGATCAGCGGGGTGCGGGCTTCGTCGACCAGGATCGAATCGACTTCGTCGACGATCGCGAAGTTGTGGCCGCGCTGCACCATCTGGCCGCGCTCGTATTTCATGTTATCGCGAAGATAATCGAAGCCGAGCTCGTTGTTCGTCGCATAGGTGATGTCGCAGGCATAGGCCTCGCGGCGTTCGTCGTCCGACAGGCCGTGGACGATGACACCGGTCGAAAGGCCAAGGAACCCGTAGAGGCGGCTCATGATGCTGGCGTCGCGCTGTGCGAGATAATCGTTGACGGTCACCACATGCACGCCCTTGCCCGACAGTGCATTGAGGTAGACGGGCAGGGTTCCCACCAGCGTCTTGCCTTCGCCGGTCTTCATCTCGGCGATTGCGCCGTCGTGAAGGATCATGCCGCCGGTCAGCTGGACGTCGAAGGGTCGCATGCCGAGAACGCGGAGGGCCGCTTCGCGAAGCACCGCAAAGGCAGGGATCTGGATATCCTCCAGGGTCTTGCCGTCTGCCAGCATCTGGCGGAACTCCGCCGTCTTGTTGGCGAGCTGCTCATCGGTGAGCGCCTTGGTGGCTTCCTCGATTGCATTGATCTTCTCGAGCATCGGCTTGTAGCCCCGCACGCGGCGCTCGTTTGCAGATCCGAACAGTTTGCGGGCAATGCCGCCAAAGCTGACCATACGAATGGCCCTTTCTGATGTCAGTCCCTGATGTCACTCGTCGAGACCACGATTGAGCTTGTCGGACGGCGGCGCCTCTGACAATTCAACCCGTGGCGCCCGCAAAGCTTCTGGACGCGAAGTTGCGTGACAGATAAGAGGGGGTCCGAATTATGTCAACGGTGACGGCCGATACAGAATGGCCACAATCCGGTGTTTGTGAAGGTTTTCCGGCCGGTGCCAGACGTTCTGGATCCGGTTCACCAATCGAAAGGTAACTCGATGCTGCGCCACAAACTTCTCGTATCGGCTGCTCTTGCCGCTGCGATCTTCGTCCAGGCCCCGGCTTTCGCCGCTGACGATACGGTCGTCGCCAAGGTGGGCAGCCTGAACATCACTCAGGCCGAACTTGACGTCGCGGTCCAGAACCTCGACCCGCAGCTGGCCCAGCTTCCCGAAGAACAGAAGAAGGTTGCGGCCCTTTCCGGCGCAATCGACGTGAAGCTTCTGGCAAGCGGTGCTGCCGCCGAAGGCCTTGGTAACACCGAGGACTACAAGAAGCGCATGGCCTATATCGGCGATCGCGAGCTGCACAACGCCTACTTCCGGAAGCACGTGGTCGATGCCACGACGCCCGAAGAAGTAAAGGCACGCTACGACAAGGAAATCGCGTCGATCCCGAAGCAGGAAGAGGTCAATGCTGCCCATATCCTGGTAAAGACCGAGGATGAAGCAAAGGCCGTGATTGCCGACCTCGACAAGGGTGGCGATTTCGCAGCCATTGCCAAGGAAAAGTCGCAGGATTCGAACAAGGACGAAGGTGGCGATCTCGGCTGGTTTGCCCAGGGCCGCATGGTTCCGGAATTCGAGCAGGCCGCGTTTGCCCTCGAAAAGGGCGCCTACACCAAGACCCCGGTCAAGACCCAGTTCGGTTTTCACGTCATCAAGCTGATCGACAAGCGCGAAGCCGCTCCGCCGGCACTCGACCAGGTCGAAGACCAGGTCAAGCAGCTCGTGATGCGCGACAAGTATGTCGCCATTATCGAAAAGGCGAAGGCCGACCAGAAGATCGAGATCATGGATGAGGGCCTGAAGAAGGGCTACGATGACGTGAGCAAGATGCAGGACGGTGCAGAAGCGCCGGCACCGGCACAGCAGTAAAATTCGCATCTGGGCCCGGTATATCCGGGCCCTTTCCTATTCAGCCAGGTTGTTCAGATGTCCTCTTCCGTCTCGCCGCTCGCCCCGAAGTCCTATCCCGAAATGCCGGCCCTGCGCGGCGTCCGCATGGCGACAGCTGCCGCCGGCATCAAATACAAGAACCGTACCGACGTGCTGTTGATGGTGTTCGACGCACCGGCAGCGGTGGCCGGCGTCTTCACCAAGTCGAAGTGCCCGTCGGCCCCGGTGGATTTCTGCCGCGCGAACTTAGCCCATGGCACCGCGCGGGCCGTGGTGGTCAATTCCGGCAATGCCAACGCGTTTACCGGCGCCAAGGGCCGCCAGGCAACGGAACTTACCGCACAATCGGCAGCGGCTGCTGTCGGATGCAGCGAGAATGAAATTTACCTCGCATCGACAGGCGTCATCGGCGAACCGCTCGATGCCACGAAATTTGCAGGCGTGCTTGGCGATATGCACGGGTCGGCCACGGGCGATTTCTGGCAGGAGGCTGCCAAGGCGATCATGACCACGGATACCTATCCGAAGGTCGCGACCCGCATGGCGGAGATCGGCGGCGTCGCGGTTACGATCAACGGCATTGCCAAGGGTGCTGGCATGATCGCGCCTGACATGGCGACGATGCTGTCTTTCGTCGTCACCGACGCCGATATCTCGTCTTCGGTGCTGCAGTCGCTTCTCTCTGCAGGCGTCGAGCCAAGCTTCAATTCCATGACGGTCGATAGCGATACGTCCACGTCCGATACGCTGATGCTGTTTGCAACGGGGGCTGCTGCTGCAGACGGCCAGGCGCAGATCACCGATCCCGCCGATCCGGCGCTGTCGTCTTTCCGGGATGCGTTGAACGCGCTTCTGAAGGACCTGGCGATCCAGGTTGCGCGCGATGGCGAAGGCGCCACCAAGATGCTCGAGATCACGGTCACGGGCGCTGAAAGCGATGCTAGCGCCAAGACGATCGCGCTGTCGATCGCCAATTCGCCGCTGGTCAAGACCGCCGCCGCCGGCGAAGACGCCAACTGGGGCCGTATCGTCATGGCCGTCGGCAAGGCCGGCGAAGCGGCGGACCGCGACAAGCTGGCGATCTGGTTCGGCGATGTCCGCGTTGCCGTCAATGGCGAACGCGATCCTTCCTATTCGGAAGAGGCCGCGTCCAACGTGATGAAGGGGCAGGACATTCCGGTCAAGGTCGAACTCGGCCTCGGCTCCGGCACGGCCACCGTCTGGACCTGCGACCTCACCAAGGAATATGTTGCCATCAACGGCGATTACCGGAGCTGATGACGGATATGACCGCATCTCTCGCGCAAGGCGACCTGCCGCTGGTTCGGAGACTGGAAGCGGTCGGCTTCCGGGCCTGGCCCGCGGCTTCCGTGGTCTATGACGGCAGCTGGCAGGTTCGGTTGACGGGTAGCCATCCGTCGAAGCGTCTCAACTGCATCGTGCCGCTCGATCCGTCGGATTACCGGGACATGGACCTGCGGTTGTCGAAGGCCCGCAAGCGTTTTGCCGATTACGGACGATCGCTGGTGGTGCGCGAAACGCCGCTCGCACCGCCCCACCTGATCCGTCATCTGGAGGATGATGGCTGGCAGATGTTCGAGACCGCAGATGTGATGATCGGCGATCTCGCCCACCTTCCGCTGCCGCCGACGCTTGGTCATCTTCCCAGCCACGATATCGGCCGTTTCGTCGATGCCTGCATTGCAGTGGGGCAGGACGACGCAGCGCTGAAGCCGGCACTGGCGGAGATCCTCAGTTCCATCAAGCCGCAATCGGGCTTCTTCATCAAGGAGAACCCACGTCACGGCGCCGTCGCCGTGGCGCTTTGCGTGCAGGACAACGACCTCGCGGGCATCATGTCGTTTGCCGTGTCGCAAACGGTTCGGCGGCAGGGCATCGGCTCGGAAATACTGGCCTCGGCACTGCGCTGGGCCCGCGTCAGCGGCGCCCGTTCGGCATGGCTGCAGGTGGAGGCAGACAACGAACCGGCGATTGCCCTCTATCGCCAGTTCGGCTTTCGCAAGGTCTATGAATACCGCTACTGGCGCAAAGGGTGACCGATCTCATGTCGAGGAAAATTCTTCTCGTTGCAGCCTGCGCGCTGATCGATGCCGACGGCCGCATCCTGCTTGCGCAGCGCCCTGAGGGCAAGTCGCTGGCCGGGCTCTGGGAGTTTCCGGGGGGTAAGGTGGAGCCTGGCGAAACGCCCGAGGAGACGTTGATTCGTGAACTCGACGAGGAGCTCGGGATCCAGACGAAGGAAGCCTGCCTCGCGCCGCTGACATTTGCGAGCCACACTTATGAAACCTTCCATCTGTTTATGCCGCTCTATGTCTGTCGCCGTTTCGAGGGCATTCCGCACGGGCGCGAGGGGCAGGCGATCAAGTGGGTCAAGCCGAACGCGCTTCGGGACTATCCGATGCCGCCCGCCGACGAGCCTCTGATCCCGATCATTCAGGATCTTGTCTGATCGAGATCAATCGAATTAGCGTAGTCGAATTCAGAGCCTGTTAACCTTTAATTCAGCCCATCGTGGCATCGTCAGGGGGATCAGTGACTGCGTTGACGAGGCTTTTCAGCGATGGAAGACGAATTCTGGAAAACTGTGCAGGCCCGCCAGCGGGCAAAGCACAGATCCGGTAGGACCGGCGCCCTCAATATTGCTCTGCTGTTTGGCACCGCTGCGGTTGCGCTTGCGCTGATCGTGACGCCGATGCTCGCCGGTCACGACGACCAGCAGCGGCTGGCAACGGTCAAGCAAGACTTCGACATGATCACTACCGGTTCGATCAAGCCGGTCGAGAAGGGCACGAAAACCTACACGATCCGCCGTAGCGTCCTTCAGGACACGCCGGGCTCCGTCTGCATCGTACAGGGCTACGGCGCAAACGATGGCTGCTAATTAACGATTAGTCGCTATAGTCGGGCGACAGATCAGCGGTTTACCGGATAAAGGGCAAGTCATGCGTCTCCTGCGTTCCTTCATGCGAGATGAATGTGGGGCGACGGCTGTCGAGTACGGCCTGATCATCGCAATCATATCGGCCGCCTTGCTCGCCGGTTTCGGCGCTTTTTCCTCGGCGCTCAGCAATATGTTCAGCTTCCTCGGCGGCAAGGTCGACAAGCCGATTACCTGAGCCTCGCCCGATCGTTACCCTGACCTATCAGTTTTCGTTCTGCGATCCGCGCAGCGCATCTTCCAGCCGCATCTTGGCCGATCCCGGCTTCAGGGGCTTTTGCTGGCTTTCGTGCGGCGCCCATCCCGATGCGTAGATGATCGAAAACGTGGCCCGGATGCGCCCATCCGGATCCGAGTAGCGCTCGGCATAAAGCTCGGCGGCTTTCAGGAAGAAACTCTTTGTCAGCGGCATGCGGCTGCGACCAGCGAGCGCATTGGTCATACCCATGCCGCGCAAGTCCCGCATCAGTGCAAACAGGTTGTCGTAGCGCACCGTATAGGTTTCCGCATCGATCACCGGCAGCGCGAAACCCGTCCGCTGCAGTAGCCCGCCGACGTCGCGCACATCCGCAAACGGAATGACCCGCGGGCTAGCGCCCCCGGTCATTTCCACCTCGGCCGACAGAAGGACATCGCGCAGCTCGGCAAGCGTGCCGGATCCGGGAATGGCGGCAAGGAACAGCCCATCCGGTTTCAGCGCCCGGCGGATGCGGACCAGCGTGCCGGGAAGATCGTTGATCAGGTGAAGGGCGAGCGGTGAGACGACGAGGTTGACCGTATCCGGCTCAAGCGGCACATTGTCGAGCGGTGCGACCGTGATGTCTTCGCCAGAGACGGCGAAGGTAGGATCGCTCTCGACCCGGACCATATTGTCGATCTTGCCGGTTGCTTTCGCTTCGCGGGCTGCAGTGCCGGTACCGCCATGCAACTCGACACCCTGTTCGAACTGCCGCTCGACCACGGACAGCCGCTCGGCCAGTTCGCGTCCGGCTATATCCAGCAAAAACGCCGCGTTGTGGTCGCCAGCGGTAATCGCACGCCGGCGCCGTGCTTCGACCAGTTCGGCGTCAAAAATGATGTCCATGTTTTCCACTCAATTTCCGCGGGTCGCAAAGTCGCTCTCCGTCGATTAATGTCAAGCATGTCTTCGTCCCACGCCTTGCGATCGCTAAGGAGCATGGTATCGGCCGCGTCCGTCTGGACACGTCGGATAGGCGACGTCGTCTACCCGCCAGCCTGTCCCGGATGCGGGGTGATCACCGGCAGCCATCGCGGTTTCTGTGCACAGTGCTGGAGCGGTCTGCGCTTCATCGAACGTCCTTACTGCGAGGTTCTAGGCCTTCCGTTCTCCTATGATCCTTCCGATCCCGCTTTGGATGAGCAATTGCTGGTCTCGCCGGAAGCGATCGCGAATCCCCCGGTGTTCGACCGCCTGCGGGCTGTGGCAATCCACGAAGGTGCGGCACGCTCGCTCGTCCATGCGCTGAAATATAGGGATCGCACCGACCTCGCCGCAATGATGGCCGGGTGGATGCTGCGCGCTTGCGAGACCCATGTGGCCGATTGCGACGCTATTCTCCCTGTGCCACTTCATCGCTCGCGGATGTTCTGGCGCCGGTTCAATCAGGCAGCCGAGCTCGGGCGGCATCTCGCCGCTCAATCCGAAAAGCCCTTTCTTGCAGCAACATTGCTGCGCACGAAGAGCACGCGGCGTCAGGTGGGGTTGACCGCGCGGGGCCGCGAGGAGAACGTCCGCGCCGCGTTCAAGGTGGCCGCGGGTCGCGAACAGGACGTGTTCGGCAAGCATATCGTACTGGTCGACGACGTGTTCACGACCGGCGCGACAGTGTCTTCCGCAACCCGGGCGCTGAAGCGGGCAGGGGCTGCCGAGGTGACGGTTTTGACCTTTGCAATGGCCATTGCCGGGCCTATATGACAGAGACGGCAATTGTGACGCGCTGCACAAAGTCCTGACAGTACGTGGAGAAAATCATGGCAGATGTGATCATTTACACCCGCGAATATTGCGGTTACTGCGCCCGCGCCAAGGCGCTGCTCGAATCCAAGGGCGTTGCCTTTACCGAGCATGACGCGACCTATTCCAAGGAACTGCGCGCCGAAATGGTGCAGAAGTCGAACGGCGGTTCGACATTCCCGCAGATCTTCATCGATGGTCGGCATGTCGGCGGTTGCGACGACCTGCATGCGCTCGACCGTGCCGGCAAGCTCGATCCGCTTCTGGCGGCCTGAGGAGATTTTTCGATGACCGCGGTCAAGGTTGCAGCGATCCAGATGTGTTCGGGCGTCGATCCCGTCAGGAATGCGGCCGACATGGCGCGTCTTGTCCGTGACGCTGCAGCCCATGGCGCGACCTATATTCAGACCCCCGAAATGACCGGCATGCTGCAGCGTGACCGCAAGGCAGCGCGCGAGGTGCTCCGGGGCGAGGCGGACGACGTGATCGTCTCGACGGCGCGCGATCTCGCAAAAGAGCTTGGTGTCTTCCTGCATATCGGCTCGACCGCCATTGCCCGCGACGACGGGAAGATCGCCAACCGCGCTTTCCTGTTTTCGCCAGACGGCGCAACCGTCTGCAGCTACGACAAGATCCACATGTTCGATGTCGATCTCGACAATGGCGAAAGCTGGCGCGAAAGTTCGGCCTATGAACCCGGCAACGAAGCGCGGGTCGCCGACCTCGGTTTCGGCAGGCTCGGTTTCGCGATCTGCTACGATGTGCGGTTTCCGCAGCTGTTTCGGGCTGAGGCCTTGGCCGGCGCCGAAATTCTCACGGTTCCGGCTGCCTTTACCCGCCAGACGGGCGAGGCGCATTGGGAAATCCTGCTTCGGGCCCGCGCCATCGAGAACGGGACGTTCCTGATTGCTGCGGCACAGGGCGGCACCCACGAAGATGGCCGCGAAACCTTCGGTCATTCGATGATCGTCGATCCCTGGGGCAAGGTTCTGGCGATGGCTGGCGGCACCGGCGAAGAGGTCCTGATCGCCGAGATCGATCTCGACCAGGTCCGGGCGGCACGCCAGAAGATCCCCAACCTCAAGAATGCCCGGGAGTTTTCCGTGGCGATCGTCCCCGACCGCGGTGACGGGGAAGAGGCGGCGTGATTAAATATTCGCTCGGCTGCGAGAACGGACATGCGTTTGAAGGCTGGTTTGCCCAAAGCGCCGATTTCGACCGCCAGGTGGAAGGCGGCTTTTTAACCTGTCCGGTCTGCAATTCCACCGCGATCTCAAAATCCCTGATGGCGCCCTCCGTTTCGACAGCACGGAAGAAGGAAGCCAAGCAGGAGTTGGCGATGAATATGGCGCGCCATGAGGTGATGGCGAAGCTCAAGGAAGCCGTCGCCGGTATCCGCGCCAGTTCCGAAGATGTCGGCGAGAAATTTCCGGAAGAGGCGCGCAAGATCCATTACGGCGAGGCCGATGCGCGCGGGATTATCGGCAAGGCAAGTTTCGACGACGTGCGCGAGCTGATTGATGAGGGCATCGACATCGCCCCCTTGCCGACGCTCCCGGAAGACGGCAACTGACGCCGGTCTTCAAGTTCATTAGCGATGTCGGAAGTATCTTGTAAGTATTTCTTCCAAGACATGCATCTTTACCATGCCGGTTTACCGAACTCTAACCTGACTGCGCTATCTCTGCGGACGGGCTGCCGAAAGCCGTCCGTGATGAACTGGTGCCAGACTGAAATGGAGCGGGCCCGCAAGCCCGTACATGCAGGTTCAAATCCTGCCCAGTTCTCCAAGGGCCACACTCCGGCGACGAATTGGCAGACGTTGACACCAACATCGCATTCGACATGACCCTTTGGATTTAGACCGAACAGGCCGAATCGTTGCGATCACATCGCAAGGGCGTCCCCGTAACCTTGATCAGACAGAAAGTGCTCTGCAGCATGGAAAAGATTGATCGTTTAGCGTGGGTCGACGCCGCCAAAGGTGTCTCGATCATCCTGGTTGTGATGATGTACTCGGCCTACAATACCGGCGAATATACCGGGCAGGTCGGCTTTCTACACTATGTCATCGGTTTCGCCACGCCATTCCGGATGCCGGAATTCTTCCTGATCTCGGGTGTGTTCCTGTCGCAGGTTATCGCCCGCCCGTGGTTGCAGTTCGTCGACCGCCGGGTGGTCCATTACCTTTATTTCTACGTGCTCTGGGTCACGATCATGCTTGGCCTCAAGATCGGGGTCTACGAGCTCGATCTCAGCAAAATGCTGAAGGAGCTGGCCTTTGCGATGATTCAGCCCTATGGCGTGCTGTGGTTCGTCTATCTGCTCGCAATTTTCGGACTGGTGACGAAGCTGTTCTACCAGCTGTCTGTCCCGGCCTGGGTGGTTCTTCCGGTCGCGATCGGCCTCGAGGTCCTGTCGCCCCATTCGGCGAGCTATGTGGTGACGCAGTTTGCCGCGTATTTTATCTTCTTCTACCTCGGCTTCCGGACGGGTCCCGCAATTTTGAAGCTGGTCGATCTCTGCCAGCGCTATTCGGCGAGAGCCTGGGCTGCGCTGTGCGTCTGGGCGCTGGTCAACGGAGTGCTCGTGTTTTCACCCGGCTATGAGGTTCAACCGGTCGGGATGCAGATGGGGTCTGCGGTGTTGCCAGGGATGCATTTCGTACTTGCTGTCGCTGGAACGCTGGCGCTTTGCATCGCTTGCGGCCTCGTCGTCCAACTGCCGTTCTCGCGCTGGCTGGTCTGGCTCGGCAAGCATTCGCTGGTTGTCTACCTCGCCTTTACCATCCCGATGTCTCTGTTCAGGGCAGTAGCGCTCAAGACCGGACTGATTACCGATACAGGACTGCTGAGCGTTTCGGTGATGATCGTGTCGATCGTGAGCTCGCTCATCCTCTACGCGATTGTCAGGGCGACAGGGATCGGCAACTTCCTGTTCGAGCGGCTCCGTTGGGCCACGCTTTTGCACCTGAAGGGTGGATCCGTCGACGCCGCAACACCCGTCACGGCTGTCGTCAAGAACTGAAGCTCAGCCCGGACGCCGCGCCAGAAGCATGTAATTGACGTCCATGTCGGATGACAGGTTCCAGCGGTCGCTGAGCGGGTTGAAGAACACGCCGGTGCGGTGAATGATCTCCATGCCGCTTTTTGACAGCGGCTTTTCGATCTCTTCCGGGCGCACAAGCTTGTCGTACTGGTGGGTGCCGCGCGGCAACCAGCGGAGAATGTTTTCCGCAGCAAAGATCGCCAGCGCGCCGGCCTTCAGCGTGCGGTTGATAGTCGCGACGAACATCAGGCCGCCCGGCTTCACCAGCGACGCGCAGGTCGTGATGAAAAAATCGACGTCAGCGACGTGTTCGACTACTTCCATGTTCATGACCACGTCGAACATCTCGCCCGATGCGGCCAGGTCTTCGGCGGTGACTGCGCGATAATCGACGCTAACGCCGGTTTCAGCGGCATGGGTGGAAGCGATGCCGATGTTCTTTTCAGACGGGTCCGCGCCGACAACGGTCGCACCCATGCGGGCCATCGGCTCCGACAACAGACCGCCGCCACATCCGATATCGAGGATGCGAAGACCGGCGAGGGGCTGGTGACCGTTGGGGTCACGGCCGAAATGCTCGCAGATCCGGTCGCGAAGATAGGAGAGGCGGACCGGATTGAACTTGTGGAGAGGCCGAAACTTCCCTGTCGGGTTCCACCACTCGGCTGCCATTTTCGAGAACCATTCAACCTGGTCCTTATCGACTGTGCTGCGTGTGGTTTCGGTCATATCGTCATCCTCTCGTACTAGGGCCTGAAGTCGGACGATCCCGGGTTGATGTCAAGGGGTGACATCGCCGCGGAGGTCGCGCGACAGCTTAGTCATTGTTTTCCAGTGAGCGGGCGGGATTAACCGTTGCTTACGGCGAGGAGAAAAAGGGTGAATGACAGTCAAATACATCATTCATTCGCCATTCAGCCGACAACTGGAACAATAGGTCGTTCCGAGCATTTAGGCTGAAAATTACGGGGCGCAAAACGGAAGCAATTCCGACCGCTTATGTTTTCCAGGAGGAAACAGGTGAAAAAGTTACTTTTACGGGTAGCCGCTCTCGGCGCCTTGATGCTGGCGCCGTCGATTGCTTCGGCTGCGGTGCAGGGATTCGCAACCGCGAACGTGAACATGCGGTCAGGTCCGAGCACCGCCTATCCGGCGGTCACAGTGATCCCGGTCAGCGCGACCGTTACCATCAACGGCTGCATGAGCAGCGTGAACTGGTGCGACGTTTCGTTCTACGGCGGTCGTGGCTGGGTGTCGGGAAACTATGTCCAGGCGGCGTACCGTTCGAACCGCGTCTATGTCGCGCCCGACTACTATCAGGGTCTCGGCATCCCGACGGTGACCTTCGAAGTCAACGACTACTGGGGTCGCCATTATAGAGAGCGCAATTTCTATCGTGAACGTGATCGCTGGCGCGATTACAATTGGCGCGCCGATCGTCAGCCGCCGCCACCGCCGCGTTGGGATCGTGACAGACGTCCGCCGCCACCACCTCCGGGTTGGGACCGCGACCGCGATCGTGACCGCTGGGACAACCGTCCCGGTTGGGACCGTGATCGCGGCGACCGCCGCGACCCGCCACGCGTCGACCGTGACAGGGACGATCGTCGCCCACCGCCGCGTATCGATCGTGACGACGACCGTCGTCCTCCACCACCGCGTATCGACCGCGACCGGGATGACCGCCGTCCGCCACCGCGGATTGATCGCGACGACGACCGTCGCCCACCACCGCCGCGCATGGATCGTGGCGATGACCGCGACGATCGCCGCCCGCCGCCGCGTGCCGAGCGCAATGACGAACGCAGAGAAGAGCGTCGTCAGGAGCCTCGTGCCGAGCGCAACAACGACCGTCGCGCCCCGCAGGGTGAAACTGAGCAGTGCGTCGGCCCGGGTTGCCGTAATCGCTGAGGCGACAACGGCGGAGCCCGTCCGCCGTGAACGGTTACAGTTGATGATAGTCGGGGGCCGCGAAAGCGGCCCTTTTCATGTTCGGCGGTTTTCCGCGGATAATCGCGAAATACTGCCTCCGGTTTTTGCCGGGCGTACCGTTCTGGCCTGTTCCGGCCATTGCACCGCCAGCCCCTTTTCGATATGAGACCCCCGCAACTTTGTGACTCCAGGCCTTGAGGCCCGGAGAGCAGAGAAACGGGAAGCAGACGTTCCAGCGTATGGTGCCGGGACGAAACAGTGGTTTTTGTCGAATGGCTCGCATCGTGATGAAGTTCGGCGGCACGTCCGTCGCCAATCTTGACCGTATCCACAATGTGGCACGCCATGTGAAACGCGAGGTCGACGCGGGCCATGAAGTGGCCGTCGTCGTTTCCGCAATGTCGGGCAAGACCAACGAGCTGGTGGGCTGGGTACAGGACACACCGAAGGTCAATGGCGCCGATTCTCCCTTTTACGACGCGCGCGAATACGATGCCGTCGTCGCCTCCGGCGAGCAGGTGACATCAGGTCTGCTTGCGATCGCGCTGCAGTCGATGGGCATCAATGCGCGCTCCTGGCAGGGCTGGCAGTTGCCGATCCGCACCGACAATGCCCATGGCGCGGCCCGGATTCAGGAAATCGACGGTTCCGACATCATCAAGCGGATGGGCGAGGGCCAGGTGGCCGTCGTTGCCGGCTTCCAGGGCATCGGCCCGGACAACCGGATCGCGACGCTCGGTCGCGGCGGTTCCGACACTTCAGCGGTGGCGATTGCTGCCGCTCTCAAGGCCGATCGTTGTGACATCTATACGGATGTCGACGGCGTCTATACGACGGACCCGCGCATCGTGCCCAAGGCGCGGCGCCTGAAGAAGATTTCGTTCGAGGAAATGCTCGAAATGGCATCGCTCGGCGCCAAGGTCTTGCAGGTGCGCTCAGTTGAACTTGCCATGGTTCACAAGGTACGCACCTTCGTGCGCTCCAGTTTCGAGGATCCCGATGCACCGGGCATGGGCGACCTCATCAACCCGCCCGGTACTTTGATTTGCGACGAGGAAGAGATCGTGGAACAGGAAGTCGTCACCGGCATCGCGTACGCCAAGGATGAAGCGCAGATTTCCCTGCGTCGTCTCTCCGACCGGCCAGGCGTTTCTGCCGCCATCTTCGGCCCGCTGGCCGAAAATCACATCAATGTCGACATGATCGTCCAGAACATTTCCGAGGACGGATCAAAGACCGACATGACCTTCACCGTGCCTTACGGGGACGTGGCGAAGGCCATCAGCGTTCTCGAAGACAACAAGGAGAAGATCGGCTTCGACGTCGTGCAGAGCGAATCGGGTCTCGCCAAGGTGTCGGTGATCGGCATCGGCATGCGCAGCCATGCCGGCGTGGCGGCGACCGCTTTCAAGGCACTTGCCGAAAAGTCGATCAACATCAAGGCCATCACCACCTCGGAAATCAAGATTTCGATCCTGATCGCCGGCGACTACTCGGAACTTGCAGTTCGGTCTTTGCATTCCGCCTACGGTCTCGATAAGACTTGATCGTCAACCGGTTTGCCGCGTGGGTGTGAAACTCGCGCGGCCACTTCCGGATTAAAGATGCATTCGGGAGCAATGATGCCGATGAGAGACATGTCGGCCGGGCCGCGCGTTCTTCTGAAGCGGCTCCGCGAGTTGATGGCCGAGCCACTTGAGCCGCAGGAGCGGCTTGACCGGATCGTGCGCCAGATCGCCAGCAACATGGTGGCGGAGGTTTGCTCCGTCTATGTGTTGCGCTCGGACGGCGTTCTCGAGCTTTACGCGACCGAAGGCCTCAACAAGGAGGCTGTCCATACATCGCAGCTGAAGATGGGGCAGGGCCTGGTCGGCACGATCGCCGCGTCCGCACAGCCGCTCAATCTGTCCGATGCGCAGGCGCATCCCGCGTTCCGCTACCTGCCGGAAACCGGCGAAGAGATCTACCATTCCTTCCTCGGCGTGCCGATCCTGCGCGCCGGCCGCACGCTTGGCGTTCTCGTCGTGCAGAACAAGGCCAGCCGCAACTACCGCGAAGACGAGGTGGAGGCGCTCGAGACGACGGCGATGGTGATCGCCGAGATGATCGCGACCGGCGACCTGAAGAAGATCACGGCACCGGGGCTTGAGCTGGACCTTACCCGCGCCGTCACGATCGCGGCCAACGGCTATAACGAGGGCATCGGGCTTGGCCATGTGGTTCTGCACGAGCCTCGTATCGTCGTTACCAATCTTCTCAACGAGGATTCGGACAAGGAAATCCTCCGTCTGGCCGAAGCGCTCGGATCGCTCCGGATCTCGATCGACGACATGCTGCAGCGCCGCGACGTGGCGCAGGAGGGCGAGCACCGCGAGGTTCTCGAGACCTACCGCATGTTTGCGCACGACCAGGGATGGGTGCGCCGCATGGAAGAGGCGATCCACAACGGTCTGACGGCGGAAGCTGCGGTTGAAAAGGTTCAGAGCGACACCAAGGCGCGGATGATGCGCTTGACCGACCCTTATCTGCGCGAGCGGATGCATGATTTCGACGATCTGGCCAACCGCCTGCTGCGTCAGCTGACCGGCTATTCCGGCCGAGCAACGGACGAGAACTTCCCGCTCGATGCGATCATTCTTGCGCGCGCCATGGGCGCTGCCGAACTGCTCGATTATCCGCGCGAGAACCTGCGCGGGCTGGTGCTGGAAGAAGGTGCGGTCACCAGCCATGTGGTGATCGTGGCCCGCGCCATGGGTATTCCGGTTGTCGGCCAGGCGACGGGCCTGGTTGCGCTTGCCGAAAACGGCGATCCCATCATCATCGACGGTGACGACGGCCAAGTGCATGTGCGCCCGATGGCCGATCTGCAAAAGGCCTATGAGGAAAAGGTCAAGCTGCGGGCCCGGCGCCAGGAACAGTTCAAGGCACTGCGCTCGGTCGAACCCGTCACCAAGGACGGCAAGGCGATCAGCCTCAATATGAATGCCGGCCTTTTGGTGGATCTGCCGCAGCTTGCTGAATCCGGTGCGCAGGGTATCGGCCTGTTCCGCACCGAGCTGCAGTTTATGATCGCCTCGACCATGCCGAAGCTTGAGGAACAGGAGGCGTTTTATCGCGCCGTGATCCGTCAGGCGGCGGGCCTTCCGGTGACATTCCGCACGCTTGATATCGGTGGCGACAAGGTGGTGTCCTATCTGCGCAGTCAGGAAGAGGAAAACCCGGCGCTGGGATGGCGGGCGATCCGCCTGTCTCTCGATCGGCCGGGCCTGTTGCGCACCCAGATGCGCGCGCTGCTGCGGGCATCGGCGGGTGCCGAGCTTCGCATGATGCTGCCGATGATCACCGAGGTTTCCGAAATCCGTGCGGTGCGCGAGCTGTTCCAGAAGGAAGTCCAGCATCTCTCCAAATTCGGCCACAGCCTGCCGCGCAAGCTGCAGTTCGGCGCGATGCTGGAAGTGCCGTCGCTGATGTGGCAGCTGGATGAACTGATGGCGGAAGTGGATTTCGTCTCTGTCGGCTCGAACGATCTGTTCCAGTTCGCCATGGCCGCCGACCGGGGCAATGCCCGCGTCTCCGACCGGTTCGATATTCTGGGCAAGCCGTTCCTGCGCATTCTGCGCGACATCGCCCGCGCGGGGGATAAGAACCGCACGCCGGTGACGCTGTGCGGCGAGATGGCCGGCAAGCCGCTTTCGGCCATGGCGCTGATCGGCGTCGGTTTCCGCTCGGTGTCGATGGCGGCAACCTCGATCGGGCCGGTGAAGGCGATGCTGCTCGGTCTCGATGCGGGCCTGCTCGCTGAGGAACTGAACGCCGCGCTGGACGACGTGCGCTCGGACGAGCCGATCCGCAATTTGCTGTTGCGGTTTGCGGAAACCAACAACATTCCCGTATAGAAAAACACAAAGAACAAGAGTGGAGTGATTGGGTGGCGAAGCTTCCTGTCGAAAAGATGCGCGAACTGGAACGCCGGTTCGGCGAGATCGAGGCGCGCATGTCGGAGGGTCCGGCTGCCGATGTCTATGTGAAGCTGGCATCGGAATATTCCGAACTGCAGCCGGTGGTCACCAAGATCCGTGAATACGAAAAGACCCTGGCTGAGGTCGCTGACCTGCGTGCGATGCTTGTCGACAAGGCGACCGACCGCGAGATGCGCGAGCTGGCCGAGATGGAGCTGCCGGATGCGGAAGAACGCATCGAGCAGCTGGAAAAGGACATGCAGATCCTTCTCCTTCCCAAGGATGCGGCCGACGAGCGCAGCGCCATCCTGGAAATCCGCGCCGGCACCGGCGGCAATGAGGCGGCGCTGTTTGCCGGCGACCTTTTCCGCATGTACGAGCGCTACGCCAGTGCCCATGGCTGGAAGGTGGAAGTGCTATCCGCTAGTGATGGCGAAGCGGGCGGCTTTCGCGAAGTCATCGCCACCGTGACCGGCCGCGGCGTGTTTTCCAAGCTGAAATTCGAAAGCGGCGTGCACCGGGTGCAGCGCGTGCCGGATACGGAAACGCAGGGGCGCATCCATACCTCGGCTGCGACAGTCGCAGTTTTGCCCGAAGCGGAAGAGATCGACATCGAGATCAAGGCGGACGATATCCGCATCGATACGATGCGGGCATCCGGCGCCGGCGGCCAGCACGTCAACACCACCGACTCTGCCGTGCGCATCACCCACCTGCCGACGGGGCTGGTTGTCACCAGTTCGGAAAAATCGCAGCATCAGAACCGCGCGAAAGCGATGCAGGTCCTGCGCTCCAGGCTCTACGACATGGAGCGGCAGAAAGCCGACAGCGAACGCTCCGCAGACCGCAAGAGCCAGGTCGGTTCCGGCGACCGGTCGGAGCGCATCCGCACCTACAATTTCCCTCAAGGCCGCGTGACCGACCACCGCATCAACCTGACGCTCTACAAGCTCGACCGGATGATGATCGGCGAAATCGACGAGGTCGTCGATGCGCTGATTTCGGATTATCAGGCGGGACAGCTGGCGCAGCTCGGCGAGCAGCACGGATGAGCGAGCAACCGGCGTCTGTGCTGAAGGCGGTGGTGGCGGATGCACGGGCGCAGTTTGCCGGAGCAGGGATCGCCGATGCGGCCATCGAGGCACGGCTTCTGATCGGCGGCCTGCTGGGCCTCACGTCGACCGAGGTGTTCGTCGACGGAGACCGGGTGGTCGATGCCCTCGACATGACCCGGATTGCGGACGCGGTGGCGCGCCGCCTGGGTCACGAGCCGGTTCACCGTATTCTAGGCATGCGGGCGTTTCGCGGGCTGGATCTGTTGCTTTCCAAGGAGACGCTGGAGCCAAGGCCGGATACCGAACTCCTGGTCGAATGCATGCTGCCTTTGCTAAGGCGGATCGTCGCGAATAAGGGCTACGCCCGCGTGCTTGATCTCGGCACCGGCACGGGCGCCATCATCCTGGCGCTGCTGATCGAGGTTCCGCAAGCGACGGGCGTTGGCTCCGATATCTCTGCTGACGCGCTTTCGACCGCGACGCGTAATGCGCAACGTCTTGATCTTGGCGAGCGGTTTCAGGGCGTCAGAAGTCATTGGTTTGACGCAATTCACGGGCGTTTCGACATAATCGTGTCAAACCCGCCCTATATCAGAAGCGATGTCATTCCTGAACTAGAGCCGGAAGTTCGCGATTTCGATCCGCCGGCAGCGTTGGACGGCGGACCCGATGGCCTGGATGCCTACCGGGCAATCGCATCGCAGGCCGAGCACTTTCTCGAACTGCGCGTTCCACAGGAAGACGGCTCGTTTCCCAAGGACGAAGGGTCGATCGGCGTCGAGATCGGGTTCGATCAGCGAGACACGGTGACACGTATCTTTGAGGATGCAGGCTTCATCTTGACGCAAGCAAGACGTGATTATGGTGACAACGATCGCGTGCTTGTCTTTACGAGAGGTGGCCCTTGATTATCCAGGCTTTCGATGTTGCAAAGCAAAAGAAAGGGCTTGGAATCCTTCAGGAAGCGAGTTAGCGTAAATCACGCATCGGGGCGGCTGGGAGTGAACAACGATTCGTTCTCGCTAAAAGGTCAACCGTAGAACCGGCTCTTTTCGAAGACCGAGCAGGTTGAGCAGATCCAGTGCGTGATCAGGTAATTTGACTTTGAAAGCGGCAGGCCGCCTTGGTCGACCTGCGCATGGCACGCGAAGTCCTGTTCCGGCGATGACCGGCGGGCCGCGTGGCCTTTTATCAGCGAAGACAGAGAGTTGGTGAACGATATATGAGGCCAGGACAGCAAAACAAGCGCGGTCGGGGGCGTGGCAGCAACAATGGCGGCAGCAGCAATGGCGGCGGCGGCGGCAGCGGCGGTGGAAACAACAATTTCAATCGCAAGGGCGGCAACCCGCTCAGCCGGTCCTATGACAGCTCCGGCCCGGATGTAAAAATCCGCGGCACCGCTCAGCACATCGCCGAAAAATACTCGACGCTTGCTCGTGATGCGCAAAGCGCAGGCGACCGTGTCATGGCCGAAAACTACCTGCAGCATGCGGAACACTATTACCGCATCATTGCTGCAGCGCAGGCACAGATGCAGGACCGTTTCCAGCATCAGGAGCGTGGCGAATACCAGGACCGCGACGGCAACTCGATCGATCAAGACGATATGGATCAGGGTGACGGCGACGATATGGGCTACGCACCACAGCCGATGATGGACGAGCAGCCACGCCGCGAGCATAATTCCAGCCAGAACTCTGGACAGCACTCAGGCCAGAATTCCGGTCAAAACTCTGGACAGAACCCGGGTCAAAACTCTGGGCACAACCAGGGCAGCCAGTCCGGCCAGGACCAGCAGCCGCGCGAAAACCGGCGTGACCGAAACGAGCGCCGCGAGCGTCGACCGGAACGTCCCGACCGCCCAGAGCGTCAGGACCGTGCAGAGCGCGCACCTGAACAGGGCAGCGAGCAGCCGATGGAGCAGCCTGCTGCACCTGCTGCCGAACAGCCGGTCGCTCCGACACGGACCAGACAGCGCGCGCCTCAGGTCACGGAAGCTCCGGTAGCCGTTGCGCCTGTGGTCGATGGATCCGGCCCGCAGCCTGATATCGAGGGCACTCCGGTCGAGGTTTCGGTCGAAGAGGAATCGCAGACGGAAGCCACGCCACGCCGTCGCCGCACGGCAGGCAACCGTCCACGTCGCCAGACCCGCAAGGATGCCGATGCGGCAGACGGCGGCGATGCCGGCGACGGTGACGACAAGCCGGCCCTGGCAGAAGCTGGCGAATAAGCCGGTCTGACACTACGATTGATATGAAAACTCCGGTCGAAAGGCCGGAGTTTTTCTTTGAGGGGTAGCCGAATGCTCGTGCGGGAGATCGCCATGCTGCACCTGGCTCGCCTTGGATCCTGTCCCTTGCACGTTTTGCACCTGTTACGTCGCCGGTCTTACCCGGGTGCGGCGGCGAGTTGTCGGCTCGACGACATCGCGCGATCCCGGCTCGATCGACGCCGCGCCAATATCGCCTAATCCTCTTCTCCGCGTCTTTAAATCACAAAATCGCGCTCCCATATCTTCACCAAGGCCGGTTGGCCGGCCGGGTTCGCCTTTAAAGGGAGCCCCATCTCAATCATCGGTCCGTGCCTCCATGGAGGGCGGGGCGATTCAGGAGGTTTATCTTATGAACATCGAAAAATATTCTGAGCGGGTACGGGGCTTCCTTCAGTCTGCCCAGACCCAGGCCCTGTCCGCTGGTCATCAGCAGTTTACGCCAGAGCATCTGCTCAAGGTTCTGCTCGACGACGACCAGGGCATGGCTTCCGCATTGATCGAACGCGCTGGCGGCAGCGCCAAGGATGCGCGCATCGCAAACGACGCTGCACTTTCCAAGCTTCCGAAGGTATCGGGCGGCAATGGCGAGATCTATCTTTCGCAGCCGCTGGCAAAAGTGTTTTCGACAGCGGAAGAAGCCGCCAAGAAGGCCGGCGACAGCTTTGTCACGGTCGAACGACTGCTGCTGGCGCTTTTGATCGAAAGCTCGGCCTCGACATCGGCCAGCCTGAAGAAGGCGGGGCTGACGGCGCAGGGTCTCAACCAGGTCATCAACGACCTGCGCAAGGGCCGCACCGCCGACAGCGCGACTGCTGAACAGGGCTTTGAAGCCCTGAAGAAATATGCCCGCGACCTGACGACCGAAGCGCGCGATGGCCGGCTCGATCCGGTGATCGGCCGTGACGACGAAATTCGCCGCACGATCCAGGTTCTGTCGCGCCGCACCAAGAACAATCCCGTCCTGATCGGTGAACCCGGCGTCGGCAAGACGGCGATCGCCGAAGGTCTGGCGCTGCGTATCGTCAATGGCGACGTGCCGGAAAGCCTCAAAGACAAGAAGCTGATGGCGCTCGACATGGGCGCGCTGATTGCGGGTGCCAAATATCGCGGCGAGTTCGAAGAGCGGCTGAAGAGCGTGCTGAACGAGGTGCAGTCGGAAAACGGCGAGATCATCCTGTTCATCGACGAGATGCACACGCTTGTTGGAGCCGGCAAGGCGGATGGCGCGATGGATGCGTCCAACCTTTTAAAGCCTGCTCTTGCCCGCGGCGAGCTGCATTGCGTCGGCGCGACCACGCTCGATGAATACCGCAAGCATGTGGAAAAGGATCCGGCTCTTGCCCGTCGTTTTCAGCCGGTCATGGTTGAGGAGCCGACGGTCGAGGATACGATCTCGATCCTGCGCGGCCTCAAAGAGAAATACGAGCAGCACCACAAGGTCCGCATCTCGGATTCGGCGCTGGTTGCCGCTGCAACCCTGTCGAGCCGCTACATTGCCGACCGGTTCCTGCCGGACAAGGCAATTGACCTGATGGACGAAGCCGCATCGCGGTTGCGCATGCAGGTGGATTCCAAGCCCGAAGAGCTGGACGAACTCGATCGCCGCATCATGCAGCTGAAGATCGAGCGTGAGGCGCTGAAGAAGGAAACCGACACAGCCTCGGCCGACCGGCTGGTCCGTCTCGAGACCGAAGTGACGTCGCTGGAAGAGCAGGCGGATGCGCTGACCGCGCGCTGGCAGGCTGAGAAGCAGAAGCTCGGACTTGCCGCCGATCTCAAGGGCAAGCTCGACGAAGCACGCAACGAACTGGCCACTGCCCAGCGCAAGGGTGAGTACCAGCGTGCCGGCGAGCTGACCTACGGCGTCATTCCCGATCTCGAAAAGGAGCTCGCACAGGCGGAAGCACAGGACAGTTCCAGCAACGCCATGGTGCAGGAAGTGGTCAATCCGGATGCGATCGCGCATGTGGTGTCCCGCTGGACCGGTATTCCCGTCGACAAGATGCTGGAAGGCGAGCGCGACAAGCTGCTGCGGATGGAAGACGAGTTGGCGAAATCGGTCGTCGGTCAGGGCGATGCGGTGCAGGCCGTGTCGCGCGCGGTTCGCCGTTCGCGTGCCGGCCTGCAGGATCCGAACCGGCCGATCGGCTCGTTCATCTTCCTCGGCCCGACCGGCGTCGGCAAGACCGAGCTCACCAAGTCGCTCGCACGCTTCATGTTCGACGACGAAACGGCGATGGTGCGCTTGGACATGTCGGAATACATGGAGAAGCATTCCGTCTCGCGGCTGATCGGCGCGCCTCCCGGCTATGTCGGCTATGACGAAGGTGGTGCTCTGACCGAAGCCATCAGGCGCAAGCCCTACCAGATCGTTCTGTTCGATGAGATCGAAAAGGCGCATCCCGATGTCTTCAACGTTCTCCTGCAGGTTCTCGACGACGGGCGCCTGACGGACGGGCAGGGCCGCACGGTCGACTTCAAGAACACGATGATCATCATGACATCCAATCTCGGGGCCGAATATCTGACCGGCCTTCGCGAGGACGAGGATTCTGAAAGCGTGCGCGAGCAGGTGATGGGCGTGGTGAAAGCCTCGTTCCGGCCTGAGTTCCTCAACCGCGTCGACGAAATCATCCTGTTCCACAGGCTGAAGCGCAACGAGATGGGCGCGATCGTCGATATCCAGCTGCAGCGTCTGCTGAAGCTTCTGGCCGATCGCAAGGTCGAACTGGAACTGGACAGCGATGCCCGCGAATGGCTGGCGAACAAGGGTTACGACCCTGTCTATGGCGCCCGACCTTTGAAGAGGGTGATCCAGAAGTTCGTGCAGGACCCCTTGGCCGAGCAGATCCTTGCCGGACAGATCCCGGACGGATCGACGATCAACGTGACATCAGGCTCAGACCGCCTCCTGTTTCGCATCAAGGGCAGCATGAGCGAAGCCGCGTAAACGCAAACCGTGATCGAAAAATGAGGCCGCACCGGAAACGGGGCGGCCTTTTTCGTTATACGGATCGAATGGGAGGGGATGCTCGCTCTTGACGGTGAAGACTACCGGCTTGCGACTTCGGCCGGCTTCGACGTGCTCTTCAGCAGCGCATCGATGCGGGTGCGTTCTTCCTCGAACCGCGCCAGTGCCTTGCCGTCGAGCGACTTGCCGCCGGGCAGGCGCACCTTCATCGGATCGACCTTGGTTCCGTTGACCACGAGTTCGTAGTGCAGATGGGCGCCCGTCGACTGGCCGGTCGAGCCGACATAGCCGATCACCTGACCCTGGGTTACCTTGGCGCCTTCGCGCACGCCCTTGGCGATTGCGCTCTGGTGATTGTAGGACGAGACGTAACCGTTGGCATGGCGCACGAGCGTCTGGTTGCCGTAACCGCCGCTGTCCCAGCCCGCCTTTTCGACGGTGCCGTTGCCCGTCGCGATGATCGGCGTGCCGCGCGGGGCCGCCCAGTCGGAGCCGGTATGCATCAACGCACGGCCGAGGATCGGATGGTTGCGCATGCCGAAGCCGGATGTGAACCGTCCGTTCGGAACCGGATTGCGCAGCAGGAACTGCCGGACACTGCGGCCGTCCTGATCGAAGTAGTCGACCGAACCGTCATCCTGGTCCTGGAACCGGTAAAACCGGGTGGTCGTGTCGCCGAACCGGGCGTTTACATAGAGAAGTTCCGAATCCCGGCTGGCCTGGCCCCTTTCGTCCGCGACGGAGAAGAAGGCCTCGATCATGTCGGAGGGGCGCAGCTGTGCCTGGAGATCGACATTGCTGGCCAGAAGCTTGACGAGCAGGGACGTCATATCGCTGTTCATGCCGTAGGAGAGGGCGGCGCGATAGATGCCGTCATAGACGTCGGGCAATTCACGACCGGCGACGATGGCCGGTTGCTCGCTGAACGCGGATGCCACCGCATCCAGCATCTGCGGTTCCTTGCCGTCGATGAAATGACCCTTGTCGTCGGCGGCAACCGTGATCTGGTGATTGCCGCGGCGATAGATGCTGGCGCGCACGACGAGGACCATCTGGCCCTCCTGGATCACGCCGATGCGGATCACGTCGCCGGCGGCCACATCCTCGCTGCCGATCCGCGACTTGAGATAGCCGGCAATTTCGCGGGCCTTGGTCTCGGGGTAGCCGACGGAGGTCATCGCCTGGGCGATCGTGGTCGGCTGGCGGACCGGGATGATATCGTCTGCATATTCGCGGCTGCGTGCGGTAAAGGGTTCGGGCGTCGAGACAGACATGTTCTGCTCGACGATGCGGGCAGCCAGACCCGATGTCAGGTCGACATCCTCATCTTCGGAGGAGAAGCGCTGCGGGTCGACATAATAGAGCGCCGAGAGCTGGGTATTGCCCGAAGTCAGCACGGATCCGTTGGAGCGGACGTTTTCTTCCACTTCCTCGAGCGTCATCGGCGCCGCATAAGCATAAGTGCCGCCCTTCACGGGGAAGGGCACGGTCTGCAGGCTGACATCGGATTCCACATTGGATCCGTAGATCACGCCGGTGCGGCTGTTGGTTGGCGGCGGCGCTTCGCTGGAAGAGAAGATGCTGAGCGGATCGAATTTCGGATAGGCTTCCGGCGCGACGTTGTTGACGGCCAGGTTCATCTTCACATGCGCGAAGGGCCGGCGGCGCACGACTTCCTTATTGCCCTCGTGAACGACGGTCGACACTTCCATGATCCGCCGGTCGGTCGGCATGGCAACGATATTGCCGCCGAGCAGGCGCTTGCCGCGCGACGTGATGTCGTCGTCATGATCTGAAGGGACCGCGGCAGAGGCTTCGGCAGGGGTGGCAAGCTGCTGGCGGCCATCGAGCGCTGCAAACAGCGCGACGCCCATCAGGAGAGACGATGTAATGCCGGTCAGGAACGTTCCGGAAAGCCAGCGCATGGAAATTTCGCGCCGGTCCGGCGCGCGACGGCCATCGGCGAGGATCGGCGGTTCGTTGCCGAGCGTGCGTATCATGCTGCGGGCCGTCATCATGCCAGTCTTTGCCAGTCCCGTGATGCGTGTTCTTCCATAGACAGCAAGGGAATGCTGCCTGCAGTACCTTGGGCCAAACATGTGCCCGTTTCAGCGACATGAGTCAAACTCGGCTCGCGGGTCGAAGCCCATGGCCTTCGCGCGTACTCTATAAGGGCGAAATCACTCTTCATATGCAAAGCTCTTCCCATGCGATTGTGAAGATGTCGGGGCGGTTTCAAGGCGGGGCCAAAGACAGGGTGGATTGCACACATAAACCTGGCGCCAAATACCCCGTTCCGGGGCCTCTTTCCAGAAGATCCTGATTTTATCACGCTATATCAGCACCTTACCGTTTTC
>NZ_CDRNXF010000006.1:0-25684 GCF_977018685.1 Velazquezella soli
ACAAAAAAGCTAGCAGCTTACAAGCTGCTAAATATTCTAATGACCAATCTTCCTCCCCACTTTTTCAAAAGCCATAGGACATTGACCGCAGCTGCAAGGCTGCGTTGTCGGATGCTATGGGTGACAAGCCGGCCCGCAATAAGCGCGGGCCGGAACCGTCGCAGGACCTCGTTAGAGGTCCGAACGGCGACGTCCATTTATTCTTTTCTATTATTTATAGAACCAGATAGGGATTCAGTCTGTCTGGCGGACTCACGTAGATTGATTGCCTTTCCAAGGCGGGCAAGTGCCTGCCCCAGGGGATTATCGCCAACATCGAACAGGGTTCGGGACTCAATGTCGAGCGATGTCCGATGTACTTCGATACTCTCGGCGCGTTCTGCCTCCGCCTGAACACGATCATCCGGAACAGGAGGGGCCATGCCCCAACGTCCAAGGAGCTGCCGCGCCCGATCGGGCAGGGACATGCGATAGGCGTTGCTGGTTTGCTGCACCTGGGGGCCACGACCCTCATTTCCAGTCGGCTGATAGCGCCGCAGCCAGTCGAGGAAGCCATGGGCGCGCAAGTTCTTCAGCGCCCGCACGATCGCGTCACGCGAGCGCCTGAGCTTTAACATGAGGGTGTCTATCGACGGCTCCAGCCGGCCAGTGCGGAAATCAACGAGATTGGCGAACAGCTCCAGCAACTCGATCGCCACGCCTCCTAATGGTCCATTGCGAGCACCAGGTTGCCGGCCGGCCAGTTCATAGCGCCGCGCTGCGAGCAGGATCGTGCGTACATCCTGCCGGTTTGTTCGTCGCCAGAAGACACCTTCGCATCGTCCGCGCGCACGGCTCTGCCGCCGAACAGGTGTGCGTTCCCGTTCGGCCGGCGCTCCTGCGAGCACCGTCCCAATCTGTTCAAACATGGTCTTTTCCGCCTCCTTTTAAGGCGGGCATGACTGTGGACAGCAAACAAAGATTCATCGTTCCTGCAAAGGACACCCCTTGCAGGTTCGTGAACGCTCGACTATGTTGGGACTTGAAATTGGAAGGCCCCAAAAGCCGACGTCGTAACTGACCGAAAACCCCTAGCCGTTACCAGCGGCGAGGGGTTTTTTCGTTATGCCCTTATTTCATTTTCAACAAACGCCTTTAAAGCCAACTCAAACACTTGCGCCCGCGACGCCAGTCCGCGTTCTGTCTTGATCTTGTCAAGACAGTCCACCAGATCGGTGGGAAGATCGGTACTTACATATACCCGCCCCGCCTCGCGCAAACGCTGGCGATGGGCTGCCACTTTTTCTCTGACTGGTTTCGCTGTGCTCATCGTTACATGAAACTGCGATTCGGACTGATTCTGCAAGGTGCAAATCTGCAGTGGCATCTTTTAGTGGTCACTCACCAAGAGACGAAGGGTGGGTGGAGAGTTTGAGAGGCGGGGCGGGGGCGCCTCTCAACTGGTTTGAGCCGGGTCGATCCCGGCTTGAACCAGCTCGCACGATCCACATTTATGCTTACAAACAGATTATAATCTGCTATCTTTTTACAGTAAAAACCCGGCGAAAGCGCCGGGTTCTATTCGTTTGTGAGAAAAACGGGCTACATTCCCGCTTATCACTACCCAGCAGCCATAGCCTGTAGGTCGTCGTGGTTCTGCTGTTCATCATCAACATTCGAGCGCAACGGGCCGGGGAGCCATGCCTTTCCGGCAAGGGCCTTTTCCGCGAGTGAGACCGCCTCGGCCTTGGGGGCCTTGCCTGCGGCCTTGATCGCGCTTTTCGCGCAACCGGCATCCTCCATCGCCTCAGTAATCTGCACCTTGGACAGCCGGGAGAGGAACGGGGCCTGTGCCTCCCAATGGCTTTTCATGTCGAGTTTCAGCGCGACGGCCAATTGATCGGCGTGGGCCAGCCGCTCGCGGTCGTGATCATGCTTGGCCTCGACGGCATTGATATTGGCAGCGGTGACGACTGCCAGCAGCTCCAGAAGCTCATGCGGGGGCTGTTCCAGCAGCCATTCCCACAGGTCACCAGGATCCCCGGGGAGCTTGTAGCCCCATGTCTCGTGAATGCGGGTCCACTCAGTCAGCGCCGCGCATGCCTCCGGCTCCTTGATCGACGGGGCCAAATCCTTCAACTGGCCGCTGATCTCGATGGCCGTACCAACTCGCCAATAGCCGTTTCCGGTCAGGAAGGTTTTCAGGACCAACGGATAGAGCATGACGGCGAGGGCAAGGTTCGGGCGAGTCACCAGCTCGTTGCGCATGGCGGCGGTGCGGATCGCGGTCAATTCCTCGATGAGCGCCGCCGAATAGGTCACTGCCTGCTCTGCCTCATCATCGTTATCACCATGACCAGCGGTATGGCCATGGACGTTCCCGGCGCTGGCGGCTTCGCCATCCTCGCCGATCTCGTCGGCCTGCTCTGCGGCCTGCGGATTACGCAAGAGACGCAGCGCCGCCAGATCTTCGGGCCGGACAAGCCCTTGCTCGATCTGCGGGGTTCCACCATTGCCAATGGTCACGATGCACCCGGCCAGTGCCTTTTCCCCAGTATCGTAGACCTTGGCCGCGCTGCGGATTGCCTCCATGCGGCTTTCGATCCCCGCAAGCTCGGCCTCGTCGGCCTCTATGGCCGGATCGCCCTCGGCATAGTCCTCGATGCGGCCCGCGATTTCATCGAAGCGCTCGGCTAAGGTGGAAAGCTCGGACTGTTCAGCGTCGGTCGGAACGTTGCCCTTGGGGAAGATACGAGCAAAGCCGCCATTGTGGATGGCTGAGGCCTCGAGTCCTGCGTCCACCCATTTCCACCCCTTGATTTTGAGGGTATCGGCTTCCTGTTCAAGCTGTCTGGTCGCCAGCGTCACGAGCAGAGCGCGATCCGTCAGGAACGTGGTGTCGGCCTCGGCAAACAGATCGCGCATGATCGCACCACCTGCGGCCTCGTAAGCCTCGATCCCGACAAATAGGACGAGCTTGTCAGTGCTGCGGACGTGATCGCGGGTCAGCATGGCACGGAGAGAATAGGGGTCCCGGTTCCATGACTGCGTTTCGAACCATGACCGATCCTGCGCGGTGTGATCATCGCTGATTGCCAGTGCCTTGGCCTGATCGATGCGAATTTTATCCTCGCGCAATTCCCCTAGAATTTTAGGGGAGAGATTGGCGAGCTTGAGCCTCTGGCGCACGGTGGCGACGGATTGGCCGAACCGGGCGGCGATGTTTTCAGGGGTCATGCCGTCCTCGACAAGCTGGCGATAGGCCAGAATCTCATCCACGAGGTGCATGGCCTCGCGCTGCGTGTTCTCGGCAAGGGAAATCTCGGTGTCGCTGTCGTCACCGGAACGAATGTTGCAGGGAATGAGCGTGCTCTTGTCCAGTCGGCCTTGCGTGACCAGAAGGGTGAGCGCGGCAAGGCGGCGGGAGCCGGCGACAACCTCATATTTGTTGCCGCGCTTCGCCTTCCGAACGGTGAGGTTCTGAATCAGACCATGCGCCTTGATGCTGTCGGCCAGTTCCCCGACATTGACTGCGGCATTGAAGCGCCGAACGTTGGCGGGGCTTGGAACAAGGCGGAATAACTGAATTTCCTTGGCATCAGATGACAGATAGGTGATGCCGAGGGTGCTGTCCTCGATCTCGGCGGCGACGGCTCCAACGATGGTTTCGGATACAGTGATAGCGTTCATGGGAATGGTCCTCATGTTGATGTGATCGGAAAATGTCAGTGGGGGAGGGGAGCGGCCATCAGGCGTAGCCGGTCCAGCTGATGGGGCGACCGTCCCAGAGGAAAGCGGTTCGCACATTGTCGATGCGCACGGATTTGGAGCGCCCGTTGACGCGGCGGCGCATAGGCTTGCCGGTGAAAGCGTCGAGGTGAGGGACAACCTTGCCGGTCATCCACGGTTCATCGCCCCTGTCGGCAGAGATTTGTCCGACCTCGCGGACCTCCACCATGTGTGCGCCGATGATGGCGGTCACCTGATAGAAATTGATGTTGGTCTGGTCGTAGCCCCATGAGGCATAAAGGACATGGCCGGTCTCGAACCCGTGCGGTTTTTTGCGCTCGTCGCGGCGCTCCTGCTTCCATTCCGACCAACGCCGCCGCCCCTCGAAATGTTCGCGGATTTTGCGTTCGCGGGCCGCCATGCTGGCAAAGCTATGATGCCAGTCGGGCTTCGCGGCCTTACCGTGGAAGGCCACGGCGGCGGGTCGCCCCTTATGGCTGGTGTAGATATAGACAATACCATCGCTGGCCTTGTCGGCGATCTTAACGGAACCGTTCGGGATGTAGAATTCGCGTGAGGGGGCAAAGCGCATCATTCGGCGTCCTCCCATTCGTAGGCATAGACGGCGGCCGAGCCGATCCCGGCGACGTGACGGGCGCATGTACCGCCGCAAATGCCGTCTTCGTAGGCCGGGAAATATCGGTCATAGGCGGCGTCGAAATCCGGCAAGTCACCGTTGAGCCGCGCCAGTTCCCCCGCGAAGCTGAAAAACCATTCCTCGAAAGTAGGTTCACACATTCCCTTGTCCTTTCCTTTTTGGACTGCGAAGCAGGACCTCGTCCTGCTTCCCGGGGCCGCGCGAGCGGTGGGATGGAGGGGGAAAATAGCCTTCGCGGGGAACCGGCTGCACGGAGCGACCGCCAAAGCGGGCGTGGAGGAAGCTGGGCGGAAGGCTATTTTGGGGGCGAGAAGGGCAAAGCCCTCGGTTCCCCCATCAGGCAAACGAACTCGCGCAATCGCGCGTCACCTCCCGGCAAAATGCCGGATGCACGAAGGATCGTCACCGCTCGTCGGCGGAAACCCGGAACGGGGTTCCGTGGAGCTGCGGCCTAGCCGCGGCGGAATAGAGCCTGGTCGCGGAGAGACGTGCCCGGCTGCTTTTGGTGGCAATAGGTAGATGATAATTATTCCCACTTGCTCTTTACGCAATTTTTCAGTACATAAATCCTGTATTTTGCAATTTGATGCGGAGCGCACTGTGGAGCATTTTATAAAGCGGCGATTTCCCCCGGCCTTGTTCAAGAATCTCTTTCTTGATCTGGAAGACCGGCTACGTGCGTCGGCACTTAAAGCCTTCACAATGGTGCGCGATCATGCCGGACTTGATCCCAGGGGAAGCCGGGAGCTGGAAGGGCAGGCGCGTTTTCGTATGATGGAAAAAGGGTTTCGGGAAACCTGCGAACTCCATGGTGGCAAACTGCTCGAGAATGGAATCATTCCGTTCACCGACCTGAAAATCTTCCAGCCTTTCATGCGATTTGAAGTGAATGGGCAGGGGGTCATTTTCGGCCTTGCCGCTATACCTGAGCCGAAGGTGCTGCCCGTCAAGAACATGTCACGCAAGGCTGGCGTAACGCTCAATTATTACCTCTCACCACGGCTTGACCTTGATGGAACTGGCCCCAAGATTGGTGACATTCTTATTTTGCTTCTTGTTGCTCGTGACCGTGAACAGGCCGGAAAGATCAGTGAATTCGCGATTGGCGTGATCGATGCTGGTTATGAACAGTATCTTTTTTACGAACCGCTCGACAAATACCTTGAAGGCTATGCCGATGAGCCGGTAATTGCCCCAGCGCCGTCGTCTGGGACTGGCGCGAAAGCACCCGTCATCAGCCTGAAGAAGACGATCAAACCGTTTGTGCCGCCGGAACGGCCTGACGGCGGTGATGACAACGAGAGAGATACAAAGTGACCCGTGCTGATAAAGCCGGGGAAGGAAATGCATGCGTGTAGGAACTCCGGGGTTCGTCCCTGAAAGATTGATCGAGGCGAGAGCAGCACGAAGAATTCTAAGCAAAAAGGCATTGGCCACCCTGATCAGCGTCAACCCCAGTACCGTTACCCGCTGGGAGGACGGGACCAGCGCCCCTGATGCTGATGCCTTAGCCGAATTGGCGGCTCACCTTCACGTTCGCAGAGAGTTTTTTCTTAGACCGGTCGCCAACAGCGACCGGCCTCTGTTTTATCGCACCTTGGCATCGACTTTGGTGAAAGATCTGAACTACCAGGAATCCCAGATGCACTGGCTGCAGGAAATCAGCAGCATCGTCGAGCATTATGTGGATTTCCCGGAGGTTGATATTCCGGACGTGTTGCAGGGTGCGTCCTATAAGCAGCTCCGCGACGAAGATATCGAGCAGATTGCATCGGACCTGCGTATCCATTGGAATGTTGGTGATGGCCCGTGCATCGATATGATGCCGCTGCTCGAACGCCTCGGATGCATTGTCGGCTCTATTGAAATGGGAACATCCAAGCTGGATGGGCTGTGCAGTTGGGTTGAAGGCAGCGACCGACCGCACATTCTGTTGTCGACGGATAAGATGTCATTCCCGCGCCGACAGATGGATGCTGCGCACGAACTCGGTCACGCGATCCTGCATCGCCACGTTACCGAGGAGGAGCTGAAGAAGGATCTCAAGGAGATCGAGCGCCAGGCGTTTCGGTTTGCAAGCGCATTCCTGATGCCTGCAACCACATATTCTTATGAGGTAAAGAGCGCGTCGCTTGCGTCTCTACTGTCCCTGAAGGAGCGCTGGCGGGTTTCGGTAAAGGCGCAGATCCGACGCCTTTCGGATCTGGATATCATCCCCTCCGACCATGCGACATCACTTTACAAGCTGTATTCGGCCAAGGGATGGAGCCGGGAAGAGCCTCTGGATAAGAACTGGCCGATTTCAGAGCCGACAGTTCTTGCCAACGCCCTGCAGCTGATCGTGGATTCAGCCGTGCGCAGCAAATCCGATCTGCTGAGCGTAGAGTTCACCATGAAAGCTGGCGACATTGAAAACCTCACGGCCTTGCCGCCAGGATGGTTTTCTAGAAATGCAGAGGTCATAGGGCTGAAGCTGCGGGACACCCTGACAGATCGTAACACCGGTGAAGCTTCAACCATTTTGCCCTTCCCGTCGCGGAAGTGAAGCTGGAAAGTGAAGGAATCCCATGAGACTGGAAGAATTTCTTGGCCTTGATGAGGGTGGCTATATATCCCCAGATGAGGCTGCTGAACTAAACCGCGACTTAGCGGCAACGAAACTATCCGACATAGCTTCTGCTGATCGTCAAAATGTACTGGATTATCTTTTGAAAGCGATGGAGTTCGATTCAGTCGAACATAATATTCGTGGAAATATAGACGATCTCATCAATGACCTGCAAACGGCCAGTTAGGCTAGTTTTCAGCTTTTAGGCTCCCATGAAAAACCTACAGATCTACGATGAATACACGATCTCCCCACCTAGCAAAGAGCATAATCCATCCATTGATGGCGCATCCTTACTAGAGATAAGCGACGTAATTCGTAGAATAAGAAACTACTCTATATATTTCGAAAAACATTTCAGAATAAAATTCAGAAAATGGGAGGATTACGACGGATACCCTTTTGAGGACTTCTACGGGATATATTATATTTCAGGAGAAAAATTTGATTTTAATCGCGATGAAAACATCACAGTTTGTTTTAAAGACACCCATAAGGAAGACTATGACTACATAGCAATGGCCGCTCGTGACACGACGACGGCCTACAAGCGTGGGAAAAGGATACAACCACAAGAGACGAAATTTAAGAGAGAGCGTGCAATTATCTGGCGAAAGCTGGATGAGCCGACTGTCTGGGTAAAGAACGAAGTCCGTCGTCTGAAAACCATCGTAGACCAACTCGATGAAAAAACCAGGACTTTGAGTTCATGGGCTGACAGCGATTTGAACATGCAAGTTTTTTGCTCGACCTCGCTTTGCCGCACCTATTCTGACACAGCTATCATCTCGAATGACAAGCTCAGAGTCTATGCAGGTAACGGACTAACGTTCGAAGAACTGAAGCTGAAAATGAAGTGTACAAAATGCGGAACGCCGGCATCCCGTTTTGTTGCAACCTAACCAATTATCGAAAGGCGCCCTCCTCGATGGCAACGTCAATCCTTTGAAAGGCCGGCTTTATGCCAATTTCCAGGATATCAAGCAGCCCGTAATCATTGGTACGTTGCGCCTCGTCCTGGAACCAAGTTAGCCACTCTGCAACGCCTTTCTTGCCTTCGATTTTCTCACGCAAGGCCTCCGCTACTAGTTTCACACATGCAGCTATAAGAGCCGACTTCGCGTCCTCAATTTCTTTCTGGAACGATGCCCGCTTCTTACGCAACGATTTTCCAGCATCGGGATCCAAGGTTTTCAGCAATTTTGAGAAAACCACAAAATAGAGATCAGCAGCGTCAAACATAGAAATAATGAGTTGCTGCGCCGATTGGCTCACACCCGGCATTCTTTTGATTTTACCACTGACCGCAATTTCCGAAGCTGCCTCGGAGACGCTGTATTCGTGCGCTTGGGACCTCAGCTCGCGCCGGTAGTTGTCTAGAAGGCGAAGCGTCGGTCTATTATGATTGATCTTTGTCACCGCGCAAAACCACCCCATAACTTATTGGTTCAAATCAATATCCGCTCGATTTCATCTAAGCTTACATCATCACTTCGACGATCATAAAGCTGCGTGGTCCGGGTAGATGAGTGGTTGGCAATATTAGCTGCTTTTTCTAGTGTTCCACCGTTTTTCAGGTAAGTGGTAATCCCCGTCGCTCGAAAGGTGTGATTGCACACGGCCGTGCTGATACCTGCCGCGATCGCACGACGCTGGATCATTGCATAGGCATTGGCTTGGGGTAGGGTATTGCCGGAAAACTTATCAGTGCCGCGCCTAATGGTCTGAAACAAGGGCGCTCGGGGTGTCCCCTGCAGGCCGGCCGCCTCGATAAAGTCGTCCAGGAAGGCTTCAAGCGAATGATGACAGGGCAGCTCGACCTGCTTGCCACCTTTTTCGTGCAATCGAACCCATAACCGGCGGTTCTGGCTGAATACGTCGCGCACCTCCATGCTCGTCGCGGCACCAATGCGGGCAAACGTGTAGGTCATGAGCCCGATCAGTGCGCGATCACGCTTGCCGATCAGTGTTTCAGTGGAAATGCTGTCTAGGAGCTGGCGGGCTTCCTCGGCCGAGAGGGCAGGGGTCTTACCGCGTTTACGGGAGTGCTTCGGGCCGCGTACAGAATGGGCGGGATTGGACGCCATAGCCTGTCCCGTGACGAGCCAGTCGAACAGGTGCCGCACCGCCGCCAACCTTTGTTTGACGGTCGGCGCCGAATGCGTGTGCGTCATTTCCTCGACCCAGCCGGCAACATGAATAGGGGTGATCGTGTCGAGAGAGCGAGCGCCTCGCGCATCGCACCAGCTTAGAAACTCCGAAGCAGCTTTGAGGTACGATCGGCGGGTATTATGATTACGAATCCGGGCGGTGAAGAACTCAAGGAACCGCATGCGCACCCGCTCTGCGCTTATCGCAATTGCGACCGGCAATATATCCGCGTCGGATGCAATGACGAAGCTCATTGCGCCCGACCCCAAGTCCAGCACTCCTCGCGGCAAGCATGATGAAACGCCAACTCATCCGCAAAGGAGCGACCAATCCGCCGCGAGCCTTCGGCAAAGCCGGAAAGGGCATTTTTCTCCAGTTCTCCATCCTGCAGGCCGCTTTGGTTGACGCAGATCGCAGTCAGCAACGGTAATTTTCGCGCATGGCAGATTTCCAGAAGCCGATCCAGATGACCATGTTTTCCGTTCATCTGATGCCGCGCCTTGCTCCACTCGACGCCGCTTGCTTTTGCCAGGTCGCCATAGGTGATGCAGATCCCTGAAATCGCCGCCTGCTTTAGGGCGGAGATCGATTTCTCAAGATCGAGCCCCTGTCGCTTGCCGGAGCGACGGCCGCGCTCCTCAAGGAGTTCGAAATAAAGCGGAGCGTCTGTCCGGCCCTGCTTTTCAAAATTCACGATCCACTGATCGATCTCACCATCTGACTTTTTTGAGAAATCGGTCATCTTGCCCCCTAAGCAACTCGTGCAAGTTTAAAGCCGTGCAGTTTGAAGTAAGATTGCAGCGTGAAGAGTATGGTTGTCAAAACTCGACCTAAGCATTCCCTGCAAAGACCCGGCTTTGAGATCAATCTGGCCCGAACTGTAATTGTACGTGAATGTGTATCGGTTGCCGCCAATCGTTACCCAGCATGTCCTCGCCAGATTGCCTTTTCGCTCGTAAACCTCGACTTTATCAACTGCCAGATTCAACCGCGCCCTCACCGCACTCGAAAGCGGCATTATGATCGCGGCTACATTCGGCGCGTGGTGATTGGCCTCGGCAATAACTTTCGTAATGAAGTTGTCGATCTCGATATTCGTCCGCAAATGTCGCGCCATTTTATCCCACTTCTATATATGATAAAGGACATTATCACATATATGAGAGAGGTAAACGGTCGTGCCATGCCTTCGTTGCACACAAGAAGGTATACTCGATTTCAGGAGCACAAAACTAACTGTGCAGTTACGGGATCATAGGTGTAATCGGTGATCGTATTATCCTTGATCTTCTCCACCGCATCATCCACGACGAAGCGCGGCACGAGGAACCACTCGCGCGGTGCTATCGGCTTGCCAAATCGATCCTTGATCTCAACGTCCAATCTGGCAGGTTCAAATATCCGATGGATCAGATTTTCGAGCCTGACACGATTAATATTGTAAAGTGTGTAGGTCGCGACGATTTCCACGTCTGCCATCAAGAACGTGGGATCCAATTTCGCATTGGCAATCCGCCGAGCTACATCACCGCCAGTCACTCCGATCTTATGTAAAACACCGCGATTAGCCGCGACGACCGGATGATCAGATTTGCTGCGCAGAACATAGATGGTGCCACTTGCGACATCGTCGTCGCCCTTGTCACCAGAGAACAAAGGGCCGGCGCTTGGTTCTGTGATCCTCCGACCGGCCTCGTCCTTGTAAAGGGCGCGCTGTAGTGAACGCAGCAACAGATCGCTTTCGGTGCCATTGGAATAGATCACACGAAGCCTTGCGTCGGTTTCGCCATTCGGCGCCTTAATGGGTTCACCAACTTCAGCGACATATGCTGTCTGGCCGCCAAGGATGAAAAACTGACCCACTTGAATATCGGCTTTCAAGAAACCCGAATCCTTGACGAACTGCCGGGTTGTGCGGGTACCGCTCTCAAGATCGGCCTGCACCTGTTGAAATAGCGGCTTGAACCTTTCGAAATCCAGGCATTTTTCCCGGCGGGCTATTTCTTCGGCTTCGCGCTTCTGCGCGCTAGTCCGCACATGGCGAAGCGTCGTAATGTCTAAAGAACCTGCAGCGCCTTCCAGCTCGGCCATCAGAGCATCGTCATCCATCGAATCTGCCGCAATGACATCAATATCGAGCGTGCCTCTCAGCAGTCCTTGGGTGTCGAACGGTGTGAGAAGCGATCGACATTCTTCCAGCGCTCGAAACCGGTCGAGCCGGACAGCATAAAGCCGCTCGAAGATGTCGCCGCCTTCACCATGCCGGGGCGAGTGGCCGTTCTTTTCTACGAAACGTTGAATCTCCTCATAGCCAGCGATAATGCGTTCCTCGCGCGGCGAACGGCCACCCTTCTTCTCCGGCTGGGCGAAGTCTGCCAATTCGTCGCGGAGTTCATCAAGGTCAAAGTCACTCATAGCGGCCCTCATCCTTGAATCGGACGAATGCGGCGGCGCCTTCGGCAAGGTGCTTTTCCCAGGCATCGGCCGAGCTGATTGATGGCAGCCGTCCGCGCTCGCGCTTGAATTCGACAGCGCGCTTGGCGATTACCTTGGCCTCGTCGGGGGTAAGGCTGGTGCGCTTGGCGGCAATGGCGGCGGCAACCTGCTTTAGGCTCTCCTCGCTCATCGTCTTGGCGAGGATGGCATAGGCCTCGCCGAATGGATTGACCCGGTCGATCAGGTCAATGTCCAACTCCTTCACATCCATCGCGAACTTGCGAACACCGTCGACAAAGGCGGTGTTGCTCTTTTCCTCACCGAGCGAACTGCCGGCCGCGACCTCCTTTGCTTTCTGGGTGAGGTTCAGCGCGGCAACCGCGTGCTGGCGTACCGCTTCCTGATCCTCGGCATCGAGATGCGGAAACTTGTCCTTGACGATCTTTCCCATACGCACTTGGGTCAGTTCCTCAGGCACTAACTCCTCGTCAAACAGGCCGCGCTCAATCGTCGTCTTGTCCTGTACGAAAGCCGCGATTACCTCGTTAAGGTCTTGTTGGCAGATACGGGTCGCTTCCTCACTTTTGGGCGTAGCCAACCCCTTGATCTCGATCTGAAACTTGCCCGATTCATCGTTGAATCCGACATTACACTTGTCTGGGTCGTAGCCGCCCTCACCATAGTCAAATCCAGGTGTAGGTTCATTTTGCGGGTTCTTCGGCCTAAACTCAAATCGGGGCGCAAGCACTTGCTCCATCAGCAGGCTGGCGGCGATGGCCTTCAACGTGTCATTTACGGCCTCTGTAACGATGTCGTCGGCTGCAGCAGGCTCAGCAATTAGGTTTGAGAAACGAGCGCGTGTTTTGCCCGGCGCATCGCGGGTAGCGCGGCCGATGATCTGCACGATCTCGGTCAGGCTAGAACGATAACCGACCGTCAACGCGTGCTCACACCAAATCCAGTCGAAACCTTCCTTCGCCATGCCGAGCGCAATGATGATGTCGACGTGATCTCGGTTGTTTTTCTGGGCGGGATCTTTAAGCGCGGCGGACACACGGTCGCGCTTGGCGGGATCGTCATCGACCAGATCGGCAATGCGTAGAATCCTGCCGTCCGCCGTCTTCACCAACTGGAAGCCGGTGACGGGATCGGTTCCCTGCCAGGTGCCCAGCTCCTCGATGATGTGCTCGACTTCCTTGATCTTGTCCTTCGTGCTCTCGCGCGAATTGACGTTCGGGATGTGGATGATCGTTTTCTCGGCGGGGTTCAGCACCTTCAGGATGTCGTCGGCATAGGAGTCCGAGTAGAAAAAATAGCCGATATCGAGCTGCTTAAGATACTGATAGCCGTTTAGCTGCTCGTAATAGGTGTAGGTAACGCTCTCGAACTTACCCTCGTCCTGCGGCGCCAATACCGCCTCGGCGTCGCCCCGGAAATAAGAGCCGGTCATAGCAACGAGGTGAACGCGGTCACGCGTGATGAACTCACCCAGATGCAGGCCGAGCTTGTTGTCGGGGTTGGACGAGACGTGGTGGAATTCGTCTACCGCGATCAGTCGATCATCGAAGGCCTCGATCCCGAACTTGTCGACAGCGAAGCGGAAGGTCGCATGGGTGCAGACCAGCACCTTGTCTCCACTTTCAAGGAAGACTCCGAGCGCGTTGACCTTGCCGCCATTGTCGTTACCCGGAGCATTGCAGAGATTCCACTTCGGCTCGACGCTCCAGTCGGCCCAGAAACCATGCTTGCTAAGCGGCTCGTCGTGGAAACTGGAGCCGATGGATTTTTCCGGCACGACGATGATGACCTGCTTTATGCCTTGGTTTGTCAGCTTATCGAGCGCGATAAACATCAACGCTCGACTCTTACCCGAGGCAGGCGGCGACTTGATGAGTAAATATTGCTCGCCACGCTTTTCAAATACACGCTCCTGCATCGGGCGCATTCCGAACTCATTGGCCTTCGTGGAGCTACCATTGCTTGCATACGCAACTGAAACAGAAGGAACTGATTTAATAGAACTATTGGTCAAGCGCGCGCCCCTGCCTTCAATCTTGTCCCCTGCGTGGCGGACATCTTCGTATAGAGTTCGAACAGCTTTTCGAGCCGTTCTGTATCATTTTTAAACCGACGGCCGATGTAAATCCGCTCAAGCACTTCATCGTTACGATCATGTGCCGCACGAAGATCTTCAGGCATGGTCTCTGGATCATAAAGCTCAGAAATCGCAGCCGGGAAATGAGCCTCCCGAGCAAGAAGAATATCTTCAGCGCATCTGGTAAGATCCACTCTATTTTTTTCTGTAAGAGCGGGAACCGGGAACGTGTTCCAAACTAGGGTACTAGAGTAACGATAATCTGTCTTTATCCTTCCTGCGACGGTATCAACCCAAACCATATGCAATTTGGAAGAAAGGACCGAAAAATCCACGAGATTTGCATCGTATATCGCAGAGGCAGAATCCGCTATTACCTGAACCTCTCCATTCAGAAGCCCAGCTGTAACATATTCACGCCTTTCTGAAAAATGGCGAGGAACAACTATACTGACACCATTAGTGTGCGGCGAGAAAACAAATCTATGAGATGTTCTGGCATTTTGATTGGCTTGCTGGCCACGGCTTTCTGAACGAAGCTGCCTCACCTTTTCAATTCTTCGATTAATGCTCGGAACTGCACGGGCGGCACTAATATGATCGTCTTCTATCCACAAGCAGTACCTACGTGTACCTCGTATGAATTCTTGAGATCCTATGTACTCTCTAATCCACTTATGAGATTCCGGCGCTTCACTCAATAACAGTGCACGCTCTTCGGGAGATAGGATTAGATTCCCGCCGTCTGTAGGCTTATTTCCATAATCCATTCGAGAAAGTGGATGGAGCGGCACGTTCCGCTTTACGACGATATTTTGCGAACCAGAGACAAGATATGGCCCTACGATAGGAACCTCTTGAACCATATCCGCAGAAAACAACTTAGATAGAGGTGGCCTAATTGTAGAAAGACCAACAATTATACAGGTTACCGCCGCTTTGTTGCTAGCAAGATTACTCCAAAGAAAAGACTTGTGAGCGAAATTTATAACGTTTCCCTCACCAAATATTAGAGGCCACAACATTCCAACCTGCTCGCCTTGCGTTATGGAGTTTGTAGTAACAAATGCAGATGCAGACCCTGTAAGGCGATTAAACTGCGCGGCCTTAAACATAAAGGCCGCTACATAGTCTAAATCTTTATATTTCGGAAAAATTGACGAAAAAATTCGTGCCATATCCTCCTTTTGCAAAGTCGTTTGGTTTACGCTCCCCTGATAAGGGGGATTAGCGCAGATATAAGTCTCTCCACCTTCATTCTCAAATTCAATTTCAGCTTGCTTAACTGGAGATCCAAAAAGATCATCTGATTGATGCCTAACTCCCTTACCAGTAGGCGGACAAATACTTAGCCAATCAAGTCGCAGCGAGTTTCCGCAGGTAATCCAGTTTTGGGCGTCTAGTGGCAGGAAGTCGCGGAGCGCTTCCTTCTGGCCACGATACAGCACATCACACTGGTATTCGGCGATGATGAGCGCCAAGCGCGCGATTTCGGCTGGAAAATCGCGCAGTTCGATACCACGAAAGTTTGTCAGCGGAATTTCTGTGCGTTGGTCGGGCTCGTCACGACGGCGATTAATCTCCGCCTCAATGGCTCGAATTTCTTTGTAAGCAATGACGAGGAAATTTCCTGATCCACAGGCTGGATCAAACACACGGATCTTCGACATACGCTTTCGGAGGTTGAGCAGCATACGCGCATTGTCGCCGGCCTCATGCAGCTTCTCACGCAAATCATCGAGGAAGAGAGGATTGAGCACCTTGAGGATGTTCGGCACGCTGGTGTAGTGCATGCCGAGTGCGCCACGCTCCTCGTCATCGGCCACCGCCTGGATCATCGATCCAAAAATGTCCGGGTTAATCTTTTTCCAGTCGAGACTTCCGATATGCAGTAGGTAAGAACGAGCAATGCGGCTGAAGCGCGGCACATCGGTGCTACCCGAAAACAGCCCCCCGTTCACATAAGGAAAGCGGCTTGCCCAGCGTGGAACACCGGTGGCGGCATGTGCTTCCGCTCTCGTGTTCATGGCACGGAATAATTCGCTTATCACCTCATGGGTGTTCAACGAATCCTTGGCGCTCATCGTCTCGATCGCCGACGTGAATGTAGCTCCGCTGTCGAAAATCTCGGTGTCCTCAGCGAAGAAGCAGAATATCAGCCGTGCCATGAAATGGTTCATGTCATGCCGGCGCTGCGCCGTTCCCCATTCGGGATTATCCTTCAGGAGCTCGACATAAAGCCGGTTCAACCGGCTGGTTGCCCGAATGTCGAATGAGCTTTCGCGCACCTGCTTGACCGTCGTGATGCCAGCCAACGGCAAGAAAAACCCAAAATGGTTCGGGAAATCCGTGAAGGCGCAAGAGATCGGCGCATCGTCAGTCGTAAGGTCTTCAGCTTCGAACAGATCACCATCCGTCGCCAGCACGAAACGCGCTTTCGCCCGCGCCGTAGCCGGGCTCGTCTTCAATGCCTCCAGCGTGCGAGTCACGTTGCCGGGATTACAGGTGGCAATGTGAATGTTGTTCGTCTGGAGAACGCCGCCAAGGTCGGATTTGTTGGACTCACCTTTGCGCAAGCGCTTCAGGGTAGTCTCCTTGTTTCCGAAGGCCTCAAGGAACGCATATGGAAATTCGTCGGCATCGAACGGCCGCTCCGCCAGCGCCGATATGGCTTCTTCAATTTCGACCGCGTTCATGTACTTCCCCCTGCCTCCGATGGACCCAACCGGAAAGGCTCAACCTTGATCTTATTTGCCCGACGCATCACCTCTGCTAACTCATGATCAAGCTGGCGCAGAAGCCATTCGCGCGCGGGCGTTCCAAATGCTTTTTCAAGCCGGACAGCCATCTCTGGCGAGATACCTGATCTGGCGTTCAACAAATTGCTGAGAGTCTGCCGATCAACGCCAAGCACGCGAGCTGCGTCAGTAACGCTAAGCCCATACTTTTCAAGGCAATCCTGTCGAACTACTGTTCCTGGATGCATACGACGTTCTCAATAAACTTCAATGCCAAAACGCTTATAGTGATAATCGACACTCGACAACTTTTCCATGGAGGAGACAGGCAATTAGCCACAGTTTGAATTATCGACTTAGGCCAAGTCCTTTTGATCGGGTAAGCTGCTGCTTCAAGGTGTGTTCATGGGTCAGCTCGGCCATACGCGTCCGATCGACCATGCGGGCAATGGTTTTGATCTGCTCAGCCTGCTTCGCCAGCTCTGGATGCTGCTCAAGCTCCTTGGCAAAGTTACGAGGATCGGAATGACCGAACCGGCGCGTGAGCGCATTGGCGACCAGCCTGGCTTCCTCGAGCGCGATCTGGCCATCGGGAGACGATCGCAACTCATTGATAAACTGGCCGCGTTTCTCGATCGGCGTCTTCTCGACTTGAGCGATAATTTCGGCGCTACGCGGCGAGAGGCCTGGAACCTCGACGACATCACGCTTTTCGCGCTGCCACTGCTCGGATTTTCGCTCCTCTGCCAGACGCCACTCCCACCCTTCAGCAGAACTGCCTATATGCGTGGCAACCGCTTTCGCATAATACAGGGCGGCCTTCCGTTCCTTGTTGTCACCAAGCAGACCTGATTTGCCGCGTAGTTCCCCGAACCGCTCGGGCTGCTCGGCCATGGCCTTCGCCATCACCTTGCCATTGCCTTCCTTCTCGATGATGGCAGCCTTCAGGCGGCCCGCGACCTCGACCGGATCGCGGAAAACATGCCGTGCCACCGACTCCACGGCCTCAAACCGCTGTTCGAAGACGGACATCGCCTTTTCGCGGGCAACATGCTCGACGCTGAGATCATGGCGCGTGATCGCCGGCACAAGTGGCTCTGACTTCTCGGTCAGCCGCTGGCGCTGTCGATCGTCGCCAGAGTCTCGGCCGGGATTATCCTGGGTAGAATCTACGCGACCGTGCTCAGGACCGGCCTGCGATCGAAGTCGCTCATCATGAACGCCTGTCTCGACCGCAAGCCGGTCCTGATGCTCCCGTGCGAGATGGGGCGCAGGGGAGCGTTGATCCTGACGTTGCATTGCAGCACGATCAACCTCGATCTCGCTGCTGACGCCGAAACGCTCCGCGATCCCCCGCCGCTCGGCAAAATCCCTGACATAATCCAGCGTGGTTTCCTTCGCGCCGGAACGCGACAGGCGGCTTTCGAGCTGCTGATAGGCCAGCTCGCCGCCCTCCACGACACGCCACGAATTGCGTTCGGTCTGTGTGCCGTCCGGAAGCGTGACAGGAGTGGCCCCTTCATGCTGCAGGCCGATCCTGTCCCCGATCTCGGGCGAAGCTTCCTGCAGGGCACGCTTGAGATCGACGCCCCAGACGGTGCGCTGTTCACCTTTGTCGTTTTCGAGCGTCACGAAATAGCTCTCGCGAGCCTCGGGATTATGCTCATAGGGCGCGGTCCCGTGCTCGACCAACCGGCCGGCATTGGTGAACTCGTCTTGCGCGGCATAGAGCTGCACGCCGTCGCGATGCCGGGTCATGGCGACGTAGGTCAGATGCTGGTCCATGGTGGCGGACGCCAGCACAAAGGCGCGATCGACCGTCGCCCCCTGATTTTTATGGATGGTGGTCGCATAGCCGTGATCGATCGCCTGATAGCTGTCGGTGGGAATGCTGACGCTATCGCCGCCCCGGCCGTCGAGCTGCGCAATGATGCGGCCGGCTTCGACATGCTCGACGGTGCCAAGCATCCCGTTCTTCACATCGAGGTCGCGATTGTTCTCAAGGAACACGATCCGGTCGCCCGGTGCGAACTCCCGCTTGCCGTCATTGGTCTGAAAAGTCAGTGCGCCGTTCTCTTCACCTCGGGCCAGCTCACCGCGCTCCTGAAGGCCGGAACGAATGTCCTGATTGATCGCCCGCACATCGGCGCGGCGATGCGCCATGGCAACCCGGGTGCCGTCCGGACGCTGATCGCTACCGCGCCGTGCGTCACGGTCGGCAAGGTAGTCCTGCACGATCGCCGCCCGCGCCTCGTCGCCGGTGTCCGCGAAACTGATGTTTCCGTTATCCCGATAGGCAGCCAGCCCCTCGGCCGTCCGATGCGTGGCAAAGGCTACCGACGCCTCCCGCTGCCAGCCCTCACGCTGACGCCGGATTTCCGACAGTTCAACATGGCCGAGACGTTCGGCAAGGATGCGGAACGGTGCGCCGGCCGAGATCGCTTGTAGCTGCTGATGGTCTCCGACAAGCACGATCTTCGCGCCGCGCTGCTCCACCTCCCCAATGAAGCGGGCGAGCTGGCGACTTCCCACCATGCCGGCCTCATCGATGACAAACACGTCGCCGCGGCCGATCGTGCCGCGGTCGTTTTCCCAACCGCGGGACCATGACGCCAGAGTACGGCTCTGGATGCCTGAACTCTCCTCCAACCCTTCGGCCGCCTTGCCGGCCAGTGCCGCACCATGAACCTTGTAGCCCTGCGCCTCCCATGCCTCACGGGCGGCTGCGAGCATGGTGGATTTGCCAGCGCCGGCGAATCCGACGACAGCAGCAATGCGCTCCGGCCCCGTGACATATTCGATCGCCTGGCGCTGCTCGTCTGAAAGCCGAGCCGAAACATCGCCAGAACTTTTCTGGATGGCGGCATCCTGCCGCCCGATCGCGCGGACGACATGCCGCCGATCGACGCCATGGTTCTGCGCCTGGTGCAAGCGCTCGGCCGCCTGCATCATGCTGCTTTCGGTCTCGCACATTTCCCGCGTCGAATAGCGCGCTTTCAAAACCTCGCCGGTCTGCGCGTCCTTCTGCTCGGCCTGAAGCATCACCAGCGCCGGCGAGGCCATCACCTGCGCAAACGCATTCTGATAGGCCTGCGCGTCATCGTTGATGTAGCGATGCAAAGTCCGCGCAATGTCGTGCCGATCGAACACGCTCTTTTCGCCGGTGATCAGCGTCAAAACCTGCTCTGGCTTTTCCCGGATCAGTTCGGCGTTGCGCTGCGCCTGCTCTTCGTCCAGCCGCGATCGTTCGACCTCCATCCCCTGGCGCAGCATCTGCGTGGCATGCACGCCCATATGCTCGGTCGGCTCGATCTCAAGTCCACGCTCGGAATGCGAACGATGGTCGATGCGAATATCCAGACCCTCACGCATCAACTGCTTGTTGGCGATATGCTCCCACGACTGGCGGATTTCCCGGAGCTGCATGTCGGTGGTAGCGATACCGTTCGCCAACAACCATGCATTCTTTCGCTCAAGATTGGTCTTGTCGCGCAATCCCTCTTCCGAGACCGCCCGCGTCGTCATCATCACATGCGCATGATAATTTCGAACATCGCCCTGCTCATGCGGCGCATGGATCGCAAAATCCACCGCTGCGCCATACCGGTTCGCCAAATCCTGAGCGAAGGTCTGCGTTGCCCTCAACCGCCCTTCCGCCGATAGCTCATGCGGAAGCGCAATCTCGAATTCGCGGGCGACACGAGCGTCTTTCCGGTTTTCGGCACGCTCGGCCGCATTCCATAAGGTCAAACGGTCCAAAGCCCAATCGGCCGAAACGCCTTCCGGAAGGACGATCTCGGTATGCTCTACACCTTGCTTGCGAGTGAAGTCATGCACAAGGCCATCGCGTTCGTTCGTCAGGCGAACGGCGCAACGATAAGCCGCCGATGCTACGGCGCTGCGACCGGACGATCGCGAGATTGGCTTTGCGCTGAGATGGTAGATCGCCAAACGACATCCTCGAATTCCAAGAGAGGATACAGAGCACTGACTTGCGCAGCAAGTCGTAAGTGCGCCCTTGGTAGCCTCAATCGCTCCGCTCAATCGGCCACGGTATGGCGCTCGCGGAACCATCTTTCCAAAAAATTTCACCGGTAAAAAAGGGGCATTGAAGCGAGCGTTGTGGACCATGACAATCAGCGGTACGCAAAGTCTTGTGAAACGTTCATGTTTGTCTAGTGTGCACACAAACATGAAAAGCTGGAGAAAAGCATGGCGAATGAGACGACTGCAACGCTTGCTCTACTGATCGATGGCGACAACGCCTCTCCGAAGATCGTCACGGGCCTGCTTGCCGAGATTGCCAACTACGGTGTCGCCAGCGTCAAGCGCATCTATGGCGACTGGACAGGCCCCAACCTCAAAGGCTGGAAAGAGTGCCTTCTTGAGCACTCCATTCAACCGGTGCAGCAGTTCGCTTACACGACGGGCAAGAACGCGACGGATGGCGCGATGATCATCGACGCCATGGACCTGCTTTACACAGGACGCTTCTCCGGTTTCTGCATCGTATCGAGCGACAGCGACTTTGCCAGACTTGCATCGCGGCTGCGAGAACAGGGCGTGACGGTCTATGGCTTTGGCGAACGCAAGACCCCTCGCCCGTTCATCACGGCTTGCGACAAGTTCGTTTATTTCGACGTGCTGAACGCCACGGCACCAGAGCAGGAAGCGGCGGCTATTGCCGTAGAGCGGAAAGCGCGGCAGTCCATTGTGACGGCAGAAGTTGCATTGCCCGCCGCCAAACCTGCGCTGGTAAAACCGGCACTCGATAAAGGCGCGCTCGAAATGCTTGCGAAGGCCGTGACCGCTTCCACTGAGGAAGACGGCCGCGCCAATCTCGCGCGTGTCGGCGGCCATCTGGCGAAACAGGCTCCGGATTTCGACGCCCGCAATTATGGCTTCGCGCGCCTCTCCGAGCTGGTCGAGGCGTCCGGCCTCGTGGACATTGAGCGCACCGGCGATCATCCGAAAATCATCATGGTCAAGCTCAAGGCCGCTCCCGCAACGAAGTGAAAGGATCAACCGTGGCAAGGAAGTCCATCGAACAGCGCCTGGCTGAGCTGGATGCGCAGCGCTCGGCGCTGAAAGCCAGGCTCTCGAAACAAGATCGCGCCAACGACACACGCCGCAAGGTACTGCTCGGCGCTCTTGTGCTGCATCGTCTCGAAAACACTAACGATCCGGAATTCACCAAGCGCCTCGGTGACTGGTTGCGCCGCGAGCTGCCCGGCTTCCTAACCCGCGACAATGACAAGGCGCTCTTTGCCGATCTGCTCGGGCCGGAGCCGGCGAACACGGCAGAGAATAGCAACAGCACGGAGGCCGCCTCATGAGTCGGGCAACGCTTGCATGGGCCGCCTTCAAGAACATGTTGCGTGCTGCCGCCCGTGATCCGCTATGGGCATTCGTTTCTCTGCTGACGGCTCCCTTCCGAATCTGGAAGCCGCTGCTTGGGGTTCTCTTCCTCCTCGTCATGGCGCTGTTCGTCGTCGGCTTCGGCGGCCGGTTCGCGCTTCAGCAAATGGGCTTCGGCGTCGGCAGCGTTCCGTTTCTCGCGCTCGATCTCGTGACGCTACTAGTCCTCGTCTGGATCGTTTTCCGCGTCATCACCAATCCGCTGATTATCCACTTCGGGGACATGGCCGACGATACGCACGGCTCGGCCCGCTTTGCCACCAACAAGGAAATCGCTCCCCTCACCCGATCCGATACCGGCCTGCTGATCGGCCGCGATCCGAAGTCGAAAAACCTCATGCGCTATGACGGGCCGGCACATCTTCTCACCATGGCCCCGACGCGCACCGGCAAGGGTGTCGGAACCATCATCCCGAACCTGCTGACCGCCGACCGCTCCGTGATCTGCATCGACCCCAAGGGAGAGAATGCAAAAATCGCTGGCCGCGCGCGGCAAAAGTTCGGGCCGGTCCATGTCATCGACCCCTTCGGCGTCACCGGCATGCGCTCGGCCGCGTTCAATCCTCTCGACACGCTCGATCCGGCCAGCCTCGATGTCGCTGAAGACGCCAGCACCTTGGCCGACGCCCTCGTGTTCGATGAACCAGGCATGGCGGGTGAGGCGCACTGGAATGAGGAAGCAAAGGCTCTTATTGCCGGCCTTCTGCTCAAGATCGTCGCCGTCGAATCTCCCGGCCGGCGTCACCTCGGCACGCTACGCGAATATCTCACGGTCGCTCCGGAGACATTCGCCGCCCTGCTCAAGCGCATGCAGGACTCCGACGAGGCGGGCGGCCTGATCGCCAGAGCCGCAAATCGCCACCTTGGCAAATCCGATCGCGAGGCCGCAGGCGTGCTGTCAGCCGCGCAGCGCCATACCCATTTCCTCGACAGCCCGCGCATGACAACGGCGCTAAGCAGGTCCGATTTCCGCTTTGCCGATCTCAAGCACGGCAATGCGACGGTGTTCCTTGTCCTGCCGCCCGATCGTCTGTCCACCTATTCACGCTGGCTGCGCCTGCTTGTCAGCCAAAGCCTGCTCGACATGGCCCGTGATCCGGCAAAACCACCCGTGCCGGTTCTCTACCTGCTTGATGAGTTCGCCGCACTCGGCCACCTGGCTCCCGTCGAGCGTGCCATGGGCCTCATGGCGGGTTACGGCGTCCAGCTCTGGCCAATACTGCAAGATGTCCACCAGCTGCGCGCCACCTACGGACAGCGCGCTGGCACCTTCCTCTCAAACGCTGGCGTGCTTCAGGTCTTCGGCGTCAACGATCACGACAGCGCCCGGCTGGTGTCTGATCTGCTAGGACAGGAAACAGTCGTCTTCCAGACCATGGCTCGCGCTCTCGATTCCGAAAAATCCGGGATCTCCTACAGCCAGCAACACACGGCCCGACCGCTGCTCACTCCCGACGAAGTACGCAACCTGCCAGCGCAAGGGCAACTGCTGTTCCTCGCCGGCCAACGACCGATCGTCGCCGGCAAGCTCGCCTATTATATAGATCCTGAGTTCAGCGGGGCTTTTGATCCGGCATGAGTGACGATGCAGTTAAGGAAGCTGAGGCCATGTTCAAAACGCTGGAATGGACTTTCGGCATGATTGCGCAAAGTGGTCCGGAAAAGCGCCAGTATATGGCCGATGCCTACCGCGAAGCACAGGAGCTGATCGCCAACATCCCGAAAGAGAATGGTGATGCTCGGCCTCGTATCCTTGCATGTTTCGCGCGCTCGGATGCTTACAGAGCTGTAGAGGATGATGCTTGTGTAGGTTGGGTGCTATCTGCAATTCAGGAAAGGGTGAATGAGCAGAATTTACCTAATTGGCGAAAGTTTCGGAAAGTCGTGAAAATGGCGGTCAAAATGCTCTCTGCGCCGAAACCAACGGTACACTGAAGAGCTTCAATACGGTCCCCGGCGCTGAACGCCGGGGCTTTGTCATAAAAGGCCCTCCGGCTCTCTACAGCCCAATTTGGATAAGAGCATTCGCCTCCGGGCCTGGTGCGGCTCCCGCCGCACAATCAAGCAATCGCCTGCAAGCCTTTATTCCGGACAACCGTTAACAAACGGAGCGCCGGACCACTTGGCCTTTTAACGCCGCGTTCCCAATCCGAAACCAGCCCCTTGCTGACGTTGAGATAGCGGGCGAAAACGGGCTGCGAGATACTTTCGCGCTCACGGATAGTGCGAATTTCCTCCGGAGTCAGCGCCTCTACTGTTGTCAGGCAACCTTCATCAAATTCACGCATCGTCTGTTTGTCGATCGCGCCGGACTCGAAAAATCCCTCCATCATTTCATGGACGGCTGCCATTGCCTCACTCTTGTAAGTCTTTGTCATCGCATTTCACCTCTAACATTCGCCCCGTATCGACTTCCGCTTTCATTTGCGCGTCTGTAAATCCCAAGACGAGTTTCGCGGCCTTTTTCATGTAAGCCTCATCCCCAGCATCGAGATTGGCCATATCACTCTTCGCAAACCCGAACGCAAAGACCGCTCTCGTTTGCGCTCGAAAGAAAACCAGTGTCCGGAATCCGCCAGACTTACCAGCGCCGGGCCGAGCAACGCGCTGCTTAATGAGGCCAGCCCCTAGGTCGGCATCAATCTGGCCGCGTTCGGCGCGCGCAACAGCCTCACAAAGCATCGCGTCAGAGATTTTCTCTTTCCGGGCAAACTTCTGAAACCAACCGTTTTTAAAAACTCTCACGACACTTCCTACACCTTAAATATAACACCAAGCGTTACACTTCAAGAGCGTCCCTTCGCATCATCCCTAAGAGCAGCGATTGCGCGCTCGATGGTCTCGGCCAACGTGATCTCATGCTGATCCGCATAATTGTAAATCGCCTCGATCGTATCTGCGCGAAGGCGTGTGGCGAATTGTTCTGTACGTCCTGTTTTTCGACGAGTTCTACGGGTAGCTCGAATGGGGGCTGCTGCTTCGGAAGCTGTAGCCTTGGGCGTTTCTCGGAAACCAGCGGCTCTGGTGGCAGCTTTCACAGCATCATTGTCGACAGGCGGTGCTGGTGTGTTGTTCAGATTTCCAAAATCGAGGGTCGCGCGCTTCTTATCTTCGCTACTCATGCACCCTCTCCTTTCAAAACGTTGATAACCGCTTGGGCAAATTCCCGACCATTTTCTTTGGCGCTTTCCAATCCCGACACATCGGATCGTTCCAGATCGTGAAGTATTCCGCCGAGAGAAAACAGTGCCCGGTAAGCAGCGCGGTCGATCAGAGTTGCAGGCAAGACCGGGATTGCCGCGTCGGAAAACTGTCGATCGATATCGCGAGCGGTTCGTTCGCGAATAGCGGGCGGGACGCGCGTGAAGAAAACCCTATAAGGAATCTCCCGATTAGCAACCTTCCGCATCTGGTGAACCAGCTTCACGGACTTAGCGGCCTCTGACGCGTCAAGAACAGAGCTTTGGAGCGGAATTAAAACGAGATCAGAACGGGCAATCGCAAAACCAATTCGGTCGGTGGCGGTTCCTTCCAGGTCAACGATAACAAAATCAGCATTTGCCCGGGCCTCCTCGATCGTATCGATGATAGTCTCGGCTGAATCATCAATCATAAGCTGGAGGGTGTCCGGCGTCCCTTTCAGACGGGCCCAGGCTTCAAGCGGGCGGTTGGGGTCGGCGTCAATCAAGACCACACTGCGACCGGCCGCCGCGAACTCCCCAGCGAGCACGACAGCAGATGTTGTTTTACCAACTCCACCTTTGCTCGATACGAATGAAATGACTGGCATGAAGCATCTCCAAATCTGCTAATTAGCAGAAAGCTAGCAGATATGTATTTATAAACAATTTACATGCAGCTTGCTATCAGCA